>MWCD01000004.1 GCA_002069885.1 bacterium ADurb.Bin236 | reverse complement strand
CTCCGTGCTCGACGTCGACGGCCGCAGTCTCGGTAAGCCCGGCCCCGCCGTATTTCTCAGGAAACGGAGTCCCCATGAAGCCAAGCTCAGCCGCTTTTTTGATTATCGCGGTCGGGAACGCTTCCTCTTTGTCAATTCTATCGGCCTCAGGCTCTATCTCGTTCTTGACGAAATCGCGGAAAAGTTTTTGCAGCCTTATATTATCGTCGGAAAGCTTAAAATCCATTACGAGACCTCCAGAGCATATCGGGCGGCGGCGGAGCCGCCAAAGATTCTCAATATAATATTACACCGCATCGCCGCGTGTCAAAATGCGCCGAAGCGTTGGCGATTGCCCGACGCGACGCCCTGCGCTACAATTGACGGTCGTCGCGTCTTCGACACGCAAGATTGACATTAAAGACGCAGACCGCAGATTCTGGAGACCATGATGGACCTTAACAACGTAAGAACAAGATTCGCTCCTTCCCCGACAGGAAGATTCCATTTCGGCAACGCAAACACGGCGTTGTTCAACTGGCTGATTGCCAGAAGATACGGCGGCGTAGTCGTCCTTCGCATGGAAGACACGGACACGGAACGCTCGACAAAAGAATACGAACGCCTAATCATCGCCGATCTTGAATGGCTTGGCATCGACTGGGATGAAGGGCCTATGAAGGGCGGGGAGTTCGGACCGTACTACCAGAGCGAGCGCGGTGGCATTTACGAAGGTTACACGAAACAACTTCTCGAATCAGGAGCGGCATACAAGTGCTATTGCACAAAAGAGGAGCTTGACCATGCGAGGGAAGAGGCGCGCAGTTCAGGCTCTCCCGACGTGTTTAATTGCGGTTGCAGGGCGATGTCAGACGATGAAAAAATCAAAAAAGAGTCGGAACGCGATGCGTTCTCCGTCAGGTTCATGACTCCCAAGAACGATAAGATTGTCCTCAACGATCTTCTGCGCGGCCCCATCGAGTTCGACACGAACGACATCGACGATTTCATTATCGCCCGCTCGGACGGCTCGCCGACTTTTCTTCTCACCAACGCCGTAGACGACGCTCTGATGAAGATCACCCATGTTGTCAGAGGGGAAGACCACATATCTAACACGCCGAAACAGATGCTGGTGAACCGCACGCTAGGACTCCATGTGCCGGAATACCTTCACACAGCGATGATCCTCGGACAGGACAGGACGAAGCTATCGAAAAGGCACGGCGCGGTGTCTGTCTTCCAGTTCAGAGAAAAAGGATACCTTCCCGAATCTATGGTGAACTATCTGGCTTTCCTCGGATGGAACCCCAAGGACGACAGGGAATTCTTCACGATAAGGGAACTGGCTGAAGCGTTCTCTATCGAGGCCATGAGCAAGGCTCCTTCCGTCTTCGACGAGGCTCGTTTGCACTACCTAAACGCTTATTGGATGAAGACGATAGACAGAAGCAGAGTGGTAAAAATGTGGGTGGACTATCTTGTGGAGCGGGGATATGTCACAGCCGACGAGTCGGAAACGAAGCGGGGATGGATAGAGCGCATTGTCGAGATATCAGCCGAGAGAGTAAAGATACTCAGCGACATAGACGAATACGCGGATTTCTTTTTCAAAGATGTAGAGTCCTACGACGAAAAGGGAACCAAGAAACATTTTTCGAAGGAGAACGCGGCGGACAACATCGCGCTGGTCAAGTCCGAACTGGCCGCCGTCGAGCCTTTCAATCACGACGGCATAGAGAAGATGTACGTCCGTTTGAAAGAGGAAAAGGGGCTTGGAGCCAATCAGACGATACACCCGGTCAGGCTTGCCCTCACAGGCAAAACCTTCGGTCCCAGCCTTTTCGAATTGATGGAATTGCTCGGGCAGGATGTCTGCTTGGCCCGGCTTGATCGCGCAGAAAAATACATTCGCGAGACTTCTGCAACGTTGTAGATATCAGATTCAAATCATTGCGATCGAATGATCAAAGCGGCTATCTTTTTATTTCGCTTCTGTCTTAAAGAGCGCGTCGCGATGATTACATCTTTATGGCTTTAGCTCTGTTATTGTGTTAGAATCAGAGTGAAATTCATCTTATGGTTATGCCTACATTGATGTTCTAATATGATTTTCGGAGAGAGCTATGAAAGTTTTAATGACGGGCGGTTCGGGATATTTTGGAAAATTGCTGGCAGGGCGGCTTCGCGAGGAGTATGGCGACGATATAGATATTGTGGGAGTCGATGTGCGCGAGTGCGACATGGACGAACAAGAGTGTTCTGACATGAGACACGTTTTCGGCGATTCGCGAAAAAAGAGGATCGAAGACGTGTTCAAGACGGAGGGCAGCATCGACGCCGTCATACACCTTGCGTTCGGGCAGAGCGAAGAGATGTCAACTGACGAGCGAATGATGACCAACGTGTACGGCACGTTCCAGATGCTGGGGCTGGCAAAAAAGTACGGCGTCAGGCAGTTTATTTATCCGAGTTCGACGATAGTTTACGGAGCAAGGTTGGACAACCCGGCTCTTCTGCGCGAATCGCATCCTTTGCTCGGCAACAGGGATATTCCGAGCGTGAGAGACCGCATCGAGGCGGACATGATATGCCAGACGCAGGCGCAGAGTTCAAGCGGCCTGCGCGTAGTGATATTGCGAATGGTTCCCATTTGGAGGAGTTCGGGCGAGAGCCTTCTTACGATGTACATGAAAGGCGACTATGTGCCGACGCTTCTGGGGTTCGATCCGATGTTTCAGATAATATATGAAGACGAAGTTCTTGACGCCTTTATAGCCGCTCTGAAATGCCCGACCGCCAGAGGCGCTTACAACATCAGAGGCCACATCCATCTTCCTCTCGGCGAAGTTATCCGTCGGCTCGGCAAAAAACCGGTTCCGCTCCCCGATTTCTTGGTTCACAACAACGGCAGATTCATTTGGTCAAAGAAACTGTCCTTTGATTTTAACTATATCAAATATCCGTTCACGGTTGACGGCGCAAGGGCTTTTGAGGAGTTGGGATATGACCCTGCCGCTTTAAAGAAAAGCCGCGCGGAAAGAAACAGGCCCAGAGATGACGGCGCTGCGCCTGATGTTTCGGGAACAGCCGCCGGCTCTTAAGACGCGCCCGCGCGGGCGATTGCCTTGCAAATTTCTATGACGGGAGACGCAATGGACGATTACAGGGAATTGAAAAACAAGGATTTCTTCGACGGAACCGCAGTCGAATTCATGAAGAACAAAATCCAGAATTCCGACATCGATTTCGATGAAAACGGATATGACGATTTCGGGACCAGCTTAGAAGTGATATCGAAGGTTGGCGCTATTATCCTCTTTATTTATAAGAACTATTTCAAGGCGGACGCGCACGGCATCGAAAACATTCCGGTCGAAGGGCCGGGCCTCATAGTGGCGAATCATGCGCCTATTCTTCCTTTCGACGCCGCGATGATATGGACTGCCGGGCTTGTGGAACTGGAGAAACCCCGTTTCATAAGAACGATTGTTAACAAATCGATACCGGGGATACCCGGCGGGTCGGTGCTCGTGATACGCGGCGGACAGATAGTCGGCTGTGATGAAAATGTGAAAAAAGTCTTTGAGAACCAGAATCTAATAGTCGTGTTTCCCACTGGGGCTGAAGGCGACGTTCACACGATTTTCAAAAAATACAAGGTCGATAAGTTCACCGTCGGATTCATGGAATACGCTCTAAAATACAGAACGCCGATAATACCGACTTGCGTGACGGGTTCGGAAGAGGCGGCCATGACTCTAGGCAAAGTCGATCTGAATTTTCTAGGCTTCAAGCATCTGCCCCTGACGCCGTTGTTTCCGTGGCTGGGGTTGTTGGGACTTGTGCCGCTGCCGTCTAAATTCGACATTTATTTCGACACGCCTATAAATTATTATGAAGAGCATCCTGACGCTATGGCGGAGCCTAAGCGAGTGCGCGAGCTTGTGGACGGATTGAGGAGCCACATACAGGGAATGCTGAACGAAAGGCTCGGATTAAGTCACCAATAAAAAACCGTCGGCGGTCGGTAGACGGCGATTGTCCTACCGGGCAATGACATTTTTTTGTTGATTTCGAGGCGAGCGCCTGTATTATATTATGATGACAGTAAGGCTTAGGAGAAGCGACGAATTGAATTCAACGTCTGAAATCGAAAAAAAACGAATACTCATCGTCGACGATGAATCTGACATTACCGATTACATAGAAGAAATTTTACGAGACAAGTACGACTTGCTGAGAGCGGAGAATGGCATAAAAGCGCTCTCAATCCTCAAAAACGAAACAATCCATCTCGTTTTAATGGATATCGCCATGCCGGGCGACAAGCTCGAAAGGCTTTCTGGCCTAGACGCGCTGAAAGCAATAAGGTCGAAAGAAGATACAGCGGAAATTCCTGTCATAATGGTTACGGCCTTAAGCTCCCGCGAGCACAAGCTCGCCGCTAAACAAGCCGGCGCAAACGACTATCTGGAAAAACCATTCAAAAACGATATTCTATTGAAAAAAGTATCAAGCTTACTGGACGATCCTCAAGGCGACTCTTAATCTGCCGCATCATCTAAGGAACTTCATCGTCTTCTTGATTGTTTCAAACGTTAGAAAAGGGTTTTATATTTGCATGAACTGATTCTCAAATGACTCAACGGAGTCATTTGGCAGAAGGCGCAATTATGAATATAAAAATCATCGCGGCGGCATTAATTGCTGTAACAGCGGCATTTGCCTTGTTCGGCATGTTTCGTCGTGAAAGCATGGACGCGCGCGCAAACGGAGGAGAGAAAATAATGACAGCGATCAAAACTGATAAGGCGACTTTTGCGGGAGGATGCTTCTGGTGCATAGAGGGACCTTTCGAGAAAATCGATGGCGTTATATCCGCTGTGGCAGGCTACACTGGCGGACATCTGGACGATCCTTCATACGAGGATGTGACATCCGGGGATACGGGGCATCTGGAGGCCGTTCAAGTGGAGTTTGACCCGGACAAGGTGAGCTACGAGACGCTGGTAGAGGTTTTCTGGAGGCAGATAGACCCGACGGATGAAGGGGGGCAGTTCGCCGATAGAGGGACTCAGTACGCAACAGCGATTTTTTATCATGATGAAAATCAAAAGAAAACTGCTGAAGCGTCTAAAGAGCGGCTGGGGAAACTGGGAGTATTCAACCGGCCAATTGCGACGGCGATAAGACCGGCGGAAAAATTTTATCCGGCGGAGGATTATCATCAGGATTATTACAAAAAGAATCACGCCCGGTACAACGCTTACAAGGCGGCTTCAGGCAGGACCGGATTTATTGACAGAGCATGGAAGGGATGTCCGTTGCCGCGAACGGGAGTTCAGCCGCCCGAATCCAACAGACTCGCCGATATTCCGGGAGACGATGAGTTAAAAGAGAGGCTCTCTGCGTTGCAGTATGAGGTCATAAGGCGCAACGCGACGGAATCGCCTTTCGACAACGAATACTGGAACAACAAAAGGGAAGGCATTTATGTGGATGTGGTTACAGGCGAACCTCTTTTCAGTTCAAAGGACAAGTTCGATTCTGGAACTGGTTGGCCGAGTTTTACCCGTCCTATAGATAAAAGCAGTATAGTGGAAAAGAAGGATTCGACGCATGGGATGGTTCGAGTGGAAATACGGAGCAAGGCTTCGGATTCACATCTCGGACATGTGTTTGCGGACGGCCCGGCTCCGGAAGGAACAAGGTATTGCGTCAATTCGGCGGCGTTGAAGTTCGTCCCTGTGGAGGATTTGGAAAAGGAAGGTTATCCGGAATATAAGCGGTTGTTTGAGTAACGCGGCATGAAAGCGACTATAACTTAATAGAAATTGAATATATAGATTTGAGAGTATTAGACGAATGTCCGATATTAATGTCATTCGTCAACGATTTTTAGTTGAGCGTCTTTGCAGGATGATTTTATTGATATAATTATCCTGTGGGAATTAAGGCAATCGCCATGAGATTTACGAGCAGAGCGCTGCGGGCGGCATTATTTGCGTTTGGCATTGCCTTTGTCGTAATGACGTTCGCGGGATGCGGCGGCGGGGGAGGGATGACGAGGGACTTGGTGAATTTTCCTCCGATAGTCGAAGCATTAGAGGTTTCAAAGAAGGATATCATAATCGGCGAACAGACGACGATCACTGCGAGGGCGAGCGACCCAAATAAGGATTCTGTCAGATATGAATGGAGCGCAGACCCCGGCGGAACGTTGATAAAGGTTGAAAACAACAAATACATATTCACAACGGCTCTGAGCGGCGAGTTTACAGTGCGGGTCAGAGTAAACGACGGGAAGGACAATCTGTGGACGGACGCTGAGACCAAAATAAGGTGTCTTGGGCCCACTTCGGAATACGGAGGGGCGACAGGCAGGCTGATTTTGAATTTGTCGCAGACGTCCGGCCGCGTTTCAGAGACTGGCGAATACTCGTATGAAGCTCTCGACTCGCCGATTATATTGAAAGATGATACGGAACGCGATCTCTCGCGGCGGACGATATATCGAGGCAAGAATATCGCGACAACGGCGTGCGAAGCCCAAGAATTCATAGCCGGGGAACTGATGGTCGGCCTGAGGCAGGGAGTGTCGGTTTCTGATTTCGCCGCTTCGCGCGGATTGGGCGTGAAAAAGAAAAGAGATTTCGGTTTTTCCTTGCTGACCATAGGCATAGGAGGAGCCGGAGAAAAAGAAGCTCTTGATGTGACCCGCAGCGCATGCCTCGATCTGACATCAGACCCGGATGTGCAAACAGTCGGTTTGAACGCGATAGGCGGCGTTTTCCGAACGCCTAACGATCCTATGTATTACAATCAGTGGCACTATGAATTGATTAACCTGCCTAGAGCATGGGATATAACGACGGGCAGCGACGATGTCATCGTTGCCGTGTTGGATTCCGGGATTGTCTCAAAGCATGAGGATATGAGAGGAAGGCTGGTTGCAGGGTATGACTTCATTTCAGACCCCTACAGCGCATGCGACGGCGACGGCATAGACTCCGACCCGGAGGATGTGACGGATTCAAGGTGTTTTTACGGAGCAATTCCGCCAGACTCCTCAGAGCATAGAGGACACCACGGAACTCATGTGGCGGGAACGATCGCGGCGGCGTCCGACAACTCGAAAGGCGTGGCGGGAGTGACGTGGTCAGGAAAGATAATGCCCATTCGCGTCGCCGGAACCAGAGGCATTGACGCTGATGATCTGATTCAAGCGTTGTATTATGCCGTCGGATTGCCGAACGATTCAGGGACGGTTCCATCAAAGCCGGCGAAGATAATAAATTTGAGTTTGGGATACGGTCCCGGTTCGGGTTGCCTATCGACTTTCAGGGAAGCGTTTCAGATGATTCACAACGCTGGGGCAATCGCTTTCATATCTTCTGGAAACCACTATAGCTCGAGCGGAATAAACACATTGGCGCTGTGCGATTACACGGTGGGAGTGGGCGCGGTAGACACATACGGGGTTGTTACAGGGTACTCGAACAAAGGCCCCGGACTCGGACTGGCGGCTCCCGGAGGTTACACGTATTACGAGACGGCTCACGGAGTTTTAAGCTCGGTTAGGAGCGACGAAGCAGACAACGATTCCGCTTATGCTTATTACCAAGGGACGTCTATGGCGGCTCCCCACGCGTCGGGAGTGGCGGCGCTAATGATTGCGGCAAATCCTTCGATTACCTCCGACGAGATAGCAGAAACGATGTCGCAGACCGCCACGGACCTTGGCGAGCCGGGGACGGACACGATGTATGGAGCCGGTTTGATTAATGCTTACGCGGCGGTCAGGGAAGCGAAAAAGTCGGCAGGGTCGTATGTAGAGCCTTCGAGGCCGGCGATTTCTGCGTCTCCTTCCGATGTTTATTTCCACACGGGCATAAACAGCAAAACTGTCATTATCACAAACACAGGCTCCGGGGATTTGGTAATCAATTCCGTTATGGCGACCACGGAACTTTATCCGAATTGGTTGAAGGCGGTTCTATCGGCTCCGGCGGCGAACTCAGTTACTTTAAGGGTAGAAGTTGACAGGACTGGATTGCCCGCCGGAACTTACAACGGGCGCGTTCTGTTATTCTCTAACGGCGGCGAGAAAGTTGTGAAGGTCAGAATGTCTGTTCCTGATACAAGCGTAGCCCCGCTGGAGAACTGTGAATACCAGAATTATTTGTATGTAGCGCTCCTTGATAGATTTGAAGATTTAGTTGATTACAGGGCTATTCCTTTTCCGGGCGGGGGTTATTCCTTTTTCAATATTCCTGACGGCAAGTACTACTTTATGGCCGCGACCGACTGCGACGGAGACGGGCTGATATGCGAACAATATGACGATATGTGCGGCGGGTTCGGGTCGTTTCATGATCCGACGCTTCTGACGGTGAAAGGCGGAGAGGTCGTCGAAGATGTGGACATAACTCTTCATCGTTTTTATCTTCTAAGAGGGAAAAGCTTTAAAATCAAACAATAACGCTCTGGCAGAAATTGGTTTGTCGTAAAATAATCGAATTTTGACCAATATTTGCCATAAGCGCTATAATAAAATCCAACAAGTGAAATATTGCACAAGCCTGTGAATAAAAAATGACCGGGGGGCGAGATGGCAGAAATCAAGGAACCCGTTTCTCTTATTGAAGTTATCAGATTAAGAAGAAGTGTAAGAAAATATGAGTCTGAAGTCGCGCCGAAAAAGGCGCTGAACGGCGCGGTAGCGGCAGCGCGGCTGTCCGCCGCATTCGGCAGTTCTCCCTCTTGGAACATTAAAGTTATTTTGGAGGAGAAACAGGCGGCGGCGTGCAGAAAAGCCGCTATGTCCGGCTTTAAGGGGAAAACCAATGTTTGGATGGCAGCAGGTGACATACCGGGGATGGTGTGCGTCACGGCTAACCCAGACTCCGCTCCGAGAAAGGGAGACAAGCAGTTTTACCTTATGGAGACGGCGATGGCCTTTGAGAACTTCGCGCTGGCCGCTAGAGCGTCGGGCTTGGGAACTTGTTGGCTGGGAGCTTTCGACGAAGCTCCGGTGGCAAAGGCATTGGAGCTGCCTAAAGGAACGCGAATAGTCGCAATGTCGCCGATCGGCATACCTTTTCAGAAACAGATAACTCCCTTGGACATCACGGGGCAGTTCGACAGGTTTATTAAGAAGAGACTCCACTATCAGAGAAGGCCGCTGACTGAAACAGTGTTCTTGGAAAAGTTCGGAAAGCCGGCTGTATGGGACCTTACGCCGGACGCAGAGCTTCTTGCTGGCGCTTCAATATCGGCGGGCATGAACGCCGATGACATCGTGCCGGGGCTTCTGAAAAAGACGAGGTTTGTTTCCACGTTCGCGAAGAAGGATGTTGAAGAGTGGAAATTGAACTGGCTGATGGAAGCCGCGCGGCTCGCTCCGTCTTCTTCTAACAGTCAGATATGGCGATTTGTGATAATTCGCTGCAAGGAGAATCAATGGAGGCTCGAATCGTGCGCGCACAATGAGAGGGGGCTTCAGACGCCTTTCCCGGAAGCGGGAGTTGTAATTGCGGCGATTGCTGATGACGGCGCTCAACGCGCGCGCGGCAAAGAACAGCCTTATTTTATGATTGACGTGCCGATCGCGATTTCTCACATATCTCTTATGGCCGCCGAGTTGGGATTAGCGCTGAACATTATGCCCGATTTCCATGAGGGCAGGGCGGCAAGGATTATAGAAGCGCCTAGCCGCTCCCGCATAGTCGCTCTCATTTCCGTCGGCTATCCTACCAAACGCGATATCCAAGGCGATTTCCCAATGCAGATAAAACTGCCTTCAAAGCCGAGGAAAAAAGGCGTCGAGATTATCTGAATAGACATAAACGGCAAGATTAAACTGTTTTAAGTATTTCGGCGCTGTGATAATATTTACTCAGAAAAAGTCCGCCGCGAACGGTTGGCGGAAACTCATGGAGAACGAACATGGCAAAGAATCCGGATTGCATATTCTGTAAAATAATCGCAGGCGAAATCCCTGTGCGTTTTATCGCGGAGAATGACACATGCGTTTCGATGCTGGACGCCTTTCCGGCCACCAAGGGGCACGCTCTCATAATAACAAAGGAGCACAGGCAGGATTTGCTGGAGATGACCACAGAGGAGTTGGCGGACTGCTCGAAGCTGATGAGCGAAGTCGCCTCCGCAGTGAAGAGCGCTGTAGGCTGCGATGGAATTAATTTCATTAACAATGTGGGAGCCGCCGCAGGGCAACGTGTTATGCATTCGCATTTTCACGTGCTTCCGAGATATGAGAACGACGGCGTTACGATGGAATTCAAGCAGGTCGAATTGAGCGGCGCGGAAAAAGACGAGATAATCCAAAAGATAATGAACAACCTCGGTTGAGTAGCTTCAGCAATTATTCGCGGGGCGCATGATTTCCGCGCGGATTCAACTAGGTTGTCGTTCGTTGCGGCGCGCTATAGAATCTACTCAACGATAGTATTCAGGAGGCTTTGACATGCGGATAAGACAGGGGATGAATGCCGCGGCGGCGATAGCGGCGGCTGTTTTGATTGTCGCGGCGGCGGGGTGCTCGAAAAAACCGACGAAAAAAGTCGAACCTGAAAACGACAGCATCGTCGTCGTGACATCGATATTTCCTCTTGCGGACATAATAAGTCAGGTGGGCGGCGAGCATGTTGACGTTAAGTTCTTAGTTCAACCGGGACAGTCGCCTCACACGTTCGAGCCTCTTCCGGCGGACATGAAGGTATTGAGCGACGCCGACATTGTGGCTCTGGTGGGATTCGGGTTCGAGTTCTGGGCTGATAAAATGCTCTCTTCAGTTCAGAATAAGGATGTTAAAACGATTCATTTTTCCGACCATGTGAAACCCATCATGGGAGAGGCTCACGAACACGGACATGAAGGCGAGAGCGCGCATGAAGGCGAGCAAGAAGACGGAATTGAGGCGAATCCGCACTACTGGCTTAGTCCGAGGAGAGCGATGATAATCGTAAGCGTGATTAAAGACGCTTTGATTGAGAAGGCTCCTGAGAGCTCCGGTTATTTTTCGGAGAAAGCCGATGATTATATCCTTGAACTAAAAAAGCTTGACGGCGAATTGACGGTCCACTCTAAAGCGTTGGCAGGAAGAAAATTCATAACCTTCCATTCCGCTTGGGACTACATGGCAAAGGATTACGAACTGGAGCAGGCCGGGGTGATACAGGAATTTCCGGGCAAGGAGCCTGCGCCGGAGCAGTTGGCGAGAATTGTGGACAAAGCCAGAGCGTCGAAAGCAAAAGCGATTTTTGCCGAGCCTCAATTGAACTCGAAAACAGCCGATGTCATAGCGAAGGAAGCCGGAATTAAAGTGGCTATACTCGATCCCCTCGGAGGCCCCGGCGTCCTCGGCAGGGACAGCTATCTGAAACTCATGAGATACAACTTGGGCGAAATGAGAAAAGCGTTGAGGTAGAGTGTTGTCCGACGCGATTGTAAAAGCAAAAGGAATTTCATTTTCATACGACGGAGCGGCGACTCCGGCTATTGCCGGAGTCAGCATGGATGTCGAGCGCGGACAGGTGTTCGGAATGGTCGGCCCAAACGGCGGTGGAAAGTCCACTCTTTTAAAACTCGTCGCAGGCCTGATAAAACCTGAGGAAGGACAGATCGAGTTTGACTTCAGACGTTCCGCCAACGGCAGGGGCGTGGGATATATGCCGCAGCACGCCTCGGCCAACTGGCGTTTCCCGATAAAAGTCATCGATGTGATACTCATGGGGATGTACGGCGAACTTGGGATGATGAAGAGGGTGGGGGCGAGCGAGCGAGCGGCGGCGGCTGAAGCGGCTGAAATCATGGAGGTGGGCGATATGAGCTCGCGCCACATCTCCGAATTGAGCGGCGGACAGAGACAGCGCGTTTTCATAGCCCGCGCGCTCGCCGCCAAGCCGGAGCTTCTTCTGCTCGACGAGCCTGCGGCCGGCATGGACGCTCATTCTCAGGATTCGTTCTACGCTTTGATAGAAAGGCTCAGGGACGATCTCGGTTTGACAATCATTATCGTTACCCATGATATGGGCGTTATTCCCCGCGTTTGCAACCAAGTCGCCTGCGTGAACGTGAATGTGGTGGTTCACGACAAGCCTGAAAGACTGACATGCCCGGTGACAGAGGGTTTCATAGGAGAGCACAAAGAGATATTTCTGCACGGGGACATCCCGCACCGGGTCGTCAGGCGCGGCGGGGAAGTCTCTGAGGTCGCGGACTGATATGGAAATATTAGAATACACATTCATGCAGCGGGCTCTCATAATCGGCGCGCTTGTCAGCTTGGTTTGTCCCGTGATCTCCTTTTTCGTGGTGAACCGCAACCTCGGCTTCATAGGAGTTGGCATATCCCACACCGCCTTCGGCGGGGCGGCGCTTGGCAGCTTCCTCGGAGCTAATCCCGTCGGCGTCGCGGTCGTCTTTTCTTTCACCGCCGCTCTGATAGTGGCGCGGGTCAGCCAGTCGAGGAAGATTTCCGAAGACACCGCTATCGGCATCATGTTCTCCGTCGCGATGGCTATGGGCGCTCTCTTAATTGGCTTAAAAAAACAATACACCGTAGATTTGTTCGGCTATCTATTCGGCAACATTCTTGCTGTGACTTCAGGCGACATCATCGCGGTGGCGGCTATGGGCGCGGTCGTGCTAGGCGTCGTCGCTCTGTTCTTCAAAGAGTTCATTGTGATGTGTTTCGACGAGGAATACGGGCGCTCTCTCAAGCTCCCTATGGACGCTCTCCGCTACGCGCTGCTCGGCGCGATAGCCGTAACCGTGGTGATGAGCATGAAAGTCATAGGCATAGTGCTTATCAGCGCGCTGCTGGTTTTGCCAGCCGCGACGGCAAGAATGTGGTTCAATGATTACCGCGCAGTAATCGCCGCTTCGATGGTTTACACTTTTTTCACCGTCATCGGCGGTCTTGTCGTCAGCTACTATCTGAATATATCTAGCGGCGCGTCCATAGTCTTGCTCGGAGCCGCAGTGTTTCTGCTTTCAGGAGCTGTCCGCCCGCGCCGCTCGCGCTTTTGACGGACTTAATCTGCAAAAGTGATTTCCAAAGCAAACGCAATATTATTCAATTGCCGCCGAGGCGATTTATCATGACAAGCTCCGCAGCGGCTCTCTGTTCTTCCGTGTTTATGCCTTCCGTCTCAGCCGGGTTCGACGCGACGACCGCCCCGACACGCATCCCGCGGCTCCTCATCAGACCCACTGCGTCCGTGATGTAATACTCGCCCTGCGCGTTGTCGTCTTTTATTTCCGTTAGCACTGATAGAAGATCGGCGACTTTAAAACAGCATATCCCGGTGTTTATCTCTTTTATGGCGAGTTCTTGCGGCCCGGCGTCCTTATGTTCGACTATTGCGTCTACTCCTCCCGATTCGTTTCTAACAATCCTGCCGTAACCCGCAGGCTCGGCTAGAATCGCGGTTAGTATCGTTCCGGAATTGTCCGATTCTCTATGGTTTTTCAAAAGCGAACGGATGGTGCGGGCCGTTATCAGCGGGACGTCTCCGTACAGGATTAGTATATCTCCCTTAGCGTCTCTGAAGAGGCTCTCCGCGCACATCACGGCATGACCGGTGCCAAGCTGCGGCTCTTGAACGGCGTGGCTCACTCCTGAAGGAAGCATGGAGATGACGGTTTCCTTTTTATGTCCGACGACGACAATCACGCGCGCGGCTGCAAGTTCCGACGCCCTTTCCAGAACGTAAGACAACATCGGCTTGCCCGCAACCTCGTGCAACACCTTGGCGATGTCCGACTTCATGCGTTTTCCCTTGCCGGCCGCCAACACGAGAACTGCGAGCTTTTCATCTATTGACATTGTTTATCTCCCACAGCGACGGCCCTTTGGCAGGTCCGTCAGCCGAACATTATTTTTCTGCGCCTTATAGAAATGTTGAGGAGCAGCCCCACTGCTACGGCGTTCACAAGCATCGAGCTTCCGCCGTAGCTGACAAATGGCAACGGTATTCCGGTTATCGGGCACAAGCCCATTGTCATCGCGATATTGATCATGGCCTGACCGGCGATCATCGCGAAGACTCCGGCGGCGATGTACACCGCGAAAAGGTCTTCCGCCTGAGCCGCTATTCGCACCACTCTGAAAAGAAACCACGCGAAAAGCAGAATGACGGCGGCCCCGCCTATGAACCCAGCCTGCTCGCAGATAGAAGAGAATATGAAATCAGTATGAGACGCAGGCAAAAAGCCCAACCCGGATTGCGGACTGTCCAGCAATCCCGTTCCCCAAAGGCCTCCAGAACCTATAGCTATCTTGGACTGCATAAGCTGGTAGCCGGAGCCGAGAGGGTCAGCGTCTGGGTTTATGAACGATATCAACCGCTTGAACTGATACTCTTTAAGCGCGAAAGGCGAGGCCGCGAGTCCTGCAGAAACAAGCGCCACCATGCTCACGAAAACAGTCAGCCAGTCGACGCCGCTCACATAAAGCATCGCGAAGAAAACAATTATGAACACTATCGCCGTTCCGAGGTCGGGCTGAAGCATTATGAGAATGAACGGCAGTATGAACTGAGCTGCGGCGAGACTGAGGAAAAGAAGTTTGTCCATCTCTTCGCGGTATCTGGCGAGGTATCCGGCGAAAGTGAGAATGAAGAGGACTTTCGCAAGCTCCGAAGGCTGGATGCTGCCTGCTCCGAGGGTGCGCATCGTGGCCTCGCCTTTGATCGTCATTCCCGCAACGAGCAACCCTACCAGCAACGCTATATTCACCATGTACAGCGCCCATGAGAACCTGTCCCATAAGCGGTAGTTGAGCGTCCAACAAGCGACGCCGAGGATGACGGCGGCGACAAGCCACATCGCCTGATTGAAGGAAAATTGCGACATCCAACCCGAAGGGTCTTGGCGACCTAAAGAATACAGAGACGCCAGACCTATCAGAGCCAACAGCCCGGAGGAGCCGATCAGCCCCGCGTCCAGATTTTTTAGAAAACCCCTCGGCAGCATAGCTCGTTCCGCGTTTTCTGTTCCGTTGCGGTTTCCGTCGCGCGCGCCAGCTTACCCTTTATATCCTACTATGCCCATGAAGTCCGACGCTTTAAGGCTTGCCCCGCCGACAAGACCTCCGTCGATGTCCGGCTTCGACATGAGTTCCGACATGTTGTCAGGTTTCACGCTGCCGCCGTACAAAATTCTTATGGCATCCGCAGAAGCCGCGCCAAGCTTGTCCGAAAGCAGTTTTCTGATAAGTCCGCAGACTTCCTGCGCCTGATCGGAGGTGGCTGTTTTGCCTGTCCCGATTGCCCACACGGGTTCGTATGCTACCACTATCACGGACAGATCGCCTCTGTCGGCGGAAGCAAGAACGCTGCCTGAAACCTGCGTCGTTATAACCTGTTCCATCTTTCCAGCCTCGCGTTCTTCCAGTGTCTCTCCAACGCACACGATCGGAACCAATCCAGCGTCAAGAAGCGCGTTCATCTTCTTGTTCACGTCAGCGTCGTTCTCTGCGAAATACTGCCGTCTCTCTGAATGGCCGACGATACAGCACCAGCAGCCGGCTTCCTTTAGCATTCCGGGAGACACTTCGCCGGTGTACGCTCCGCTCGACTTCCAGTGCGCGTTCTGCGCTCCGAGCTTGATGTGCGGTTTGCTTTCGGCGGCCGCTCTCCACGCGCTCATCAGCGTCAATGGCGGGCAGATTGCCATCTGACGCTTCTCTATGATTTCCTGCGAAATCTCGAATTCGTCTGCAAACTTTTCAACTCCCGCCACGTCTCCGTTCATCTTCCAGTTCCCTGCTATCAAAGGCATTCTCATTGCATCTATCCTCCATTATTGTTGTGTTATTTTTCATTCTCAGACGCTGCGATGATGTCCGATGTCTAATCTGCGCCGCGCATTGGATTTTAGCACATAATTTCACTCATCAAAAGCGCAACATTGTAACAAGACAAATTTACGCGCCTCTGAAACCATATAGAAATAATGTCTCGAAAATAAAACGATGGTTATTTCCGGGTTTTTGCTGTTTTTGCGCCTGACACCGCCATCGCCGCGCAAATCAGAAGTCCTCCTATCAGCGTCCGCGCTGTGAGAGGCTCGTTGATTCCCGGATAAAAATTCGCGACTATAGCCGCGAACAGCGGCTCGGCTGAGAATATCACCGCCGCGCTGATTTCGGAAATGCTCCGCTGGTAGCGCGCCTGCACCGTGAAAGTAAACGCGCTTCCCAGAACGGCACAGAACAGAATCGCTTTCCACGACGCGGCCCCCGCGGCGAAATCCAGCCCGCCTGTGGAAAAAATCCCGGCGACTCCGCATAGAATCGCCACAGTCATTGCCTGTATCGCAGAAAACGCTTCCGCGTCCACGTCTCCCATCATTCGTCCCATGGAGACAACGTGCAGCCCGAACGTGAACGCGCAGAGCAGCGTCCACCAGTCTCCCGCGTTGAGTGAAAACGGAAGCGTGAATGTCAGAATTGTCAGTCCGGCCAACGCCATAATAACCGAAAGCGTCTGAGCGCCTCCGGGCGCTCGCTTGTCCAATATCGCCACGACCGCGGGAACGACTATTATGTACAGTCCAGTTATGAATGCCGCGTTGGAAACGGTTGTGTATTTTATTCCCAGCGTCTGCGCGGCAAAAGAAAGCGCAAGCAGCGCTCCTATTCCGATTCCTTTAATAATTGTGGCTTTCGAGCATCTTACGATTTTCTTATAATACATCGCGAACAGAAGAACCCCTGCGGCGAAAAATCTGAACGCAAGAAATGAAAACACATCGAGCGTCCGCATCGCCTCTTTGACCACCGGGAATGTGACTCCCCAGAAAAACACACCGAGTAGAAGAAGCCCTCCGGCTAGAGCGGGCGACGCTTTTTTCATTCTCGTGGCTCCTGTCGCGACACAGGGCGGAGGTCTGACGGGTCGCGCATTTCATTTAACATCGAAACAGCTTCCACAACATCTCCGACGGTCGCGAAGTCGAATAGAATAATGTTGGGACGTCTCCCTGTTTCTTTCCAGCATCTCGCGGCGCGCCCGACAATAATATCTTTCTTGTTTGCTTTGGCGGCTAGGGGCGGCATCGCGTACGGCGCGGTCAGAAAATGAGAAAGTATATAAACCTGACGGTCTTCCACCGCGTTTCCGCACTCAAATTGCTTGATAGTTTCAGCATAATAAGGCGAAGCCCATGCGTGTTCGCTTTCGACAAGAAACCACGGGGCGCGAGGGTATCCGCTATTGCCGAAGACGACGAGGCGCTTGCCGGAGTCTATCATTTCGCGAAGCGTCGGCCAACTCTCTCTTCTTTTATGTTCGCTCGCGTATTCCGACAGTCCTGCCTCCTCGAACACGGATGCCACATCCATTTCGCCACGCGTCTCGTCCTGAAAGTTGATTGTAATTATTTCCCCCTTATTATTCTCCATGAATCTTTTAACCGCCGACAGCGCGTCTTTTAACGACCTTCTTCCGAACGCGCAGTCGGAATGACACATATATACTTCTCCTGCGTATACGTATATGTCCAGATTCAACGCTCTTACGCCTAACTCAAGCTGTTCTTCTATTCCCACATAATGATTGGGAAGAATCCATCCTGCGTCCGCACTGGACATAGCATTGTGAGCGCCTGCGAATACTGTCTCGTCATAGCGCCTGTCGCACAACGCGCTCGACCCGTTGCATACTAGGGCCTCTGTTTTCGCCGGAATGGACGCGATAATTAACGCCGCCGCCATTAGTATAGATATTTTTGAAATAAGCGTCTTCATGTCTTCGCCGCGTTGACTGTCCGACAGAGTCTAGCTCATCGATGAGTTTTGTAATATAAACAAGCCTTCCTTTTCAGGGGAAGGCTTGTGAAATCTCAACACACTACGGGGCCGCCCAGATAGGCCGGCCTCTTTGATTATGACTTGGATTTGCCTTTCGTCGCTATCTTAACGACTTTTTTCTTGGCGGGAGCAGCCGAAGCTTTTGATTTTAGACGATATTCGCCCTTTCCGATTTTCTCGAACTTCGGGCTGTTCGCCAGCGATGCGGCCACGGACGAATACAGATTCTGCGTCTTTGACTTTATATTCTTCCTCTTCAACATCTTTACGATGTCGGTGACTTTCATCTTTCCGTCTTTTTGTTTCGCCAGTTCGTCCTCGATGATTCTTATCATCGGACGAGGTTTTCTCCCTTTTTGCTTGGGAAGAGCTTTGGGAATGTTGGTTTTGATTTGTTTAAGAAGCTCCTTCAATTCCTTCATTTCTTTTTCGAGCGATTCGTTCTTTTTCTCGAGAGATTTTACTTTTTTCTTTAGATAATTATTTCCAGAAAGCTCTTCCAGATATTTCCTGAAATTTCTAGCGTCGGCCATAATATCCTCCTTGATATTCACTTGCGATTAAAAAACATATCAGAAATACATATTAATTTCAAATTATTTATGCTCGAAGAAAAACCGCGGTTTCCCTTATCGTAGATGGCAAACTGCATTGGCAAGCGTCTTGAATCGCAGCTTAACGTCAAACATGATAATCGAAAGGCGCTATAGCAAATGGATGAAAGAGCGGGCAGGGGCGCAGAGGCTATCGTTTGATAAGGCCTTTGTCATACACCGCGATGAAGGCTTTCACCACGTTGGGGTCGAACTGGCTTCCCGCCATAGTGGATATTTTGCCTCTCGCCGCGTTCATCTCCATCGGCTGACGGTAGGGTCGTTCGGAACACATCGCGTCGAACGCGTTGCAAAGCCCTATTATCCTTCCGAACAGAGGAATGTCTTCGCCTTTGAGTCCGCGCGGATATCCCTGTCCGTTGTAGTGCTCCATGTGGCCGAGAATCGCTTCAACCGCGTAACCCAGTTGTTTGATGCCTTGCACGAATTTTGCGCCTATCAAAGGTTGCATCCTGACAACCTTGATTTCTTCGGGAGCCAGAGGGCCGGGCTTAAGCAACACGCGTTCGGGTATTTGCAATCTGCCGATATCGTGCAGAAACGCCGATATCTGCACTCTCTCCACAGTGTCCCCCGTAAGCCCCATCATTCGAGCGGTGAGCGACGCGTACGTGGCGACTCTCACCGAATGTCCGGCGAAATATTTGTACCTTGAATCTATAAGCTTGACCAGCGACATAACGACGTTTAGGAAGAGTTCCTTGTTTTCCTTCAGAAGCCGGGAGTTTTCTATGGCGACCGCCGCCTGTCCCGCAAGCGCCACCATGTAATCGACGTCTTCTTCCTCGAACGCCTCTTTATCCATCGAGTTGATGATTTGTATGACGCCAGTCGTCCTGCCTTTGAATTCCAGCGGCACGCAAACTATTGACTTCGTTCTGAAACCGGTCTTCTTGTCGAACTCCGGGTTGAAGCGAGAATCCTGATATGCGTCCGGCACAAGATCGGGTTTGCCCTTTTGAGCGACCCAGCCTGCAACTCCCCGACCGATCGGCAGCCGTATCTGGCTTATCTGCTCTCCCACATCGCCCTGCGCGTTCTCTATGTACAACTCGTTTGTTTTTTCATCCACTAGAAAGAGCGAACTGGCCTCGGCGCGCATTACTTTTTTCGCCGCGCTCATGATTCTCAACAGAAGAGAATGCAGGTCGTCGAGTTGCGCGATTTCTTTTGCCACTCCGAGCAGCGCGTTGAAACGCTGAATGCGCGCTTCTGTGCTTTTCACCGCCGCCGCTTGGCCCAGAAGCGCCGCAGCCTGTTCGGCCAGCACCATCGCCAGTTCCATATCATCCGGCTGGAACGTCAGTCCGCTTTTTTTGTTGATTACCTCTAAAGCTCCGACCATGCGCCCGTCGGAGTTGAGGGGGATAACCATCGCCGTGCTAACCGTGATGTTTAGGAATGTGTTGATGTCAGGTGAATAGCCCGGCTCGGCGGACGGCTTGTTGACAATCTTTTCCTTTGCGGTAGTGTACGCCTCGGAAATCAGCCCCTTGCTCATCGGCCATTCCTTGCCGACAAGCGTCTTTTTCAACTCGCCCGCCACCGCCTTCACTGTCAGGTTCTCCCCTTCGAGAACTTCTTTGGTCATGATGACGCTGGCTTCGGCGGTTGTCACCATGTTAATCAAATCAAGGATATATCTCAGGATATTGTCCAGCTTGATGGTGGTGTTCATCACCGAAATAAGCTGTTTCAGCAGGTCGTTCTTCTGTTGAAGCAAAAGGTCGGACACCATATCCTCCATGCGCCGCGCGGATTTACCGGCAAGACTTTGAACTTATTATAATCAAAACGACAAAAAAACAACACGCCGCCCGAAACGCGGCAATGCGTAAAAACCGGGCCGCATCCGCTTTCCATATAATATCCGCAAAACGCCCGCGAATTGTCCCAAACCGCGCTCGCTCCCCCCGCCCGACCCTCCGCCAACTTTGGATTGTTAATGGTAAGCGGTAGTTTTGGATGGTGGGTGATTTCTGTGATCGTAAAAAGAAACATGCTGTAAGACGACACACTGTTGCACATCAGGCGCATTTAAGGTTTAATATATGGACGACTCGATCTGGCGAACAGGAAGAATAATTATGCACTTACGGTGCCCAAAATGC
This sequence comes from bacterium ADurb.Bin236, assembly GCA_002069885.1. Lineage (GTDB taxonomy): Bacteria > UBP15 > UBA6099 > UBA6099 > UBA6099 > UBA6099. The sequence continues at coordinate 126,045 of MWCD01000004.1, read as the reverse complement.
AAACAGATGATTTTTGATATATCGGAAGACAAACTCGGTAGAACGGTGCATTGTACTTCGTGCAGGCAAATTGTTCGGGTGCCAGCGAAAAAGGGTAAACTTGGCACTGGTTTTAAAGAAGGATGGTTATTAATTAAGAGATCTATTGATCTGATAATTAAAAGACCGATATTAGCACTACCGATTTTCTGTTCATGGGTAGTTGTTGCATCAGTTACGTTGTATGGTAAATATGTATATGAGTCGACATCATCAGTACTTATTGAATGCTTTGTTGCGTTTGTGATGATATTTATTATGTCACTATCGATCTGTATATCGAATGTGTTTATGCTGGAGTTTATTGAACGAATGGAAAGCGGGAAACAAATATCGTTAGTAAGAGCAACTTTCGATGCTGTATTTAGAGATTTGATAAAAGTCATACCAATTGCAATTGTCTGGGCATTTATCTGGTGGGTTATTGTAATAATCAGGTGTATAAAGCGTCGGGGTGATGATGATTTAGACGATGATTTTTCATTACAGGGAGCGGCAGAGACGTTAGCTGGATTAGATAACAGCCCAACTACTTGGTGGACCTTGGGATTAAGCATGTTCGAAAAGCTTGTTCGCATGACTGTATTTTTGGCATTGCCTGCAATAACATGGGAAAATAAATGGCCGGCTTCGGCCATTAGCAAAGCAATCTCAATAATAAAAAAGCACCCAATTCAATTTCTAACAACATACACATTAACTGAGCTAGCATTATTGATTATGTTTTTACCGATATTGCCTATTTTTGTTCTGGCAAAACTGAAAATAGCAATACCGGCGATTGTTTGGTTTTTTGTAATACTGTATGAAGGTATTGCATGGACGCTCGGAGTCTATTTGGAACAGATGGCGGTTGGATTATTGTATTTGTGGCAAATGAACTGGGAACGATATGGAAGCACAAGCGAACTTGAAGATCACCCAAAACCAGATTTGTTAGATGCGGCATTACTGATAAAAAACAAATAGAATCAGCTCATCAGGAACCAGCGAAATATCAAATAATAGTTATCATTATTACTGTTTGTGAAAAAGCAAGAAAAGGGGCTCGAATCCGCGACCCTCAGCTTGGAGATCTGATGTTCTACCAACTGATTACTAAAAAAACTCGAGAAATATACAATACATCATACTGATATCTACTTCGTTTTGTTACAGGCTTTAATAGCGGAATGCGAAGCGTTCGCGTGATTGGCGCTGAATGTGTCACAGGCGGATGCGGAGGAGTCGCATGGGTGGGGCGGCGAGATATCTGATGGCGTAGTATTTCCAGCCGAGCGCGCGCCTGAAATCATCCACGTAGTCGTCAAATGAACGGCTCTGGTAGTTCAAGACCGCCTGAGCCTCCGCAGTGTCATACCAGTCGAGCGCGAACGGCTCAGTCGAGAACTTTTTCCAGTCAGGCTCCGGAAATCCGAACATATCGAACATTTTTTTTATCTGGTCCCGGTAAAGCATGCGGCAGGATTCGCCGCCGCCGAGAATGAATGTTTTGTTGTCCGCCGCCGGATTGCCGACGCTGTTAATCAGCGCGTCGCAGACATCGTACAGGTGAGCGGCTTCGACGCGTGTGTCCGCCGGGATCATCTTCATGCGCGAGAAATCGCCTTTTCTGATGATGAGATACAAAGTGGCGGTGAAGCGGTAAACCGTCCACGGACCGCTGTAGCCTTTCACAAGCTTTTCCGCCGCGATTTTTGATTCGGTGTAATTGCTGGTGGCGCTTAGAGGGTGATTTGCCGAGACGGGCGGCTGCTCGTTCACAGTGATTCCATGCACTGTCGCCGACGATGAAAACCTTACCGGCAGAGGGCGTCCGGTCTCGCGCGATTCCTCTTCCGCCGCCGCGAGAATATTCCGAGTTCCTTCCACGTTCACCTTCATGCACAGCCCCCGGTTCGTCTCCGTCAGCGGCGGCACGATGCCGGCGAGGTGAAAAACCTCGTCCATCCCTCGGACAGCCTCGCGAACGGATGCCGCGTCGGCAATGTCGCCCCAGAAAAGCTCGACACCGGGCGGAACCGAGCGGAACGTTTTGACATTCACGGGCGTCGGCAGATCGAACATCCTCACGCTCAATCCGGCGGCGGCGAACCTCGGCGTGAACACCGCTCCAAGACCTCCCGCGCCTCCTGTCAGCAAAACCTTCTTTTTTCTCTCGTCGGACATCGCGGCGATTCCTCTTCTTTGTTCTAGTTATTTTTTTCGCTTGCCCTTAAAACATCTTCCGGCGTCATATGAGACACTTCCGATATTTTTAACGTGGCTATCGCGTCTGGAAAACTAATCATGCGAATCTGTTCGAGCGCGAACCAGCCTTCCGAGTTCCTCATTTTGTAGATGCCGTCCGGCAACTGTTGAGGTCTGCCCATGACCAGAGCCGGGACGGGCGCGGTTTCAATGCAGAATCTGACGTCGCAGACATCGAATCCGATGTTGCGGTATGTCGCCTGAATGTCCAGCGCTCCGGTTGCGGCGTTTCTGACAACACGGTTCGCCGCCGGCGGATTATAAAAGAATATATATGAATGAAGATATGGGATCGAGTCGGCGACGATTACGGACTCATATTCGTTCCGGCGCTTATTTACAAACTCAAAGCCTTCCCTGAATCCGTATTTGAAAGGAGCGGCGGATTCTGCGGGGTAGTTGGTAAAATATGAATGGAAATGAGACGAGGCGTCGGCGGACACCGCAATCAAAGCGGCGGCGGCAACCGCCGCGAATGAAAAACTTGTTCTTTTTGACAATAGCGTCGCCAAAGATACTAATCCGATTGCGGCCACTATTTCGATGACAGGCAGCGCTGTTATGGAGCGGATGGCGTGCTGGCGTCCCCAGTCTGTCAAGCTCGCGGCGACAGGGAATATCAAGACCCACCAGAGAATCAGACGCGCGGATTTATCCCGGCGCAGACGCGGGATAATCGCCGCCAGCCCCGCGATAAAAAGGGCGTATGAAACCGCCAGCATCTGGCCTCCCGACGCCGGGCCATGCACCCCGGAAGTCGTGTCGCCCCGAATCACAAAAAAATTCGGAGACATATACCCGATATAGTTTGTGACGAACCCGTACGCCGCGCGCGCGGCAGGCGCTTGGGCCACCCACGCTTTGAAGCCTTCCGGCTCTTTTCCGCCGACCGAGAAATGCTCCGCAACGTTCCGCTCGAATCGCGGGCCTGTGATAGAGACATCGTTAAAATAATCGTCCATGCCCGTTTTCTTGAAAGAGACTGTCGCTGCCGGCACATACATCGCCGTCAGAAGCGCAATCGCGGCAACGGATGGAATAATGATCCTGCGAAGTTCTTTCCGATATATCAACGCGAAACCAGCTGCAAGAAGAGGGCAGAACGCAAGCGAAACCGGATACGCATAGAATGACAGTCCCAAAAACAAAGCTCCCGCGATGAGCGCCAAACCTTTACCCGATTTGGCGCCTTTGAGAGCCAACAGCAGAGCGGCGCAGAGCAGGGCGGGCAGGGAAACAGCTTCGAATCCGACCCTGCTGAAATGGGAGTGCCATGGCGATACGGCAAGAAGAAACGCGGCGACCGCGCCTGTGCGCCAATCGCCCGTCAGCGCGATTGCAAGAAAGTAAACTAGGAATATCGCAGCTAGGCCGAAAATTACGGATGGAATCCGGGCGGCTGTTTCGTTAAGACCGAAAGCCTTGACAGAGAGCAAGACCGGATAGAAATAAACAGGATGCTTCGGGTTCCATGATGAGCGGGGATAGAGCGGCCATTGCTGCCCGGCCTCGTCTCGCCCTGTTTCAGCCACAAGATACGCATTGAACGCAATCGACGCCTCGTCGACCTGAAGCCCGTTAGGCAGAATGCCTAGATGCCAAAAACGGATGAGTCCCGCAATGCAAAGAATTATCAGCAGTATCGCATACTTTGCCGCAGGTCGGACGGAACTTCTTTCTAAGCTCAATCCGGTTTGCGTCATCTCTTTATTTTCAGACATGAAAAAGATGTTACATTAACCGCGATATCATATCAATAATTATCAATTTCGAAATGCGCAAAAATTCCGATGAAAAAGCATCGATTCCGTCTCAAAATACAATACTGTCTCAAATTGGATGTGAAACACTTCGCATTGGATTTAAAATCAATAAATCAGTCTTGTTAAAAGATATTTTGCATGTCTTTTCAATCGATATGGGCGATTATACCGCTGAAATATGTATCGAAATACAGATACGAGTCACAGTTAACGAACATCTTGACAATGTCTGTTGAAAAATAAATATTGCCTGTTTCAAATGATATTTGCGAATATTGCGGCTATCGACATCAATCTGGCTAAGTGTTTGCTTAATAAAGGAGCGGGATGTCGAACCGATGAGGAAAAACACAGAATAATCACAAATACTTGGAAATATCGAGGGCATCAATTTGAAAGCATTCAACGAAAACCTGAAAAAAGTTCTCGAAGTCACAAACGAGATGTTTCAAGTCGCCGAACAGGGCGATGAGGACAGGAATGACGACAGTTGTGGCGTTTTGTACGGAGTAGTGAGAGATAGCGCATACAAAATAAAGAAAATGGCGGAAGAGGAAATTTTGAAACATAAAGACAAAAACAAATGGGAATGAATGAAACAGAGAGGTGATGAAATGAACGGCGCGGAAGAATACATGGAATTCACAGAATATGTGGAGCGGGAAAGAACCAGATTATGGTCGCAGGCAGTCAGCCTGACCCGCAACATACAAGACGCAGAAGACCTGTATCAGGAAACGCTGTTGAAGGGTTACAACTATTGGGACAAATTCGAACTGGGAACTAATTTCAAAGCATGGATGAGTCGGATAATGATTAACACCCACATAAACAACGTGAACAAGAACAAGAGGAAGATGGAATGCGATTTTTCGGACGGCGAATGCGAGAATATCATATATCACGCTGTGGCGGAGAGCGCGGTTCATTACGCTGAAAACCCCGAAAAAGTTTTCATGGAAACTCATATAGACAATGGGATAGAGAGGATGTTGTACTCTCTGCCCGACTCATTCAGGATGCCTTTTTCGTTATTTCATTTTGAAGGATATTTGTATGAAGAAGTGGCGAAAATCCTTGATTTGCCGATAGGGACGGTGAAATCGAGGATATTCAGGGCGCGCAAGATGATGAAAGACATGATTGAGGCAAAAACGGAAACGAAGCATTGAAGAAGTGAATGGCGCGGCGGCGATTGAAAACCGGGCGGCGCGCGAATATAATAAGAAAATATATTCAGTGAAGGGAGCAAAGAAATGGCTGAAAGATTTCAGGTTTACAAATGCGAGATGTGCGGCAATATCGTGGAAGTTCTACATGGGGGCAAAGGCTCTCTCGAATGTTGCGGCAAGGAAATGATCCTGTTCACCGAGAACACGGTGGACGCGTCGAAAGAGAAGCACGTGCCCGTCGCCGAAAAGACAACCGACGGTTACGTGGTCAAAGTCGGGTCGGTCCCGCATCCGATGGAGGAGAAACACTGGATTGAATGGATACAAGTGATCTCCGGCGGCAGGACGTGCAGAGTGTTCCTCGAACCCGGCATGGCTCCGGAGGCGGAGATTTGCTTCAAGGCGGACGGGGAAGTGGCAGTGCGCGAGTATTGCAACCTGCACGGTCTCTGGAAAGCTTAGTTTTCGAAGAACGCTGTCCGCGCGTAATGCCGGGCAGACGCATGAGCTAAATTAACATCCATAGGAGGATTGTATGAAGCTTAAGGGAAGCGAAACGGAAAAGAATCTGCTGGCGGCGTTCGCCGGCGAGTCGCAGGCGAGAAACAGGTACACCTATTTCGCGTCGGTCGCGCGCAATGAAGGTTATCAGCAGATCATGGCGATCTTCGAAGAGACCGCCAATCAGGAGAAGGAACACGCTAAAAGGTTCTACAAGCACCTTGAAGGCGGAGACGTGGAGATAACCGCCATGTATCCCGCCGGCGACATGGGAACGACCGCCGACAATCTGCTGCACGCGGCTATGGGCGAGAAACACGAACACAGCGTTCTTTATCCGATGTTCGCGAAAGTGGCCCGCAAAGAAGGCTTCAAGGATGTTGCCGCCACTTTCGACGCGGTCTCCGTTGCCGAAAAGCATCATGAAAAAAGATATCTCGACCTTCTCAAGGTTGTGAAGGAAAAGTCGGTTTTCAAGAAAGCAAAAGCGACCACATGGACATGCAGGAACTGCGGATACGTTCACAAAGGCGCGGACGCGCCCAAGATATGTCCCGCCTGCAAGCATGAACAGCCTTATTTCCAGTTGCTCTGCGAGAAGTTCTGAGCAAAAAGTGTCCGCGAAGTTTTGCAGCGATGAAACGCGCCCGCGCCGCTTGAGGCGCGGGCGTTTCGCGGATTTTTCGAGCGGTTTGTTTTAAAGACATCCGGGGGGATTCAAAATGGGCAATCCTATTGAGGTTAAAAAAAATATATATACCGTAGGGGTCAAAGACTGGAATGTGCGCGACTTTCACGGATATACCACTTCGAGAGGCTCCACATATAACGCGTATCTGATAGTCGACGAGAAGATAACCCTCGTCGATACGGTCAAGAATAGATTTTCGTCGCGTCTGCTTGAAAACATATCGAAGATTGTTGACCCCGCGAAGATAGACTATCTGATATCGAACCACACGGAGCCGGATCACTCCAGTTCGACCCCGCATGTGATGGCGGCCGCTCCCGGCGCGACGATAATAGCCACTGCGGCGGGGAAATCCGGGCTGGAAAAATACTACGGCGGTTCCGACTGGAAAATCAACGTTGTAAAAACGGGGGACACTCTAAATATCGGCTCTCGGACGCTTTCGTTCGTGGCCACCCCGATGGCGCATTGGCCAGACTCGATGGTCACATACAGCCCTTCGGACAAGCTTCTTTTTTCGATGGATATTTTCGGACAGCACTTCGCCTCATCGGGCTGTTTCGACGACGAAGTTCTTTTCGAAGAGCTGATGCGCGAGGCAAAGAAATATTATGCGAACATAATCATGCACCTCGGCAAGGTGGTGAAGAAGACGATTCCTGCGGTCGAGCAGCTTGACATCGACATGGTGGCCCCGGCGCACGGTTTGATTTTGAGGAAACATATTTCGGATTTCGTCGCCTCGTACAAGGATTGGGCGGACTGCAAGCCGACACCGAAAGTTCTGGTCATATATGACACAATGTGGATGAGCACGGAACAGATGGCAAAGGCGATATTGGAAGGCGCGACAAGGCCGGGCGTGGACGCAAGGCTGATTAAGCTGAGCGTGAACGATTTAACCGAGATTATGACAGAGGTTTTAGACGCAGGCGCGTTGGCCGTCGGCTCACCGACGCTAAACAATAACATACTTCCGACCTGCGCTGCGTTCTGCGCTTACTTGAGAGGGCTTAAACCGACAAATAAGATCGGAGCCGCGTTCGGGTCGCATGGATGGGCAGGCGGCGGAGCAAAGCAGGTTGACGAAGAGCTTGAAAAGACCGGGATAGCGAGAGTTCGCGAGCCTCTGACATGCGTGTACAAGCCCGACGCCGCGACGCTTGAGGAATGCCGCAAGCTCGGCGCGGAGCTTGCCGACAAAGTTGAATCTTACAAATAACCGGAACTGTGTTCCGTGATAATGGAGGAATGAAATGTCGAAATACGAATGCACAGCATGTGGTTACATCTATGACCCCGCCGTCGGAGACCCCGATAACGGCGTCGCCGCCGGAACGGCTTTTGAAGACATCCCGGAAGACTGGGTCTGCCCGGACTGCGGAGTCGGCAAAGATATGTTCGAGAAAGTGTGACGCGAGCGGGCAGAGCGCGCACAATTCCGAATTTTAAGTTGGAGAAAGAAGGTCGCGATGGCAGATGTGTTGATAATCGGCAACGGAGCGGCGGGGCGAAGGGCTGCCGAGACTATTCGTAAGGGCTCCCCGAACGCGTCCATTCTCATGGTCACGGACGAGCCTTTTCCCTTCTATCCGAGACCGAAGCTTTCTCTCGGATTCATGTCCGGCGAAATCAAGAAGGACGACATTTTTCTAAAGCCGGACTTTTATTCGAGGAACGCGGTTTCGCTTTTGTTCGGGCGGGTCGAGCGAATTGATGCTGAAGCGCGAGTCGCAATGTTGCGTGGCGGAAGCGCATTGAATTACAGCTATCTGCTTTTTGCAAGCGGGGCGGTAGCCAACAAGCCAAGATGGCCCGGTTCCGAGTTGGACGGGGTGGTTACTCTGCGAACGCTTGCAGACGCGGAGGACATACTTCGCAGGGCGGAAGGACAATCAAAGATAGTCGTGGCTGGCGCCGGCATTCTGGGAGTCGAAGCGGCGGAAGCTCTGTGCAAGAGAGGCGCGAGCGTTTCTTTGCTTGTCAGAGGCGGCAAGGATAAAGTTGGAGCTCCCGCGCTGAAGCCTGAGCAGGCGGAGAACCGCTGCGACTCGATGATCAAGAACGGGGTCAATGTTGAACTGGACGACGAAGTGGAAAGGTTCGAAGGCTCAGAAGGCAGACTGGAGAGAGTGGTCACAAAATGCGGCGCGGTGATACATACCGGACTTGCGATTGCCACAATCGGCGCGTCTCCGGATTTGAGATTTCTCGAAGGCTCGGCTATAAAGACCGCGCGCGGCATCGTCGTCGACTCGGAACTAAGAACATCGACTGAGACGGCTTTCGCGGCGGGAGACTGCGCGGAAACATCCGGCGAAGGGACTGAAAAACAGCAATACGGTTCGCCGTACATGAACGCGATGAAGCAAGGAGAATACGCTGGCGCAAAAATCGCGGAACTGTTGAATCAATGACAGAGGCGCAAACAGCGGGAGGAAACAATGGACGACGCAGGCATCCAAGCATTGATAGAGGTCGTTTTTTTCGAGAAAGAGGGCATGGATTACTACCGGATGGCAGCGGAACGGGCGCTGAATCCCGCAACGAGAGCGCTGTTCGAGATGCTTGTCGAAGATGAAAAGAAGCACGTCGATTACTTGTCCGGGTTGCACGACAGGCTGTCGGCGGGCGGCGAATGGCCGGATGAAATAACCATCAGCCCCGAAAAGGATTTCAAAGCAATATTCGTCGAAGCTTCCCGGAGCTTGGCTAAGGACATCTCGGTTACTGCCACGGAAACCGAAGCGCTCGAACGCGCCATAGAAATGGAAAACAAGGGCCGTGCTATGTACCTCGAACTGAGCGAAAAAGCCTCAAATCAGACGGAGAAACGCCTCTACGCCATGCTGGCGGAATGGGAGTTGGGTCACGCTAACTACATTCAGGATTACTACAATTATTTTCAAGATCACGGGTTGTTCATGAACGAGTGAGTTAATATTAGCGCCGCGAAGGCGGGCGCGAAGAGACGAGGCGACAAATGGCTGACGTGCTGGTATATTCCACATCCACGTGTCCGCACTGCAAGAGCTTGAAGAAATATCTCGACGAAAAGGGCGTCGCGTACACGGACTATGATGTCGCATTGGACGCCGATAAGAGGAAGGAAATGGTCGAGAAGTCAGGCCAGATGGGAGTGCCAGTGCTGGACATCGACGGTCGTGTCATAGCGGGTTTCGAGAAAGCCGACATTGATAACGCATTAGGGCTTTGAGACGGCGAATGGATGCCGCGATGAACCCAGAGAACGAATCATCGAAAGAAGTTTACGACGCAATCATAATAGGCTGCGGGCCTGCCGGCATGACGGCGGCAATTTACGCTGTTAGAAAAAATATGAGCGCGATAGTCCTCGGCGACGAGCTTGGCGGGCAAGCTGCATACTCTTCGGAAGTTGAAAACTATCTAGGATACACGCACATATCGGGAGCGGAGCTTGTTGAGAAATTCGAGGCTCACGTGACCTCGTTCGGAATTAAGCGCGAATACGGCCGGGCGGCGTCGATTAAAACCGGCCAAGTTTTCAGAGTCACTTTGGAAGACGGAGCAATCATTTCGGGCAAGTCGGTGATTATCGCGTCCGGAAGAAAGCCTCGCAGAATGGGAGTTCCCGGAGAAGACGACTATGCGGGCCGGGGAGTGATGTTCTGCGCGACGTGCGACGGCCCGATGTTCGCCGGGATGGATGTGGCGGTGGTCGGCGGGGGCAACTCCGGCTTGATGGCCGCTATACAGCTTCAGAAGATATGTCCGAAGGTTTATCTGATTGAAATCGGCCCGGCGTTGAGGGCTGACGAAGTCTATCTTGAAAAAATCAAGAAAATGCCGAACATAGAGCCGATTGTTAACGCTTCCGTCGAACGAGTGTTCGGCGAAAAGATGCTGAAGGGAATCGAGATAGAAGATAAGGCGACGCGAGTCGCGAGCGAATTGAGCGTGAGCGGCGTGTTCGTGGAGATCGGCTCGACCCCGGCCGTAGATTTCGCAAGAGGCGTTGTTCCTATGAATGAACTGGGAGAAATTATCGTCGATTGCGCATGCCGCACGGACGTTCCCGGCATCTTCGCGGCCGGCGATGTTACGACAGTTCCCGAAAAACAAATAATCGTTGCGGCGGGAGAGGGAGCCAAAGCGGCGCTATCCGCATATCGATATGTAATCAGGTCGGGCGGTTGAACATTTACCATTTTCAAGGAGGCATCAATATGAAGAAATCGAAAACGGCGAAATATTTTGTGGCGGCGGCAGTTGTCGCGATCATTGCGGCGGCAACGGTGATTCCCAGCATAATGGGACAGGATTGGCGCGAGGATAAAACCGGCAGCCTTCCGGGGCCCGGAAACGCGCTGTGGAACTTCAGTCTTCCAACCCCCGGAGACGAGGCGACACTGAACTACCTCGGCCTTCCTAAAAGCGAAGCCCCTTTCAGATTGACGGACATCAAGGCGGATTTGCTGCTGGTTGAGATAATCAGCGTGTATTGCGTGAGCTGCCACGGCATGGCTCCTTATATGAACAAGTTGTACGACATGATCGAATCGGACGCTGATTTGCGGGGAAGGGTGAAGATGATAGCGGTGGGCGCGGGCAACAACGTCAACGAGCTTGCGGCCTTCAGGCGGGAGAAAGTTGTGCAGTTCCCGCTGTTTCCGGACGAAAATTTCGAGGTTCACGCGATGGCCGGAGACCCTCGCACGCCGTTTCTGATTTTTGCCAGACCGGACGGAGCAGGCGGTCTGACGGTTGTCGACACTCATCTGGGGCTGATGCGCGACGAAAAGAAACTGTACGAATCTACCCGCGCGGCGCTCATTGCCGACTTGACGGCGCTTGCGGCGAAAGCGAGAGAAATAAAAAAAGCGGACGAGAAGGCCGATTTGAAACTCCCCGTGACGGATGAGGAACTACAGTCAAAGGTGGAGAAGGCCCTTTCTCCGGCGGGTTCGATATCGGATATTAAAAGGGTCGAACTGCCTGTGAGCGGCGAAATATTCATTGCATCTTCCCAGTCAGGAAAAGTGTTTGCGCGAGTAATCGCCAGAAGAATTCCGTGCAACGACTGCCACAATGTCTTTTTTGTGTACAGTTTCGACGAAAAGGGAAAGTTCATTGGGTTCGAGCCGGTATACCTGTCGAAGCTTGGAAACAAGCCGTGGGACGAATCCGACGCCGAAATATTCAGGCAACGCGTCGCCGGAAGACAGATAGAAAGGCCGTTGCTGTTCGACCCCAAAGCGGACGCTGTGACCTCGGCCACAATCACGTCGATGGTGATATTCAACACGTTCAACAGAACGAAATATGTTCTGGACGAACTGCGGGAAGAAGGGTATATTAAGTAGGCTCCCGGAGCAGCGGGGCGGATATTTGGAAAAACGGCGGGCGGGGCGGACACATGGCGGTCGCATTTTTCGACGTTGACGACACGATTCTAAAAGGCTCATCCGGAGTGATGTTGGCCAAGCTGATGTTTCTCGGCAAAGGCGAAACGACATCCCCGCGTTACATTTGGGACATGTTGAAAGCGTTGATAGATTCCAAGACGGGCGCGGTCGACTACGACAATCTGATGGAAAAGGGATTGTCGCAGTTCGAGGGTCGCTCGAAAGCGGAAATAGATGAAATCGCTCAGAATTGTTTTGATAAGCATATGCGGCACAACATATACAGGTTGGCTTACAAAGAAATCGTATGGCACAAGAAGCGGGGCAATCATGTGGTGCTGCTGACTGCCAGCCTCCAGCCTTTGATTGACGTGCTCGGCGACTATCTCGGAGTCAACAAGTCGATCGCCACGAATTTTCACTATAAAGACGGGCTGATGGTAGCCACTGCGGATAAACCTTTCTGTTACGAGGAAGGCAAACTGATTCTCGCCCGCGAATACGTTCAGGAATACGGGTTCGATCTTAAGGACTGTTATTTCTATTCGGACAGCAGTTCAGACCTGCCACTGATGGAAAAAGTGGGGCATCCGATGCCCACCAATCCCGATCCTAATCTGCGCCGTGTCGCCTTCCTGAGAAACTGGCGCGTCAAAAAATTCCATACAGTTCTCCCTCCGGATTTCAGGCCGGAACACTGGAAATAATCGCTTTTTATTGATTTATCAAGTTTTGCGAGTATGATTTTGCTTTGCGTTTTTTTTGCGGCGGATAGGAGAGGCGATATGGCATACGGAATCCCGGAGCAGTATAAAATCAAGTCGGCGGAACTCTCGGAACTAAAAGACGCTGTCAGCATCGAGTGGACCGGGTGCGCCGGTTTCAGGTTGAAACACAAAGGAACCACTCTTCTTATAGACCCATTCGTAACCCGGCCCCGGATGGCGGGAATGGTCGCAATGCCGCTCAAATGCAACGAACAGCTTTGCGCGGAGGTTTTCCCTGAGGCGGATTATATTCTCGTCGGCCACAGCCATTACGACCACCTGCTGGATGTTCCGGAGATTGCGTCGAAGACCCGCGCCCTTGTCCTAGGCTCTCCCTCAACCGCGTCTGTTTGTCTGGGCGCGGGCATGCCGGATGAAAAAGTCAAAGTGGTGGAGACTTTCATTCCCATTATGTGCGGGCCTTTCAAAGTCACTTTTGTGCCCGGAGTTCACGGAAAAGCCGTGCTCGGAAGAATACCGTTTCCCGGCCAGATATCAGGAAGACCGAAGCAGCCGATGCGCGCCTCGCACTACCGCGCAGGCGGCGTCTACGGACTGCTCATCGAAATCGGCGCTCTAAAGCTTTATCACATCGGAAGCGCCGACCTCATAGACGATGAAACTGCGAAAGTTGGAAAAGTCAACGCGCTTTTCACATGCCTCGCAGGCAGGCAGGACACTCCGAACTATATTGCACGGCTCAACAGCCGGCTTCAACCGGATTACATTATCCCTCATCATTACGACGATTTTTTTCAGCCTTTCAAATTCGGGAATAACCTGATGTCGGGCGTTGATATCGACAGTTTCTTCAGCGAAGTCAAAGCGGTGTCGCCCGGCGCTAGGATTGTCATGCCTGAATACTTTCAGGCGATGACATTCGACCCAAAGACCGGGAAATTGGTTGAAGGCTAAATAGAATCGACGAAGGCGAAAATAATTCTAATCGGTTTTTTCAGGGTTATGTATTTATTCTGCAACCGGCTTTAATTCGTACAGAACAAACGGAGAGCCGTCGAGGAGCGCGGCGAACATCAGTTCAAATCTTCCGAGCGCGCCCATGTCGAAGTTGCCGCAACCTCTTTTGAGAAGCGGCGGGCTGTTCGGGGATGTCCGATTGCGCGCTCTTATCGCGAAATCGCTTTCTCTTAAGTATGGATTGTCTTCTAGAATGATTTCAGCTTTCGGCGACATGCGGGTTGAGGCAAGATAAGGAGCGAAGGCGCGTTCAGCGCTATCTTTCCCCACCCAGAATACACGGCCGCCATCTCCGGCCCAATCGAGAGCGTCTTTCTCGAAGGCCGCGACTTTATTCTGTGGAGTTGTCCGTCCGTACAGCCGTTGCCTGTCTTCAACCAACAGGTTGGCGTCCGCCACTTTCCAGTAACCGAGCGCGTCAAGATGCTGAGCGACAACTTCGTCGGCGATAACGACCGAGCCTCGCGGCGCATTCTTCTCGAGCATTTCAGCGATGCCGGCCAACGCGTTCTGCCTGAATTTTAGCGTGTTGAGAGAATACTTCGTTTGGGGAATTCCCCATATAGCGGATAAAACAATCAGAGCCGCGGCAAGGGCGATTCCCTGCTTTCTTTTCCCCGATGTCAGTTCCTTTAACAGCCATACGCTTGCAAGCGATAATAAGGGAAAAACTGGAATAAAGAATCTCATCATTTCAGGCGCGGGGTGAAAAAGGTAAGAAATCTGCAATAACATTAGAGGAAGAACAATCGAGGCGAATAAAAAGCCTTCTTTCCATGTTGCTCGGCGCGCGCAAAGAAATACTATTCCGAGAATGCCCGGAGCAAACGCGAATCCTAAACCTTCGCCTAACAATTTCTGAATGTATCCCAACGAATAAAGAGCAAGATATTTAAAGCTGAACATGCTTGAGATATCATCGTAGAACAACGAATAGCCGGTTTTCCAGAAGGCTCCGTAGACGATTTGATTCCACACGCAGAAAGCAATTATGGGCAAAGCGGCTCCGGAGGCGAAAGCCGCAGCTCGGCGCGACTTGCGCGAATCGCTCATTATTACAATGTAGAATAATATTGCCGGCACAAAAATGCTTTCAATCATCCTTATGGAAGGTATGCAACCTGCAGATAATCCGGCAGCTAATAAAAGAAGCGCGGATCGTTCCGAGCGCAGGCTGCGAACTGCGAGCGCCAAGGACATCATAAGAAAAAACAGGACGGCAATGTGAGAATAGTTATAGTGAATGTGCTGGTTGAAGACAGGGTTAATCGCAAATAATGTCAGAGCGGCGAGCGACCAACGCGATCCTATCCGTTCACGGCAGAAAAGAAAAAAAACAATGAGAGCCAGCGACGCCATTATCGGATTGGCCCAATACACGGATTTAGCCCCGAAAACAATGCGAATCGCGGCCAATATTGCGGGGAATCCTGCCGGCCATGGATTGTCGTATCTGCCCTTTTCAATGCTTTGTCTCCATGTGTACCCCGTGAATTGCGCTCTTGACTCCACAACTTCGAAGTTCCTGCCTGTATCGGCTATCAGACGGCTTTGTTTGATATAGCCGTGAGAATCCAGTCCAGAAGCGGCGGGCTTGAAGAAGGAAGCGAGAATTAGAAAATGAATTATGACGATTGCGGCAGCGGCCGCCAAGTAGATATTTTCCGGTCTGTTCATTGCATTAGAAGTTAATTTGTCGATAGCATTCTTCGCGGGCGTTTTCAAAGCGGCTGAATATAAAGTCAGTTTCGCGCTCTCAGCTTTTTTATGTTTTGCATTCTTTTTCACAATTATCGTCTCTATCGATTTGATCTATTACAAATATTCTTGTCTCTCGTTTGGCGAGAATAGAGTGTTTTATTTTTTGAACAAGCGACTTTTGAAAAGCCCCGAACGGAAAAGCAGATATGAAAAAGCATAGCAAAGAGTCATCAGGCCGTAAACGACGCTCCGACTGAATCCGATTGAAGAAGACCCATCAAGATATCTAGTCTGAATAGGCAGTTCGCAGATATTAAAACCGAAGCTGACGGTCTGAAACACAATCTGTTGGTCGCATACGAAATCATTAGAGTTGCGGAGGAAAGGAATCGTTTCAAGGAGTTTTCTGGAATAAGCGCGATACCCGGTGTGATACTCTGACATGCGGAGTCCGAGGGCGATATTCTCGACCAATGTGAGGAGCCTGTTGAAGAAGAATTTGTAAAGAGGCATGCCGCCTTTGAGAGCGTCCCCCGGAGGGAGAAAACGAGACGCAAGGACGAGGTCTCCGCTTTTGTTTTCGATCTCTTGAATCATCCGAGGAATTATTTTGGGATCGTGCTGTCCGTCCGGATGGAGCATTATCACCACATCGGCGTCCCTGCGCAGAGCTTCCATATAGCACGTCTTTTGGTTGGCTCCGTAACCGGCGTTATGCGGATGAGCCACCACATGAATTCCGAGCCGTTTGGCGATATCCACAGTGGCGTCAACGCTGCCGTCGTCGACAAGAATCACTTCGTCAACGCAGTCCTTGGGGATCAGCGAATATGTCGCCGCAAGCGTTTTTTCAGCATTCAACGCAGGCATCACGACTACGCGTTTTGACATTTTATCCCGCTCTTTTCCTAGCAACTCAGAATAAATGTTGATTCTAATCGCCGACATAATGCCGATTAAATATCAGTTTACAATTGCCATAATATATCAACAACATTATACAAGCGGATAACGGCTAGAGCTATAGATGTGACAAGGGTTTTGAAGGTCGCAGAAAACGCGTTCTTGACACTTCAATGATGCCTTTGATATGATTTCAAATAGGTGAAGTGGCGCTGCTGCGGTCGAACTAAAAAAGCAAAAAATGAAATAGAACTCAATCGATCGCGGTGAACAACAGAGAAACAACCCGGCTTAGCGGCGTTTAATCGTGTCCGGGATGAGGGAACGCGCGAGATGTATGCTTATCGCTCGCTAGCGCGTTTCCGGTTTATGTATATGTTTCAATAATATCGGTGATTTATCAAAACAGGAGGAAAGCATCATGGAAGAGACAGCAAAAAAAGCGCTTGTGCTTGACGATGAGGAAGTGATCCTCAACACGTGCAGGGAAATACTGGAGGAAACCGGACTTGAGATAATAACAAGCACATCGCCCGCAGAATGCATAGATATCGCATCGGCGGGCGGCATCGATCTGTTCATAACAGACATTATGATGCCTGAACTGAACGGCGTCGAAGTCGTAAGACGTATCAGAAAGACGAATCCACGATTAACGGTTATCGTAATAACAGGCTATCCATCTATGGACACCGCAAGAGAGTTTATGAAACTCGGCGCATACGACTATATCCCCAAACCCTTCACTCCCGAAGAACTTAGGAACGCGGTGTCTCAGGCTATCGGAGCGAAGGATCCGAAGAAATCAATGCGCGAGACCCTCGTGCTGGAGATTCTGGACAGGACATCCGACGACCCGGACTTTTTTGACCGGCTGTACATGGAAGGCTCGGAGGCTCTGAAAGATTACGACATCAGTTCCGAAGCGAAAACGGCGATAGCGACCGGAGACGTGAAATGGATTGAGGAAAACGTCGGAAAGCTCACGGATAAACAGATGATGACGATGGCCCGGAGATTAGAATCGGAAATCTGGTGACTATCAAGAAGAAGGCAATGGAGAATCTTGCGATATGGCGAAAGTTATCTTAGGCAGTTGGCGGGACGATGTGACGGACAACCGGGGACTTAAGAAGTCGGCGATTCCGGAAGCGTTCAAAGGATTGAAGGAATTCGAGAGCGGCAACGACATTCTGGCATTCATGGGATGGGACGGTTTTTTTCTTTTTGACCGAGACGCGCCCGTCGTGGACATGGCAAGGGCGTACGTCGAAAAAGCGCAGGAAGAAAGTTGCGGATACTGCACGCCGTGCAGAGTGGGCACGAAAGTAGTGGCCGAGAAACTGGCCGCGTTGGCGGACGGGCACGGGCGGCGCGAGGACATTGACGCCATACGGTCAATGGCGGCGGTCATCCGGGACGCCTCCATGTGCGAACTCGGCCACACATCCATGACTGCTTTGCTCAAGATGATGGAACTGATGCCTGAAGCTTTTGAGGAGGCGGTTGCGGGCCGCGGGCCTGTGAAACGAGGAAACTACAGGGCGATGGCAACCGCTCCCTGCATTGAAGCCTGTCCTGCCCATCTGGATATCCCGGAATATGTGGACGCGATCAGAAGCGGTAACTACTATGAAAGCCTTGCGATAATCGGCAGGAAGAATCCGCTTGCGGGAGTCTGCGGGCGCGTCTGCGTCAGGCCTTGCGAATTTGTCTGCCGCCGCGAAGAGCTTGACGAGGCGATTTCAATCAAACACCTGAAAAGATTCGTCAATGATCAGATAGTGTCTTATGTCTCGGCAAGGTCCAAGCCGCTGGAAGAAATTCCGTCCGCTAGCGGAAAGAATGCGGCGATTATAGGAGCCGGGCCTTGCGGGCTTACCGCCGCTTTTTATCTCAAGCGCAAGGGGCATGAAGTCCATATATTCGAAGACCTGCGGGAGCCGGGCGGGATGAGCGCGGTTGGGATTCCCGACTACAGGCTGCCTCGCGACGTTATCAGTTCGGAAGTCAGGCGGATATCAGAAATCGGAGTGAAGTTTCATTATGGCAAGCGGCTGGGAAGGGATTTGTCTCTAAGCCAACTTGAGACGGAATACGACAGCGTCCTAATCTCCGTCGGAGCGCACGGAAGCAAAAGCGTTGGGATGGAGGGAGAAGACGCTAATCCGGAAGGGTATGTGGCTGGAGTGACTTTCCTGCGCGATCTCAATCTTCTGCATCACATAGGAGAATTCAAGCCTCCCGTAGGAACCAGAGTCGTGGTTGTGGGAGGCGGCAACGTTGCGATGGACTGCGCGAGAAGCGCCATTCGACTCGGATACTCAAAAGTGAGCGTGGTGTACAGGCGCACTCAGAAAGAAATGCCGGCGGACCACGAGGAAATAGAAGGCGCGATGGAAGAGGGCGTGGAGTTCCTATTTCTGACGCATCCCGTAAGAATCGACGCCGAGGCCGGCAAAGTGAAGGGGATAACCTGCGTGAAGATGGACTTGGGCGAACCCGACGCTTCGGGCCGTCGCCGGCCTGTAGAAGTCAAAGGCTCGGATTTTTTCATAGAGTGCGACATCGTGATACCGGCGATAGGGCAGTCCTCGGATTTTTCTTTCCTGTCAAGCGGAAGCGGAATAGAGACCACGAAGTGGGGAACTATCGCCGTGGACGACAACACGATGATGACTGGCAGGGACAGGGTGTTCGCTGGAGGAGACTGCGTGAGCGGTCCCGCCGCGCTGATTGACGCCATGGGACACGGATTGAGAGTCGCCCATTGCATGGATCAGAGGATGCGCGGAGAGAAGATGAGCATGCCCGAAGCGGAAAGGATGTTCAGATTGCTAAAAACGATGTCCCTGCCGCAAGCTCCGGTGAACAGGCTTGGAAACAAGGCGCGTTGCCGGCTGGAAATGAGACCGGCGCGCGAGAGGACTTCGGACTTTGTCGAAATCGAGCGCGGATTAAAGCCCGACGAAGCTATAAGAGAGGCGGAGAGATGCCTGCGTTGTTACAGAATCGCGTTGTTCGCCACAGAGGAATAAAACAATGACCACAATCATCGAAACGAAAAAGAAAGTGCAACTGGAGATCGACGGGAAGACGGTATTAGCGCCGGAAGGGGCGACCATACTCGAAGCGGCAAGGGCGGTGGGAGTAAGAATCCCGACGCTCTGTTATCACGAAGCTCTAAGCCCGATAGGCTCATGCAGGGTGTGCGTGGTGGAGGTCGAAGGCGTCGACAGGCCGGCTACCGCCTGCAACACTCAGGCTCTGGACGGCATGAGAGTGGTCACTCGTTCGGAGAGGCTTTTTAACCTGAGGCGCGAGGTCATAAGAATGATCTTGGCGCATCATCCGTTGAACTGTTCGCCGTGTCCAAAAAACGGCGATTGCGAGCTTCAGGATATCGCATACGAGTATGACCTAGCCCCGAACGATTTCGGGAGCTACAGCATCAAGACGGAGGAGTATCCGTGGAAGGAATTTTCGACGCCGATACTCGACTATCATCCGAGGCGGTGCGTGTTGTGCGGAAGGTGCGTGAAAGTCTGCAAGGAGATAAGAGGGCTTGGAGCGATAACGATGGCGGGGCCGGGGGCGCTGGCATCGATCCAGCCCGCTCTCGCCGATCCTGAAAGCCCTTCACGCTGCGTCTCATGCGGAGAGTGCATGAGAGTATGTCCGGTGAACGCAATCGAAGAGCGGATGGGGGGCGGCAAGGGCAAACCGTGGGAAACGGAAAAAACGGCTACGACATGCGCGTACTGCGGGGTAGGCTGTTCTCTGGAACTGAATGTTGTGAACGGCAAAGTGGTCGGGGTGACGACTGACGACGCAGCGGGCGTCAACAAAGGAAGACTGTGCTCGAAAGGCAGATTCGGGTATGCATTCATACACAGCGGGGAGCGCCTCGGCAAGCCGCTGATGAGGAATGAAAAGGGAGAACTTGAAGAAACGACATGGACGAAAGCCTTGACTAAGGTGGCGAGAGAATTCAGGCGAACTCTGGCGGAACACGGTCCGGATTCCATCGCGGGGCTTTCAAGCGCAAGATGCACTAATGAGGAAAACTATCTTTTTCAGAGGTTCATAAGGCAGGCGATCGGCTCGAACAACGTCGATCACTGCGCCCGGCTTTGACACGCTTCCACCGTGGCCGGTCTGGCCACAGTCTTCGGAAGCGGCGCGATGACCAACTCGATTGCTGAGATTGAGGAGGCTGATGTTATTGTTATCACCGGAACCAATACAACGGAAAACCATCCCATAATCGCGCAGAGAATTAAGAGAGCGGTGGAGCGGAGGGACGCCCGTCTCGTGGTGGCTGATCCGAGGCGCATAGATTTGGTCGAACAGGCGAACTACTGGCTTCGCCAGAAACCCGGAACGGATGTCGCTTGGCTAAACGGCATAATGCATTGGATTATCAAGAACAATCTTCATGATAAAGAATATATTGATGAAAGATGCGAAGGGTTCGAAGAACTGGCCCGCGAAGTGGAAAGTTACACTCCCGAACAGGTTGAGAGCATAACGGGGATTCCGGCGTCCGATCTGATTGCGGTGGCCGAACTGATAGGAAAATCCGATAAAACGACTTTTCTATACGCGATGGGAATAACGCAGCATGTCACAGGAACTGACGCTGTGAAATCGGTGGCGAATCTGGCGATGCTCACAGGCAACGTCGGAAGGCGCGGCACAGGCGTCAATCCGTTAAGAGGACAGAACAACGTGCAAGGCGCTTGCGACATGGGCGCTCTGCCAAGCTCGCTTCCGGGATACGCGAGCGTCGCTGACGACTCGGCAAGACGAAAAATCGCGGCCGTCTGGGGCGTCGATTCGCTGCCGTCGAAACCCGGATTAACCGTCACTGAGATGATGCCTGCGATTCTGAAGGGGGAGATTCGCGCGCTTTACGTGATGGGCGAGAACCCGGCGCTATCTGACGCGAATATCACCCACATCGAGGAAGCGTTGGACAAAGTTGATTTTCTTGTGGTTCAGGATATTTTTCTGACTGAAACGGCCGCAAGAGCGGATGTGGTTCTTCCGGGCGCGAGTTGGGCGGAAAAGGACGGGACTTTCACAAACACAGAGCGCAGAGCGCAGCGCGTTAGGGCGGCGGTTCAGCCTCTCGGAAGCTGTTACCCTGATTGGAGAATAATCCAGCGGCTGTTTCAGCTCATGGGATTCTCAGCGGACTATGCCTCTCCTGAGCAAATATTCAACGAAATTAGAAGAGTTGTTCCCTCGTACGCCGGTATAAGTTACTCCCGTCTTGAAAAAGGCGGCATACAGTGGCCGTGTCCGGACATCGATCATCCCGGCACTGAATTCCTTCACGCGGAAGGCTTCAAGCGCGGCAAAGGTCTGATGACCGCCATTCCTTACAAACCTGCGGCGGAATTAACGGACGATGAATACCCGATGATTCTGACGACCGGACGCATTCAGTATCACTACCACACGGGTACGATGACTCGCAGATGTCCTAGCCTCGAAACTCTCGCCCCCGAAGCAACGCTTGAGATTAATCCATCCGACGCGGAACGCATAGGCGTGTCGGACGGCGACATGGTGAAAGTGTCCTCCAGAAGAGGGAAAATCAGTTTGCGCGCGCGCGTGTCCGGAATGGTGGAAAAAGGGGTTGTTTTCACGACGTTTCATTTCAGCGAGGCTCCGGTTAACAGGCTCACGAATGACGCGCTCGACCCTGTGGCGAAAATACCCGAATTGAAGGTTTGCGCCGTCCGTGTTGAAAAAGGCTGAAAAATACCGAAACAGATTTGTCGCTCTGAAACCTTACTTCAGCAGCTTCGGCTTCAAACTGTTTATTTTCATCGGAGCCGCGCTGACCGCGCTGATCGGGATAGGCACTTATTACAACATAAGCATGCAGGAGAAGCAACTTATCGACGAGGTGCTTATCGGGGCCGACAACATAGCCGGAACGGTAAAATACTCGACTCGCAACTACATGCTTGAAAACACGAAAGAGAAAGTGCAGGAGACTATAGACTACATAGCCAAGCAATCCGATGAAATCGAGACGATAAGGATTTTCGATAAGAGAGGCGTGATCAGCAAATCCACCGTTCCCGGAGAGATTGGCGACGCGATAGACATAAGCGCCGAACAGTGCGCGGTGTGCCATGCGGGAGGCGCTCCGCTGGAAGACATAGAAATTTCTGACAGGGCGAGAATTTCCAAATCAAAATCCGGAGAAGGGCGGGTTGTTAGCCTCACACAGGCGATTTACAATGAGGAAGGTTGCTACCTCATGTGCCATGACCATCATCCGAGAGACAAAAAAGTTCTCGGCCTTTTCGATATCACAATGTCGTTGTCAGACGTCGATAATAAAATCGCTGGAATCAAGAGGCATCTGATAATCCTCGGAGTTTCATCTTTCATCGCGATAATGACCGCATTGGCGGCGATGTTGTATTACTTTCTGATACGTCCCATGACGGCCTTGCTGGGAGGAGTTAGAGACGTGTCGGCAGGGAATTACAACACGCGCGTGCCTGTGTACGCCAGCGACGAATTCGGAAGGCTTTCTCATTCGTTCAACCGAATGGCCGAGAAGCTCAGAAAGGAATCCGGATACAGGAGCTTTCTTACTTATGACACCGTCGCTCCTGAAATTGTGAACGGAGATTCAATTTCGAAAAGAAGTCCCATTGCCCCCGGATACGTGGGAAGAGACCCGGAATCAGGCTCGACCTTCGAGGACATCTACTCCCGCATTAACGACGAGACGCACATGAAGCTGGTTAGGTCGGTCAAATTGGCTTCTCTGGGACAACTTTCCGCCGGGATAGCCCACGAAATTAACAATCCTCTCACCGCCGTCCTTAGCTACAGTTCGCTCCTTCTTGAAAGAGTAGAAGGCGAGAAGGAAAAAAAGTGGCTTAGCGTCGTGGTTGACGAAACAAAAAGATGTCGCAACATAGTAGCGGGGCTTCTCGAATTTTCGCGGCAATCCACGCCGGAAAAAACTCAGACGAAAATCAACGATGTGATACTCCGCGCGATTTCGCTTGTGGAAAATCAGGAGTCTTTTCATAACATAAAAATACTGAAAGACCTCGCGCCTGATTTGCCTGAATTAAACGTCGACCGGGGACAGATGCATCAGGTGTTTATGAATCTTTTGATTAATTCCGCAGACGCGATGAAGGGAATAGGGACAGTGAGCGTGGAATCGCGCTTGTCGGTTGTGGAATCGAAAGTCGCTCCGCCCCGCAGTTTTGTGGAAGTCTCTTTCACCGACACCGGATGCGGAGTTCCAGCGGAAAATCTCGAGCGCTTGTTCGATCCTTTTTTCACCACGAAAGGTCCGACAGAAGGCACGGGATTGGGCCTTTCAATCTGTTTCGGAATTGTGAAACGGCACAATGGCGATATAACCGTAAAAAGCGTTGTCGGACAAGGATCGAAATTCTGTGTAAAACTGCCTGCGGAAGGGGTTGCAAATGCCTAAAAAAATTAAAATGCTGATTGTTGACGATGAAATTGTCGTTCGGCAAAGTTGCATAGATATATTCAGCGAAAAAAGCGACCGCTATGAAATATCCACCGTTTCTTCCGGCGACGAGGCTCTTAGAGTTCTCAGATCGGACAAATACGACGTGATTTTGACTGATCTGAAGATGCCCGGAATGCCGGGACTGGAGTTGGTGAAGTCTATAAAAAAAGGATATCCTGATTGCGCGGTAGTGGTGATAACCGGGTATTCTACCGTAAACACAGCCGTAGAGGCGATGAAACTCGGAGCGGATGATTTTATTCCAAAGCCTTTTACTCCGGAAGAGGTGTTCACCGCTGTGGAAAAACTGAATGTTAAAAACGATAGATAATTATCCTTTGTTTTCCCTGTTCCTATATAGGGGTTTTTGATATAAAATCATACTCATTAGATAAGCGGAGAAGGAATTCCGCTATTATTAAGCAATGAATTAAGTCGCAACCGGGTGAGAGCTGTGAACAATCGATATATAATCCATGTTTGATATTTCACGCGCGTGGATTTCAGCGCGCAGTCCCGGCTGAAAGGGCGGACGCGCGCGTTTGCCGAAAGGAGCCGACATCATGTCTACAAGCGCATTGACGGAAATCATCGAACGATATCGGGGAAAGCCCGGTTCTCTTATCCCTGCTCTTCAGAAAGCGCAAGCCCAAATGGGATACCTGTCCGGGGAAACTCTTGAGCAAATCTCAAAGGGACTCGGAATCCCGTTCAGCCGGGTTTTCGGAGTGGCGACTTTCTATTCGCAGTTTTATTTGTCTCCGAGGGGCAAGCATACGATTAAGGTGTGCGTCGGCACGGCCTGCCATGTGCGCGGAGCCGGGGCGGCATTGCAGGCTCTCGAAGAAAAACTGGGCGTTAAGGCGGGAAATCCGACTGAAGACCTGAGCTTCCAACTTGAAACAGTGGCCTGCCTCGGCACTTGTTTTCTCGCTCCAGCCATAATGATAGACAAGGATTATTACGGCGAGCAGACGCCAAAGACGGTGGGAAAGATATTAAAAAAATATATCGGCGGCGGCGCTGACGCAGGGACGCCCGACCCGGAGGAATAACATCATGGCGCGTTTTAAAACATTCAAGGACATCGCCAAATACCGCGAAAAGTTGAACAAGGAGCGAGACTCCGAAGCGACCGCTGTCAGGGTGTGTATGACGGGCTGCCGGGCAAAGGGAGCCGACGCCTTTTCCGAGTCGCTCAAGGCCGAACTGAAAAAACGCGGTTTGGAGAATAAATTCAAAGTCATCGAGACCGGCTGTCACGGCTTCTGTTCAATGTCTCCGGTGGCGGTAGTGGAGCCGGGCAATATTTTTTATGGAAATCTTAAACCGGAAGACGCCGCGGAGATTGTCGAAGAGACTGTAGTTAACGGCAGAACGGTGGAACGGCTGCTGTTCGCAGACCCGGCGACTCAGGAGAAAATCGTCAAGGAAAAAGAAATTCCTTTCTACAGCCACCAGAAACGGTTGGTTCTGAAGAATTGCGGCGTTGTCGATCCGAGAGAGATTGACGACTATATATGCAGGGGCGGGTATGCGGCTTTCTCAAAAGCGCTTGAGACGATGAAACCGGAGGAAGTGGTTGAGGAGATATTGAAATCCGGGCTGAGGGGCAGGGGCGGAGCGGGTTTCCCAACCGGGCTTAAATGGAGATTTGCGAACAAAGAGCGGAGCGATAAGAAGTTTTTAGTTTGCAACGCCGACGAAGGCGATCCCGGAGCTTTCATGGACCGCGCCGTGCTTGAGGGCGACCCGCACGCCGTTCTCGAAGGCATGCTTATCGGCGCTTATGCGATAGGATCTGACGAAGGTTATATCTACGTTCGCGCAGAGTATCCCATCGCAATCGCTCATCTGAATATCGCTCTCAAGCAGATGGAAGAGCTTGGATTGCTGGGCCGCAACATATTAGGGACGAAATTCTCATTTGATCTGCATATAAAAGAGGGAGCCGGGGCTTTCGTTTGCGGCGAGGAGACAGCTCTCATGGCCTCTATCGAAGGCAAGCGCGGGACTCCCAGAGTGCGCCCCCCATTCCCCATCCAGTCCGGGCTTTGGGGACATCCGACCTGCATCAACAATGTGGAAACTCTCGCCAACGTCGCCGCCATCATTGAGAACGGCTCGGATTGGTACGCGTCGATGGGAACTGAAAAGAGCAAGGGCACGAAGGTGTTTGCTCTCGCCGGGATGATAAGAAACACCGGGCTGGTGGAAGCTCCGATGGGGATGACTTTAAGGGAAATAATATTCGAAGTCGGCGGCGGCATCCCGAACGGAAAAAAATTCAAGGCGGCGCTCACAGGCGGGCCGTCGGGCGGCTGCATCCCGGAGCAGTTCTTGGACCTCCCGATAGATTACGATTCGCTTGCGAAAGTCGGCGCGATTATGGGCAGCGGCGGCCTGATTATCATGGACGAGTCCACTTGCGTCGTCGATATCGCCAAATATTTCATGACGTTCACTCAGTCCGAATCGTGCGGAAAATGCGTTCCCTGCAGGATGGGAACAAAGAGAATGCTGGAACTGCTGGAGAGAATCACCGACGGCAAGGGAACGATGAAAGACTTGGCGCTTCTCGAAGAGACGGCTGACATAGTGAAGGACACTTCGCTGTGCGGGCTGGGGCAGACCGCTCCCAACCCGGTTATAACCACCCTGAAATATTTCAGGGATGAATATCTGGCGCACATTGAGCAGAAAAAATGCCCGTCTCTCAAATGCAAGGCTCTTCTCACTTACACGGTGGCGGAAGACAAATGCAAGAAGTGCCACAAGTGCGCCGAGTCTTGCCCGGCAAACGCGATATCCGGGCAAAAAAAAGAAATCCACAAAATTGATCAGGCGAAATGCGTCAAATGCGGGATGTGCCATACGGTGTGCCCGTTTGACGCCATCGAGCTGTCCTGAAGCGGAGGCAAAGGGATGAATGAAATCAATTTCTTCATAGATGGACGGGAAGCGGAGGCAAGTGATGGCATGACTATCCTTGAAGCCGCGCAAGCGAACGGCGTGGACATTCCCCATCTTTGCCACGCGGAATATCTTCAACCGACAGGCGCATGCAGGCTGTGCGTGGTCGAGGTTGAGGGCCAGCGCGCTCTTATGCCGTCATGCGCGGTCAAAGTTTCCCCTGACATGAAAGTTTCGACGGGAACCGAGCGGGTCGTCAGAGCCAGAAAAATGGTTCTTGAACTGCTTCTTTCCGCTCACCCCAAAGACTGTATGACCTGCGATATGGCAGGCAAATGCCTGCTTCAGAAATACTGCTACGAATACGGCGTTTCGGACACGCGGTTCAAAGGCGGCGCGATTTACAACTATCCCGAACACCGTGACAACCCGTTCTATGTGAGAGACTATAACAAATGCATCCTGTGCGGTCGTTGCGTGAACGCATGCGCGGAGATTCAAGGCGATTTCATAATCGATTTCGCCCATCGCGGCTTCGCTACCATGATTTCAACGCCTTTGAACAGAAATATGAAGGATTCCGGATGCGTCTTCTGCGGAAACTGCGTCGCGGCGTGCCCTACCGGGGCCTTGAGAGAAAGAGACGCGGCGGGCGTCGCGCGGGAGTGGGAACTCAACAAAGTATCCACCACCTGCCCATATTGCGGTTGCGGCTGCCAGTTGGACCTGAACGTCAAAGACGGCAAAGTAGTGAAAGTCACATCCAATCCCTCCGCGCCCGTGAACGGCGTCGCTCTATGTTCGAAAGGAAGATTCGGTTACGGCTTCATCCACAGCCCCGAACGTTTGACAGTTCCTCTGGTCAGAGAAGACGGCGAATTGAAACCAGCGACATGGAAGAAGGCTTTGGATTTCGCGGCGAG
Source organism: bacterium ADurb.Bin236 (assembly GCA_002069885.1). Classification (GTDB taxonomy): domain Bacteria; phylum UBP15; class UBA6099; order UBA6099; family UBA6099; genus UBA6099. Next base: position 98,526 of record MWCD01000004.1, on the reverse strand, counting down.
AAGATTGTGCGACATTCAAGGAGAGAGCGGCGCGGATTCGATAGCCGGCCTCGCTTCCGCAAGATGCACCAACGAAGAGAACTATCTTTTTCAGAAGTTCATGCGCGCCGTCATTGGAACTAACAATGTGGACCACTGCGCTAGACTCTGCCACGCGTCCACAGTCGCGGGGCTGGCGATATCCTTCGGCAGCGGAGCTATGACCAACACCATCGCGGACATCTCGCAGGCGGACGTCATACTCATAACCGGGTCGAACACCACCGAGACGCACCCGATAATCGCGCTTCAAGTGAAAAAGGCGGCAAGGCGCGGCGCGAAGATTATTGTCGTCGAACCTCGCCGCATCCAGCTTTGCGATATCGCGGAAATCCACCTTTGCCAGAAATCCGGCTCGGATGTCGCATGGATAAACGGATTCATCAACGTAATCATCAGCGAAGGGCTGCATGACGCCTCATTTATCGAGAACCGCACCGAAGGTTTCGAAGAAATGAAGGCGGCGGTCAAGAAATACACGCCGGAATATGTGGAAAATATCACGGGCATCCCGGCGGACGCCCTGCGCGCTGCGGCTCGCGTTTACGCCACAGCCGAAAAAGCCGCCATACTTTACTCAATGGGCATAACGCAACACACATCCGGCACGAACAACGTCATGTCCGTCGCGAATCTTGCGATGCTGACTGGCAACATCGGCAAGCCCGGAACAGGCGTCAATCCTCTCAGAGGCCAGAACAACGTGCAGGGAAGCTGCGACATGGGCGCTCTGCCCAACGTCTTTTCCGGATACCAGCAGGTTTCCAACCCCGACGCGAGGAAAAAATTCTCCGCCGCATGGAAAGCCGAACTTCCTGAATCCTCAGGGCTGACCGCCACAGAAATGATGCGCGCCGCAATAAAAGGCGATATTAAAGCGATGTACATCATGGGCGAAAACCCTATGGTGTCCGACCCTGACACCGGCCATGTGCGCAAAGCTTTGGAAAAATTGGATTTGCTTATCGTTCAGGACATATTTATCACAGAGACAGCAAAACTGGCGGACGTTGTTCTTCCAGCCGTCTGCTTTGCCGAGAAGGATGGAACATTCACGAACACGGAGCGGCGCGTGCAACGAGTAAGAGCGGCGGTGGCGGCTCCCGGCGATAGCAAACAGGACTGGCGCATCATCGGCGAGTTGGCGATGCGGTTCGGCTATAGAATGGACTATGAAAGCCCGGAGCGGATAATGGAGGAGATAGCGTCACTTACGCCCAGCTACGGCGGGGTGGACTATGAGCGCATCGACAGAGAGGCCGTGCATTGGCCTTGTCCGTCTAAGTCGCACCCCGGAACACCCATACTTCACATAGGCGCGTTCACTCGCGGAAAAGGCAAGTTTGCGGCGGTCGAATTCTCCGGCCCCGACGAGGTTCCCGACGCCGATTACCCGATGACTCTCATCACAGGACGCATACTTTATCACTATCACACCGGGACGATGACCCGGCGCTCCCGGCCCCTCGACGAGCATGTGCCTCAGGCTTTTTTCCAGATCAATCCCGAAGACGCTCGCAGCCTGAATATCGCCGACGGACAGTTCTGCGACGTTACATCAAGACGAGGCGCGATAAGCATCGCGGCGGCTATTTCGGACGCGGTTCCCGAAGGCTCTATCTTCATACCTTTCCATTTCGCCGAGGCGGCAGCCAACGCGCTCACAAACTCCGCGCTCGACCCGATAGCCAAGATACCCGAACTGAAGGTGTGCGCCGCCCGCGTTTCGCCGAAAGAGGATGCTCAACGTATGCTTAAATACTAACCCGCGCGACAGCCCCGTAGCTCTACTCTTGACTCGCGATAAAGACACACTTCGCTTATCTATATTCCATCCGGAAAATCCTACGGAGAGAGTGGGATTTGAACCCACGTAGACGCTCTCGCGCCTAACACACTTTCCAGGCGTGCGCCTTCAGCCGCTCGGCCATCTCTCCAAAACCATCCTAATTTTATGCATTTCGCTAAATTTATCAACTGCTTTTCCAATATGACGCCAAACAGACAGGGTATTTGACGCTTTCGGAAACTTTTTGAGAAATTATTCGCTAACATTGTTAGAATAGGAGACGGAGATTGTCAGCGCTCGGAGCAATATGGCGATATTAGACAAGGCGACAACTTTCATATTAGCGGTCGCGGAACTGGTTTGGGAATGGATGAAGCGGAATCCGGCGCCGATAATCGGCGTGTTGTCCGCTCTCACAGTCTTCTATTCCATCCTTCTGGTGTCCGTGCTGAAAGTTCGCGGACGGGCGGCGGATTATGTGCGCTCTTCAATTCAGGGCGACGTGACAATCGACGAAATAAGGGTGTCGCCCGGTTTGCGCATTGAATTGATCGGCGTTAGCGCGGTGTCGAAGGACAGTTCTCTGAGCATCCCCGATATCACCATAAAGAAGGCGGAGCTTGCAGCGGACATACCGTCGCTCCTCTTAGGGCGCGTGGTGTTGAGGGAAGTTTCGATAGACAGCCCGGAAATAACGATTTACAGAGACGAGAAGGGCGCTTACAACGCGGGCGCGTGGCTGAAGGCGCTGGAGGAGTGCGACCGCGCCGCTTTCAAAAGCTCGTTTCCGGCGCGCGTATCGGTCAGGGGGGCGGTTGTGAAAATGGAGCCTCCGCCGGGAGCCGCTTGGTTCGAGCCTCTTCGGCTGGCCGGCATGAGCGGCGTCATGTTAAAGACAACAGACGGTATGCTGGCTTTGGATATGAAGTCTGATGTGTTGGGTTCGCCATCTTTTCTATCTGGCATTTTCACTCCGTGCTCAAAGGAAATCGGCATGGATGTTTCATATTCATCCGACGCGTTCAATTTCTCTAATTTGAGGGACACACTGGAAAACTCGCTGTTTGAGGGGCCGGGCGCGGCGAAGCTTCCCGGCGGTTCCGGAAAACTTATTCTCGCGGCGCGCGGATTCCCGACTCAGCCCCAACTCGAAGGCAAAGCCTCCCTGAAAGATTTCGACATGTCGTTTTCATATACGAAGGGGATTATGCGCGTGACGGAGTTGAAAGCCGGGGTGGGCGTCGAACGCGCCACCGCTTCCGGGACCATCGATTTTAATTCGCCTGACATACCTTTCATCATGTCGGTGTCGATTGAAAACGTGCGCTTGCAGAGGCTCCTCAGAGACATGTCGGGTTTTATCTATTCTCCTGCGGGGCTTCTTAACGGAGAGGCCATGATATCCGGCGGACTGAAAAATTTCTCGCTGAATATCGAAAGCGGAAAGGCGCATGTCACAGACGGAACTTTGAAACTGCCGTCTCCCGATTTATTCTCGACGGATGAGCGCCGAACAAGGCCGACTTCGATTCCATTCAAATCCCTAATCGCCGACATCGGGGGCGGAAGAGGGGAACTGAGGCTGAAAAACATTCTTATTGAGGCGAATGATTTCTCGGCGTCGGGAGAAGCGGCGATAGGCGGCTTTTCTTTCGGGTCTCTGTTCATGCCGGGCGCGCCTTGGTCGCTGAAAGTTTCCGCAAAAATTACCGATGCGGAAAAGTTCGCCGCGTTTTTCCCTTCCTTCAGGAGCAGGATTTCAGGCTCCGCGCAACTGGAGTTGAACGCGCGCGGCTCTCTCAACAGAGCGGGAGCCGCGTCCGGTTCCGGCAGTCTCTCGATAAGGAATGGCAGTTTCTCTAATCCGTACGCCGGAAGGCGCGGAGTTCCTTATCAGACAGTCGATTTCGACTCGTTCCAGTCATCTTTCGAACTGACCGACAATTTTGTGAAAGTGAAAAACGCGTCGCTGACAGGCAACGGCATTTCCGTCGATGTGTCCGGGACTATCGGGTTGAACGGCATGTTGAATCTGGCCGGTTTCGCGCGGATGGCTCCAGAATCGGCCCGGAATTTCGTCGGAATCGCTCCGTTCGTTTTTATTGAGGATTTTGGCTCTCTCGCCACATTCTCTTCAGGTTTCACCGTCAAAGGGGAACTGTGGAATCCTCAACACGTATGGCAGAGGCCTGCGGCGACAAGATGGCATTGATAAAACACATGACGCGGAGGATTCTCACCTTATGACGAGGCTCGTAAAAATCATGGCGCTGGTCGCTGTCTCGCTTTCAGCCTTCTGCCTTCCATTGAGGGCGGCGGACCTTATTGAGATAAAAAACATTTCCGACGACGCTTCCGTCAAGTTGCTTATACGCCTCAATGAAGAGGCGAAGACGAGCAGTTTCGTTTTGAGCAATCCTTCCCGAGTTGTGATTGACTTTCCCGGCGCCGCTCAAATGTCGGAACAGAAATATGAAGACGCGCTGCTTAAGGGCGCGCGTGTCGGAAAACCCAATCCCGAAACAGTGCGCGTAGTGCTCGACCTCGCATTCCTAATGCCATACACCATAGTTCCGCACGAGGGCGGCCCGTCGCTTGTTATCGTGATTCCGCGAAAACTAGAAGATAAAAAGAGGAGCAAGCAGCCGCTTCCGGGCATTGATTATTCGGCGACAGAAACAATGACCCCAGCCGGGCCTATGGCTTATCATGTTCTCGAAGTGGACCTCGCCGACCCGAACATATCCCTCGGCATGTGCATTGGGGAAGACAGACTCGGCGGACTTGAGAGCCTCTCATCGATGGTTAAAAGGAAGGGCGCGGCCATCGGCGTCAACGGCGGCTATTTCAACACCGAAAACGGCGCTCCTATCGACCTGCTTATCGTCAAAGGCAAGGCTCTCACTCTGCCGGACAGATTCAGGGGCTTTTTCGGCGTGGACAATAAAGGCAAGCCGGTTTTTATCCGTCCGAACGCCGAGATAGGCGTAAGAGCTGACGGCCAGAAATCTTATTTTGTCCACAGGCTGAACATAAAACCGAACAAAGGCGAGATTGCCGTTTTTACGCCTGAATACGGAAAGAAGACCGGAACCTCGAAGGGACGCCGCGAGGTTGTCGTTCGTGGCGACAAAATCTCCGCTTTCGGCGACGGCGACACAGCTATACCCGCAGACGGTTATGTGCTGTCAGCGGATGATTCGCACGCCGAATTCCTGACTCCTCTCGCTGTTGGAGGGAGCGTGAAACTCCTTCTATCCTCATACCCAGACATCAGGAATATCGCTTACGGCGTTTCCGCAGGGCCGATGCTCGTCCGAGAGAGCGCGATTCAAGCCAACCTTATTGAGGATTTTACTTTCACCTCTCAAATTATAACGGCGAGAAACCCTAGAACGGCGGTCGGCGCGACGGCGGACAACCGATTGATTTTCGTGGTGGTTGAAGGGCGTTCAACCCGGAGCATCGGGATGACCCTCGACGAGCTTGCGTCCCTGATGAAAAACCTCGGCGCGGTGGACGCGGTGAACCTTGACGGAGGCGGATCGAGCGCGATGGCGATAGGCGATAAAATCATGAACGAACTGCCTTCAGGCGAACGCAAAATTGCAAACGGTTTCATGATTTACTATAAATCCAAATAGCCGAATACGATTGCCGTATGACAAAATACATATTGGGTTCGCGATTATCCGTAGATATAAAAAACCGCCGGCGCTGACTCTTTTGAGTCGTTTTCTGTTGATATAACCCCTCCAAACACTATAATATCTTCGGCTTTAAACTTCGGAGGCTGACTATGAACATCGTGGACAAAGCGAGTCTATTGAAACACCTCATAAATTGGCGGCTGACTTGGGCCAAAAGGAACACTCATTACACGTTCACAGTTCCCGGCAATCCGAAATTCATGGGGCCGAGAGACGCGGTTAAACTGATTAAAGACGGCTCGGTCGTAGCTACCTCCGGACTCGGCGGAAACCAGCGCGCTTCGATAATGTACTGGGCCGTGCAGGAAATATACAAGGAAACCGGAAAGCCGCGCGACCTGACATTCTGCTCCATAGGCGGACACGGCGGGAGAGGCATCGCTCCCGGCACTGTCGAAGAAATGGGACTCCCCGGCCTTTGCACAAGGTTCTTCGCAGGACATCTGGAAACATTCAAGGCTCAGCTTAAACTCGGCGACGAAGGAAAATGCGAGATACAGGTCATTCCTCAGGGGACGGAAGCGAGGCTCTTCGCCGCTCAGGCCAGAGGCGAGGACTCTCTTCTCACTCCCACCGGCGTCGGCACTTTCATTGACCCCAGAGTCGGCAGAGGCACTCCTCTGAACGACCCGAACGGCAAACAATACGTTGTCCCGGAGGGAGACCAACTCCGGTTTAGCATCCCGAAGATTAATGTGGCTTTGTTCAACGCGCCCGCCGCAGACCGCAAAGGAAATATTTATGTGAAAAACGCCTCAATGATAGGCGAAAGCTATGAGGCCGCCATGGCCGCAAAACGCAACGGCGGAATCGTCATCGTAAATGTCGGCCTAATCGTCGATGAAGGATATGACGATATTTTTCTTCCGGCGGACAAGGTGGACGCGATTGTTTACTACCCCCGCACTGAGCAGACAGGCTCGATCTATCATGACAAACCGCTCGACTTCTTCACCACTAACAGCTCGACCCCGATTGAGGAAGGCGTCGCAAGGTCGAAATTCGTCAACCAAGTTCTCGGAATCACGCCACGCCGCAACGAGGTGGACAACGCGCTTGCGCGCCTTGCCGCTTCCACATTTGCTGAAAACGCTCGCAAAGGCATGTATGTTAACGTCGGCGTCGGGTTGCCGGAGGAAGTGTGCAGGCTCCTTTTTGAAGGAGGGCTTCTCAACGATGTGAAGCTGCTGGTCGAAAGCGGCGTCATCGGCGGCGTCCCGGCTCCCGGAGTATTCTTCGGCGCTTCCATCTGCCCCGAAAGAATGATTTCCTCTCCCTCCATATTCGACATGTTCTTCGAAAAGCTCGACGTGACGACTCTCGGTTTCCTTCAGGTGGACAGCGAAGGCAACGTGAACGTTTCCAAGAGAGGCGAGGGCGCGATCAACTATGTCGGGCCGGGCGGTTTCATGGAACTGACCACCGCGGCCAAAATGGTCAATTTCGTAGGAACATTCATGGCTCATTCAAAAATGAGCATCTCCCCGTCCGGCCTTAAAATCATCAAACGCGGCAAACCCAAGTTCGTCGACAAAGTGGACGAAATAACATTCAGCGGACGCGAAGCGCTGAAACGCGGAATGAAAATTTTCTACAACACGAACGTAGGCGTTTTCAGACTGACGGAGCGAGGAGTCGAACTATGCCGCGTTATGCCCGGCGTCGACATCAAACGGGACATACTTGATTTCTGCCCGATGAAGATAGTTCTCCCCGAAAACGGGAACATACCGGTGGTAGGCAAAGAGATAGTGACTGGCGACGGCTTCAAACTGTCATTGAAAAGTTAGTATTGACGCGACATCTATTAGAACTGCTTGAACCACAGCAGCGCGATAACCATCGCGCACAATACGATAGGCAGGGCGGCGCGGGTAAAAGCGCTCCAAGAGCGTCTTCCGCCGAACTTTTTCCACTCGACCGGATACAGCGATTCGCCCGGCAGATACGCGTCTTTGTCGAAGAATCCGAACGCGACGTCTATTCTCGCGATTATCCTCTGCAGCTCGCATATCTTGTTGTAATTCTTCAACATGAAGTAAACGGCGACATCAGTTATCATCACAAAGATAATCGTTCCGGCGCATTTAACAGTGAGGCTGGAAAGAACTCCGGCGGCGGGCGGATACAGACTTATCACTCTGAAGCTGAGCAGAAAAAACAGGATTGTCACCGCGCCGGCAGTCGTGTCCATCTTGTGCCTTTGCATAAGCTCGTTCTTATGCGCTTCGTATGCTGCTTTCAAGACTGAAATCTTATTCTCGTCCATTTCGCGATTTCCTTTCCTGAGCGGCTTTGCGGCTGTCTGAAAGGCGACAACGCGCCTTCACACCGCAATCTCAATTGAAATCGAATAATCCTTGTTGGTATTCATATCACAATTTACAACAGGCAGTCAATAAAAATATCAGCCGCGTTTGCGATGGGGGACAACTATAGTTCATTTTGCCGCGAAAAGGGTTATTTGCAGACTTTTACATCGACAATCTCGACGTCGAACGTCAATTGCTTTCCGGCCAGCGGATGATTAAAATCTGCGACGACAGTCTCTTCATCGACGGAAATGATATTTAAAGGAATATTGTTTCCATTCTCGTCGCAGGCCATGAATCGCGCTCCGACGCAAACATCCGTTCCGTCAGGAAACGCGCTTCTGGGGATGCTCTTCATCTGTTCGGGGTCGGACTCGCCATAAGCTTCGGACGGCTTGACGGCGAAGCTCTTCTTGTCTCCCGGTCTCATTCCTATCACATTGTTTATCATTCCCGCAATAATAGGAGATTCGCCGACTGTGAACTCGAGAGGCTCGCGGCCTGCCGAACTGTCCACTTCCGTTCCGTCATCGAGTCTTACCGCGTAGTGCATCTTAACAGTGGAGCCGTATTCTATTTCTTGCATTTTTATCTCCTTGGCCGATACTCCCGGTCATTTCAAATGGGGACAGCCGCTTTAGCAAATAGATTCAACAAAGCTGAAACAGGGACAAATTCAATTGGCCGTAGCTACTCGAACAAATGTTTCCGCGCCGCAGTTCGCTGCCGATATCTGAAGAGGTTATTGCTTCTTCTTGTACTTGTCTTTGTTCTTCAACCTTTTCTCTTCGTTGATATCCGAATAATTCTTATAAATCATGTCAAAGACCGGAGCTCCGATTTTTTCATCTCCGGGCAACTTATCCATGACGAAGGGAACCATTATTATTATGAGTTCCTGTTCGTCCACGTAGTCTGACTGGCGCCTGAACAGATTGCCTATTAATGGCATGTCTCCAAGGAGCGGCATTTTTTTAACTCTGGTTTTATTGTCTCTCCGTATCAGGCCGCCGATGATGACTTCCTCCCCGTTGGCAACCTGAACTATGGAGTTGGACTCCCGCACGATGATGTTCGGCGACTGCGGCAGAGCGCTGTCTAGCATAGTGGTCGCTCCCTGCGCGTTCGCCCCGTATTCCGTTCCCGCTATTGAGTCCACCATGTCCATCAATCCCATCGGGGGCGTTTCTTTGAAATGCAGCTTGAAGTCGGATTCCATTTCAGAGAGTTCCGGATGTATAAGGAGGCTGATATCCTTTCCGTTCGAATGCACGCGCGGCAACACGTAAAGAGACATCCCGATATGTTTGTAGTCGGTCTCCTTGGATGTCACAGCCACGCCTTCCTTTGATACCATTGTGGTTCTTTCCAGAGGTATTTCTTTGCCTACTCTTATCATCGCGGGCTGGCCGTCGATGGTAGCTATCGTCGGATTGTTAAGAATCTTTGCCTTGTTGTTCTGCAGAAGCACGTGCAGATTCATGTACATCGTCTTGATTCTTTCTTCCAGCGTTTTCTGTGTCGCAATGGAGATGTCGTATTTTCCTTCAGCAAAATCTCCGGTAAAAACGCTCGTGCCGTACTCATTGAAGCTCGGAAACTCGATGCTGTCGGCTCCGCGGTCATTTAGGTTGTTTCGGTTCACTTCGAGGATAAGCGTTTTTATGACAACTTGTTTCGGCGACACATCCACTAACTCAACAACTTTTTTAACTTGTTCCTGAACCTCTTCCGTCGCTTTGATTATCAGCAGGTCCTTTTTTGCAGATACAATCTGTTCGTTGGGAAGCATCCTCGTTGTTTCTCCCTGCTGTCTGCCGCCGATGGAAAGAGAAGGGTCGGTGTTTTTCAGAGCAGGGCCGCTGTACGCCACTATAACATCTGGGACAGGTCTCAGCCTCATTGATAGAAGCATATCCCTTACCGTTTCGGCGTCGGCGTAATTCAATTGAATCTTCTCGATGACAAGCGGCTCTTTGCTTTCATCAAAGCTTATCGCCGCCGATGCGGGGACGATGTGGAACCTGCCTGATTCATGGAAATAGGACAGACCGTACTTTCTGAGCATTTCTGCGAGCGCCGCGTCGAGCGACATATTTTTGAAAGAATGCGTGACCGATGTCGCCGACACAATGTACTGAGCGGAGGGGTCGACGTACACCGCCGCTCCGGTTCTGGCGGATATTTCGCGGAGAATCTGCGCGAGTTGCGCGTTCTTGGCGTTCATGGTTATAGAACGCCCGTCGGCTCCTACTGATATTTCAAGTTCGCCCATAGCCGGGGCAAGCGTAGTTCCGGGAATGACTGTCGGTCTGCCCGACGAAATGAGAGGTTCCTGCGAGATGGGCAGCCCGGACCTTTGATTCGGAAATTCCGCAAAGGAGGGAAATAAAGCCGCCTCCCATTGAGACACCAGAACCGCGTCGTCTCCGTATCTTGACGCGGCGGTCATCACTTCGCTTCCGGCGGCGGTCACGACGTCTCCCTTGCCGGGCGTTCTTCCCATCACGCTCTTGACGATGTCGCAGTACACGTATCCGCTGCGGGAGAAGCTTACCTTCGCAACCGCGATGACTCTCTGGTTGCTTCTTGTGACCAGCACATAATCTCCCGGCTGATACGCAAGCTCGTCTTGCGCCATGAAAGAGAACGAATTGTGGTAAGCCGAGTCAACGACGTCGAGGCTGTACGCCCCAAGCGAAAGCGAAGCCGACGCCGCCATGACTACTACCAGAGCATTTAGAACTCTAGAATATTTCATAACTGCCTCCATGCGGATAAAACGCAAAAACAAGATTATCATTATGAATATTCAAAGTCAATATGAGCGGCGGCGGAGTGGCTGTTTTGTCGTTTGCGCCGCCTGCATCGTGAAGAACGCCGGTTTGATTAGAACGGATCCGTATGTTATCATTTCACAACTCTAAAGAGGAAGAACTATGACTCACAACATCGGACGAAGCTGCGGTCGGCGGGATGTGATACGCCGCAAACTCCACGAAACTTATATCGCCAAGCAGTTCGACAATACCGATATCTGGGCCGGCAACATGAAGCTTCACGCCGGAAAAGATATTTTGCCGTCAACCCTTCAAAGATTCTTCATCGACACGACGAACCCCGAATCGGGGATTGAAATACGAATTTCCGCCGAAATTTATATCAAAGGCGTTACGGACGCCGCTCCGCTCCTTGACGGAGAAATCGACGCCGCCCTCTGGACCGATATCAATAAGCACGGCATCGTGGACAAAACCGGCTCGCACTTTCCCGATTTCGGATATCTGGTTCCAATGTCGGTCTTGCGAAATCCGGACGGCTCTCCAGTCGTGAACGGAAATAACGCGGTGTTCATTTCCGAGCCTGTGCGGATTGAGAAAACAGGCGCGTTCAGCTATACCGTACAGTTTTCAGCGGACGACAGCGAACTCGGCGATATCTCCAAATCTTGGATGTGCGTCAACGACATAGCTCACAACAACGACGGGACTCTGTCAGTCAGTCCTTCTCGCGTTCTCGACTGTCCTTCCGTCATGGAGATTTGCGTAAGGAAATACGGAGCAAGGATCGAGAATGGCAAGTTTGTCAGCGGATGTTTCGCCGATGTGACTCGCGATATTCAGAACATACCGGCTGACATAATTTATCTTCTTCCGATATTCGAGACAGGCACGGGCGATATTTTTACCGGCGAAGACGTTCGGAAAGGCGAACTCGGAAGCGTGTACGCGGTTAAGGATTTTTACCGTCTAGACCCCGCGTACGCAGGCGACACACGAGAGAAAAACTTCGCGGCGCTGGCCTCGGACGGCTTAATAACCGATTCTGATATTTCGGATGTTTTCAAGAGAGGCAAACCGAACGACATAGAAAATGCGGCGGACTTGAAAAATATCAAAACATACGCTGAGGCGTTGAAAATTCTTGGCGAAGACGCCGCCGCCCAGTTGGCAGCTCGCGCCGCGCTCCGCGAGCTTGTTAACGCAGCGCACTTGGCGGGAAAACTTGTCGTCTTCGATCTGGTTCTTATGCAGACCAGCAGGGACAGCTCTCTGATTAAAGAGCATTTGGACTGGTACGAACTGGACGAGAACGGCGTCCCAAAGATACACAGCATCGCATGGCTGGTTTATTCGGACGTGGCTCTGTTCAGGCTCAAATTCAACAGGCCGTTGCAGAGCTACTTGAGCGCCGTAGCTCCGTACTGGATGAAAACGTGCGGATTGGACGGCGTGAGAATCGACGCCAGCCAGACGGTCGACCGTATTTTTTTAAAACAGATAAAAAACAGAATCAACGAAGCAAGACCGGACGCGATTGTCATCGGCGAAACTCTATGTCCTCTCGATGAGGCTCTGGATATACCGGCGGATATTATATATTCCCTGCTTGTGGACAATCATGTGAATGTGGACAGGGCGACGCCTTATTATGACTTGTTCGAGACATACCACCGCATGTTTCCTCGCGGCGCGCGCGCGCTGGCATATTTTGAAAATCACGACAGCGACCGGGCTTCGGCGCGGTGGATGAAAACATTCGCCGAAATCCTTGATTCCAATCCGGCGACTCAGGAACTCTGGAGTTTCATTAAAGTCGCAAAGCATAATTCATATCCTGAAGTTTTAGCCGCGCTAAAGAGCTTGCAATGCTCGATGATAAACATCTTCTCCGGCACGGCGGACGCGGTGAACTTCTGTTGCGCGCTCGAAAACGGAACCGACTTCATCGAGACGACGCGCACTGATTTCGAAAAAGAGACATTGCTGGATTTTTCAAAAAGAGACCGAGGCGCGGGCGCAATGGCGCATCAAGCTTATATGTCTCTTCATAAACTGAAAACCGGCCTTTCAATTATCGCTGAAGGCAGCGTGTTCTATTTGAGAGAGAACCTATCGCTCGGTCACGACGACCGGTTGTTCGCGTTGATAAGACATAATGCCCGGGAGGCGTTCGTTTTTGCCGCCAACCTTGATCCGGCATCACGGAGAAGCGCGACTTTTGATGTAAGCTTCCTTAGCGAAAAAATGCCCGGCATCAGCGGGATTAACACTGTTTTCGACAACTACAGGGCTATGGGACTTTGCGCGGACGCCGGCGTTGCTGAGATTAAAGACGATAATCTATATATGGAAATAATGCCTTTAGGAGCCGTGTTGTCAAGGATAACGGGGTGACCGAATTTTCGATACAATAATTAACAGATGTAAGAATTATATAACTCATTTAATATATGATAGCGGCGACCGAACTTCTAAAGCCGCAAGGCGCGCTATTGACTGAGAAGCGCTTGTGCATGAAAATTGAATAATTGGTGATCGATGAAAACATCGAAAAAGGCGGAGAGACAATGAAAATATCTATAAAAGTGTTTGTCGCGGCTTTGACGCTAAGCATGGCGGTTATTTTGGGAACGTCATTGTTTACCTCTATCGTAGCGTATTCTGCGGAATCAGCGAATACGAATGCTGTGGCGGCAGACGACAACTCTGAAAACATCGGGATTATAATTGAAGAATTGACTAAAAAGATCGCTGAAGAACCTGACAATGCCGAATGGTACATTCAATTGGGAGCCATGTACGCGACAATAGGCGTATTGGACGAATCGATTGCGTTATTCGACAAAGCGGTCGAAATTGATCCGAAATCGACAGCCGCCTATTTTAACTTAGGCTCAATAAACGCCTACTTGGAGAAATATGAAGAAGCGGAAAAGAATTTCAACAAAGCTTTGGAGATAAATTCCAAGCATGAGCAATCTCTATACGGGATGGGACTGCTCAACATGAAGCTTGAGAAATACGAAAAGGCGTCAGAATTTTACAGGAAGGCATTCGAGGCCGCGCCGGAGTTTGTGGACGCTCATATTTCGTTCGCTCGCGCTCTTTTGTTGATGAAGAAAACCGATGAAGCCATAGCCGTTCTTGATAAAGCGAAGGAGAAGTTTTCTGATAATCATAATGTTTATTTTAATCTAGGCTTCGCTCAGAATGCGGCTTTGAAATACGAAGAAGCGTCGCAGTCGTTCCAGAAGGCGGTTCAACTCAAGCCTGATTTCGATGTCGCATTGTCAGGCTTGGGATCCGTATATGTCGCTCTGGGCAAATATGACGAAGCGATAGCCGCTTTTAAAAATGTCGCGGATCGAAATAAGGAAAGCGCGGAAGCTTACTCGAACCTTTCGGTGGCTTACAGAGAAGCCGGGAAATACGAAGAAAGCCTTGCCTCGTGCAAAGAGGCGATAAAATTGGATCCGAAATTCGTTATGGCTCACTATAATATCGGCGCAACTTATTTGAATATGAAAAAATACCAAGAAGCGACCGCCGCATTCAAAGACGCGATTAAACTCTTCCCGAATCATGCGGAAGCCCATTTCGGTCTCGGCGTCATGTACGCTCAGAGCGGACAGAAGCAGTCTGCGCTGGATGAATATAGGATACTTCAAAAACTCAATGAGGACTTGGCCGCCAAACTGTTCGATCTGATTTACTGATGGGCGGCATTTTTTCGTTGGCTCTATCTGTTTTCTCATCTTAATGATTTTTTGGATTTTATTATTATCGGATAGTTATCAGCGGCTTTGTTAATAATATGAGCGCTACTATCTAGTCGGAAAAAACAATTGCAAAAAGATAGAAAGAACAATAGAGAAGCAGGCTTCGGCGCTTTTGAAGGCGTTTTCACGCCGACAATCCTTACTATTCTTGGCGTAATAATGTATCTCAGGCTGGGTTGGGTTGTGGGTAACGCTGGAATAGGCGGAGCAATCCTAATTATTTTTCTCGCAAAAATCGTAACCATCACGACTGGGCTTTCTATCGCCACAATGGCCACAAATATCAAAGTGGGCGCGGGCGGTTCATACGCGCTGATTTCGCGTTCTTTAGGTTTAGAGATTGGCAGTTCAGTCGGGATTCCGCTTTATTTGTCGCAAGCGCTTGCCGGCGCGATGTATATAATCGGCTTCACCGAAGCATGGGTCGCGGTGTTTCCAAGCCACGACAGCCTCGTTGTTTCATTCGTCGTTTTATCCGGGCTATTTGTCGTTTCGATGATTAGCGCGAAAATCGCGATGAAGATTCAATACGTAATAATGGCGGTTATAACAATTTCTCTTTTTTCGTTTTTTATGGGAAACGGCGACTTAGCGCCGGCGGACGCGGCGATTTGGGGCGGGTTTGAAAAAGCTCCGTTCTGGGTTGTTTTTGCCATATTTTTTCCGGCAGTCACAGGGATAGAAGCCGGAGCTGCAATGTCTGGAGATTTGAAAAATCCCGGCAAGAGTCTTAAAAACGGCATTCTCGCGGCAATAGGCATTTCGTTGGTAATTTATATCATTATGGCGATTTGGCTTGGAATGGCGGCGTCGGAACAGCAACTCCTGAACGACTACACTGTGATGATGTCTTTGGCCAGATGGAGAATACTTTTGGTCGCCGGCGTGTTCGGCGCCACGTTGTCGTCTGCGCTTGGCAGCATTGTCGGCGGGCCTAGAACTCTGATGGCTCTGGCGCAGGACAGAGTGATTCCGTTTTCAAGGATTCTGGCCCGAAGGAGCGACAATGGCGAACCGAGAAACGCTATCGTTTTCACCGCGACGGTTATTTCAATCTGTCTTATCGCCGGTGATTTGAACTCCATAGCTCCTCTTTTGACGATGTTTTTTTTGATAACATACGGAACGATAAATCTTGCCGTGCTTATTGAGCAGGGCACAGGGATTCCCTCATTCCGCCCTAGTTTCAAGCTTCCGCTGGCTGTTCCTCTCGTTGGCTCATTGTGGTGTTTCATTGTAATGATTTTTATAAATCCATATTTCGCCGTCGCCGCTATAGCCGCGTTGTTTATCGTTTATGTGATTCAAGTTAAAAGAGGCCTAACGACGCCGTGGGGAGATGTTAGGAGGGCGCTTTTCGTGTCGATAGCCGAGTGGGCGGCAAAAACAGCGGCGTCTCTACCCGGAAACGCGAAATCATGGAAGCCCAATCTGGTTCTTCCGGTCGAGGAACCCGGCAAATGGCACAATATCCTTCAGTTCGTTAGAGATATATCCTTGCCCGGCGGCTCGCTCAGAATTTTTTCGATACGAGTTGTGCACAGATCGGAGAAGTCGTCGCCCGGACTGTTCATGGGGACTCTTGCAAGGATAAAACGACGATATTCGGTCGAGTCTGAACAACCCGTATATGACGAAAAACTCGAAGCAGAGATGGAAGAACTGGCCGATTC
This sequence comes from bacterium ADurb.Bin236, assembly GCA_002069885.1. Classification (GTDB taxonomy): domain Bacteria; phylum UBP15; class UBA6099; order UBA6099; family UBA6099; genus UBA6099. The sequence goes on along the minus strand of MWCD01000004.1, from coordinate 82,441 downwards.
GTTGAAAAAAGACGGTGTGTTCACAGCCACAATGGCCCTCGAAAGCGACAGCTTTCTTGAAGGGGCAAGCCTTGCTATTCAGGTTATGAAAAGGATGTTTTTTCCTCCCAATATATTGTTCATGACAATGAGCGCGGACAGAGAAAAAGATCAAAATCTTGAACGTCTTATGGCTATTGGAATGAAAGAGAACTTGGGCATAATAATCCTTTCACACCACCCGAAGGCGTCCTTCGGTATCAGAAAGAGCGTCAATGTCTGGATGCGACACGGTAGCAAAAACATAAATCTGGCCTTGTTGACGTCTATGCAGTTGTCCAGAAATTGGTACGCAAAAATCAGAATCATGTCCGCTGCCGAAAGTGAAGCTGAAAGAACAAAAGCTAATAAATCGTTCAGGAAGATAGCTCAGATAGCTAGGATGCCGGCGGACACTGAAATAATCGTTCTGGAAGGCGGTTTCGAAAAGGCTCTCAAACAAGCGCCACCTGCCGATCTGAACATATTCGGACTGCCGGATGAAATCGATTGCGAGGCGATGCACAACGCCGCAGAGGCCTTAGACGCTTCCTGTTTATTTGTTATGGATTCCGGCGAGGAACGGGTATGGACTTAAAATATAGCATGGCGATATAAAGTTTATAGTATTGGCCGATATTTGTTGTTAATTATTTTAAAAGGAATATATAAATGACAATCTTATGGATAGGCTTCTTTGCGCTAATATTTGGGCTTCTAGCTCTTGATCTCGGCGTCCTGAACAAAAAGGCGCATGAAATCAAGGCCCCGGAGGCTTTGCGCTGGACGGCTTTCTGGATAGCGCTGTCGCTGCTGTTTAACGTGGCCGTTTACTTCATGTATGAATACAACTTTCTTGGCGTGGGAGAGCATCCCGGAGCGGCAACCTCCGGACGCGAGGCGGCTCTTAAGTTCTTCACGGGTTATGTTATTGAGAAATCCCTCAGCTTGGACAACATATTTGTAATCGCTTTGATATTCAATTACTTCAAAGTCCCTCTCAAGTATCAACACAGGACTTTGTTCTGGGGAGTAGTAGGGGCGTTGGTTTTAAGAGGAGCTATGATAGTGGCCGGCTCCGCCCTCATAATGCGTCTCGAATGGATGATATATGTTTTCGGCGTCCTGCTTTTGATTACCTCGGCTAAACTTCTTTTTCAGAAACATGACGATTTCGATCCGACCCGCAATCCTTTGTTGAAAATCGCAAGAAAAATCTATCCGGTGACGCCGGATTTTGAAGAACAGCGTTTTTTCTCCCGAATCGATGGCAGGAGGGCGATAACACCTCTTTTTCTTGTGTTGCTTGTCGTTGAAAGCAGCGATGTGCTGTTCGCCGTTGATTCCATCCCAGCGATATTTGCCGTCACTTTAGACCCATTCATTGTTTTTACATCGAATGTCTTTGCGATACTTGGATTAAGAGCGTTATATTTCGCTCTGGCCGCCGTCATGGGGTTATTTGCTTATTTGAAATACAGTCTAGTGTTCATACTGGCGTTCGTGGGCGTAAAAATGCTTCTAAGCCATCATCATCCGATTCCCGTCGCGGTGTCTCTTGCGGTGATAGCGGCATCGCTGGCGGCGGGCATAGCCGCGTCAATAATAGCGCAGAAAAGGCAGGCGGCGCGACTCTGATGGTTAGCCCGGTTTTTTTACGAGAAAAGCAAGGGCAAATGTTTGATGATTATTCACAGATGAAGAAACAGAGCTGTTAGAGTTTTCAATTGCTCATTGGCTGACTTTGCACATTCGTGTTTGAGGCGGATTGTCCAAAATCCTGACGACTGTTCCTTCAAACTCGACGCATGTTTTTTCTCTGAGGAAATCTCCCCAGATTCTTCTAGCCTTGTGGTCGAGAAATGGAATGTCGGGTTCGTCGACATATAAATCATTCACGCCGCGCCTGAATATTATCAATGTGATTCCGTCTTTTTTCAGTGCGTTGTACAAATCGTCAGAATCGTTCATTTCGCGGTATTTATATCTTGCCTGAAAAACCGGATGACCCCAGAAATAAGGTTTGTCCAGATAATACCCGAACAGGAATATCTCGCCGAGCAGAACGATATCGTTTTCTTCCGCGTTTTCATTCACCCATTGCAACTGAGAATAACCCAGCGGAGCGGGGTGATTATGAAGATATTCGCTTTGGGAAACAGAGCCTTTGAGAAAAGGAATCTCGGAAATCAACCCGGATCCTCCGAAAAAGTTCATAGACGCGCCATAAAACAGATGGAACGCCAATACGCCGGAACAAAGGAGGCTGAGCGACCGGGATTCAAGGTTGCGAACTGTTATAGCAACCACAATCGACAACAAGGGAATCACTGGCAGCAGGAATCTGAGCGAAGGACTTATTAGGAAGAACCAGAACAAAACAAATATTGCTGAGTATGCCAGCATAGAGGATGCCGCCGCGTGTTTTCGCGATATGACATAGAGCGGCAAAAAACATATAAATACCGGGGATATCGGGCTGCCGAAAGCCCATTCGTTGACAAGAACATCGTAAGGAAGCCTCAGAAAATGCGTTATGTCTCTTGGGCCGAGCCCGTGGAATCCCGCTATGCCGCTCATTATCATACTAGCGCTTTCGATGTCCATGTCTCTTCCGCCGAAGACAGGCCAAACTGGATTCCCGGTGAAGACAAGATTTTTTATCAGATAAGGAATGTTCGGGCACGCGAAAAGCGCCGCGACAATTATTATCCGGCCTATCGTCGGAAACGGGGTCTTAGATTTGCGTGATTTAATGCATGAATCCGCAAGCCACCAAGCTCCGCATATCAGAACAACCGGATAACAGGACCATTTTACGCTTACCGCTATTCCGGCAAACAGGGAGCCTAAAGCTATTCTGCTGAAACTTTCGAATGAGTTGTCGTTGTCGCCGATTATCAGAAGCGCGGCGCATCCGCCGTAAAACGCGGTAAACAAATCCACAAGAGCCATCGGCGACTGATTCCCTACGATGGGATTGAGATAAAAAATGGCTGAGGCGAGCAGGGCGGTTTGATAGCCGAAGCGTTTTCTCGTCCACAGGAACGTCGCCGCCGCAGTCATGACGCCGAAAACGGTATGAGTTAGCGCGGCGGTCTCGACCGCGTTTGCCGCAACGGCGGGCATGTAGAGCATTTGCGCTGTCAGGGAAAAATTCGAATAAAGAAGGGTTGGTATGAATTCAATTTTCCCTGTTTGCAGATAAATTTTCGGAACTGCCAGATGGTATGAAAGAGAATCGAACATAGAAGGAGGAACAAAGCTGCGGATGATATTCACTGCGACGAGCAGCAAAATGAATGCGACAGCAAAATATGACCATGCCGGCGAGCGACGGTCTTTGGCTCCGCTCTTCGCTGTCGGCCGCGCCGGGAATATTTGCTTATGCTTTCTTTGGAATAATTCAATAATATGAAACGAGAGGCACACGGCTGCGGCGGCGAATATGAGAGTCAGCAAAGCTGAGGAGTCGCAATGGCCGAGCGCGCCTGCGGCAAGCGGCAAAAGAGACAGCAGCCACATCCCGGTCCCGGTTTCGTATATGATGGTTTCGATTCCGACGCCGACCCTGATTTTAAAGAAGGCGAAGAACATGCGGCCTGCGCGAGTGCCGATGTAAAAAAGCAGAAATGTCAAAAGAATGGCTTTCAACGCGGCTGTCCGGAAAATAATGCGTTCAACAATGTTTCAATCTTTTCTGAATACGTAAAATAATAAATGGCGCTCACTGTGAGAACCCATAAGCCCGCAAGTATGTTCGCAATTTTTTTCATAAGGCTGATTCGCATATTATCGGGCTATAAAACAGGCTCAAATTCGGTCATAACGCATGTCGGGGCGGGGCCACTGCCTGCTGCGCTTTTCTCGAAAGAATTCGTCATCTTGTTAAGTCTATTACAATTCCTCTCTCTCTAACAAGGTCGTTGATTATGTCGTCGATGTCTCTTCTTGTGACGCCGCCGAATTGAATAGGCTTCGTCTGCTGAATCAATTCGCCGGTCTCCTCGTTGATTAGCTGCACTCTGAAACCGTTGTTCTGAGCCCACAGTCGAATCGCGAAAGGCGAATTTTGAATCTCTCTTCTTCGGTTGAACTGATCAAGAGCTTCAATGAGTTCGGCCCAAAGGACAGGGTCGGGAAGGTCCATGTCGGAAAAAGGGCGCGGTTTCTCTTTGCCTTGTTCGTCCGTGGCGTCTCTGTTTCTGTCGATTTTTTTTCCAACCGCGCCGAAAGCCGGACTCACAGGGTACTTGGCAACGCGCGTCTCGAAATCCGGGCCGACCTCTTTTATCGTTCTGCTGAAATCGTCTGACATTCAGTGTCTCCGCTTGATATTCATATCATATTATAAAACAAAACGCGGCATCGGCGCTGTAGGCGCTTAGAAAAGAAAGCTCTTGCGGCAAATCAATATCAGCATTCGCGGGTTTTGTATGTATAATATGTTGGAAAAGCATATTGAGTTGGCGAGGAGAGCGGTTCGGCTCGTCTGGAATATCGGCTGTCGAAACTGGAAAGGAGCTTCACTATGATACTTGTGGCTGCGGGAGAGGAAAGAATGTCAGGAAGGATATGCGACTCTCTCGTTGAATCAGGCTATGAAATATTGAGCGTGCCGGAAGGCGGCGTTATACCTGAGCTAGTCAAGGATAAGAAGCCGGACCTTGTTTTGATTGCAGGCGCAATGGCAGACATCGGAATAGTCGCGCTGTGCGAGGCGATAGCCGGAGCCGCAGGCATGGCTAAGACTCCGATAGTGATTCTCTCTTCAAAAATGAACGCCACCGAGAAACTGAGCGCATTCAGGGCGGGCGCGAGAAGAATTGTCACCGAGGCCGATCCGGAAGCTGTCGTGAAAGAAGTGGGTAGAACCCTCGAACAACTAGAAATATCAAAAAAAATCATGAAATATCACGAATTCTGCGGAGATGAATCGAAGGATTTCGGGGTTTTTCCGGGAAATCTGGAGTCTGAGACGGAGCAATGCGAGCTTCGGGACATCTCTTCCGATGAAAAAGATAGGCAGGGCTGACTTCAGAAAAACAAAGGCAAAAGAATCAGAATCGCAAATTTGATGTTCATCATTGACGACGGCATCAGGCGCGAAAGGGGAATGCGATGAGAAGAAGGGAAATAGCGGTTGTCGCGTTTATTGCGACTGTTGTTTTGTGGGGAGTGTGGCCGTCGCAAAGCGAGGGGGCGGAATTCAAAAGGCCAATAACTTTGTCACATCGCGGAGCGAACAAGTCGGCTGACGAAAACACGATGGAGGCTTATTCTCTGTCTGTAAGGCACGGCATGGACTTCATCGAGTGTGATCCAAGATTCACTTCGGACGGCGAACTCGTGATAATGCACGACGCGGCGGTGGACAGGACGACATCCTCGACGGGAGCAGTGGCAGAAAAAACTTTTGCCGAAATAAAAAGCATAAGAACAAAAAACGGATATGAGATTCCGACTTTCGCCGAGGTACTGGATTTCGCGTCGAAAAACGGAGTGAAGGTTTTCATAGACACTAAGATTCATAACGAAGATTATCTGGCGAAGGTTATGGAAATCGTGCGAAAAAAAGGCATGGCAGACAGAGTGGTAATGGGGCTGTGGACGGAGGGCGGATTAAGGTGGATGAGCAAGAACAATCCTGATATAGCGTGCAACCTGCCGTGGCCTGCGCCGATTCCAAGCCTGAAACAGATAAAGAAGCTGGGAGCCTCATGGGTCGGAATGCTTGCGGAGGCGGCGACGCCTGAAGTCATTGCCGACGCTCACAACGCGAGATTGCGCGTGGTGACAATGCCGATAAACGACGTGCCAAATATGGTGGAAAAGACGCAGGCCGGAATGCATGTGATTCAGACAGACAACCCGGCGCTTTTAGATGCCGTTCTCGGAGTGTTGGAATGGGCGGCTTCAAAAGGCGCGGATCCCCAGCCGTTGCTGCCGTTCGAGACGAAAAACGAGATGCCGTCCATACCGGAACGCCAAAAGATACAGAGCGAGGCGCCTGACGTGTTCACGGTGGTTCCGAGGCTTATGTTCCTCACAGGGCATATCGGGCCTCCGGACGCGATTGCGGTTAAACCGGGCAAAGCGAGCGTGGGAGACGGCTCTTTCGCGAACCCGACCACGCTTGCGGTGAATCCGAACACAGGTTCAAGAAAGATACCTTACGGCACGATGATATACATTCCCGGCGAAGGCTGGACGAAAGCGGAAGACAGATGCGGCAAATGCGTTGAAGAGGGAGACGTCAGGCACAGGGCGGATTTGTGGCTGGGGAACAACGCGCCGAAGGAAAAGGCATACGCGTTGACAGGCTGGCATTGGGTTCTGTTCGCTGAACCGAAATAGCATTTGTAAAAAACGCGCGGCGGGGTGCGAAAAATGAAAAAACTCACTTCAAGGGAAAGAGTCAGAAGAGCTGTTCGCGGGCACGATGTCGATATGATTCCTCTAATGTTGCAGATCGAGCCGCATACTATTCTAACGCTCGCCACCAAAGTTCGGCCTCCGAAGAACCCCGTAAAAGCCGCGGCATGGAAGGCGCTTGCGGATTTTTCGGCGAACTTCCCGAATAAGGATATCGGTCAATACATGACACTGCTGTCTCTCAATTACGCAAAGGATTATTTTAGCGAACTCGGCGGAGATTTCTCCGATTATCTGTGGACTCCGATTCCGCTTTGGTTCCGGGGAGCAGGATTCAAAGAAGATAAGCTCTTCATAAAGGATATGTACGGCGAGAAGCACTTTATCGGCGGGCAATATCTCGAAATGGGAGAACTGCCGTGCCCGGATAAAGACACTCTCGCGTCGTACCAGTTTCCTGATGTGTCCCATCCCGTGAATTTCTCCCATGTGAGAATCGCGCGGCGCGCGAATCCTGACGCGTTTATGCTCGGTTGCGCTCCCGGAGTTCAGGACTGGGGCCAACGGTTTCACCCGATGCAGTCGATATACACGGGGATGATAGAGTACCCGGAAATTATCAAGGGCTTCTTCGAGAAACTGTGCGACCATTCGCTCGTCATAATACGGGGGATGCTCGAAGCCGGGTGCGACGCCATTTGCGTGCAGGACGATTACGGCACGCAGCAGAGCATGCTGATAAGCAAAAAGATGTGGACGGAGTTCACGTATCCGATGATAAAGAGGCAGATAGAGGAGATACACGCCTGCGGGGGGATAGCGATGCTGCACTCGTGCGGGGTGGTGGCTCCGCTGCTGGACAAGCTCGCGGACGCCGGCCTTGATGTGCTGCATCCGTTCCAACCTCTGCCGGGGAACGATCTGGCGGCGGCGAAGAAGGAATACGGAAACCGGTTGTGTTTCGCGACGGGCATGTGCGTGCAGAGAATAGGACAACTATCCCCGGAGGACGCGTATAAAGACATCGTCGGCACGGCGAAGGTCGCGGCGGAGGGCGGACGGTTCATACTCGCGCACACCAATGGCCTGCAGAACGACACTCCGATAGAGAACCTTAAAGCGATGTTCGAGGCGATAGACGACGTGAGGGCGTTCAGATTCTAAAGTGTCGGATTCAGAGCATTAAGGAGTGGAGCGGGAAACTGATTTTTTTGCGAAAAAATGCTTTCCCGGCGAACTCATAGAAAAATCCATTTAAGCATGAGTATAATAGCATTATGCCGAGCGCAATTGAGAGACAGACGGCCGAGATGCTTGCCGCGTTGGACGCGAAGGACCCGTACACCCGGCTTCATAGCGAAAGGGTGGGCATGTTGATGGGGAGGTTCGCGGCGGCGATGTCCCTGCCGTTGCCACAAGCCAAAGAAATGACGATAGCCGGGTTGCTCCACGACACAGGCAAACTGGACACGCCGAATGAATTGCTCGAAAAGATATCGCAAGGCGAACCGTTTGAAAATGATGCGCAAAAGGAAGAGATGAAACGGCACGTGGAAGCCGCGAGGATAGCCCACATCGACCTGCCGGCCACCGTAAGGCTGGCGATAAGGCATCACCATGAGAAGTGGGACGGAAGCGGCTATCCGGACGGGTTGGCGGGAACGGATATACCGCCGACGGCCCGGATGCTTGCGGTCTGCGACGTGTATGACGCGATATCCGCAGAAAGGCCGCAAAGGAAAGCTCTAGCGTCTAGGAAAGCGGCGGCGGCGTTGCGAAAACTTGAAGGCTCCAAGTTGGATCCGAAACTGACTGAGGTTTTTATACGAAAAGTCGCGGAACCCGGCGCTAATATTTCCCTGCTCGAAAGATTGCTGCGTTTTTTCTCTTCGCAAAGAACAAGCAAATAGATATCAGAATTGTTGTTGAGTCGACTGAATGAACCTCTGGGTTCCGCTCATGCCTGAAACAGCGCGCGCGGCTTCGGCGAGTTTATCGACCTGCCCGGGTTTGCCGACCCAGTTGTCGCGCAACACATCGTCGTCCAGCCGCGCTATCAGGGAGCAGATGCTGAAAAGAAGATAGGCGATAACCACAACGTCGTCCATGAAGGCCAGCGGCCCGACAAGCTGCATGAGAACGAGATCGGTCGGCAGAATCAGGTATGCGGCAAGAACGCCGATCTTTATTTTTTCGGCTATCGGAACCCGCTCGTCGACGGCGAGATTCCCTGCGAGAAGGACTATGCCGGGAATGAATTCGACGATTTCCATGAAGCCCTTGGTCAATTCGAAAGCGTCCTCTTCGTCAGCTTTTTCGGAGAGAGACACGGCGATATCCGCCGCGCGAGTGGCGGCTTTTTCGTTCGCCTCGGCGAGCGAAGCGCGTATTTTTTCGAGCCATTTCTGACGATAACCCATAAGACCTCATCCTATGCGGCGCGAGTCGGCGCGCCGCCTATTTTTCCATTATTCCAACAGTAATGAGAGTCTTCGACGCGTCGTTCGAGTCTTGTGTGACGGAGACCGATTTCATCGTGTTGTTTTCTTCGCTTGTGAAAATGATGGTCTTCTGCGTCGCAGTCATATCGACCACGTTGGCGTTTTTCAGAACGCCCCTGTAGTATTTGCCGACTTTATCAAGCGAATCCGAAGTTGAAAGAGTTGCGCCTTTATATGTGCCTTTGTTTTCGCCGTGCGATGAAACGCTGCCGCCTGTGACGACCTTGGCGCCCGGATACGCGAGAGCGCCGAGGGCCTTCAAGTCGGCTTCGTTTGTTTCGACGACCGTCACATTGCCCTTTTCGTCGCGCACTTCGAGCTTGCCGCCGTCTTTTCCCGCTTTGAACTCCGCATTCACATCTTTGCCTTCGACGGATATGTTGGTTCCTCTCCCGTCAGTCTTTATCTGAACCTGCTCTCCGTTTTCTCCTTTGACGGAAATATCCACGCCGCGCTTGGAACAACCGGCGGCGAAGACAACCGCGACAACGAGAGCGGCTGTGAAGAGTCTGGATGCGATCTGCCTGTTCATTGTTTCCTCCAAAATTTGATTGTTAGATTATATATGTTCAGGGGTTAAAATTGAAGAAGCCGGGTTCGGATTCAAGATGACTCGATGAAACGGCGCTATAATAACAGACTAAAATGGACTGCGGTCTTGAACGCGCGGGGGATGATATGAAACGAACGAAGATTAATGCGATATTTGCGGTTTTGCTGTGGGCGGCGCTCGCAACTCAGCCCGCGCGATGCGAGGAGCCTTGCGTAGACGGGGCTAAGAAATGCTCCGATGACGCTTACGCGGCGACGGCGTGCGAGTCGGGGGAATGGAAACGCGTTGAATGCATGCGCGACTTCGGCATGTTGTGCGATTCCGGCGAGTGCGTGGAGCCGTGGCGCTATGGCAGCCCGGCATGGCCGAAGGCCGAGGATGAGCCTCGCGCGACAAAAGAGTCCCTTGCGGAGAAGGCCGCGTATTTCGAGGAACAGGCTGTCAGGCTTCACTTGCATCCGAAATTGAAATGGATAAATCCTGTTGTTCTGCCGTGCGCGAAGGTGGATTGCGCTCCCGGGCAGAATCCGCCGTGTCTCGACTGCTCCAAGGCCGAACCTCAAGAGGAGATGGCGACGTGGCAGGACGTGGAAAGGTGGCTTTCTGGAGAGAACGACGGGTTGTGGAACGCTCTGTACACGGCGGCTCAGGCTTTCAAATACGCTGTGACTCGCGACGAGCAAACTCTCAATAACATAAAACTGCTTCTCGAAGGCGAAGCCACCCGGATGAAGATAACGGGCGTCCCCGGTCTGCTCACGCGGCAGTATGTGATGCCGGGCATTCCCGGTCTTTCTGCTCCCGAAGACTTGTCTCACTATACGGTAGACGCGGACAAGCTGAACAACAAGTGGGTGCGGATAGGAGACGAAGGGTGCGTCTGGGCGGTGGACCCGGCGACGATGCAATGGCAAAAGTCCGACCATTGCGGCTTAGAGGAGTTCGCGGGATGGAAGTGGCTGGACAACGTCAGCAAGGACGAATACTCCGGACACATGTTCATGCTGGCCGCGCTCTCTCAGCTTGTGGACGATGAAGAGGTCAGGGCGACAGTGGCGGATATGGCGGGTCAGGTCGGCGCTCACATGGTCAGGAACGGAATGGATTTCACTGACTGGGACGGGCGCGTAACCGAACACGGAAAAATCAGGGCGGGGGTGATGGACGACTTCGTCGGGTTCAACGCGGCTATGGCGCTGTCTTTCATAAAAGTCGCGCATGCTGCTTCCGGCAATGAGAAACTCGACAAGTGGTACAGGGACTGCCTGTTGCAGAAGAGCGGGAAGGTGGTTTGCATCAAAGGCAAGAACGAGCCTGCGCGCGATTACACGAAATACCTTCCGACCAACGGGTTCTTCAGAGGTTTCGAAGGCTGTTACAGCAACTACAACGGAGTGTCGATGCACATGCTGAGTCTGTTTGATTTGATCTGGCTTGAGCGGGATCCCGAACTGAAGGAAATCTATCAACAGACTCTGGACGCGGATGTTATGAGGGCGGAGGGGCAGCCGCGCGCGGTGATAAACCAGAACAACGCTTGGTTCGACTTTATGTGGGCGGCGATGAAGCGCGTCGGCCCCGGCTCAGACGGGCACGCTTACGGCGCGGTGGACAACGGCATACGGATGCTCAAACAGTTTCCCGCCCGAAAGAGGCTTCAGGAAATAAAATGTCCGCCGGACAAATGCAAGCCTTACTGCGAGGACAGGGCGGGGCGTCAGACAGGAAATTACGCGCGGCCCATAGCGGAAAGATGCGTCCGCCATTTCGTGTGGTGGGGCGACCCGTACGGTTTAGGCGACTGCGAAGCCGACCCCCGCATTGTTCAGCCTCCGCAGGACTATCTGCTTGCTTACTGGATGGGAAGATATTTCGGATTCATCAGCGAAGACATGTGACGCGCAGGCAACATCTCGCGCGGCGGCAAAGGGATAATATGGCTGATTTAATACTGGTAAGGCACGGAGAGACGCAGGGCGAATCTTCGATCCGGTTGTACGGAAGCACGGACATAGAGTTGAGCGAAACCGGACGCGAGCAGATGAAAAGGGCGGGGGAGACGCTTTCGGGGATAGACTTCCGCAGCGTAGCGTCAAGCCCGCTGAAGCGCTCGCGCGAAGGCGCCGCTATTGTTTCCGCCCGCTCCGGCGTGGAACCTGTCGCTTTTGACGGATTGAGAGAAATCGGATTCGGCCTCTGGGAGGGATGGAGCCTTGCGGAAGCCGAAGCCAGAGACCCGGTCGCATACAACCTCTGGAAAACGACTGGAACGGACTTCACTTTTCCCGGCGGCGAGTCTAAAAAAGGATTCTTCCGAAGAGTCGCCGTGGCTGCGGCTGAAATTTTTCCGAGGCTGGAAACCCCTGCGCTGGCGGTTCTTCACAAGGGAGTCATCAAAGGCGTTCTTGCCGGGCTTGCCGGAACCGATCCTGTGGATTATGCAAATTCTCCGGTTGAACTCGGTTCGATTTTCAGACTAAACAAATGTAATGGCAAATGGATAGTCGTATCGTCAAACGAGACCGATCACCTTCGAGAACTGCGCATCCCCGGCTCAGCATGACAATAATCTCATTCTAATTATCATTCAGTCGAAGGTTTCGCCAATTTTCGTCGACCGGGCAGCCGCGATGCGGAAAAGACGCGAGCGCAAGCTGAAAACGCGTTGTGCGATATTTCGTTTTATGGTATATTAGTCAACTATATGAAAAACGCCTTTTAAATCAAAACGGAGAGATAATATGAAACCATGTCACGTTTTCCATGTGGCTCCGTCGCTTCCTGAAAAACTTAACACTTTGATGGAGCTTGCGTATAACATCCGATGGAGTTGGGATCACGATACGGTGGACCTGTTCCGCAGACTCGACAGAGACTTGTGGGACAACATGTACGGCAACCCGGTGAAGATGCTGGGGCATATCAAACAGAACAGGCTGAAGGAAGTCGAGAACGACGACGCGATAATGGCCCACCTCGAACGCGCGTATGAGAGTCTTGTTGAATATCTCGGCGAACCGAAAACATGGTATCAGACTTATCAGAAGCCGAAATATCCGCTCGAAGTGGCTTATTTCTCGATGGAGTTCGGACTCACCGAATGCATCACCAACTATTCGGGCGGTCTGGGACTGCTCTCCGGAGACCATATCAAGGCCGCCAGCGACCTCGGCATTCCTTTCACGGGGATCGGCCTGCTCTATCAGGAAGGTTATTTCGCTCAGTATCTCAACGCGGACGGATGGCAAAACGAGAAATATCTTGATAACGATTTCTTCACAATGCCGATTAGGCAGTTGACGGACAAAGACGGCAAGCCTGTAAGGATACAGGTGGAGTACCCGACCGGAACGGTGACTGCGCAGGTGTGGAACATTCAGGTCGGCAGAAACATGCTCCTGTTGCTTGACACGAACCTGCCGGAAGCGAACAGCCCCGAAGACTGCAAGATTACCAGCGCGCTGTACGGCGGCGACATCCATCTGAGGATGAAACAGGAGATATTGCTGGGGATAGGCGGCGTGAGGACGCTGGTTGCCGCCGGGATTGAGCCGAACGTCTATCACATGAACGAGGGCCATTCGGCTTTCCTGAGCATGGAGCGGATTGCCAGATACATGAGGCTTAAGAACCTCGACTTCTGGGAATCCAGATCGGTTGTGAGAGCTAGCAACGTTTTTACGACTCACACGCCCGTTCCCGCCGGCATCGACATTTTCTCTCCGGACATCGTGGTCAAGTATTTGAAAAGATACATCGACGCTCTGGGAATCGGCGAAGACGCATTTCTCGGTCTGGGAAGGCAGAATCCGTCGGACAAGGCCGAGAGTTTCAGCATGGCGGTGTTTGCGATAAAGAACGCGGCTCTGATAAACGGCGTCAGCGAGCTTCACGGAGACGTGTCAAGAAAGATGTTCGCCGGAATTTGGCCGGACGTGCCGGTGGACGAAGTGCCGATTACTCACGTGACGAACGGCGTCCACACTCTTTCATGGGTGTCGAAGGAAATGACAGACTTGCTCGACAGATATCTCGGCCCGAAATGGAAAACGGACCCGACGGACAAAGAGCTGTGGAAAAGAACGGATGTGATTCCGCCCGAGGAGTTGTGGAGGACGCACGAGCGGCGGCGGGAGAGGCTGGTGGCGTTTGCCAGAAGGAAACTTGCCCAACAGCTTGAGTCGCAGGGCGCACTTTCGTCGGAAGTCCGCAAGGCCGCCGAAGTCCTCAACCCAGAGGCTCTCACCATAGGCTTCGCCCGCAGATTCGCCACGTACAAACGCGGCGACCTGCTGATGAGAGACCCTGAAAGGCTTATAAAGCTCCTAAACGACAAAGACAGACCGGTTCAGATAATTTACGCCGGGAAAGCGCACCCGCGAGACGTCGAAGGCAAAGAGGTTATCAAGCACATCATCCATCAGGCCAGACGCCCCGAACTGCGCTCCCACATCGTCTTTCTGGAAAACTACGACATCTTCCTTGCGCGCTACATGACTCAGGGAGTGGACATCTGGCTGAACACGCCGAGGCGTCCGATGGAAGCCAGCGGCACTAGCGGAATGAAGGCCACCGCCAACGGCGCTCTCAACATCAGCGTGCTGGACGGATGGTGGTGCGAGGGTTATAACGCCGACCTCGGATGGGCCATCGGCCACGGCGAGGTGTATGACAACTATCAATATCAGGATGAGATTGAAGCAAATCAGTTATATGAAATCTTGGAGAAAGAAGTCGTTCCTCTTTATTACGAACGCGGCTCGGACGGCTTGCCCCGCAGATGGATTCAGATGATGAAGAACTCGATGAAAAACAACTGTCCGGTCTTCAATACGAACCGGATGGTTCAGCAATATGCTGTCGAGACTTACGACCCCTGCGCCCGCAGACACGATATGCTCACCGAGAACGATTGCGCCGAAACGCGCGCCTTCACTCAGTGGAAAATCAAAGTCCGGAGCGTTTGGAAGAACCTGAAAATCCGCTCTGTGAAATGCAACGGCGGCGACATGGTCAAAGTCGGGGACAAGATGGAGATCGAGGCGCAGGTGGAGTTGGCCGGCCTAACTCCCGACGATGTTCTCGTTCAGAGCGTGCACGGCCCTCTCAACGCCGACGGCATGATAGACAAGCCTTCGATTGTCACGCTTCAACCGGCGGGAACCACAGGCGACGGCGCAACCGTCTTCAAAGGCGACATAACGGCGGTTAACAGCGGAAGGCACGGCCACACCCTGCGCGTCATTCCGACCAACAAGAGCCTTCAGGACCCGTTCAAGATGGGGATCATTCTCTGGGCATGAGCGAAGATAGTATCCCGGCTCGCCTCCCATAGGCGAGCCGGGGCGGTTTTCATTGCGTTAAACCGGTTCAACCGGGATTCGTCATTGAAGAAATTACTTTAAGATTTTAATTCTATCCAGAGGCCAGAATCTAGCCCATCCTTTGCTGCGCACGTTTTTCAGAGGCAGCGGACCCCAGACATGACTGTCGTTGCTGTTGTTCCTGTTGTCTCCCATAAGGAAGACATGTCCTTCGGGCACTTTCACGGCCGGCATATTGTAGAGGGGAGGGGCCTTGATATAAGGCTCGTTGATTGGCATGTGATTTACATAGACTGTGAGGTCTCTTACTTCAATGGTGTCTCCGCCGACCGCGACGACCCGCTTAATGAAATTGGTTTTCGGGTCTTTCAGGAAAGGTATAGGGATAGGGCGGGGAGTGCGTTCTCCGTCCTGATTAAAAACGATAATCTCGCCACGTTGCGGCTCCCTGAATCTATACGTGAACATGAATCCGACGACCCTGTCGCCTATGTAGATAGTCGGTTCCATGGAGCTTGACGGGATGACATAGGTTTGAAGGATGAAGGGGCGGATTATCCCGAACGCGACGATAAACGCCAGAACTATCGCCTGAAGAAGGTCTCTGACATATTGCTTAGGAGTCGGTTTGACAAAGAAAACGGCGGTCTGCTCTCCGTGTGGAGAAGAGACTGCCACTTTAGTTTTTCCTGTGGGTTTAAGGGGCTTTATCTTGAAGGTGACGGAGCCGCCCCGGGCTGTTTTTTCTTCTTTGTATTTAAGCTTGCGGCATTCGGCGGTCACCGGAATGTCTTCTTTGACCGCCTTGCCTTTTGAGTCTTTGAAAGAACATTTTACGACAACTTCGGAAAGTCCGTCGGACACCACTGAATCCGGCTTGACCTCCACCCGTATTGATGGGATGTTGTCTTTACCGTCGGGCATCTTCAAAACCGAAGCAACGCCGGCGTCACGTCGCGCTTTCGGAGGATTTCTGTTTCTTCCTGACGACGATGCGCTCTTTGAGTCTCGCGGATTTGCCTGAAAGGTCGCGCAGATAGTACAAGCGGGCGCGCCTGACTTTGCTGTGCCGGACGATGGTGACTTTTTCCACCCTCGGCGAGTGCAGCGGGAACGTTTTTTCAACGCCTATGGAGAAGGATGTCTTGCGCACGGTGAACGTCGCGCCCAGCCCCCCGCCTCTCTTCCTTATCACCACGCCCTGAAACACCTGCGTGCGTTCTTTGCCGCCTTCGACAATCTTATGGTCCACTTTCACCAAATCCCCGACTTCGAACTTCGGGATGTCTTCGGCCTTTTTCATGTAGTCTTTTTCAAACTGCTCAATCGCCTTGATTCTCATACCGCTGCTCCTGTCTTTAATCTTATTCGTTAAGGTTCCGCGATCTCGCGGCCTTTATTCGTTTCCAGAACATTTAAGCGACTTGATGAACTTTACATCTTTGTCGCTCAATTCCGCGCCTTCCAGCAGGTCCGGCCTTCGCCTGAAAGTCGTCTCCAAGCTTTTAAGCCTTCGCCATTCGGCGATTTTTGCGTGGTGCCCGGAGATAAGTTCCTCCGGAACCGCCATCCCCTCGAACTCCGGGGGGCGGGTGTAAAGCGGCGGGCCTAAGAGGGAGTCCTCGAAGGTGTCCGTCTCCGCCGATTCGGCGTTGCCGAGCGCTCCCGGAACAAACCGGGCCGCCGCCTCGATCATCGCCAGCGCCGCAAGCTCGCCGCCCATAAGCACGAAATCCCCGATGGAGATTTCATCCGTAGCCCTGCTTTCCACCACCCGCGCGTCTATTCCGCCGTAGTGTCCGCAGACGACCGTCCATTCCGGAGTCTCTCCATATTTGCGGGCGAGGGCAGAGTCGAACTTTCGGCCTCGCGGAGTGGTGAACACCACCGGCATCCTTCCGGGAGTTCCCGGCGCTCCGGCGACATCGTCTATCGCCGCCGCCAGCACATCCGGTTTAAGAATCATCCCGGCCCCTCCGCCGTACGGCGTGTCGTCGACGGTTCTGTGCTTGTCGCAGGCCCAGTCTCTCAGTTGCGTCGCCGAGACCTCTATAAGACCTTTCTCGCGGGCTTTGCCCACCAAGCTCAACCCGGCGTAGAATTCCACCAGTTCCGGAAAGAGCGTTATCACGTGGACTCTCATGTCGTCCAAGCCTTGTCGATTGTCATCGCGCCGCGCTCTAGGTCGATCTCTTTGACGCACGCTTTTATCGCCGGCGCCATATATTCAGTTTTTCCGTCCGCGGAACGAATCACATAAAACTCGTTGCCGCTCGCGGACATCACAGCCTCCAGAATCCCCAACTCTTCCCCTCCGGCGTCGAACACCTTGAGGCCTTCTAGTTGGTAGACGTAGTATGTGTCCTTCTCAGTTATCGGAAGGGTTTCCTCCTCCGGAATCCTGACCAGACAGCCCTTGAGCTTGGCCGCGTCTTCCGGGGTGTCGATCCCCTCGAATTTCAGCAACACGTTGCCAGAGTGCTTCTTCGAGCCTTCCAGCCTGAGTTCGCCGGGGCCTCCGGGTTTGCCTTCGGCCTTCTCCACAACAACTTTCTTCAGGAGAGCGAACCTGTCGGGGTCGTCGGTGAGAAGCGAAACCTTCACCCATCCCCTTATGCCATGGGAACCTCTGACGATTCCGATGTTGACAAGCCGGCTCATCCGAGAAGCTCTATGGATACCTTTTTGCCGTCTTTCACAGCCGCGGCTCTTACAATCGTGCGGATGGCGTTGATTATCCGCCCCTGTTTTCCGATCACTTTTCCGATGTCCGATTCAGCGACTTTGATCTCGTACACGACCGCTTTTTCGCCCACGACTTCGGATATGGTCACTTCTTCAGGAGTGTCGACTATCGACTTCACCAGCAGTTGCAGTAATTCGTTCATACGAACACCTCCTCCCGGACATTGCGTCAACCGGCGCTTACTTGCTCAGCAAGCCTTTGGCCGATAGCAGCTTTTTAACCGCGTCGCTCGGCTGTGCGCCTTTGTTCAACCAATCCAGAACCCGGTCTTCGTTCAGGGTTATGGATTCGGGGTAGTTCGCCGGATCAAAGTGTCCCAGTATCTCCACGAATCTTCCGTCTCTGGCCTTCGATTGCTCGGCCGCAACGACTCTGTAGTGCGGGACATGCTTCCTTCCGGTTCTTGCCAGTCTCAACCTTACCGCCACATTTCACCTCCGGTCAATCTTATAATTATATACTATTTATCTAAATTTTCCAAACCCCGGCTGCCTCATCGCGCCTTTTTGCATCTGGGTTATCATCTTCTTCATCATGTCAAACTGCTTCAGAAGCTGGTTGACTTCCTGCACAGTCGTCCCGCTTCCTTTCGATATCCGTCTCTTTCTGCTCGCGTTGATCACTCCGGGATTCTTTCGCTCGTCCGGAGTCATCGAGCAGATTATCGCCTCGATTCTTCCCACCTGCTGCTCGGCCATGTCGTCAGACACATGCTTCTTCAGGCCGCTGAAACCGGGTATCATGCCCAGCAGATTGGCTATCGGGCCGAGTTTCCTGACCTGTTTTATCTGATTCCTGAAATCCTCAAGGTCGAACTTGTTGGACATCAGTTTCTTTTCGAGTTTTCTGGCGTCCTCGTCGTCCAAATTGGCCTCGACCTTTTCAATCAGGGAAAGCATGTCTCCCATGTCGAGGATTCTTGAGACGAACCTGTCGGGATGGAAAGATTCGAGCGCGTCGAACTTTTCTCCTGTGCCGATAAGCTTGATAGGCTTGCCGGTGGCGTACTTCACCGAAAGGGCGGCTCCGCCTCTGGTGTCGCCGTCCATCTTGGTCAGCACGATCCCCGTCACTCCCACCGGGTCGAAGGAAGTGGCGATGTTCACCGCGTCCTGCCCGGTCATTCCGTCCACCACCAGAAGAACTTCGGTGGGATTCACGGCGGATATGATGGCTCGCACTTCCTCCATCATCTTCTCATCCACGTGCAGGCGGCCCGCAGTGTCAAGCAGCAACAAATCATAGTTGTTGTCTTCAGCGTGAGAGACGGCCTTGCGAGCGATGGAAACAGGGTCGTTGTCGCCTTCAGGGAAGAAGAAGGAGACGCCCGTCTTTCCGGCCACCACTCTCAATTGCTCTATTGCCGCCGGACGGTAAATGTCCAGAGGCGTGGCGAGGACGCGTTTGCCTTTTTTCGATTGCTGGCCCGCGAGCTTGCCGCAAGTGGTTGTTTTGCCTGAGCCTTGAAGCCCGCAGAGCAAATACACTGTGGGTTTCTTCGGGCCGGTAGCCAGCGCGGCGTGTTCGCCTCCCAGCATGTCTATCAGATTGTCTTTAACAATCTTGAAAAACTGCTGGTGCGGGGTGAGGCTCTTGAGAACTTCCTCGCCCATCGCGGCTTCTTTCACGTTGGCGATGAACTTCTTGACAACCTCAAAATTCACGTCGGCGTCGAGCAAAGTGAAGCGAAGCTCGCGCAGCGCCTCCTGCACATTGCTTTCGGTGATGCGGCCTTTGCCGCCCAGCTTGCGGAATATCCCGCCTAGCTTCTCTGTAAAGCTGTCAAGCATACCCTATCCCGGACGCTCGAAACTGAACGTCCCTCTCAAAGCAACAAAATAGTGTAGTCCCGCCGTTTTTGTTTGTCAAATGCTGGAATAATTTGTTTTTCAACCGCCTGCAGACGGTTTGTCCGCCGATGACGAGCCGGAAGACTGCGTGCGCGGTATCGCTATCCTCAAATCCTTTTCTTTGCCAGCAGCAGAGAGTTCGTCACCACAGACACGGATGAAAGAGCCATCGCCGCTGATGCCACCATAGGATTAAGGGTGAATCCGAAGAATGGATAAAGTATCCCTGCGGCTATAGGGATGCCAGCCACGTTGTACGCAAAAGCCCAGAAGAGGTTCATTCTGATGGTCTTGAGGGTGGCGCGGCTCAGCTTTATCGCAGCCGGCACGACCATCAAATTATCGCGGATAAGAGTCGCGCCGGCCGCTTGCATCGCTATGTCCGTTCCTGAACCGAGCGCGATTCCGATGTCGGCTGCAGCGAGCGCGGGCGCGTCGTTGATTCCGTCCCCGACCATCGCCACGATTTCCCCGTCCGCGCGAAGATTGTTTATCACATCCGCCTTGCCTCCGGGAGCGACTTCCGCGATGACTCTCGTTATCCCGGCTTTCGCTGCGATTGCCTGCGCCGCGCGCGCGTTGTCTCCCGTAAGCATCACGACGTCTAGCCCGCTGCGCTTCAACTCGGCGGTCGCCTCTGCAGCGTTCTCCTTCAGAGTGTCCGCCACCGCGATAACTCCCAGCGGGGTTTCTCCTTTTGACACATAGACAAGGGTTTTTCCTTCTGAATAAAGTTTTTCGAGCGCGCCCGCCATCGAAGCGAAGGTTATGTTTTTCATCCTCATGAATTTTTCGTTTCCCACCGCCGAACGGATGCCAGACACATCGGCCTCCGCTCCCAAACCCGGTTCGGCTTTGAAAGAAGCCGCTTTTGCAGTCGGAACGCCCGTCTCGGAAGCTCTTGTTATTATCGCGGACGCTATCGGGTGTTCAGAATCGCTCTCGACTGACGCGGCGACGGAAACAACCTCGCGCTCGTCAATGCCGGAGGCGGGGACGATGTCGGAAACGGATGGTTTTCCTCTAGTGAGAGTGCCGGTTTTGTCGAACACGACGGTGGTGAGCTTGCCCGCTATTTCGAGCGTTTCGCTCTTTCGTATAAGAATCCCCATCGACGCGCCCCGGCCGGAGCCGACCATTATCGCCGTCGGCGTGGCAAGCCCCAGCGCGCAGGGGCACGCTATTATGAGCACGGATATGAATATGAGCATCGAGAATTGAAAAGATTGCTGAGCGGCAAAATACCAAACGGCGAAGGACAGCGCGGCTATGGCGATAACTATCGGGACGAACACCGCTGCAACCCTGTCCGCCGTCCTCTGTATCGGCGCTTTCGAGCCTTGCGCCTCCCTCACCAGACGTATTATCTGAGACAGCGCGGTGTCGTCTCCTATCCGCGCGGCCTTGATTCTAAGGCTTCCGGTGGAATTGACGGTCGCGCCCGTCGCCTCGTCTCCTACGGATTTCTCTACCGGCGCGCTTTCCCCTGTGAGCATGGATTCGTCGACGGCTGACGAGCCTCCAATAACCACTCCATCGACAGGGATGCTCTCGCCGGGTTTCACAACTACGATATCTCCCACCGCCACGTTTTCAATAGGGACTTCGATTATGCTTCCGTCCCGTTCGACTCGCGCAGTCGCAGGGCGAAGCCCCATTAGACGCCGTATCGCCTCCGTCGTTCTGTCTTTCGCTCGCGCTTCAAGCATCCTTCCGAAAAGTATCAAGGTGATTATCACGCAGGCGGTCTCGTAATATACATCCGGATTTTTTCCCGCTTCCGAAAAAAGACTGGGCGCGAAAGTGGCCGCCGCGCTGTAAATGTACGCCGCAGATGTGCCAACCGCCACCAGTGTGTTCATATCGGCGGCGCGGTTTAAAGCTGATTTATAGAATCCTTTCAAAAAACCGCTTCCGGCCCAGAACATGACCGGAGTCGAGAGGAAAAACAACAGGAGGTTCGGAGTCTGATAGTGGTGAGACGTCCCCCCGCCGAACATTCCTCTCATGCTCAGCCATGCCACGGGGAGCGTCAATGCCGCGCTGAAGATGAACTTGTTACGCAGAGATACGAACTCTGCCCGTTTTGAAGCGCTGTCGTCGAACCCGGCGCCGCCGTCTTTTATCGCTTCGGCTTTATAGTCGCCCGCTTTTTCAATCGCAGCGATTATCCTTGAATGAGATAAAGCGCCCGGCGAGAAATCCACCATCGCTTCCTGAGACGCAAAGTTGACATTTGCGCGAATCACGCCGGGCAGCGCCCGGAGCGCGGTTTCGACTCTCGCCACGCATGACGCGCATGATATTCCTTTAATTAAGAACGCCGCTCTTTCTAGGGGAACCTTGTAACCCATAGATTCAATGCGGGTTATAAGCGTTTCAGGGGATATTTCTTTTTCATCGTATGATACGGAAGCGTTCTCCGCCGCGAAGTTTACAGCCGCGCTCTTTACGCCGGGTAGGGTATACATGTTTTTTTCAATATTAGCGGCGCATGACGCGCACGACATCCCCGACACAGGCAGAATCAGTTGCCGCGAGTTATTTAGATGATTGTTAGAAATTTCATTATCCATATATCTTCTCCTAAAATTATAACAAAATAAAGCGTCAAAAGTTCAAAACAGAGAAAAGCAAGCCAATAGCGACAAAACCGTCAACAAATAAAAAACAATATCAAACAAAGAAATATTTAAAATGAGCCTTGACAGAAAAAAAGGCATAGTTATACTTTTCACAAAGCGACCGACCGGTCGGTCGGCGGCTCGTCACTCGGAGGCGCATTAAATGAAATCTCAAAAAAACAAGTTCATAAAGATGTTTTTGCTGACAGGGATGATTATTGTGAATGCCTGTCACGCTCAAGGAGTCGATTTAGAAAAGGAAATCTCGCTTGCCGACGCCCCAATTACTTTGGATAGGGCGATAAGCATAGCCATGACCAACAGCCGGAGCCTTAAGGCAACGGTTGTGGAGTTAGAAAAATCCCGGAATCAAGTGTCAGAAGCGCGCGCGCAGTTCGGCACGCAGATAGGTATCGAGGCCACATATCAGAGAGTCAACGATCCGTCGAGCCTTTCATCTCCTGTTTACATGCCGATGGACATACAGGACTATTTTAATCCGGGAGCGATAAGCGCGACCGGCACGGCTGTTATCGGCGGATACGGCGGACTGTATGTCGCATCGCCTGAACCGACTCTTATCGAGTATTCCCTTAATAAAGATTGGCAGCACGGCGTCGATCTGAAGATTTCGAAACCTTTGATTGTGTTCGGAAAGAGAGAGGACGCAGTCAATTCGTTGAAGAGGCAGCGCGAGCAGGCTCTTCTGGGAGTCGAAGTGGAAAAAGTGCTGCTCACGGAGAAAGTAAAGGAAAGCTTCTTCAATCTGCTGCTTATGAAGGAAGTAGTGAAAACGCAGAAACAGTCGCTCGCGCAGGCCGAAGCTCATTATAAAGTAGCCGAGAGCAGGCACGACGTGGGGATGGCTCCAAAGTTCAGCGTGATAAGGGCAAAGGTTGAAGTGGAAAGCGCGCGGGAATCGCTTGCCGGCGCGGAGAAGGGGCTGGAGCTGTCCCGCATGGCGCTTAACAACACGTTGGGGCTGCCGGTGGAAAACAAAACTGAAATCTGCGACAGCGGGATATATCAGACGCTGTCTTTGAAGGAAATTGAATATTACCACAAGCTGGGATCTGAAAACAGGCTTGAGCTTGAACAGATAAAGCTGACAAAGGATCAGGTGTTGCTCGCCGGGAGATTGCAGGAGATGAAGCCGTCGATAGCCTTCGCGGGAATATACAATCTTTCCTCTCGTGGGTCAGGTTTCGGTTCTGAAAATTCGTGGCGCGCGGTGATTGCCGGAGATATTCCGTTGTTTGACGCTGGGATTTCGCGGACGAGAAAAGCTCAATCAAAAAGGACATACGACAAGGTGTCGTTGTCCGAGACCGACCTTAAAGAAGGGATAGCGCTGCAGATAAGCCAAGCGTATCTATCTTTGGGAGAGGCTGAGTTGAGGCTTGAGACATCGGCAGCCATGCTGGAAGCGGCAGAAGAGGCGTACAGGATGGCGGACATCGGGTTCAAGGAAGGCGTGACGGCTGCCATAGACCTTATAGATGCTGAGCACGCGCTGACTCAGGCGCGCTTGAACCGGGCGAAATCAAAATTCGACTATGAGACGGCAAAGGCGAAACTGGCTGCGGCTTGCGGACTGACGGGTCTTGAGTAGCATCGGGCTGACATTAAGCCGGAACGCGAAGTTCCGGGTTGGATAAACACGGCGGCAAGGCCGACGGAGGAGACACAGTGATGAGACGCATTATAGCGGTGATGGTGTGCATTATGTGCGCGGCGACGGCGCTATCCGGTTGCGCGCTGCTGAAGAAAAAAGATGTTACAGTCTCAACGGCGGAAGTGAGAGAAGCCGAGGGAACGCCTGTGAAAATTGCGAAAGCGCGCTCTCTCATGCTTGCGTCCTCGATTCCGCTGACCGGGACCGTGGAGTCGCCGGACGAGATTAACCTTACGCCCAGAGTAGGCGGAGAAGTTGTCGCCATCTATAAAGACAAAGGCGATTACGTCCGCAAAGGCGAGCCGCTGTTGCAGATTGACACTCAGGACTACATGCTGGGCTTGAGGCAGGCTGAAGCGGCTCACGAGATGGCCAAACAGAACTTGGCTATGGCGCGAGCGGGCGCAAGACCCGAAGAACTGGTACAGGCGCAAAACATGCTCGCTCAGGCGGAGGCCGGATTCAACGTCGCGTCGAAAACATACACGCGCATGAAAGAGCTTTATGACAAAGGCGTCATCTCCAAACAGGAGCTTGACGGCGTAGAAGCGCAGTATATTTCCGCAGACAAACAGTACGACAACGCGAAGAAGCAGCTTGAAATGGCGCAGACGGGCGCGCGGGCCGAACAGGTGAAGATGCTCGAGGCTCAGTTGCGGCAGGCGGCTGTCGCGGTGGACAACGTAAAGCTGGCGCTTGAGCGCGCCACGGTGAAATCCCCGGTGGACGGCGTCATATCCTATAGGATGTGCAAGGTCGGCGAGAGCACAGGACCGCAGGAAGCCGTGTTCCAGATTCTTAAAAAAGGCGAGAAGAAAATCAGCTTCACCATCAACGAAGCGGATTTGAAGAAAATCAACGAAGGCGACGAAGTCAAATTCCGCGCCGCGGGAATTCCCGGCGTAGAGTACGGCGCGCGGATAAGCTACATAAGCAGGTTCGTCCGGAAGATGACGCGCGAGGCCGAAGGCGAAGCGATTATCGTCGACGAGTCGAAGCCGCTCTCCCACGGAATGTTCGTCGAGGGAAACATCATCCTTCCCGAACAGGAATTGTTCGCAATCCCGTTTAAATCTTTGGTGGAGAACAGCAGGGTGACGGTCGTCGAGGGAGACAAAGCCGTCATCAGGAAGTGTTCCGGCGCGAAAAGGATTCTGGACTATGTTCAGATTACCGACGAATGCGTCAAGCCCGGCGACATGATTCTCATCGAGGGGCAGGGGATAGTAAAAGACGGACAGAAAGTAAAAATATTGGAGACAGTCGAATATTGACGCGGCGCTGAGAACGCCGTCGCAGATAACGCTAAGCCCTTTTGCGGGCCGAACAACTCGAAAAGAGGTATCCTAACGTGGCGGAAGTATCCATTAAAAGACCGATATTTATAATGATGGTCATCCTCGCGGTGGTCGTTCTGGGCGTAAACGCTCTTTACAAGCTTCCCGTGGATCTGTTTCCGAACATCGAGTTTCCTTTCGTCACCGTCGTCACGGTGTATCCGGGGGCGTCGCCCACCGAGATGGAATCTCTCGTCACTGACAAGATCGAAGACGGCCTGAGCGCTCTGAGCGACATGAAGAACATGACCAGCAAGTCGATGGAGAGCGTGTCGATGGTCGCCATCGAGTTCAAGGCCGAGGCCGACCCGGACGCGAAAGTGGCTGACGTCAGGGAAAAAATCGACGCGTTGAAAAGCGAACTGCCTGACGACGCTGAAGACCCCATCATCCAGAAGTTCGACCTAAACTCGTTTCCGATTATTATGGCCGCCATCTCGTCCCCCAGACCCGAAGTCGAGGTTAGAAAGACGGTAGAAGACGATGTAAAAAAGATTCTTGAGAAGATTCCCGGCGTAGCCACTGTCGCGGTGTCCGGCGGAAAAGAACGCCAGATCAACATCGATGTCGACCGCGACAAAATGTTCGGCTACAACCTTTCCATCCTTCAGCTAGTTCAGGCCCTGACGAAGGATAATATGAATTTTCCGGTAGGAAAGATTAAAAAAGGGACTGAGGAAAATGTCGTTCGAGTGATTGGCGAACACTCCAGAGTTTCCGAAATCGGCAATGTTGACATTATGACCCAGATGGGTCCAATCAAAATCAGGGACATAGCGACTGTTAATGACGGTTTTAAGGACGTAGAATCATATTCAAGGTTGGGCGGCAATAATTCTATTCTTATCCAGATTGTCAAACAGAGCGGCGCGAACACAGTTCAGGTGAGCAAACAAGTTAAGGAAACTTTAGCCAAGATGCCCGGCAGGAGCATACCCGACGATTACGAAGTTTCCGTCGTAATGGACCTCTCGACTTTCATCACGAATTCGCTGTCGGACGTGAAGACGAACCTGTTGTACGGAGCGTTATTCGCGACATTGATGATAATGCTGTTTTTGCGCGACCCGCGCAGCACGTTCATCATATTCCTTGCCATCCCGACTGCCATCCTCAGCACTTTCATGCCAGTTTACATGGCGGGATTCACTCTTAACTTCATGTCTCTCATGGGACTTGCGATTGCGGTAGGCACGCTCGTTGACAATTCGGTAGTCGTGCTTGAGAACATATTCCGCCACTTGGAAATGGGCAAGAGCGCGAAAGAGGCGGCCAAAGACGGCGTAAGCGAAGTGGGGCTGGCCGTGCTCGCTTCCGGGACCACGAATATCTGCGTCTTCACTCCTGTCGCATTCATGAGCGGAACCGTCGGACAGTTCTTTAAGGAGTTCGGTTTCTCCGTCGCGTTCGCTACCGCGTTCGCGATATTCATCGCCTTCACGCTAACTCCGGCCGTTGCGTCGCGGATACTCAAACTCAATGACGCCGCCCCGAAAGAAATGACTCCGGGCAAGAAGTTCGCGATCTCAGTTATGACTTGGGTGTTTTTCTGGATCGTGATTCCTTTCAAATATGTCATTTATCCGGCTTTCGATTTCGGATACGGGTTGTTTAGAAAGATATATCCGAAAGCGATATATTTCTCGCTTAAAGCGTGGCCCGTGCCCGCGATAGTCACTGCGGCGTTGTTTGTTTCCTCTATAGCAATCGTTGGGATGGGGTTAATCGGCTCGGAATTCGTGCCGGACTCGGATCAGGGCGAATTCAACGTTATGGTGCAGATGCCTCCTTACGCTTCTCTCGACGACACTGATAAAGTTGTCCGGCAGGTAGAGGAAATTATCAAAGGCATAGATGAAGTGGAAGCTTACACCGCAGTTTCCGGGAAAAAGATAGGCGACACGGGAGTAAGCCAGCCTACGCCCGACTACGGTTTTCTTAGCGTAAAACTGATTGACATGAAAGAAAGAAAGCGTAGCACGAAGAAGATTATGCAGCAGATAAGGAAGGATGTTGCCGACATACCGGACGCGATATTCCAAGTCACTGCGCGAAGCATGGCTGGAGCTCCGGGGCAATTGCCTCTACAGGTCGAGGTTAAAGGCGCGGACTACGACATTCTTATTCCTCTCACGGATAAAATTTATCATATAGTCGAAAACACACCCGGCGTCATCGATCTGAACTCAAGCTGGAAAACAGGCAAATCAGAAATTCAGGTGACGCTAGACAAACAGAAAATGGCTCTCATGGGGTTGGATGTGGCGACGGTCGGATACACTATGCGCGTTTCCCTCGAAGGCGACGACAGCGTCAAGTTCAAAGAGAAGGGCGACGAATACGATATTTTGGTCAGGTTCTCCGACAAAGACAGGATGACGGTTCAGGATGTTCAGAATATTCCTCTTATGACCCAGATGGGCGCGATCAAGTTGGGCAATATCGCATCCGTGAAACAGGAACTCGGGCCTAACGAATATGAAAGGAAGAACGGAGTTCCGCAGATAACCATAGGCGGCAACCTTGCCGAGCGCTCGTCAGGCGAGGTTCAAAAGGACATAGCCAAAGCGGTCGAGGAAAAGCTTGAATTGCCTGAAGGATATGAAATCGGCTTCGGGCACAACGCCGAAGACATGAATGACATGATGACTCAGTTGATAGTCGCTATGATTCTGGCCATTCTGTTCGTTTACATGGTCATGGCCGCTCAGTTCGAGTCTCTTATTTATCCTTTCGTCGTTATGTTCACTCTCCCGCTGACTTTCATAGGCGTCGTTTGGTCCCTGTTCCTTACAGGAAGCACATTCAACATGATGTCGATGATAGGAATGGTGATGCTAATAGGAATAGTGGTGAACAACAGCATCGTGCTGGTTGATTTCGTAAACCAGTTGAGGGCGAAAGGCGTTCCGAGAAACAACGCGATAATTCAGGCGGGCATAACAAGGCTGAGGCCTATTCTAATAACTTCTCTGACGACTATCTGCGCTATGGTTCCTTCGGCCGTGTTGTCCGGCGAGGGCGCCGGCTTCAGGAAACCGATGGCGATTGTTGGCATAGGCGGAATGGTTGTGGCGACTGCTCTGACTCTCATTATTATTCCTATAATGTATATGCTGATTGACGCGATCATGGACAGGATCAGAAGACTTGTCCGCAGAACCGAAAAACAGCCGGTGTGGGGAACAAAGGAAGAGTTGAAGGCGTTATTGGCTTCAGGCGCGTTAGAGGAAAAGAGACTGTGACGCGGGCTGACCGCGAATAAACGGAAGGCAGGGGAGATGTCGCTGGAAGACAGGCAGAGCGCTCTGGTGGCGGAGCGGAGAAAACAAATTTTCGAGGCGGCGATAAAAGTCTTCGCCCGGAAAGGATACCACGCGGCGACCGTAAGCGAGATCGCGCGCGAGGCCGGCCTCGGCAAGGGCACTCTGTACGAGTACATCAGAAGCAAAAAAGAAATGCTTTTCCTAGTGGCCGAGGAAGGCCACGCGATGATACTCGCTGAAATTGACGAGATTACAAAACAGGATTTATCCCCTCTGGAAAAGTGGCGGGGGGCCATAAGCGTTCAACTGCGCCTTATGGACAGGTATAAGGAGACCGCGACCGCTGTTCTTCCTCAGATTCTCGGCATGAGCGAGCACGAAAGCAGCAGGCTCGTGCAGATGAACGAGAAGTACATAGAGAAATTTTCCACGATTTATGAAGAAGGCGTCGCGGCTGGCGTGTTCAGGCAGGTTGATTCCATGCTGCTTAACGTGCTCGTATGCAATTTCTGCGTTCTCTGGGGGAATTCCCCCGAAATGCGCGAATATTGCGGCTCCGTCGATAAGTTCGAAGATTTCCTGATGGATGTCATATTCAAAGGAATCATCGCATAAATATTTTCCTGTGTCGCGCGTGGCGGATTGCGCCGCGTTGATTTAATTTTTTTCCAATGTTAAAATCAGACGCTGACTGTTGATTCCTCAAGGAGGACGCTAAAAGATGGCCGCGAACGGCAATTCGGCGTCGATGAGACCCCGCGAGATTTATAACGAAATGAAGAAAGACATTATCGGACAGGACCTTGTCCTCAAATATGTGTCTGTCGCCATATTCAAACACGTGTGCGGCGAGAAGTACGGCAACATCATCATGATCGGAAACAGCGGAACCGGAAAAACCTCGGTCATGAAGGCGATGGAAAAGCTGTATATGAAGAATCCTTTCTTCGCCAAGCACAGAGTAGTAGTGAGGATGAACGCGAACTCGATGGCGAACGAAGAAGGAACCGTAATAACCGGACACCAGCTTTTCCGCACCCTTCAGGAGCGCGCTTTGCATATTCTCGGCAAGGAATCCACCCCTGAAAAGGTTCAGGAATACATCGAGCACAGCACCGTCTGCATGGATGAAATAGACAAGATAACCGCATATGTCGGCGGCAAACCCAACGTCGTCGGCATTAACATTCAGCAGTCGCTTCTCACTCTGATGGAAGGGGAGAGCGTGGTTTTCGACACGCACTTCCTGCAGGACGGCGAGTTCAAGCCCTACCAGATGAACATTGACACGAGCAATATCCTTTTTATCTGCGGCGGCGCGTTTGAGGAACTTTACAATCAGGTTTACGCAAGAGTCTTCGAAGAGGGAAAACAGGACAAGCTGACAAAAATGGTGATGGGAGAAGACGGCAAAGTCGAATTCAAGCAGATTTTTACACTAAAAGAGAACCTGATGCAGGAAGACATCTTCAAATACGGGATGATGCCTCAGTTCCTTTCCCGATTTGACAACTCAATCGTCCTCGAAGACCTTACCGCCGACGATCTCGAAACGATATTCACGGAGCCGGAAGAGTCCGTGTTCAATATTTCGCGGAGGTTCTTCAAGAGGTTCAACATCGAGCTGAACATAACGAAAAAGGCGCGCAGGCTGGTGGCGTCGGAGGCGGCAAAGAACACCCGCGTCGGCGCGCGCGCCCTCAAGGACACCTACGGACGCATCATCAAACAGTTCGAATTCGACCCTTTCGAGCACGAATGCGTCAGAAAACTGGGCGAAAACCAATACGAACTCACCATCGACGAAGGTATCGTCAAAGACGCGCTTGGAATAAAGTAGTCAGATGATTTTCTCTGAATAAATTTTGCGAAGACCCTCGATGAGGACGAATCTTCCGAGGGGGATAGTTTCGCGAGTGAACGCGGAGACGAAAGCCTTGTTGTCGCACAGGCCGCCGGAAAGGTACAGCCTGTCGGGCCTGCCGACAAGCGTCTCGCAGTTGAAGGCCACTCCTCGAAGAAAACCCGCCAGCGCTTCCTCGTGGCTTTTTCCCTTGGATATCATGTCGAACATGGAAGTCATTCCAAGCACTCCGCAGACGACCGGGATGCGGGGCGCGTCCGAGGGCAAGTTCTCAGGCTCTATGTCTAAGTAGCGCGTTAGCAACTCTACGACCTGCCCCGCGAAGGCTCCGCACTCAGTGTTCCAATCCATTCCCGCGACGCGACGGTTCCGTATCTGGACGTATTTGACGTCCCGCGCTCCGCAGTCGAGGACTGTGAAGTCCGGCTCGTCCACCATAGAAAGAGAGCCTTCGGCAAGCGCCACAAGCTCGTTCACTCTAACTCCAGCGCCTGAAGATAAGTTATGCCCAGTTGACGCCTTAATATCATATTCGGACAGCTTTTTGATGAAACGCCGCGCGGGAACAATCGCGCGGGTGGAATCCTCAAGATTGAAAATCTTGGCGTAACCAGTGCCGCAGTCGAGAAGGATAGGGGAGGGCGCGCTCATCTTTTTCCCCTCCATCCGAGGTTGAATTCAAGAAAAGCCTCTATCTTCGCGCGGGTAGAATGAGACATCATCTTGTCAACTTCCACGTACAGGCCGCCGTGTTCGCGCGCCAGATTGTACGCAAACGCGGATTTCTGGCAGAAAGACTGCGTGAAGAAAACAGTCGGGACGCCCGAAGCGACCTCGCATTCCATTTCGATGTCGGCGGGAGTTTTGTTTTCCATGCAGCGGGTCCAGCCGAATATATGAGTTTCGTCAGGAAACAGTTCGAGGATGCCGAAGTCGTACGGGGGTACGCCCCAGAAGCCGCATTTGGGCGCGCATTCTTCGAGCGTCAGCCCATCAGGCAGCGGAGCGAAGACAGAGTTGACGATAAGCTCCATCTTTTTCAACAGCGGCAGTCCGCTGCGCGAGATGGGAAACCCGGCTCCCTTCGCGTTGTCGTTTTCCACTTTCAGAATCGGGATATCTGTCGTCCTTTCAAGCCAAGACGCGATGTTGCGCATACCGTCGCATTTGCATTTGCCGACGGTGGCGATGACGAGGTCTAAGCCGCCGTCTTCGCGCAGAGAAAATATGTTTGAGACGACCCTTTTTAGAATCGAGCAGTACGCGTTGGGCAGATAGATGTCTTTTACGGGACGGCCGGCAAGAGGCTCGTCTAGGTCGAAAATAAGCGCGCCGTTCTCGACGCGCTCTTGCATCATATCCCATGGTGGCGCGCCAACAATCCCTATCCGCTCTCGTTCTTCCATGACAATAAATATATATGAGGGGGACGGAAAATCAAACGCGTAGCGGAGGAATCATTCGTATCTGAGGCTGTCGGCAATGTTGCGGCGCATTATCATCGCGGCGGGAAGAAGCCCGGCGAACGCGCCTATCAGAACGGATATAAGAAGCCCGACCGCAAAAATCCGGGGCGAAACCAGCGCGCTCATGAACGTCTCCCCGACAAAGTAGCCTATCAGCAAATCAATGAGTTTCGACAAGGCGACGCCGATGCAGCAGCCGAGCGCGCCGCCCACAACGCTCAATATTATCGACTCGGCCAGTATCATTCTTATCACGAAACCTTTGGACGCCCCGATAACTCTGAGCGTCGCGAACTCGCGTATCCTCTCTGAAACGCTCATCACCATAGTGCATGCGACGAACAACACTCCGATAACCAGCGCGAAACAGGACACCCCGAAATGCACCGCCCGCGCCATGCTCAACATCTTCTTCGCTTCTGATATCAACTCTCTTACGGTCTGGACGTCGAGATGCGGAAAAGCTTTGGAAAGCTTTTCGGAAACCGACTCAGGACCGGCTTCCTCAGACGCTTTAACGAGGAAATAGCTGACCCTGCCTGAATCGCGGAACATCTTTTGAAGAGACGCTATGGGTGAATACGCGAAATAGTCGAACGGCTCGTCGGTTTTTTCCATTATGCCGATGACTTCGAGTTTGCGGCCTGATATCAGTTCGAGCTTGTCTCCGACGTCTTTGCCCGTGTTTTCCGCGACCACGCCGCCGAGTACGACCACCGCGCCGTCGTCGTTGGAAAAGAACCTGCCGCGCGCGATGGATGCGGTCGGCCTGATCTTGAAAAAATCGTCTGCCGGCATGCCCGACACCATAGTCATCATCGGGCCGAAGCCGGTTGAGCCGCCGTCAACGGAGAACGCCTGATAGATAGGCTCGACGAATTCGACGCCGGGAATGCCTCGGACGACAGGAAGAAGGTCGGCGTCGAGCATCGCGTTTCCCTGCATCCCGAACGGCATCTTGGAGCCGCCTTTGGGCCGAACGAAAAGGTCGGGGCCGCTTCCGGTCAACATGCCGTCCAGCGCGCTCATGAAGCCCTCGCTTATCGACAGCAGCCCGACGGTGAATCCGATAGCGAGAGCGACGCCCATGATGGTGAGCATAGAGCGGCCCCGTCTTCGAGTCAGGTTTCTCGTTCCGAGTTTGATGTGGCTTTTCATCTGGCGGCGACTCTTTTCGCGTCGTTCGGCAGTTTCGCTTCAATGCTAGCGCCGGGCGGCGGATATATCAATTGGAAGAGGCTCTGAGCGAATCGGCGAATCTTATTATTCCTCTTGCGATGCCGTCCGCGTTTTGCCTCAGAAATTCCGGGTCGTTGTATCGCTTTCCCTCCGCAAGGTTGGTCATGTAGCCCGTTTCGACTAGCACAGCCGGGAAGGCGGTCGTCCGTATGACAGCGAAAGAGCCGAAGAAAGCAGCCCCGCCGGGGCGAGCGGTCGCCGCCGCCGTCTCTACGGCGATGTACTCCGCCGCCGGACGGCTATGTTGCTCGAACCAGTAAACCTCGACTCCTTCGAGGGACGCGTCCACA
The DNA here is from genome assembly GCA_002069885.1 of bacterium ADurb.Bin236. Taxonomy (GTDB): domain Bacteria; phylum UBP15; class UBA6099; order UBA6099; family UBA6099; genus UBA6099. The sequence goes on along the minus strand of MWCD01000004.1, from coordinate 49,313 downwards.
TCTCCATTCGCGTGAACAGAAACGAACAGGTCGGCTTTGGCTCGCTCCGCGTATTCCAGCCGTTCGTACAAATCCATCATCCGTTCCGAATCGCCGTCTCTGGTCAGCAGAACCTCAAAACCCTCGGATGACAGGCGATCCGCCAGTTGACGCGATATCGTCATCACCGCGTCCTTTTCGAGCAGGCCGTCCTTGTTTCTTGTTCCTTCCGCGTATCCTTTTGGGAAAGGCTGAGGCGCGCCGTGTCCGGGGTCAATGACGATTTTCTTTACGCGCCGAGTTCTCGAATCCGAAATGCTCAAGCGAAAAACATTCCCGTTCCATCCCGCCGAAAACCCGGCAAGCAAAGCGGGGGCGTGAATTGCTCCCTGAATAGAAGCGGATTCCGGTTCGCAGTGACACCATCCCCCAGCCTCGGCGCAGGCCGAAGAAACTTTTTTCGCCGATGAGCCGCAATCGACGCCCATAAGCTTAAAAGAGACCAGCTCGGGGATAATCGCGCCGACGGCCTCAAACGGAACCTGAGATGAAAGAGTGAATTCGAGTCCGGCTCCTTTTTTGTCTGACACGCTTTCGGCGGCGGAAAGTTTCGCTACAGGGACTCCGAAGTAGGAGTTTGCGCGCGGGGGCCGTCCGGCGGGAGACAGAGCCTCGTCGTAAACCCAGCAGAACTCCGCCGGAGCGAGTTGCGCCTGAAACCAATGCCCGATTCTGTCCACCAGTTTAACGGTTGAGCCTTTCGGCAAATCGCCCCCGCGCGTGGCGTCTCGCTTGGCGCTAAGCCCGCCGTAAGGAACAGACCTGCATGAAACGAAGTCCGCAACGACTCTTCCGTAGAAAGGCGCGCCGACGCCCGGCCTTTCGTCAGGCGCAAACGCCGCCGGCCCTCTCGCTCCAGAGGCTGCTTTCGCCGTCAGCCATGTCGGAACCCACCCTTCCTCTCCGTTCCTCATCCTCACCTGATACCATGATTCTTTTTCGACGCCTAGCCATTCCACAAGCGCTCCGCGCGTAAGCCTGTTGTCAGACCAGCCCGAACCAGCGTTTTTGTGCAACACTGTCTCGCGCGTCATTATTTCAATCCACCCGGAGCCGTCCGCTTTCGCCGCAACGGTCGCCGCGAGCGCCGTTATTAAAACTCCCGTTATCGCAAGAAATCGGTATTCTCTCATAGATGTGATTTTGCACTAAAAGCATTCATCGTTCAAGCATTCGAGGGAAGGCATTCCGCCGCCGCCGAAGTTATTGTAATAAGCGCCGGTTTCGAATATTCTTTATATGAGTTTGAATTCAAAGAATTCGGAAGGGCTTAATGACTCGCGGTCTGACATCAAAGCAGAAGGCAATGATATGCGCTATCATCGCCGCGCTTGTGTCTGCCGCCTTGCTACGCGTATATCTTTCAAGCCGCGAGGCAACAAAGGTCAGGCTGGAAGCCGAGAGGACGGACGAGGCTATTCCCCACATCGTGGTTCATGTTAAAGGCGCGGTTAAGCGCCCCGGACTTGCCACGCTCGAAGCCGGTTCGGAGACGAAATCATCATCGGAAGCCGCGCCAGCGTTTCCGTCGGCTCCGCCGTTAACGACAAGCTTCAACCCGGCGAAAAAATCGACATTAACGCCGCTTTGGAGGACGAGTTGCAACGCCTCCCGGGAATAGGCCCCACGTACGCCGCAAGAATTGTCGAACTCAGAAACAGGAGAGGCCCTTTCCGCTCCGCAGAAGAAATCATGCTTGTCCAAGGCATCGGCGAAGTTAAATTCAGCAGATTGAAAGACTTCATCAAAATAGGAGCTAAATGACTCAATCAAACGAATCACATGGGCGGCTGCTGGCGATTCACTCCGACGAAGGAGCGCTCGCTCCGATACTCGAAGCTCTTGCTAAAAGGGGTTTTGACGTTGCCGTCGTGTCAGAAACATCCTCGGAAATGTCTCATATTGAAATCATGAATTATCAAGCGGTTCTCATACGGGAGCCTTTCGGAAGTTCGACCGCTGTCGAAATCGCCGAGCAGCTTCGCGCCGACGGCCCTGATCTAGGGCATCCGATTATTGCTCTCTGCCCGGACGAACCCACATCGGAGTTGAGAGTTTCAATGCGCGCGCGCGGCATTTCCGAATCTCTTTGCGAATACGCCGACCCGGATGAAATCGCCAACATTATCGAGACGCTGATAACCGCCGAAGGCGTTTCGATGACAGACCATATCACCGGTTTAATCTCAGGCCCCGCTCTCGCTAGGCGTCTCGAATCTCTTTCCATGGAATCACGCAAGGAGTGGTACTTCATCGAAGTGAAACTCCTCGGAATCAAACCCTACAATCTTCAGAAGGGCTACGACTTGGGAGACGAATTGCTAAAAGGGCTTGGCGAACTGCTGACGGAAATTGCGGCAGAATACGGAAGCGAAACGGATTTTGTAGGACGGCTTTTCGGCCCTAGATTCTGCATTGTCGCTGAACCGAGAAAAGTGGAGTCCGTATGCCGCACTATTAAAACGAAATCTGAAAGGTTCTTTCGCAACTATTACTCTTCATTCGAATGGATGAAAGGATACCTCACCGTGGAAGGCGGCAACAGCGCGGGAGACTACTATCTTTGCGAGTTGCTCGTCGCCGCCGTCCACGTCCCTTCGAATTGGGGAAACAGCTTGGCATACCTCCTCGATATCGCCGAAGAGGTGCTTGCAAAGGTGGACAAGACGCGGCAGGGATATCTCATAGCGCGACCATAATATTTAATGCGCGCGACGCTCGATGTGTTATGATAATGCGGCTGAGGAGAATAAGCGCATGAAAAAGATTAAGAACAGAAAACATGTGTCAATCTGCGGTTTCGCGGCATTAACCGCTTTAGCGGTTTTGTTCGCGTCGATTTCCGCTCATGCGTCGGAGGCCGCTTTAGCCGCGCGTTTCAAATATGAAGGTTCAAAGCCGCTCAACTCAAGATGGGCGGGTTTGCAGGGCAATCCTTATTACAATCTTTACAAAGTCATATACGATAGCGAGAACGGAGAAAAAGTCCCCGCGCTGTACATGGAGCCGAAGGCCGCCAAGCGCCCGTTCCCGTGCGTTATTCTCCAGCATGGATACAGCGGCAGCAAGGACAACGCTAAAACGATGGGCGGTTTCGACATGGCAAAAGCGGGCTACGCCGTTTTCGCTATAGACGCTCAGTATCACGGCGAACGCAGAAAACCGGGCAAGGACATGTTTTCTCCCGACATCGAAGCGGACGCCGCCGCGATGGTTCAAACCGTAATCGACTTGAGGCGGGCCGTCGATCTGCTTCAATCCCGCGAGGGCGTGGACCCGCAAAGGATAACCTATCTGGGCGTCAGCATGGGGGCCATTCTAGGAAGCATCGTCTCCGGCGTCGAACCTCGCATTCAGGCTCCCGTTCTGGTCGTCGGCGGCGGAGACTGGAAAACCCTGCTTGCCGAGAGCCGCATCGGGCCGGCGAAAACTATAAGAACCAGAATCGAAAAAGGGCAGATGGGAGATATCGACGAGATAGCCGCCGAACTTTCTTATCTTGAACCGCTCAATTTTATAGGCTCCATCTCTCCTCGCCCTGTTCTGATGATAAACACGAAACATGACACCATCGTGCCGACTTCCACTAACAAACTGCTTCATCAAAAGGCGCGAGAGCCGAAGAAAGTCGTCTGGATTGACGGCGTTCCGGGAGACCCGACCGGGCACATCCCTCCGTTGAAAGAGATGATTGAGCTTGCTCTGGAATGGTGGGAGAAAAACCTGTGAAAAATAGAATCTCCGCGCGCCTTGTTTGCGCTATCGCTTCCGTTGCTTTTGTCATATCTATTTGCGCGATTTCGCTTCCGACTTCAATCGACGAATTCAAGACTGAGCCTGAAGTTCGGATAGGCATTATCCAGAAAGCCTCCAGCGCCAGACTCAAGTTCGCAGGTTCGTACCGCATTCATAAGTCAGGGGTCGCCGAACCGATAAGAACCGGCTCTGGCGAGACGATTCAGGTTGAACTGTACACCGTGAGACTCAAGCAGATGCCCACGAGGTTCAGGGTTTCTCTCGGGCAGTTCAGGAGCTTCGAGCAGGCGGAATTCACATTGAAAAGCATCGGAGCCAAACCCGGCGAAGCGGTTATCGCCCAACCCAAACAGTGGAGCATCTGGCACGGCCCCTATAATACTCTTGCTGACGCGCAACAGAAACTCGAACAGCTTCAGGCTAAGGGATACATGAACACCCGAATAGAGCCTGAAAGTTCCGATATCCCGGTGCTTACTCTTTACGCGCCCGACGGCTCCCTGATTCACCTCGGCTCTGAGCCTGTCTTCTTCTATCCGTCCGACGGGAAATTCATTGTGAACGGCCGCGAATATAGAGGCAACGTAGAAGTCGCTCTTGACGCTTACGGTTCTTTCTCCGTTATTAACCGCGTCAAGGTCGAGGATTATCTCTTCAGCGTTCTGCCACGCGAGATGCCCGCGCTCTCTCACCCCGAAGCCCTTAAAGCGCAGGCGATCATCGCCCGGTCTTACCTTCTGAAAAATCTTCACAGACACAAAATTGACGGGTTTAATCTATGCTCAACGACTGACTGCCAAGTATACGGCGGAATCGGCGACGAGGCTCCCACCGCCATCGACGCCGTCAGACAGACGCGAGGCATGGCCCTGTCGAACGCCGGACAGATTGTGAACGCATTGTTTCATTCCACCTGCGGCGGCAGAACAGCCGCCTACACCGATGTCTGGCACGGCGACGACCTGCCTTATCTGATCTCGGTCGACGACGGGACGAGCATGAAGGATAAAGATTTAAGCTCTCGCGACAAAGTTAAGAAATTCCTTGAACTAAATTCAGCTAATTGTCACAGTTCCAAATATTTCCGTTGGGACAAGTCCTATACTCACGAGCAGTTGCTCAGCCTTCTCAAATTGACGATCCCTGAATTCACGAACAACCCGGAATTGAAGATAAATGAACTCCGAAGCGTTTCCGTCCTCTCTTATTCAAAGTCGGGCAGGGCGCAACAGCTTAAAATTTCGACCGACCAAGGCGATTTCATTTTCGATAAAGACACCATAAGATGGGTTCTCGGAAGCCTCAAAAGCACCATGTTCATCATAGACTCAGAAGGCAAGGGAAACTCCCGCAGGTACGACATAAAAGGAGCTGGTTGGGGGCACGGCCTCGGACTCTGTCAAATCGGCGCGATGAAAATGGCTCGCGACGGCGTCGTTTACGACAAAATCCTAGCCCATTACTATCCCGGCTCGAAAATCGTCAAACTCTGGAAATAAACCGGCGCGCGCTTTGCCTCATCCGGCGAATCCGGTTCAATCCATGTTGTTGTCTCTAAGGAATCTGTAAAGAGTGGCGCGGCCTACTCGCAACATCCGGGCGGCTTTTGCTTTGTTTCCTCCCGCGCGTCTTAGAGCGTCTCTCACCTCAATATCATTCAGCGAAGGTTTTCTGCCGGGCTTGAGTTTTTCTCCAGCGCTACGGCTTTGACATATTTCAGGAGGAAGGTGTCTCGGTTCTATCACGTTCTCATCCCTGCATTTCAGAAGAGCGAACTCAAGCGCGTTCCTGAACTGCCTGACATTGCCCGGCCATTCATAATCTAAAAGCGCGTCCATCGCCGCCTTCGACAGCTTGGCGACGGCAGCCCTGTTGCCTGACAGCAATATAAGGAAATGTTCAGCCAGCTTCGGAATGTCAGTCCGGCGCTCTCGCAATGGCGGCATCTCTACCGGCGCCACGCATATCCTGTAAAAAAGGTCTTCCCGGAACTTGCCCTGCGCCATCATGCTTTTTAGGTCTCTGTTGGTGGCGCTTATCACTCTGGCGTCGCACTTCACCGTTTCTTCCCCGCCCACTCGCTCGAACTTCCCTTCCTGAAGAACCCTAAGAAGCTTCACTTGCGTAGAAGGCGGCAGATCGCCCACTTCGTCGAGAAAAATCGTCCCGCCGTTCGCCATCTCGAAACGCCCCTTCTTGTCTCTCACTGCCCCTGTGAAAGCCCCCCTCACGTGACCGAACAATTCGCTCTCAATTATCCCCTCGGGAAGAGCGCCGCAGTTCACCGGCACGAACATCTTTCCCGCTCTCGCGCTCTTCTCATGTATCGCGCACGCCACCATCTCCTTGCCTGTCCCGGTCTCTCCCGTTATCAGCGCCGTAGCGTCGCTGTCCGCAAGCGCGTCTATCATTTCATATATTTTCTGCATCGCGTCGCTTGCGCCGATAATATCGCCGTGCCTGCTTCTGGACGCGTGCGCAGCGTCGAACTCCATCAGTTTTCTCGCCATCCTCGACGCTTTCGCCGCGTTCCCAACCATTATTTCAAGGCGCGTCGGGTCGATGGGCTTCGTCATGAAATCATACGCGCCCACTTTCATCGTCCTCACCGCCGTCTCGATGGAGCCGAATGAGGTTATCATTATTATCGGAGTGTCCGGCAGAGCGGGGCGCAACTCGCCGAGTATCTCTTCGCCGGATTTGCCCGGTAGCATCATGTCCAGAAGTATCACGTCGGGATCAATCGCGGCCACGGCTTCCGGCGTCGCTTCGTTTCCGTCTGATATTTCAGAGACGCGGTATCCCCACTTCTTGAGATACACCTCTATCAGCCTCAAAGCTGAAGGGTCGTCGTCTATGATTAAAACCTTATCCATCTTGTTCAAATATCCGCCAATATCTTTTGCCGAACGCGTCCATTATATAACATTTGACGCCGACAGACACGCCCTTAAACGGAAACAGACGCTAGCTCCGCTGGCACGCTCGCTCAATCAAGATATTTTCTTGCGACAGCCTTGAATTCGTCGAACTTGAAAGGTTTCTCTAAAAATCCATCGCAACCAGCCGAGATAGCCTTCTGACGGTCCTCCCCGAAAACAGACGCCGATATTGCGACAACGGGGATTGCTGCTGTTTCAGGTTTTGATTTTAATACCGCTGTCGCTTCCAATCCGCTCATCCCCGGAAGCCTGATATCCATAAGGATGAAATCCGGCATCTCTCTTGCCGCCGTTTCAATGCCAGCTTCCGCGTCCTTCTCTTCGAGAGTGTCAAAGCCGACAACCCTCAATATGTCGCGCGCGAGAATCAGGTTCGCCTCGTTGTCGTCCACTATTAACGCTTTTTTCTTCTTCATGATTCGCTTGCCGGGTTTTCCTGTTCAGCGGGCAAAGTGAAATGGAAAACGCTGCCCTCTCCGGGAGCGCTCTCCGCCCACACTCGGCCGCCGTGCAACTCCACTAGCCTCTTCACCATCGACAACCCCAGTCCGGTTCCTTCAATATTCTTGTTTGCGTCCTCTCCGGCCCTCTCGAAAGGAGTGAATATCCTTTCCATGTCTTCCGGCTTGAAACCGATTCCGCTGTCTCTCACTGAGATTAGAACCTCGCCGCCGTTCAAAGAGGCAGACACCTGAACCTCGCCGCCGTCAGGCGTGAACTTCAACGCGTTAGACAGCAGGTTGATGACGATCTGCTTGAACTTCCGCAGGTCGGCGCGGATGATTTCAGGAGCCTCCTCCGCCGCGAGGCTCATCTTTATCCTATGATTGCCCGCCTTCTCTCTGAACATCGTCATGCAATATCCTAGCGTTCCCGGAAGGTCTATGCTTTCCGAGAACAACTCCATCTTCCCCGCCTCGATGCGCGACAAATCAAGTATGTCGTTTATCAGCGACAGAAGGTGTTGCCCTGCGGAATATATCCTCTCCAAGTATTCTATATGATTCTTGCTCAAGCCTTCCGAGTCAGCCTTCAACATGAACTCGGAAAAACCGATAATCGCGTTCAGAGGAGTGCGAAGCTCGTGGCTCATGTTCGCTAGAAATTCGCTTTTCGACTTGCTGGCGGTTTCCGCGATTTCCTTCGCTTGCAACAAATCGCGCTCGATGCGTTTTTTCTCCGAGATGTCCATCACCGCGGCCACAGCCCCTTTGAAATTGCCCGCCTCGTCTACTACCGCCGCAGTTGTCAGATGCGCGCTAATCATAACTCCGTCTTTGCGGATAAACTCGAACTCGTGTTTTTCGCTGATTCCAGATTTTCTCCTCTCAAGGCTGAACTTCGCCTCATCTATATCCCTTTCGTCAATGAACGAAAACAAATGTCTTCCCTGCATTTCCTCCGGCCCGTATCCCAGCATTTCAGCCATCGCTCGATTCACGAAAACCGTGTTCGCGTTCTCGTCTATCGCCCATACTCCCTCGTTTATACCTTCCACCAGATCGCGGTATTTCTTTTCGCTTTTCCTCAACCTCTTTTCGCTCTCGCTCAGATTCCTGAATAGCAGTTCGCGCGGCCGCTGCAAACCTACTACCACGACAGCTTTATAAAAAATATAGAAAGAAAGAATCTTCAGCATATGCCCCGCAGCGTTCAAAGCTCCATAAACGTCTATGTACAGCGTGAATGCCAACTCAGAAGCGATGGACACTGCCATAGACGCCGCAAGCAGCCTGAACACTCCCGGCTCAAGATATTCTTTCTTCGTTTTAAGAAACAGTATCGCCGCCGCGAGAACCGCGCATATCGCATACTCGCTCGAGATTTTGAAAGTGGTTAATCCGGCTCCGTCAACGAAGCAGACGGGGAAAACTTTCCAACTGAAGATAGAAAGAAGAACAATTCCTGTTATTCCCGCGTACAAGGGCAGGGCGATCTCCAGCCTGAACCTTTTTGTCAGAAACAACGGCGCGGCGAGCATCGAGACCGCATAAACATATCTTGCTGTTATCCACAACTGCGTCGCAAGGTCGGAACTTGTCCCCGCAAACACATTCATTCCCTTGTATGAAACGGTGTGCAGAAAATCGACGACGCCCACAAATAAAAACGCCATACCTATGAAGAGAAAATATCCGTTCGAGTGAAACTTTTTTGAGTTCCAGCCGACCACGAAAATCATGAACGCTACTACGATAGAAAAAATTTCGGACATCGAATGGAAGAACAAAAAATTGCGCGGATAAAAAAACGCGAGCAGCGCGAAAAAAACGGCCATAATCGCCAACTCAATCTTGCCGAATGAAATTCTTTTTTTGCTTTCCTCGCTCATCATCCATTCTTCTCAATTTTAATAAATTTCTGCACATGGGTATTATATGACAACGGATGCCCTATAAATCAACAGGATAATTCAAGCGTTCCCGCCCCGTTGCCGAAGGCGGCCGAGCTAAAGCGCCGCATCCCCGCAAAAAAAAAGAGCCTCCCCGCAAGGAGAGGCTCTTCGTGAGAACTATTTACTGCCGGAACGGATCAATACATTCCGGGCATCCCGCCGCCGCCGGGCATCGGGGGCATCTTTTCCTTTTCAGGAATATCCGCGATGAGGCATTCGGTGGTGAGCAGCATGGCGGCTATGCTGGCCGCGTTTTCGAGCGCCGACCGGGTGACTTTCGCCGGGTCGACGATCCCGCTCTTGAACATATCCTCGTACTCGTTGCTGAGCACGTTGTAGCCGATGTTCTTTTTGCGCTTGCGGATCTCTTCGATGACCACGCAACCCTCGAAACCGGCGTTCTGCACGATCTGTTTGAGGGGAGCTTCGAGCGATTTCTTCACAAGCTTGACGCCGACGACTTCGTCGGGGTTGGAAGCTTCGACTTTGTCGAGCACGGAGATGCAGTTGACGAGGCAAGCTCCGCCGCCGGCAACGATTCCTTCTTCGACAGCCGCGCGGGTCGCGCTCAGCGCGTCCTCTATGCGGTGCTTCTTCTCTTTCAGCTCGGTCTCGGTCGCGGCGCCGACTTTGATCACGGCCACGCCGCCCGCCAGCTTGGCGAGCCTTTCCTGCAGCTTCTCTCGGTCATAGTCGGAATCGGAATCTTCGATCTGCTTCTTGATCTGGGCTATGCGGCCCTTGATCGCGTCTCTCGTTCCCTTGCCTTCCACAATCGTCGTGTCTTCTTTGCTGACTGTGACTTTCTTGGACTGGCCGAGGTACGAAAGATCGATATTTTCCAGCTTGATGCCGAGGTCTTCGGAGATGAACTTGCCGTTGGTGAGGATAGCAAGGTCTTCCATCATTGCCTTGCGGCGGTCGCCGAAGCCGGGGCTTTTGATGGCGACGCAGCGCAGCGTGCCGCGCAGGTTGTTCACAACCAGTGTCGCGAGAGCTTCGCCCTCGACTTCTTCGCAGATGATGACCAGCGGTTTGCCGGCCTGAGCTATCTTCTCAAGAATCGGAATCATGTCCTTGACGGCGCTGATTTTCTTCTCGAAAAGAAGGATGTACGGGTCGTCAAGTTCGCAAACCATAGACTCTTTATCCGTCACGAAGTAGGGGGACAGATATCCTTTGTCGAACTGCATGCCTTCGACCACTTCGAGGCTGGTTTCCGTGCCTTTGGCCTCTTCGACGGTGATGACGCCGTCTTTGCCGACTTTGTCCATCGCATCCGCGATCAGATCGCCGATGTCGCCGTCGTTGCCGGAGATGGCCGCGACTTGGCGGATTTCCTCTTTGTTCTTCACGGGAACCGAAAGCTTTTTGATCTCGGCGACAACCGCCGCGACAGCTTTCTGGATTCCGCGCTTGACCAGCATCGGGTTCGCGCCGGCCACGACATTCTTGAACCCTTCCTTCGCCATCGCCTGCGCAAGCACTGTGGCGGTTGTGGTTCCGTCGCCCGCGATGTCGTTCGTCTTGCTGGCGACTTCCTTGGTTAGCTGAGCGCCCATATTCTCGTACGGGTCTTCAACTTCGATTTCCTTGGCGATGGTTACGCCGTCGTTGGTGATGGTGGGGGAACCCCATTTTTTCTCGAGGACCACGTTGCGGCCCTTCGGCCCCAGCGTTATCTTCACGGCGTTGGCCACTATGTCAACGCCTCTCTCAAGCCCTCTTCTCGCTTCTTCGTCGAACGCGAGTTGTTTTGCCATGTCTCTTCACGCTCCTTTGCTAGCGGTTATTTTTTCTTTACTTTTGCCAGAACGTCGTCTTCGCTGACGATGATGTATTCCTTGCCGTCAAGCTTGAATTCGGTGCCGCCCCATTTTTGCATGATGACGACGTCTCCGACTTTCAGGTCGAGGGCTATTCTCTTCCCGTCCTCATCCCGCTTTCCCGGTCCGACTGCCACCACTTCCGCCTCTTGCGGTTTCTCTTTTGCCGTGTCAGGCAGCACGATCCCTCCTGCTGTCTTCTCCTCGGTCACATCGAGGCGCTTCAGAACCACGCGGTCTCCTAATGGCTCTATTCTCATAATATCTTTCCTCCTTTCCGCTGCCACTGAGCGTCAATTTGTTTAGCACTCTATCCGTGCAAGCGCTAATATTCTATATCAATTCAAAAATTTGTCAAGCCACTGAAATTCCCAATAATTCCTGCTGATGTTTTTTACACAGCGTTTAATTCGTATTATAGCGTTAATAATGATTATTATTAAATAATACGCCGTTTATCTTAAAATATCTATGGCTTTAAGCGTATTGGTGTCAAATCATCTAAAAATTAATTATCGATAAAAACCCTCTTTTCATCTGTTTCGACATTTTGCTCATCTGGTTATCCTTCTCGGCACGTATCCTATCGCCAGATTTAGGGATAATTTAAACTGCGGCAATTCATTTATTTTCGGAGCTATGGGCAACACTTGTTCTGGGATATGGATAACATAATCGGCGGTTACAGGGGGGAAGGAATTTATCCCGGCAAAGCAAGCGCGATAAACCGCCGCTTTTGACCTACTACATTATTTTATAGACTCATCTATAAAAAAAGGCAGAAACAGAGCTGTAAGTCAGACGCAGTTCTACGCTATGAAAATTGCCCCCGGTTCGGCGACTGTATCGTCGAATCAGCAAGCAAAAATCTGTTTACGTCGAAATAAAGAAAATAATATAAGAAATACTATTCTTCTTCACTATCTAACTTTTTCAAATCCTCTTCGGTCAACTTGCCGAGTTTTAATTTTTCATAAACCGGGTTAAGAAGGTCAGCCGCGCAATCCTTCAGCGCTTTCATCCGATTCTGTTTTGATTCGCCTCTTACCACGCCGGTTATCCATTTTTTCGTGGCATTTATCTTCTTTTCTCTAGCTAATTTTGCTCTGTATATGTAATCTTCGTTCGATACATATACAAGGTTGCCTGTTATGCCCACTGTGGCTATGCCTTTTTTGGAAGTCTGGAATTTGTAAATCGTTCCATTCAGAACCGCGTCGGTTCCGAGAGATTTTCCAATCGCCGCTAGTTTGGCCGCGTCCGGATCGTCGAAAGCTATGTCTATTTTCTGATTCCGAGCTTCCTCCGCCGCGTCTATCACCTTTATTCCTTTTGCCTGAAGGAAAATTTGCATAGTTTCGAACATGTCCTCGACTTCGTGCGATGTCTGCTTGCCAACGCTGTTCTTGAACGGAAGCAGGGCGACTGAGGTTATTTTAATATCTTCATATTTCACATCGTCATAGAACCGGAACTCGTCTTCATCTCTAGCTTTGCCGAGGCATAGCGCGGGCAAAACAATAAGAGCAATTAGCGCAATCGTCAGTTTCTTCATCTTGTCCTCCGATAAATCAATATTGTTTTTCAACAATATTCTATTCAATCCTCCAACTAATGGCAATTGGCTGAAATCATTAAACACATCCAATCAACCATGGAACGGATTGTTGTAAAGATAACTTAATTACATTAGGGCAAATCATTGCGCTTGTTCGGAGAGGCGTTTTATGGTATTGTTTCATCTTGCGCGGGAATGGATGAAATGAGCTATGCGTTTTTTCCAAGCTTCCGCGCAAAAAAGGCAACGGAGGCGTGATATGGCGGAAGATAACGATAATGTAGTGGAACAGGACATCGCTGAGGGAGCGCCTGCGAAGAAGCAGCCTCCGGTTCCTATGGAATCAGAGACTTTGCGTTCGGTCACGTTTCTTGCCGCCGCGCTTCCTCTCATCGAGGAAATTGTGGCTTCCGACGCAGCGTTGCAGAAAAAGGTTTCCGGCTGGAACTGCGCGATTCAGTTCAAGGTGAAGAACGACATTCCCGCCGCTTATGTGCTGTTCGAAAAGGGCGCCGTTTCCGTCGTTCAGGGGACTCATGACAAACCCGTCATCACGATGACTTTCAAGAATTGCGCGGATATGAACGGCTTCTTCACAGGCAAGATGATACTCCCGAAGATATCCGGGATGTCTCACCTGATTATCCTCATGACCTTCCTTATGAAGATGATGATGAAGATGAAGATGCTGATGCCAGAATACAAGTGTAAGACGGAAGAGGAAAAGCTGCTTAAAGTCCGCATGATGCTGTACATGGTGGCGTTCGCCCTGCAGGAGATGTCGCGCGGCGGAGACGACTACATTTACAGGCTCACGAAAACCGCCCGGAAAAAGATTATCGAGTGGACGGTCAATCAGGAAGAGCCTGCGGTGCATGTGCGGATAGACGAAGGAGACATCAAGGCGACGAAAGGCAAAACCAAAAGGCGGCCTTACGTGGGCATGGATTTCAAGGACCTCGACGCCGCCCTAAAAGTCCTGTCGAGCGAGGTGGGCGCTCTTGACGCCACCCGCCAACAGCTTGTTTCCTTCAGGGGAACCGCCGAATATGGCATCAAGGTCGGCAATCTGATGACCCGCGTCGGCAATCTGCTGATGCCTGTCGAGGAAGAGAAATAGCCTTTCGAATGGTGTTATCGGGCATCCTCGCTGGCATCATAGGGAACGCGCGAGTCCGAATCTTCTTTTACATAGGGGGTGTCTGACATGAAACCACGCGGCAGATATATTTGGGCGGCTCCAGCGTTAATCGCGGCGGCTCTCATTTTTGCGGGTGCTAACATCTCCACCGGCTCCGACAACAGCGAATACCGTTTTTTTCCAAACCTTTTAAAAATCACCGGCGACAGACAGGTCACTGTAAACGATTTTACAGGGCCGGAGACGTGCGGCGCGTGCCATCAGGGCATTCATGAGCAGTGGGAAGGCTCCATGCACGCCAATTCGTTCAAAGACCCCGTCTGGCAGAAGAAATGGAAAATGGCATTCGAAGAAACCGGCGGGACCATCGGAACCGAGTGCATCGGCTGCCATTCCCCGATCGGCATGATGACTGACAGGCTCGTCGCTCCGGCGGACATGGAGAATCTGGACAACATATCCGCCAACGGCGTACAGTGCGACTATTGCCACTCGATAGACTCGACGCACTATCAGAAGACGCGGGCGCTTGAGCCTCACAACATGGCTGTGGCAATCGACCCCGGACAAATCAAACGCGGCCCGTTCGGCGACTCCGAGGCTTCTTTCCACGACAGCGTTTATTCCCAACTGCACACGAGCGCGGAATTCTGCGGCAACTGCCACAATGTTTTTCACGGCTCGACCGGATTTCCAATTGAGCGCACATACGACGAGTGGCGGCATTCGGTGTACGCCCGCAACGGCATAGTGTGTCAGGACTGCCACATGGCCCCAGTAGACAACTTGCCCGAGGTGGCGGCCACTCTCAAGCGGGTTCCCAATCCCGGCTACGCTTCAGAGATCGCGGACGAGAGGCCTCATATATACACGCACGAATTCGTCGGCGGCAATTTCGTCATGTCCCGGCTGCTCGGCTCGGAAAAGAGCGCCGTGATTGCTGAAAAGAGATTAAAGGCGGCGGCTCGAATGAGCTTGTCCGCTTCGGCGACGCGTTCCCCCGGACTGACTGTTGTTGATGTGAAAGTTGAAAATATCGCGGCGGGACACAACCTCCCCACCAGCCTTACCGAACTCAGGCAGATGTGGCTGGATGTCAGAGCGGAGGACGCGGCTGGAAGAATATTCTGGAGCTCAGGCGCTGTGGATGAAAAAGGCGCAATCGATTCTAAAGCCGTTATTTTCAACAGCCTTGCGGTGGACGACTTCGGTCAGCCCACTCTGAAACCGTGGAAGATTTCACATTTCGCCTACAATAAAACCATACCGCCGAAGGGGCATGCCGTCGAAAGCTTCGCGTTCGTTATTCCCGCCGACGCGAAAAAGCCGGTGACCGTGCGCGCGGAATTGAACTACCGCTCGTTCGACCAATCGGTGGCGGACGCTCTTTTCGGAGACGCCGCTCCCCGCGTTCCGAAGATTATTATGACCGCCGCAGAGCTTAAACTGGACTGAACACGGAGGACTATCGGACATGGCAAAAACAGAGGAAAACATCAAAGCCGCTTTCGCCGGAGAGGCGAAGGCCGTAGTTCGGCTCAGGCTTTACGCCGACAAGGCTATGGAAGAGGGATATCCTCAGATAGCGAAACTTTTCAGGGCGATTTCCGAGGCCGAGCTTATACACGCAAAGAAGCACCTTAAAAACATGAAGGAACTCAAGGACACAGAATCGAACCTCACTTCCTCGTTTGAGGGAGAGAAAAACGTAAGCGAAGTGTTGTACCCGGATTTCATAAAGACCGCTCACGAAGAGGACAACCCGATAGCCGCTCTCGCGTTCACATATTCGAGGGACGCCGAGGAGTTCCACGCGTCCCTTTACAAGAAGATGCTCGACCATTTTGCTCAGGAGCGGGAAACTGAATACTACGTATGCAAGGTTTGCGGATATGTGTCAGACGGAACGCTGCCTGAAAAATGCCCCATTTGCCAAGCCAAACAGGAAGCTTTCTTTGAAGTGAAGTGAAATCCGGCGCGAGCGCGCTGGCGGATGCCGGGCGGGCGTGACTTCGAACAGCCCCGGCAGTATAGCCGGAGCTATTCAGGGCGACATCATCATCAAAGCAGACAGAAAAGAAGTCGAGAAACCATCCGAACTGCGCGATATCATCAAAGACATTTCTAGGGCCGCAAATGCGACGAATCAGTCGAGATTCTGCTCGTCGTCGAGCGCAGAGGCAACAACAGGTTCCTCGTAGTCGAGATGACGAAATAAACAACTCACGAAGAAACTCACTATCCGTAACAGTATATTGTGAAAAACAGTTTAATGGTGTGTATAACAAAGTTATTATCCTGTGGTTTCTTAAATATTTACGAATATAAATGAGATTTCTGAGGATCGATGAAGGTTTTTTAAACCATTCTTTTATATATGCCTCAAGGTGTATAATATTGATGATATTGGAATGTTTTACTGAATGGATCGATTAGAAAAATAAAAAAACTCTATTGAGTACAAAGGTCGCGGGATATGCATATTGAATCAATAAGTATACGAAACTATAGAGTGTTCCGAGAAGCTAATATGACAGACATCCCTAGTATGTGTGTTCTCGTGGGAGCAAACGGAACAGGCAAGAGCACGATGTTCGATGTGTTCGGTTTTTTGAGAGATGCGCTTACTCACAACGTTGACAAAGCTCTTGCTATGCGTGGAGGATTCAACGAGGTGATAAGTCGTAATGCCGAAGGGCCAGTCAGTTTTGAAATTAAATTTCGTGAAGTAAATGGTCCTCTCGTTACATATAGTTTATCGATAGGACTGGATTCCGGCAGGCCGGTGGTCGCAAGTGAAGTTCTTAAGTATAGAAGGGGCCAGCACGGGCAACCATGGAAGTTTCTAGAATTCAGCAAGGGGCATGGCCAAGCAATAACAAATGAGGACGATTACAAGATGCCTGAAAGCGAGATGCAACGTGAGCCTCAGGAGCTTGAGTCGCCGGATATACTTGCTATCAAAGGACTTGGGCAATTTCAACGTTTCAAAGTAGTGACGGCTTTCAGGAAGTTAATCGAGAACTGGCATGTTTCGGATTTCCATATACATGAAGCTCGGCCTAGTCACGAGGAAGGGTATGCGGAGCATCTGTCAGCAAGAGGAGAAAACCTTGCGCTAGTTTCTCAATTCCTTTATGACCGGCACCGAGATATATTTGACGAAGTGCTTAGGAAGATGGCAGAAAGAGTGCCGGGTGTAAGCAAAGTAGAAGCGCAGCCTACGATTGATGGAAGAATAGTGCTGCGTTTCCAAGATGGCTCATTCAAAGATCCTTTCATTGCGCGGTATGTATCAGATGGGACTATAAAAATGTTTGCATATCTTGTGCTATTACACGATCCATCACCTCACCCACTCTTATGCGTAGAAGAGCCGGAGAACCAGTTGTATCCTCAACTGCTCCAAGAATTAGCAGAAGAATTTAGGCAGTATTCCGAACGCGGCGGACAAGTGTTTGTTTCGACGCATTCACCAGATTTCCTGAATGGAACGAGACTAGATGAGGTGTTCTATCTTCGGAAAATGAACGGATTTACAACTCTACAAAGAGCTAGAGATAGTGAAGTGCTTAGAAACCTAGTTGCGGAAGGAGAGTTGCCAGGAGCGCTATGGAAACAGGGGCTATTTGAGGAGATAAACAGCGAGTTATGAAGATTGTATTTCTGCTCGAAGAACAGTCAATGAAGGAGGCTCTAAAGGGCTTTTTGCCAAGAGTTGTTCCAAGGTCAATTCACTGTATATATGTTGTTCACGAAGGAAAACAAGATCTTGAGAAATCGATTCCGAGAAAACTGAGAGCGTGGCGAGAGGACGATGTCAGATTCATAGTGCTGAGGGATCAGGACCAAGCTGATTGCCAAGTTGTGAAAACGAACCTTACAAGACTTTGTGAAGAAGGTGGAAGATCAGATGTTCTTGTCCGTGTGGTATGTCATGAACTTGAGTCATGGTTTCTTGGAGACCTGAAGGCCGTTGAAGCCGGAATGGGAATCGGGAACTTATCAGGCAGACAAAATCAATCCAAATTCAGAAATCCGGACAGCATTAACCAACCCGCGGAAGAAATAAAGCGAATTGTTGTGAACTATCAGAAAATAAGTGGCGCACGAGCTATAGGGAAGCACATGAATCCCTCAATTAACAAATCTCGGAGTTTCAGAGTATTTATCAGTGGTCTTGTAAGAATTATTCCGGAAGAAATAAATAATGAAATTGCCAAGGCTGAGCCGACATCAGCAGAAGAACACGAGCAAAAGACGTTTAATTTCAATGTCATTGAAGAATAGAAGTTTCGGCTACTGAAAAAGCTTTCTTAAAATATTAGTTTATCTCCCAAATATCAAACGGAAAATCCCATTCTGTATATAGTTTTGTCTGTGGCGCATACATAACGAAACAACTATAAGAAATAGAAAATCTTAATTACAACGAAAATTCGTCTGTGCCTTACATATCTCATAACAATCGCTTTTAAATCCTAACGGCAGTTTTGGGTTCAATCAGCCGGGGACGATTCTGAACGAAAGAAATTTGGTGGCGCTGCGGAAGGTGAAATAGATGAACTTGGCGGCGTAGAGGGCTTCGCTTATGGAGAAGGCACCTTGAAAACGCGCCGTAATGCCGTCAAGTTATGCCGAGGCGCTCGTTGAGCTTGGTTTTTCGGCTGAAGACGATGGCGTCGCCTACAATGTCCGGAGACAGCCTGCCGGCCAGCTCGGCCAATTTGCCGATTGGCGAAAGCACGGCGCGGGAGCGGCGGTGGCGGATAAGCTCGGCGAACTCGCGCGCCACTTGCTCCTGTGTCATGTGCGCCGGACCGGGCGGGACGGCTCCGCCGTCTGCGCTGACCACTTTCTTCTCAGGGTCGTTCTCGGTGAAACCGACATAGACGACGCCGACATGCGCGCCGCAAGGCCCGATTTCGCATCTCAACGCGTCCGCAAATCCGCGAAGCGCGTGCTTGGTCGCGCAATATATCGTCGCCGTCGGCAACCCTATCAGACCCGCTATGCTGGACGTGAAGACGACGCTTCCTTTGTTGCTCTTGAGTTGATCGAGCGCGCTGAGCGTCGGATATATGCACCCCATCAGATTGATGTCCACCATCGAGCGGCAGGCTTCGGCGTCGAGTTCGTCGAGAGTGGCGCGCATAGAGACGCCCGCGTTGTTCACAAGGATGTCCAGACGCCCGAACTCCGAGACGGCGCGAGAGACCATGTCGGCGCAAGACGCCGCATCCGCGACGTCTGCTTGAATCGTGAGGACGTCGAAACCGTCTGACGCGAGAGAGGCGCGGGCGCGTTCAAGGTGCTCGGCTCCGCGAGCGGCGATGGCGCAGCGGGCGCCTCTGCGCGACAGTTCGCGCGCCACCGCAAGCCCTATCCCCCGGCTGCCCCCGGTTATGAGAGCGGTCTTGTTCTCGAAATGTTTAGCGGCCATGCTCATCGCCTCTTTCCGGCGCGACCTCGCGCGCTCTTGATGTGCCCGTTTTCGGCGAGCCATTCGTACGCTTCCTCCACCGCCGTCTCTATCGGCGTCTGCGGCAGGGCAAGCTCTTTGACCGCCTTCGCGGCGCTATAATACGCGCCGACACACGAACTGCGGGCCATTTCATAGGATAGTTCAGGCTGCTTTCCGGTAACATTGCTAATAGCCGATCCGGCGGCCCCGGCGATCATCATTATCTCTTTGGGAATCTCAATCGCGGGTGGCTTGAATCCCGCCACGCGCGCGACCTCGCTAAAAAACTCCTTCATATCCATGTTCCTGTTGCCCAGCAGGTAACATTCCCCGGTCCGCCCCCGCTCGCACGCCGCCAGCATTCCTTTTGCCGCGTCGCGCGCGTGTATGAAGTTGCGGCCTCCCGGCGGGTAGAACGGCGGCCTCATATCGGCAAACCTTGATATCATTTTTCCAGAACTCGGGCCGGAATCGAACGGGCCTATCATAAATGTCGGATTCACCACCACAACGTCCAGCTTGCCGTCGGCGGCGTGCTTCAACGCGATTCTTTGCGCTTCCAGCTTGGAATCAAAATAGGCTAGGCCGAAATCAGCGTATTTAAAAGGAGTCGACTCGTCTCCGGGCCTCTCCTTTGTTCCATATCCGAATGAACTGGCGGAACCGACATGGACGAACCTCTTAACGCCCGCTTTTACCGCCGCGTCCAGCATATTCCGCGTGCCTTCCACGTTCACGGCGGTGATTATCGGAGCTTTGGGCGGCCACAGGGCGGTGGACGCCGCGACATGGTACACCGCCTCGCATCCCTTCGCCGCTTCCTCCAGCCCGGCGGCATCAAGGATATCTCCGGTTATCCGTTCTATCGGAAGACCGTCGAGAGTGCGCGAGACGCTTTTCGGATGCACAATCGCCCGCGCTTCGATTCCTCTTTCTATCATTTCCCTGATGAGATTTCCTCCAAGAAGCCCATCGGCTCCAGTGACAAGCGCTTTCATGTTGTTCATCCTCTCTGCCGCCGGTCTAACCTTTTTTACCTGCATTTGTAAAAATCTGGTTAAATTCGGCGAGATGTCTTGACAGTCTTTGACCGCTCGGTTAATATAATGACAGGAGTTGACCGTTCGGTCAAGACGTTCGCAAATAAAAACTGTGAGATAACTGTGGCGGCGGCGGTGATTAAGATGAACACATTAACAAAAAAAGACGTCGTTACCGAAAATGAAACGAAGGTGTCCGAGCCGGACGCCAGAGAAAAGATTTTCAGGGCGGCGGAGGAGTTGTTTATCGAACGCGGGCATGACGGAGTGAGCGTAAACGACATTGCGGAGAAGGCGGGAGTCGCGAAAGCTCTCGTATTCTATTATTTCGAAAGCAAAAAGAACCTATTTGACAACGTGCTGGACGTTTACTACAAGGCGCAGGCGCAGGCGTTGATAGGCGCATTGACCGCGGGAGGGACTGCGAGGCAGAAGGTTCACGCCGGAATGGAAGCGTATCTGGATTTCGTGGAGTTGAATCCCGGTTATGCGCGGCTGATTCAGAGAGAGATATGTTCGAGGTCGCAGAGTCTGGAGAAAATAGCGCAATACATGGAGCCGTTGCAGAGGTGGGGAGAGGTCGCGTTCGGAGCTTTGCTGCCCGGCGGCGGAGCGGTTGCCCCCAGACATTTTTTCGTCACTCTGTTCGGGTTGGCGATAAATTACTACACATACGCGCCCGCGCTTGAGTTGCTGTGGAAAGGCGATCCTCTGGCGAAGAGCGCGCTGGCCGAACGCAGGGAGCATGTCAGGATGGTGGTGGACGCGATGCTGGACAGGTTCGCGGACGCGTCGGTTCTGGACGGTTGAAGCGCGACCGTGCGAGGGGGACTAACAATGCTGACTATTGAGAAAAACAAAAACCGGATTGCCGAGTTGCGCGACAGGTATATTCTGGAGACTCCGAAGATTTCAATTCAGCGCGCTAAGTATTACACCGAAAGCTGGAAGAAGACGGAAGGTTCCGGACTGACCGCCGGCGAGCGCGTGGCTCTCGCTATGAAGAACGTGTATGAAAACATGGACATGCATGTCGAGCCGGAAGACCTTATCGCGGGATATTGGACGGAAGATTTCATGGGCATCCCCATCGACATTGAGCGGGGCGTGTTCAACGGGGTTTTTAAAACCGAGCTTGCGCGCGGATCGATAATGAGATTCAGATTCAAGTCTCTAGGCGGCGCTCTTTCGTATCTTGTCGGCAAACGCGGCCTGCGGGATTTCGCGCGAAATATGAAAGCGTCCCGAGCCGCCGGGCAGCAGCCCATGAACCTTGAAATAAAAACGATGGACGAGCGCGAAATAAATAGATATGTGATTGATCCGGAAGACAGAAAAGTTCTCGTCAACGAGCTTCTTCCTTTCTGGGAAGGAAAAACGGTCGTCGAAGAGGTAGACCGTCGGTTGATGTCGTCTGGGCTGCTCGGCGAAGACATGCGGGAATTCAGTCTCGCGCTGCCAACTATCACCTCCCGGCAGACAATGATGGTGTCGATCTGCTCGACGATATCCTCTTATCAGGGGCACGTGATAATTGATTTCGACACGGTAGTGAAAAAAGGGCTTTTAAAGATGAAGGAAGAGGCCGCGCAAAGGATCGCGGCTGCGGCGGACGATGAAACGCGGGCTTTCCATCGCTCTGTTGAAATGGCTCTAGACGGCGCCATTGTTTTCGCGCGCAGGCTGGCAGACGCCGTTAAAGCCGCGCTCGAAGACGAACTTGTCCCGGAATGCAGAGTCGCTCTTCGCGCCGCATTGGAAAACTGCAAAACCGCTCCCTTGATGCCGTCGGAGACTTTCATGCAGGCTGTTCAGGCGGCGTGGACGGTCAAGACGGCGGTGGAGCTTGCTCATCCGGTCAACCTTCACAGCTTCGGAAGGATGGACCAGATATTCTATCCTTATTACAAAAAAGACATCGAGGACGGAATAATAACGCGGGACGAAGCGCGCGCGGCGCTCGAAGAGCTTTTGCTCAAAATCATGTCCCAAAACATACGTCCGGAATCGAACATGCTGAGCAATTTCTATCACCGGTTCCTCGGTTCATCGCCTGTCACAGTGGGCGGGGTGAAACCCGATGGGACGGACGGCACGAACGAATTGACTTATCTGTTCTTGGAAGCGGCCGCGAGAGCCAAAGCGGTGACCAACGTTTCTCTCCGCGTGCACAAGGATTCTCCTGAAGACCTGCTTCCTGCCGCTGCGGAAGCGGTTTTCACGGGCGGCTCGAACATTTCTCTTTTCAACGACGATATCAATGTCGAGTCGATGCGGAGGCGAGGGTTCTCAGACGAGGACGCCCGCGACTACGCCGTAATGGGTTGCGTCGAGATGCTGTGTCCGGGCAAGACCGGCGGCATGAGCGCCTCGGCTCTTCTTCTTTCCCGTCTGCTCGACCTCACTTTGCGCAACGGCAACTCGCTCACCATGATGGGCCTTATCAAAAACGTCGGACTCAAGACCGGCGAGCCGGAATCGTTCGACTCTTACGAGAGTTTCGAGGAGGCTTTTCTCAAGCAGGCCCGGCATCAGATAAAACTCATCGCCGACGCGTCGAATATCAAGGACGATGTCTTTGCTGACATGCTTCCCGCTCCTCTGATCTCGGCGTTCATGCAGGGATGCGCGGAAAAGGGCAGGGACGTCGTCAAAGGCGGCGCTCTGTACGACCTCAGCGGCATTTCCTTCATTAACAGCATTGCAAATGTTTCCGACTCTCTTTTAGTGATCAAAAAGCTCGTTTTCGAAAAACGCAAGTTCGCGCTCCGCGAAATAATCGAGGCGATAAACGTGAACTATGCCGGACTCGAGGACCTGCGGCGCGAGATAGCCGGAATTGAAGGAAAATGGGGGAATGGATTCGCGGAAACGGACGAGTTGGCGCGGCGGGTGACGAACGCGATGTTCGATGAAACTTACAAATACAGTACCAGCCGGGGCGGGGTTTTCGTTCCTTACGTGATAAGCATGACCACTCACACGATAGACGGCAGGTTGTCCATAGCCACGCCCGACGGACGCCGCGCAGCGACCCCGTACGCCGCGAGCTGCAATCCATACAACGTCGAAAAGAATGGCGTGACTGCGGCTATGCGGTCGGTCGCCTCGCTTGATTTTACGCAGATACTAGGCGCGGCGGTGAACATGAAGTTTCATCCCTCCGCCGTCGGCGGAACGCAAGAAGCGAGGAAGAAATGGGCCGCGCTCATACGCGCATATTTCAGGATGGGCGGCGCTCAGTTGCAGCCCACCGTCGTGTCTTCCGAAACCATGCGCGAGGCCCAGCAAGACCCGGACGCGCACCGCGACCTTATAGTGAAAGTCGGCGGATACAGCGCTTATTTCACAGAACTCGGCAGGGAGATTCAGGACGAGGTGATTGCTCGCACCGAGCAGTATATTGCTTAAAAGCAAATATAAGCCGGACGCGAAAGGCGGTCGAAAGCCCCGCGCGGAAGGCTCAAACACTAAGAGGAGGCTGGGAAATGGGGTTCATCAGAAGCAAAGAGGAAATTGACAATTATTATGGATTCGCAACGAGGAGGTTCGACGGAGCGCAGATGCTCGGCATCATGTATGAGACGGAGCCGGACATTATCGCGAAACTGCTGCCGCCGCCGCTGGAACCTGCGGCAGAGCCGTGGGCGCTTTCCTACATCTCGAACTTTCCTGACACGAACCTCGGGCCGGGATACAGGGAATGCGCTCTTTTCATCAGGTGTCAATATAAGGGAGAGGTCGGCAACTACTGCCTGTCCATGCCCCTCGACGGCGACGACGACCGGATTTTCAACGGACGCGAAATCTACGGATTTCCGAAGAAAACCGCAAAGATAACTCTGAACCGCGACGGCAAAGTGGTCGAAGGAACCGTCGAGCGCAGGGGCGTTCGATTTGCGACCATCAGGGCGGAACTGGCCGTCAAAATGGCCGAGCCGCCACTCAAAGTCGGCCCCAGTTTCCTTTTCAAGTTCATGCCCCGCGCCGACCTGAAACCCGGCTTCGACGGCCCGATTCTTCTCGTCAGGCAACGCACGGAAATCGTCTATCATTCTTTCGAGATGGGCATGGGCAAAATCACATTCGAGCCGTCCGCGCACGACTCATGGAGCGAAATTGTCTGCAAGCGCCCGGTGGCTGCCTACTTCTTCACGAGCGACACCATCATGCACCCCGGCGAAGTGGTCGGAGAAGCGGACCCGGACGTTTTCCTTCCTTACTCGTTCGCAAGAACTGACTGGGGGTTCGAGAAATGATCGATTTCAAACCGACGCAGGAACAGCTTGAGTTGCAGAAGATGGCGAAGAAGTTCGCCCGCGAGGTGATAAGGCCCGCCGAGCTTGCCATAGATAAAATGCAGAATCCTGACGAGGCATACGCCAGCCCTGAATTCAGGAACACTTTAAGACAGGCTTACGAGTTGGGATTCCATAAGATGACGATAAACGTCCAGCACGGCGGGCTTGGACTTGACCCGCTTAGCACCGCGCTGGTCTGGGAAGAACTCGCTGTCGGCGGCGTGGGCATTCCCGCCACTCTGCTCGCCGGAATGGTCGCCCCCGCGTTCCTCAGCGTTCTCGCCGGCGGCAAAAAAGAACTCATCGAAAAACATGTCGTCCCTTACTGCGATGACACCAAAGCCGAGCACATATCGGCATGGGGCAGCTCCGAAGGCAACATCGGCTCAGACGGCAGCAACTACTACGACCCGTGCGTCCATCACGAAACATCCGCGAAAAAAGAAGGCTCCGAATACATCATCACCGGAGCAAAATCCAGCTTCGTCAGCAACGGCAGCATAGCCGATTTATTTCTTGTTTTTGCTTGCGTCGACCAGTCAAAGGGGATAAAAGGCTCTGGCGTTTTTCTGGTTCCGCTGGGGCAGGGCGTCGAACGCGGCAAATCTATGGACAAGCTGGGCATGAGAGCGTTGAATCAGGGCGAAGTATGCTTCGACGGCGCGCGAATCCCGGAGGGCAACATGATTATGCCGCCCGGAGACGGCTATCCCACCATCCACAATGCGATAAAGACAGTCGGCAACATCGGCGTCGGATATCTGGCCGTCGGGCTGATGCGCGCCGCGTATGAAGAAGCGTTGCAGTACGCCAAAGAGCGAGTGCAGTTCGGCAAACCGATCTTCCAGCACCAGGCGATAGGTTTCAGGCTATTCGAGGCGTATCAGGCAATAGAAGCCGCGCGCGGACTCCTCTGGAAAGCGTCTTGGACGCTCGCCAACAAATTTATGGGCGACCTAAAACTTTCCGCCGCCGCCCGCGTCTTCGCCACCAACCTTGCCATGAAGCACACCGTCGAAATGGTGCAGATACTCGGCGGCTACGGCATCTCCAAAGAATACAACTTGGAGAAATACATGCGCGACGCCAAACTGCTTCAAATCATGGACGCCACAAATGAGATAATGACCATCAAAGGCATGGCTCTGCTGTGAACTGAATCGGCAGCGAGCAGTTATAACAGCTCTGAAAAAAGGGGACACCCATCGCGAAAAACCGCGCTGATTGTCCCCATTTTCTTTTATTTCGCGCGCGCCCACACCGGGCTTGTAACCTCACCCGGGCGCGTGAACCCGCCACAATGAACAACGCATATTTATCATCGTTACAAAGGTCGCCTTTGTAACGGATGAGCCGAAAGCTCCGCATTCATTGTCATTATTTCCCGTTGCCAAGGAGACCTTGGCAACGATGAGTAAAGTGAGCCTGATTATACCCGAATTATTCATGAACCCCACTAAATAAGTGAGCCTCCTCAGCCGATTATCATAGTAGCGAGCAGTGACAAGCGGCAAAAAAGGAGGCGCACCAAAGATGCAGCTTTGTACGGCGACAATGCGGTCTAGGCAACGATTCTTAACCGCCTATGAATAATTCGGGTTGACATATTAACTAACGATTATCCATTAACCCCAAATCACAACGGCAGATTAAGATTCGATCAGCCGGGGATGATTTTGAGGACGAGTTTTCTGAGGGCGTGGCGGAGGGTGAAGTAGATGAACTGGACTGCGGAGCGCGCGTCGCTCATAGGGGATGGCATCTTGAATACGCTCGGCATTTTTATCAGCAGCTTGGAGGCCCCGATGGGGCATCCGGTGAGCCTGATGACGCGTTTCGCTTCGAGCCTGCCGTCAACGCGGGAACAGTCGCCGATGAGAAAAGCCGTCTGGCCGGGATGTATGACGTCGCCTTTGTAGATGCCGGTGACGACAGCGCCGGGGCGGGCGCGCGCCACTGAGCCGGGACGTCTTTTGTCTATCGTGCCGAGGCATCCTTTGACAGCCGCGAGGCAGCCGCCGTAACAGAAGTTCTCGCTGTCGGACTCCCTGCGCACGGACGGCGAACAGTTCGGCGAGGGAGCGTTCTCCGGCTCGTGTTCCGGCGCGTCTCCGCAATAAAACTTTATCGGCGTGTCCACCGCTAGTATGTCCTGATATTCGCTTGTCAGCCCCTTTGTCTTGGATATGATTTCATCCAGCGGATAGTCGCCAGTAATCCGGATGTCGTTGAGGTCAATGGAGCCGTAGCCTCTGTCGCGCGCGATGCGCAGATGAACGATTTCTTCGGGCTTATAACCGAGGGCGGAGCCTGCGACAGCGTCCGCGGCGAGTGGATTGTTTGACACCAGCAGCAGGCCGAGATGGAACCCCTGAGGCGCGCTCTCGAACCCGTGCCCGATGTGTATCGCGTCCGTTACGACGCAGTCCGGATATCCGATTTCCAGCATATCCACTATCTTGTCGTTGAGCCGGTTGTCGTGCACAGCCATCCGGTCGCGGTGCTGGAGTATTCCTATGTTGAGCTTCAGCGCGTTCGTCAATTCGCAACAGATATGATATTTCAGTTTCGGGACCCATATTTTCGTGTCGGCTTCGAGGATGGAGCGGGGGACGTGGAATCCTTTCTGGGCGACGGCTTTCTTCAAGTCCACCCAAGTCGCGCGGTCCTCGTTGAAATCGACAAGTCGCACTTTGAGCCGCCGCGCGAGCGCGTCGTAACCTGCCTCATGCATGAAAAGGCCGGGGGGTATGCCGAAGCCGGAGGATTCGCCGATGGTAATCTGCGATACTTCGGGTCGGGTTTTCAGGTGATGAGCTAGAGCTTCCGTCACCGCCGGGTGAGTGTGCGAGTGATGTATGTATTGCCTGTTTGCGGTGACGACGTTGGGTTTGATGAGGGTGCGCCCGCGCGGCTGAAACTGTAGTTCTTCAAAACACTCCGCTATGATGGCTCTGATTCTCGCCGGGTCGGCGGTCTCGCAGCGCCTCAATATCACTTTCGGTTCGCTCATAATCGAAATTATAGACCGTGAACGCCGCGGAACGCGGAATTGATGAAAAAAAACCAACGATGATGTATATTATTCGGGGTCGCGCGAAGGTAGGCGCGACCTAATATTTTAAGACAGGGTCAACTTTGCATGGGCAGCGAAAGCGAAAGACTGATGGAATTGGCGGAGAAATGGTGCGCCAGAAACTACGAGCCACTCCCGGTGTGCATATCGAAAGGCGAAGGCGTATACGTGTGGGATCCGGAGGGCCGGAAGTATATGGACATGCTCAGCGCGTATTCGGCGATGAGCCACGGGCACAGGCATCCTAAAATAGTCAAGGCTCTGATAGAGCAGGCCGGGCGGTCGACCCTCACATCTAGGGCGTTTCACAATGACATGCTTGGGCCGTTCCTCGAAAAATTGTGCGCGCTGACAAGGTTCGAGAAGGCGTTGCCCATGAACACTGGGGCTGAAGCGGTCGAGACGGCGCTTAAGGCTATGCGCAAATGGGCGTATGAGGTCAAAGGCGTTCCGGATGGCCGCGCGAGAATTATCGCCGCCGCCAACAACTTTCACGGCCGCACCATCGCCGCCATCAGCATGTCCACCAGCGATACGACTAAGAAAAGCTTCGGCCCGCTTCTTCCCGGAATCGACATCGTCCCGTTCGGGGACGCCGCCGCTCTTGAGGCCGCGATTACCGAGGACACGGCGGGCGTTCTGCTTGAGCCGATACAGGGAGAGGGCGGGGTGGTGGTCCCTCCAGACGATTATTTGGCCCGCGTCCGGGAGATTTGCGACAAGCGCAGCGTTCTTTTGTGCCTAGACGAGATTCAGACTGGGCTCGGGCGCACGGGAAAAATGTTCTGCTTCGAGCATTACGGAATCCGGCCCGACATAGTCACGCTCGGAAAAGCTCTGGGCGGAGGCGTTCTTCCGGTGTCCGCAGTCTGCGCGAACGAGAACGTTATGAGGGTTTTTACTCACGGCACGCACGGAAGCACGTTCGGCGGCAACCCGCTCGCCGCCGCTGTGGCGATAGCCGCGATGGACGCGCTGCGGGATGAAAAGATGGTCGAGAACTCCTCGATTATGGGAGAGTTTTTCATGTCCAGCCTTCGGGAGCTTAAGCTTCCCGGCGTTTCTCTGGTTCGTGGCAAAGGCCTGCTTGTCGGCGTGGTTCTTGAAAAACCTGTCGCTCATGACAAATCGCTTGAGTTGCTCGACGCCGGACTGCTGGCCAAAGACGCCCGGCCAGACATCATCAGATTCGCTCCGCCTCTTATAATTACGAAAGACCAGATAGAAGAGGCCTTGGGCATTATTGTAAAAGTTTTCAAATAATCGCTCATAACAAAAAAATCGCCATCGCCGAAGCGCATGGTTGAAAAGGATGGTTGCCGACACTTGAACTCCAATCTGAAAAGACATGGCTTTGCTTTGATTGTTTCCGCTGTTTTTACGGCAATGGCTGTTTTGGTTCCGTTGGCGGCGTCGGCGTCTGAAGCAGCGGAACAGTCGCCGAAGAAATCTCACACTTTGAAATTCCTGACCTACAACGTCTGTATGCTTCCTGATTTCATAACATTCGACCGCAACCTGCTGGTTCCGACGGAAAAAAGGGCCGCGCTCATCGCCAAGCTCATCAAAGACTATGATGTCATAGGGCTGCAGGAAGCGTTCATTCCGGAGAGAGAGGTTTTTCCGCGCAGGCTGAAAAACCATTTCGTGGCCATGGGGACAGGCTCGCCGACGTCCCCGACAGGAAGCGGATTGTACATTTTCTCAAAAGGCGAAATACAGAGGTCGGTTTTCGAGAGATGGAAAGAGCAGTTCGGAGTTGACGCTTTCAGCCATAAAGGATTCATGGGGGCGACGACAGTTCTTCCCGGAGGGCTTGAGATAGACGTGTACACGCTGCACGCGCAGGCGGGCTTCGGTCCCAAGCCGAGGATAGAAAACTATAAGCAGATGATGGCTGCTGTAGAGCGGTTTTCCGGCGGAACGCGGCGGCCGGTTATCATCCACGGCGATTTCAACTGCAATCCCGGAGAAGAGGATTGCGATTGGCTCCTTCAGAATTCAAAACTAAAAATGGCCAGCGCGCATCTGGACCATGTGGACCATCTCTTCTACGACGAGAACGGGTCGGACTGGAAAATCACGATAGAGTCTGCGCGATGGGTGTTCGACGAGTTGGTTTCAGGCCGGCTGATAAGCGACCACAACGGAATGGAAACTATAATACGGTTCGATAAACGTTAAGCTCGGAGCGGACGGATTGCTTTTCGTGCCGCTTTATTTTTACTGAAATAACGATAGAAAAACTATTAGCCCGTTTTTTTCGCAAATGCGGGCTAATGATTCCATGCCGAACAAATGCCAACGAATCCTGAAGGCGGATTCGCTTCAAAGAAAAGCTAATCTCCGGGCCGCGCGCCTAAGTCGCTCCAATATTTGCCCGGATGTGGTAAAACCGCGTTTTTTTCATTATGATATTCAAATGATTGACATAGGCAGGGCGTCCGGGCGAATCGCATTATTTAATGACGCGGTTTTATCCCGGAACATTCAACATCGAAGGGGTGGTGGACTTGACTACTGACACAGCTAAGGAAGTCATCACGAAGAAGAACCAGTTCGGCAATTATGAAATCCGCATGGAGAGTATAGGAGGGCAGGGGGCCAACCTTGCCGGCAAGATTCTCGCCGACGCCGCCATTATGGACATGGGCCTTAACGGCATTAGTTTCGCCAGTTACGGTTCGGAGAAAAAAGGCACTCCCGTCCGCGCCTACATCAGGCTCGCCGAGAGCGACAAGGAGATACGCATCAACAGCCCTGTCACTGAACCGCATCTTCTGGTCGTCTTTGCTCCCGTGCTGGTCAAGAGCGTGCCGATTATGAACGGGATTAAGCCCGGCGCTCAGATAGTGGTAAACACCACGAAATCTCCAGAAGAAACCAGAGACCTGTTGAAAATCCCCGGCGGCGTCACGCTGTACTGCGTAGACGCCATGAAGATCGCCGTCGAAGAGAAAGTCAGGATAAACACCGTAATTATCGGCGCGATATCCAGAGCGGTGGAATTTCTTGACAAGGACGCGCTCGAAGCGGGCATAAGACGCATGTTTGAAAAGAAGTATCCGGCGCTTGTCGAGCCTAACATAAAAGGATTCAAGCGGGGCTACGACGAAGCGGCGCTCTATGAAGTCCCGGCGGACGATAAATATCCGATTTCAGAGTTCAAGCAGTTCCAGCCGAAACTGGGATGGAAGAACGCGCCCATCGGCGGCGTCATCGTCAACCCCGGCAACACAGTGTTGAACGATTTGACCGCTTCCCGCACAGGGTTCAAACCCGTTTGGGACGAATCGAAGTGCATCAACTGCGCCGAGTGCGACACAGCTTGCCCGGATCAGTGCATCATCTTCTCCCGCAAAACCGACGACAAGGGAAAAGAAAGGCAGTTCTTCGATCATATCGATTACATGCACTGCAAAGGGTGCCTGCGATGCGTAGAAGTGTGTCCGAAGCAGGCTCTCACGTCAGCCAGAGAGGCGGCGGAGTGATTTGAGCCGCCGAGCGAAACGCCTAAGCGCGCCGAGCGCGCGAACATAATTTGGGAGGAATAACAACAATGGCTTCCGGAGCGATGAAAAACGAAGCTTCCGAAAAGTACGAACAGATAAGCGTGGTGGACAGCGGCAACGAGATGGCCGCCGCGGCCGCGTCGCAGATAAACTACCACGTGATGGGCTACTATCCCATCACGCCTTCGACTCAGATACCCGAAGAGATGGACCGCCTGAAAGCGAACGGCTACAACACCATAAACATGGTTCCGGGCGACGGAGAGCACGGGGCCGCCGGGATATGTTTCGGAGCCGCCGCAGCCGGAGGCCGCGTGTTCAACGCCACTTCCGCGCAAGGCCTTCTTTTTGCCCTTGAGCAACTCCCCGTTCAGAGCGGAACCCGCCTGCCTATGGTGCTGAACCTTGTGAACCGCGCCGTCAGCGGCCCGCTTAACATCCGCGGAGACCATTCTGACCTCGCATCCTGTCTCAACATCGGATGGGTTATTCTCATGGCTCCGGACCCGCAGGCCGTTTACGATATGAACATCTGCGCAGTCCGCGTCGGCGAGCATCCCGATGTGCGTCTCCCCGTCATCGTTTCGCAGGATGGCTTTTTCACCAGCCACCAGAAGCGCAGAGTGCGCGTGTTTAAGAACGACGAGGCCGTGCGCGAATTCATCGGCCCGTTCAAACCCGACTACGACCTGCTCGATCCGACTAACCCGATAACCGTCGGCCCGTACATGAACGACGATTTGATCAACAACAGAAAACAGCAGAGCGACGCGATGATTCGCGCGTACGATGTGATACCCAAAATATTCGAGGAATACGCGGCGATAAGCGGACGCAAATATGAGCTTGTCACCACCTACAGGATGGAAGACGCGGAAGCCGCTCTGTTCATGTTGAACAGTTCCAGCAGCACCGCCCGCGCGGCCATAGACGGCCTTCGCTCCGAAGGCAAAAAAGTCGGGCTTGTCACAGCCAACGTTATACGCCCGTTCCCGATTAGAGAGATTCAGGCTGTCTTCAAAAACTGCAAAGCGATATGCGTCGCCGACAGGCAGGACACATTCGGCGGATGGGGCGGCATGATGACAATTGAAATAAAGGCCGCTCTCAAGGACGACCCCGAAAACAAATCTCTCATCTTCTCGCGTATTTACGGCCTCGGCGGTCTGGAGTTCTACATCAGCGACGCCGTGAAACTGCTGAACGAAGCTCTGGAAGCGGCGCAGACCGGAAAAGTTGCCAAGCCCTATGAATATGTCGGCGCTTTTGAGGGCGAGACCGGCTTCAAACCCGAACTCGTCGCTCCCCCTCTGGACATTGCGGCTCTCACCCCCGGCATCATCAGCGTCTCTCCCGACCCCGAAACCGGGAAGCTTCAGGTTAAAGGGGTCAACTCAAGAGAACTGACCCGCATGCCGAAACGGCTGGCCCCCGGACACGGAGCCTGCCCCGGCTGCGGCATCATCCCCTCCCTCAACCTCTTTATGAGAGGCATCGAAGGCCCGGTCGTCACTCTGTTCCATACCGGCTGCGGCATGATTATCGGAACCGGATATCCCAACAGCGCCCACAGGCAGACTTACGTCCACAACCTTTTCCAGAACGGCGCCCCCACAGTCGCTGGAATCGTCGAGATGTACCACGAGAAAAAACGGCGGGGCGAACTGCCTTCCGACCTTGACATCACTTTTATTATGGTCACAGGCGACGGCGGCAACGACATCGGCATGGGGCCGACCATCGGCTCCGCGCTGCGCAACAACAACATGATTTGCCTCGAATACGACAACGGCGGTTACATGAACACCGGACACCAGTTGTCTTTTTCCACCCCTCTGGGACACGAGACCACCACCAGCCACGTCGGCCCGGCTCAGCACGGCAAGAAGACTCACCACAAAGACACCGTGCAGATTATGAACGCTTGCCACATCCCTTATGTCTTCACAGGCGCGGAGTGCAACCATCTTGACCTGACCCGCAAAGCCGCCAAGGCTCAGTACATGGCCCGAGAACACGGCTTCGTTTACGGAAAAATCTTCTCAGCCTGCCCGCTCAACTGGCGCATACCCGAAAACAAATGCCGCGAGATTATTCAGGCCGGCGTCGACTGCTGCTTCTTCCCGCTTTACGAAATAGAAAACGGTGTCACCACTCTCACTTACGACCCCGAAGAGAAAAACAAGCGCATTCCCGCGTTGGACTGGCTCAAGATGATGGGCAAGACGAAACATCTCGCCAAACCAGCGTTCGAAAATGAATTGAAATCCTTCGAGGCGGAAGTAGAGCGAAGATGGCAGAGGATTAAAGCGATGTCCGAGCATCCGCTCCTGTAAAAGGCGCGGGTTATTTCCGGCTTGGCTCTTGTTTAGGCTAGGGTTGGAAGTTCGTCTTCCTGTGCGCCAGACGTATTTTGAATAAGTCGGCGACCATTACGAGGCCGTCCTTCAAATAGCTTACTCTCGTGTCAGGATTGTTCGACCACCGCACGGGAACCTCTTTGATTCTTAAACCGAGTTTTCTGGCGATCCAGAGTATTTCCACATCGAACGAGAACCGGTCGAATTTTTGAAGCTCGGCTATTCTTCGCGCGGCTTCCGCGCGGAACCCCTTGAAACCGCACTGCGAATCTTTTATCCCGGGCAACAGCGCGGCCTGCATCGCGAGGTTGAACAACTTGCCCGAAGTTTCGCGGTATATAGGTTGCCTTTTGTCAAGCTTGGAATCGCGCAGCGCCCTTGAGCCGATCGCAACATCACATTCGCCTTCAAGCAGCGGAAGCAATCGTTCGATTTCCTCGATGGGCGTGGACAGGTCGGCGTCGGAGAAAAACACGTATTCGCCTCGCGCGGACAGCATTCCCGTCTTCACCGCATATCCCTTTCCTCTGTTTTCCTCAAGGCGGATTATGCTGAAATCCGCGCCGGATATTTCAAGTTGCGCGCGCGAAACGTCTGAAGTGGCGTCCCCGCTTCCGTCGTCCACCACGATTATCTCGAACGCGCGGCCCGCGTCGGACAGATGCCGCGTCGTCTTATCAAGGGATTCCGGAATGCGTTTTTCCTCGTTGTACGCGGGAAATACAACGCTTATCTGCGGTCGATCGTGTGAAACATTATTTTCTATCATTGATTGGGATTATAAACCATAAACAAAAAGGCGAGAAGAACGCGGAGCGTCAAACCGAAAACGGCATCTGCCCGATTGAGCGCAAAAAAACAAGCGACCACACAAGATGCAGCGCGAACCCCACAGCGGCGCCGCCGACCACGAAAGCGCCGAACCTGTCGCCTAAAATGCTTTTAACAGGCGCGGCGGCCACTGCGGCAATCGGCGCGATGATTATATATGCGTACCTCGCCTGCGCCACAGGCATCTGCGCGTTGTAAACCGCCATCTGCGCAATATACACGGCGGCGCACGCGTAAAACGAAAGCATAGCATGTCTTTCAAGCTCGCGTTTGCCCCGCGCCGCGCGCGCCAAACCGACAGCCGCTAGCGCCGCGAATAACGCCGAAAGAGAAAAGTAGAGAAGCTTCATCATGAACGGCAGATTTTGCGGGTATCCCCTCAGATAGTCCTGAGGAATCCAGAAGTTGAGCGCGTGCGATTTGACAAACCACAACAAGTTGCCGGGAATATGAAGATAGTTCGGGATGGTTTCGTTGACGGGATTGAAAAACACCCTGTCGCCGAGGTCGAGATATCCTGCTACGAACCAGCTTGAAGCCAAAGCCGCGAATACAAGAAGATAAACAGCGGTTTCCAGACAGATAGCTGAAACCTTCCGTGAGCGGTTTGCGGGATGAAGCGCATAGAAAAAGAGAAAAAAGACCGGAATAAGATTGGCGTTGATTTTGACAAGGCAGCACAAGCCGGAGGCCGCTCCGCAAGCCGCCGCGCGCCAAATGCTTCCGCCGTTTCGATTTATCGTGAGAATAAAGTAAATCGTCGCCGAACACGCCAGAATTGCGGCGGTGTCGTTGTTGACGACGGAGTTCATCGCGACGAAAGCGGGATTTGCCGCCGCGAACGCGGCCATGCCCGCGCCGAGAGCCGGGGAACCTAGAGCGTCCCGGCCTATCCTGAAGATTATGAAGACTGTCAGCGTTCCGAAAACAACAGACATCAGCCTCAGCCAGTGATTTTGCGCGTCCGAGCGCGCGCTCCTGAACGGAAGTCCCCAAACAGCGGCGGCGGCATAATACAAAGGAGGATGCGCCGCCTGATATGTCTCCTCGTGCGATGGTATCCTCAACTCGGTCTGTATGACTTTTATATATTTGTAGTGAAAAGGCTCGTCCGAACTCAACCATGCGGGCATCATCAGCGAATACAAAACGGCGACCGCTAAAAACGCCGGAATCAGAATCCTCATGAAACCGCGCGCAAAGCGCTCCTCCGACATCCCGTCGTTGCGCGAAAAATCCGTTCCTTCCGAGGCGGGTATGTCGTTATCCGTTCCGGCACGAGCCATGCGTTCACCATGCAATCCTTATCGATATATTTCGAAATCAATTTTACATGATAAGCCGCAGGGAGGCGACGAAATTATTGTTTTATGAGATAATATCCCCTTAGCCGCTATGACTCTACTATCAGGAGGTGTTTATGAACTACACGCATGTAATCCCGTGTCTGGATGTAAAGAATGGCAAACTGGTGAAGGGAGTAAACTTCGTCGAGTTGAAGGATGTCGGCGACCCCGCGGAAAGCGCGGCCGCTTACAGCGCTGCCGGAGCGGATGAACTCGTCTTTCTCGACATCACCGCCACCGTCGAAAACAGAGACACCATACGCGACGCGGTGAAAAGGACTCTAGAACGATGCTCAATCCCGCTGACCGTCGGCGGAGGCATTCGCTCGACGTCGGACATCGAGGCTCTTCTCGAAATCGGCGTCGCAAAGGTGGGCATAAATACGGCCGCCGTCAAGAACCCCGAACTGATACGCGAAGCGGCGTCAGCTTTCGGCGGCGAAAAAATCGTCGTCGCCATCGACACTAAAAGCTCGAAAACGGTTTCTTCCGGATTCGAAGTCGTAGTGAACGCGGGAACAAAGCCGACCGGCATCGACGCCGTCGAATGGGCCAAGAAAATGGAGGATTTCGGCGCGGGGGCCTTGCTGCCGACTAGCATGGACGCTGACGGAACCCTTAATGGTTATGATATTCCGATGACCAAGGCTATCGCCGGGGCGGTAGGCATACCGGTGACGGCATCAGGCGGCGCGGGCAAGCTCGAACACCTTTCTCAAGCAATCATCGAGGGGCTTGCGCGCCACGTTCTTGTCGCTTCCATAGCTCATTTCGGAACATTCAGCGTCGCCCAGATGAAAGAGCATCTTGCCGCCAAAGGAATTGCTGTGAAAAAGTGAGTTAAAATGCCGTGATTAGCCAAAAAGAATTATTTTTTAATGATGGAGTTTATTCTAAAAAAAGCGTATAATCATATCCGGCGCAAGTTTATGAATCGCGCCGTCGCGAATGGGAACTGCTTGTCGAAAAATTGTAAATTCACCTCAACACTGTCGAGTCCGGATGCCTGAACGGAACTGGAAGGGCGCGTTTATGCGCGCCGCCTCGGCGGGGAGGATAATAAAGGAGAGTGTGTTTTGAGCACGAAACTGTTTGTAGGAAGTCTGGATTACGGAATGAAGAGCGATGAACTAGAGAAGTTGTTCTCGCAGCACGGGACCGTGTTGAGCGCGACTGTGATCACCGACAGGGAAACCGGAAGAAGCAAGGGTTTCGGATTCGTCGAGATGAACACTGACGAAGAAGCTAACGCGGCGATCAGCGCGTTGAACGGGAAAGAAGTCAACGGCAGAGCGCTGACAGTTAATATCGCCCGACCGAAAGAAGATAGAGGCGGCGGCGGACGCGGCGGCTACGGCGGCGGCGGAAATCGCGGCGGCGGCGGCGGACGCGGCGGCTATGGCGGCGGCGGAAGCCGTGGCGGTGGCGGCGGTCGCGGCGGCGATGGCGACTACGGCGGCGGCGGTTACGGCGGCGGCGGCAAACGCTGGTAATAAACCGATCCGGAAGTTCGACGCGTCGCCCCCAGGTTCTTTTTCAGGGTCGCTTCGCGTCTCGCACATGATTCAGATGTATCAACGCAGCCGGTTTAACATGCCGGTTGCGTTTTTTATTTGCCCAATGCGTCTTCTGTTATCTTAACCGTCGCGGCATTGTTTTCGTATATATGGAAACCTTCGACGGCGAGATTATATAATTTAAGAAGCAAGCGCGGCTCGTTCAAACGACAGCGCGGACAGCGTGGCATTACAAAACGGATATGGAAGGAACATCGCATTGAAATTCTCCGTAGGCGAAAACGAATGCGGCGGATTCGTCGGAACAATCCTCGACAGCATCGCAGACGGCGTTTTTACCATCGACGCCGACAGAAGAATAACCACTTTCAACCGGGCCGCAGAGAAAATCACTGGATACGCAAAAGAAGAGGCTATCGGTAAATTCTGTAACGAGATATTCAGGGCGAGCATCTGCCGGCAAGCGTGCGCCATCGACGAAGCCGTCAGAGAGAAGCGCGACGTCGTGGACCGCCCCCTGAATATCATCTCCAAGGATGGCTCCTCAATTCCGATAAGCGTCAGCGCTTCCGCGCTCGTCGGCGACGACGGACAACAAATCGGCGGCGTCGAAACCTTCCGCGACCTTTCCGCCATCGAAGCCCTCAAAAAGGAAATCGGCGGCAAATACACTTTCGAGGACATCGTAAGCAAGAACAGAAATATACATAAAATATTCAACATCCTACCGGACATAGCGGACAGCGACGCCACCGTCCTGATAGAAGGGCCGAGCGGTTCCGGCAAAGAAATCTTCGCTCGCGCCATCCATAATCTAAGCCCCCGGAAAGACAAACCGTATGTCGTTGTCAACTGCGGAGTCCTGCCCGACAACCTTTTCGAGTCCGAACTTTTCGGATATGTGAAGGGCGCATTCACCGACGCCGTCCGCGACAAGCCGGGCAGATTCGCGGTCGCGGAGGGCGGCGCGATTTTCCTCGACGAAATAGGCGATATTTCCCCCGCCGCTCAAGTCAAACTCCTGCGCGTCATTCAGGAGAAAGAGTACGAGCCTCTAGGTTCCGTGTCCACAACAAAAGCCGACGTCAGAATAATAGCCGCGTCAAACCGCCCGCTCGCCGAACTTGTCGAGAACGGCTCTTTCAGAAGAGACCTATACTACCGGCTGAACGTGGTCAGGATCGAGTTGCCCCCATTGAGTGAAAGGCGCGAAGATATACCGTTGCTTGTCGAACATTTCATCAAGCATTTTAATCTCAAAA
The DNA here is from genome assembly GCA_002069885.1 of bacterium ADurb.Bin236. GTDB lineage: Bacteria > UBP15 > UBA6099 > UBA6099 > UBA6099 > UBA6099. Next base: position 10,947 of record MWCD01000004.1, on the reverse strand, counting down.
GAGAAAAAAACATCCGCGACGTTTCTCCAGAAGTAATTAGCGTTTTGATGAAACATTCATTCCCCGGCAACGTGCGCGAGTTGGAGAACATAATCGAGCACGCTTTCGTGTTGTGCCATGGAAACATGATAGAAATCGAGCACCTTCCCGCCGAACACGCTCAAATGCGCGTTGCCGCGCCGCAACCCTCCGCGGACGCCCCTCTAATGACCGCAGAGGCCGAGACCATCAAAATGGCTCTTGAGCGCAACTCCGGCAACAGAGCCGAAACCGCCAGAGATCTTGGCGTCAGCTACGCCACCCTCTGGAGAAAAATGAAAAAACACGGCATATCATAATTTGCTTCCCGTTATGAAAATAGCTTCCGTTTCACCATATCTAACGGTGAAATCGGGTTGATTATCGATAGTTTTTCGCGCAGCGGAAAGGGTGGCGGTTTTGTTTTGATTAAGACTCAAAAAGCCGCCTTGAAATGTTCCTTCAAGGCGGCTTGTGAGAACTTTGCTGAAATTACCGAACTGTCAGTCTGATGTAACGCATCCGCATTGCAGTTCTAAGGCAAGAACCGTTCCAGAGTTAACCCTAACACCATATCGACAAGCAAACAGAGAGTTTTCCATTTTCTCAATGGTCGCAGACGTTGCCGCCGCATTGCAGCGAGCCAGACAGGTATTGCTCGACGACATTCTGAGGAGCCAGCGCCGGAGCGCCAACCACAACTTCTATGCCGTACTGTTTAAACAAATCCTGCGCGCGCGAACCCATCCCTCCTGCGATGATGTGAGTCGCTTTCTGCTCGCCCAGCCATCTGGGAATAACTCCCGGCTCATGCTCCGGAGGCGTCAGCGCCTGAGTTTTCACAACTTTGTTTTCCTCGACATCGAATATCGTGAACACTTCGCAATGGCCGAAGTGCATGCAAAGGCTTCCCTGCGCGGTCGGTATCGCTATTCTCATCGCGGCCCCTTCTTTCTGTTGAATTTGCTCTTCGTTGTTACTGACTAACGTCAACAGCGGCTCAATCATAAGGCTGAATGCGGCGGCTGTCGGCCCGTCCGCTATCGACGCCGCCACCGGAGACCCGTTGTCTCCAGCCGCGACCACCGCCGGGTCCAACGGCACTTTGCCGAGGAATGGAACTCCCATATCGGCGGCCATTTCCTGTCCGCCTCCGCTCTTGAACACGTCTATCGTTTCGCCGCACTTCGGGCAAACGAAGCCGCTCATGTTTTCGACGACTCCCAGAACCCTCAGGTTCAGCCTGTTGCAGAAAGCGATGGATTTGCGCACATCGTCTATGGCCAGTTTCTGGGGCGTGGTGACTATTACCGCCCCCGTCAAGCCGGGAATCAACTGGCACACCGAAAGCGGCTCGTCTCCAGTTCCCGGAGGAGAGTCGATGACAAGGAAATCAAGTTCGCCCCATGCGACATCTTTCAGGAACTGTTTTATCGCTGTCATTTTCATAGGGCCGCGCCATATTATCGCTTCATCCCTGTTCGATGTGAGAAAACCGATGGACATCACTCGGAGGACGGCGTCGCCGACTTTGTATTCGACAGGTTTTAGCCCGAACTCGTCATGGTCGGGGCGCGCGTCCGCCAGTCCCAGAAGCCTCGGCACGCTCGGCCCGTGAATATCGACATCCAGCAATCCAACGCGCAGCCCGCGCATGGCCAGACCCACCGCTATGTTCGCCGCCACCGTGCTTTTTCCAACGCCGCCTTTTCCGCTCATGACTATGACTTTGTTCTTAATCATCGACATTCGCTTGGAGAGCAGTTGGTTGTCCAGAAATTCATTCATTTCATCGCGACCGCCGCCTTGATGCTCGTTTCCTCCCGAACATCCGCCGCCGTGTCCGCATTTGCCGTCCGAACCCATCTTGTGTTTCCTCCTGTTGAGATTGCGCGCTTGCCGCGCTCGTCATTATTTTGCTTAAACGCTGATATTGCCTTTCAGGATGTATTCCGCAATCGCCCTGTAAAGGGTCGATATCGCAAGTATCGAACAATGAATGTCCACGCCGGGAATCAGTTCCAGCAGATTCATCACGTCGCGCGGGGATATGCCGAGAGCGTCTATGATTCTTTCGCCTTTGGCAAGATATGTCGCCGCCGCCCCGCAGGCTCTCGACGAGAAACAACCGTTAGTAGCGTATCTGGCGTCCGTCACGACCCCGTTTTCAATCTTCAGCCATATCTGCATCGTGTCGCCGCATATCCCATGAATGGTTCCGTTCGCGTCGGCGTTGTCCAGAGGCCCGATGTTGGAATCTTCAGGCGGAGTTGAAACGTCGATGAAACCGCCCGCCTCCGGAAACCTGTCTCTCATCCACACGAAAAACGCTTCGGGAGTTTTATCCGCTTTAACGCGCGCAGTCGCCATGTCCGGCTCACCGTCCTTTCCCGCAGCATGAGCCGCCGCCGCATCCGGCTGCGGACGGGTTTGCCGCGCCGCAACATGTCGCGCCGGAGCCGGGAGATGATTGTTTTCCGACAGAGAACGAAGACAAAACGCGCCGCGCAGTTTTTGAGCCGCAGGAAGGGCAGGGCGGCGCTTCGTCCCTCGTCGCGCTCGCGGCATGCTGATGCTCATATCTGTTTCCGCATCGCCCGCGTTCATATTCGTATATGGGCATATTGTCGCTCCGTTTATTAGTCCTTAAGCTTATTCGCTTTCGATTCTCGATATTGCGTCGCCTTCCTTCACGCGGCCGCCGACAATAATCTCGGCGAACAACCCGGTTTTTGCAAGAGGGGCGAATCCTTTAAAGTTAAAATCATTCGGTCCGTGCTCCGGTTTCCCGATCTCCGTTATTCGCGCCACCGCGTTTCCTATCTTCAGCTTGTCTCCGACATTTAGCCGCGCGAAGTCCAATCCTTCCGTGAGAATGTTTTCAGCGAAGTCGCCCGGCTGCGCTCCCAGCCCATGTTCTTCATTTAGGCGTTTCGCGGTCTCGCCGGACAGAATGCTCAACTGTCTTGCGCCGCCTCGAGCGTGACCGTCTCCTTCTAGTCCGGCTCCGGCGATCAACATAGCTTCGCGGACGCGCGTTTTACCTTTGCCTCGCTCGGCGCCGGAACATACGGCGGTCACTCTACCATTTGCCATTTTCCAATCCCCTTTTGCTCAACATGTTTCAAGCATGTAGTTTGTTTTTTTCCAGACCCGCGAGACTTCGAGCGCCGCGGCCCCGCCGGAATATTCTACCACGCTTACTCCCGCAATCTGCGCTTTCGTGACAAGCGTATCGTACGGTATTCTTCCGACAACCGGCAGTTTCTTCCCCGCGCAGTATTCTTCTATAGAGTTCGTCATTTCAATGTTGATGTCGAATTTGTTCACGCAAACCGCGGACGGGATGCCGAAATGCGCGGCGAGAGACGCGATTCTGTCAAGGTCATGCAGGCCTGACAAAGTGGGTTCTGTGACAATCAGCAATAATGAAACGCCCGTCACGGAAGCTATCACCGGACACCCTATCCCCGGAGAACCGTCAATGAGAACAAGCCCAAGTTTCTCGTTTTCCGCGATCTCTCTCGCTCTGGAGCGGACGAGCGAAACAAGCTTCCCTGAGTTTTCCTCTCCCGGAATAAGGCGGGCGTGAACCATCGGGCCGTTCCGCGTGTTCGACACGAACAACTCGCCCGCATGCCGGGGGATAAGCAGCGCCGCCTTCTCCGGGCAGTTGTCCGTGCACACTCCGCACCCTTCGCACGCAAAATCGTCTATTTTGTAATCCTCGTCTATGGCGTCGAACCTGCAAAGGGTCCGGCAGAGTCCGCAGGAGGAACATTTCTCCAAATTGATCTCCGCCTTGGAGCCTCCTGAAAAAGGTTCTCTATGTTTTATCGCAGGCTCCATGACAAGGTGGAGGTCCGCCGCGTCAACGTCGCAGTCGGCGATAGCCTTGTCGCGCGCCAAAGCCGCAAATGAAGCGGCCACGCTCGTCTTGCCGGCCCCGCCTTTGCCGCTGACAATTGTCAATTCTTTCATCGCCGGACTTCCTTCCTCGCGCAAGCCTCGGCGGTTTCGATCAATTTGCCGCCAAGCTCCTCGAATAATAGTTTGAAATCAGGGAGCGCGTCGATAAGTGGAATGCCTCTTGAATAAGCTTCCGCCGCGCGCCTGTCGTCAGGAATGGCTCCTATGACGGGGATGTCGTTTTCGAGACAGAAATCATGAGCGAGCCTGTCCCCGGCCTCCGCGCGGTTGACTATGCATCCGAACGGAATCCCAATCTCGCGTATCATTTCCACCGCCAGTTTAAGATCGTGCAGGCCGAAGGGCGTAGGCTCCGTTACCAGAGCCACGTAATCGCTGCCTCGGACAGATTGCACGACCGGACATGACGTCCCCGGAGGAGAATCCACTATAGCCAGTTCGGCGTCGGACTTGAATTTTTTCACCACGCGGATGAGTGGCGGGGACATCGCTTCTCCGATTCTCAGTTTGCCGTAAGCGAAATCTACTCCGTGAAACATTCCTCGGAACGCCGCGCCTATCTCGCGCTCTCCTTCGGATATCGCTTTGTTTGGGCAAGCGATGACGCATCCGCCGCAGGCGTGGCAGAGCGATGGGAAAGTAAGCGCCTTGCCTCCTAGAGAGACAATAGCGCTGAACCTGCACGCTTTACCGCACGCTCCGCAGCCGTCGCACTTTGACTCGTCCACGACCGGGACGCGAACCGTCACCCGCGATGACTCCATGCCCTCGGTCCCGAGAAATATGTGAGCGTTCGGTGCTTCGACATCGCAGTCAAGCAGGAGCGTCTTTTTCCCTGCGCGGCTGAATGTCAACGCGAGATTTACGGCTACGGTGGTTTTGCCGGTTCCGCCCTTGCCGCTCGCCACGGCGATGGTTGTCGTTTGTCTTATTTCTTCTTTCACGACCAATGTCCCTCGACATCAGCGTTGTCTATTTCTTTAACAGACCCGGCTTTGAATTTCTCGATGTTTTCGGCGACGGTTCCTTCAGCTCCTGTGTAAATCTTAATGCCGGCGGCTTTCAGCGCGGAAAATGCCTTAGGCCCGCAGTGTCCCGTGACAATTGCCGACACCCCGCTGTCGGCGACATTCTTCGCGCTCTGTATTCCCGCGCCCTGAGACGCGCTGAGGTTCTGCGCGTTGTCCTTGTATGCGCATTCGCCCGTGTCGATGTCGCAAACCATGAAGCCGGCGGCTCTGCCGAATCTCGGATCTACAGGAGAGTCCACCGTGTTTCCTTTTGATGTTATTGCGATTTTCATTTTATTCCCCCTTATACATCGCGATAACGTGAGCCGGGAGCGCGAGAGGCGATCCCGGCGCGTTATTGTTGCCCGTCGCGGAAGCCGTCGCGCCGCCGCGCCGCATTGCTGAGTCTGCTCTATCGCTCCTGTTCCAGTTCAGCGATCCTGCTGTTCAAATCCGCAAGACGCGTTCCAGAGCTTCTGCCTCGCGCTTCAGAAATGAAGCTTCGCCCGCTGAGCTTGCGGGTTGAGCGAACCGGCTTCCGCCTTGTCCGCGTCCGCCGCCGAACGCGCGGCCTCTTCCGCATCCTCTCGGAAATCCGCCGCGTCCCGTTCCTGCAAAAGATCCCTCCGCGGCTTTGCCCGCGCATCTTCCGAGCGCCTTTCCTGTCATCGGGCCTGAACCCATAGGGCCTGTTCGATCATATCCCGGCATGTTTTTCACCTCCTTTCTGTCGGTTAATGCTATTTCCACCACTCAGGGTTGGAAAATTCATCTATTCTTTGGCCGCATCGCTTTTTCCCGCACGCCCGCCCGGGCGCGACGTCGCCTGTCGGCTTGAGCGGAGTTGTCGAAGAGATATCGCATGCCGGACTTCCCGGCATCCAGCTTTTCTTATTGCTAGTCGCGGGAGTTATTCCGGAGCGCCTTCCGCCGCGATTGCCGCGCTTCCCTCCGCCTTTCGGCCCTGTGCCATCTTTATCAGGCATCCTCAACCCTCCCGTCGTTTTTCGAATCAACAGAATCCTCGCGTTCAATTATCCGAGCGCGGCATCCGTTTCTGTTGCGGGCCGCATTGTTCATTCCGCAACGCCTGCCGTGTCCGCGTCGCGGCTGCGCGCTTTGCGCCGGCTGATCCGAGTTCCCCGCAGCCACTGTCGCGCTTTCAATATCGCCTGTGTAAAAAATCACCTTAATACCCACCGAATCCGCCATCCTGTGATAGAAACATGGCATGGCTCCGCAGATAATCGCCTCGGCCCCGGAATTAATGACTTGTCTCATCATTTGTATTCCGTTCATGTTCTCTGTCGATACGGATTGACGACGCACCTCTTTTCCGTCTTCCAATTCGATTATGTATATTGTGTGAGCGTAATCGAACCTGTGCGACACGCGCTCGCCCGATTCAGAAATGGCCACTTTATATCGACTCATGCGAAGGATAAAATCAATAAGAGCGCCAAGTTAGAAAAAATTCAATCAAACGCAAAAAAGCTTTTAACAAATTGAAATATTAATTAATTACTGTAACTATGAAGGACAGACCGACAAGCCTGTTATTTCAAAATAGCAATACTTAACATGCAATGTTGCAATAATGAAACGCTTTCTTGCGTTATTCCGCCGCGTTATTTTTCCCGCTGTCGCTCTTTTTTTATGTTTTAAGCTAAAATTCTTAATACTGATTATTATTATCCTTATTATTTGCAGGGGGCGACGATGAGGGATCTGGTTGTGGAAGCTAAAAACATAAAGAATGGAATCATGTTGAAATTAAAAGGCGAACTGATGTTTGTCGACGCTCAGGAGTTCATGCTAAAGACGCCTGAAAGGGTGAAGGGAAAAGGGAAAAACGTCGTTCTCGACATGGACGAGTTGAGGTTCATCGATTCATCCGGCCTAGGCTCGATGTTATATGTGTCCCAAGCGTGCAAAATGCAGGATCAGACTATGTATATCGTCCGGGCTAACGATAAGGTGGCAAAATCTCTGAAGACCATCAAGAAGGTGGGCACGTTCGAGTTGCACGATCCAGTCGTCGAATAGAATGCGCGAAGAGTAAGTAGGATTTGCGCGGCATTGAGGGGTATGACGGATAAATAAAGAACGAAACATATAGCAGCTTTTTAGAGCGTGATTTTTGTGATAACATGATTAAGCTGCGGAGACAGTGATACGCTCGACGCGGCGCTGGCGAACCGGGATGTTTCCGGGCCGGGAGGCAGTTCCGAATGGAAAAGATTAAAGTGGCGACCGGGATATACTGGATTGAAATTCCGGAAGTCGATATGCGGATACTTTGCGGGTGTCCGGCGGACAGCGTGAAGCACATGATGAAGCGCGGCCTGATATCGAGCCGCGAAAAAAACGGCGTCTGGTACGAGACCGGCCCCAACGCAATCCTCTTATCCGATGTTTCGGCGCAGAACGGCAGTTTTGCGAATCTGGCCGAGTTCCCCGTGCTTCAGATGTTTTACAGGCAGGGGATGCTTTTGCCCAATCACCCGAACAACACGGGAAGAAAACCAATGCTGATAGGGATAGCGGATCAGGCGCGCGCTCAGAGCGAATACATTTTCAGGGGCAATTACGGGCTTGTCAGCGTAGAGGAAATCATGGCCGCCGGAGTGTCCGAATCGGAAGCCGTAGACATGATGCGCCTCAAAAACTGGTTCGCGTTCGACGACATCAGGCCCACCGAAGACCTCATCGACACGCGCATAGTAGACAAAGAGGATGTGACGCTCAGGGACGGCGTCATCGTCCACCGCGCCGGTTTCAACAACTATGAATTCATCTACAACGGCGAATCGGAAAGAGTTGATCTGAATCTGGCTCCGGGGGAGCGCTACGAGGCTCCGTACATGATGGGGCTTCACTCTATCAACCGCGAATATTTCTCCGTAATTCATTCGGGCGACGGCGACGGCTGGGACATCAACCGGCCCTGCATGTCCAGCGTGATAACCTTTCAGGGCAGGGTCTATCTGATAGACGCCGGGCCGAACGTTCTTGACAGCCTGACATGTCTGGGAATCGGCGTGAGCGAGATCGAGGGGATATTTCACACTCACGCGCACGACGACCATTTCGCGGGCCTGACGTCTCTTGTGCGTTCCGACCACAGGATAAAGTATTACGCGACGCCTCTCGTTCGCGCGTCAGTGGTCAAAAAACTGTCGGCTCTCATGTCTATTGAGGAAAAAAGCTTCGACAGGTATTTCGACGTGCGCGACCTCGAATTCGATAAGTGGAACAACGTCAACGGGCTCGAAGTCATGCCGCTTTTTTCTCCGCACCCGGTCGAGACCAGCGTGATGGTTTTCAGGGCTTTGTGGCGGGACGGCTACAGAACATACGCTCACTGGGCGGACACCGTCGCCTTCGACGTCCTCGGCAGAATGGTCACCGACGACCCGAATAAGAGCGGCGTGTCGAAAGAGTTCCAAGACAAGGTCAAAGAACTGTATCTGATGAAGACGAACCTGAAAAAGATCGACATCGGAGGCGGACTTATACACGGGCGCGCGGAAGATTTCATCAACGACGAATCTGACAAAATAATCCTCAGCCACACCGCTCTCGAACTGACGGACGCGCAAAAGGAAATCGGGGCGAACGCTGTGTTCGGAATGACTGACGTGCTGATCCCGGGTCGTCAGAACTATTGCGCCCAGTGCGCGCAGGACTTCCTCGGAGACTATTTCCCGGAATCGCCCCGGCACGACATCGAGATGCTTTTGAACTGCCCAATTGAAACCATAAACGCGGGATCGATACTCGTTAAGAAAGGCGAGATCGCCGACAGGATATATCTGATTCTTTCGGGCGTCGCGGAAATGCTCGACTCGGAGAACGGGACGAGGAATCAGGTTTCCGCAGGCGCGATGGTGGGCGAGTTGTCTTGCGTGATGAAGGAGCCTTCGAACGCAACCTACAGAACCGTCAGCTACGTGAAGGCTCTTATTATGCCTTCGGACTTTTACATGGAGTTCGCGAGACGAAACGGCTATATAGACGAGATACGAAGACTGCACTACAACAGGCAGTTCCTTAAAAATACGTGGCTGTTCGGAGAAATGGTTTCGTACCCGACGCACAACAGGATAGCTCGCGGAATGGAAACCGTGATATGCGCTAAAGGCGAGGAGCTTCCCATCAAGAACTGGCCGGGTCTTTACATTCTAACGAGCGGAGAAGTTTATCTTTATTCTGGGCGAAGGATAATAGAGAGGCTTAGGCCCGGAGGCTTTGTTGGGGCGGAGTTCGCGCTTTTCGGCGAGCAGTCTGTATTTAAAGCGCGCGCCGCCACGGACGCTTCCATGATAAAAATCGATGTGTCTCTAGTTGAAAACATTCCAATCGTCTATTGGAAACTTCAGGAGACTTACGAGAGGCGCGTGAAGACTTTTAGCGCCAGATTCGATCTCGAATGGCGCAGTGAGTACAAAGTGAACGTGGTTGAACTCGATGAACAGCACAGAGCCATGTTCGTGAAGGCCAATGAGCTTCTAGCGGCGGCGGATGAAAAAAACGCCTCGTTCCTTCCGTTGCTTGATTCTTTTATCGAGTTGGTTCGCTCTCACTTCGAGCGCGAAGAGGCATTGATGTCGCAATACGAATATCCAGATTTCGACAAACAGAAGGGCGAACACGACAGGCTTATGGCGGAATTGCTCGAATTCAAGAAACGCCTCTCTACCGGCGACTGGGCGGAAGCCGCGGAGTTCATGGACTTCATCAAAAACTGGTTTGTCAGCCACACTCTTCTCGAAGACAGGAAGTACGGCCCGTTCTTCGAAGCTGCCGGGCTGCGATAGACACCCGTTTTTCGTTGCCATCATAAGACTGGACGCGGACCGCCGCCGTCAATACCAAAGTTGCGTTACGATGACTGAAAAAAAACGCGCCCGCAAAGATGCCGCTGACGGAGATGTCCGGCTTGAATGGTCGGGCAAGCGCTCCGACTGCGACTACGGAAACGCTTCATTAAAGAAAATTGAAATATCCGACTGCTCTCGCTCATCCGAACCCGAAAAATGCCGAAATAATGATTTTAGGAACATGCTTATCCGGGGCGATAACGCGCGAGCGATGAAGGCGCTGGAGGCGGATTATTCAGAGAAAATAGACTTGATATATATCGATCCTCCTTTTTTTACGGGGAATGAGTTTTCCGGCGAATCTGATTTCGGAGACACAGGGGACAAGCGCGTTGAAACGCCACACTACAGCGACGTTTGGCCGGGCGGGCTGGACGCTTATCTGCAAATGATTTACGAGCGCGCGCTGCTGATGAAAAAGCTTCTAAGCGGGCGCGGGACGATATACGCTCATGCCGACTGGCGGGCGTCCGCTCACATTCGCCTCGTCCTTGAAGAGGTTTTCGGCAGAAGAAACTTTGTGAACGAAATAATATGGTGTTTTTCGCAGGGCGCAAAATCAAAGCGCATGTTCGGCAGAAAACACAACACCATACTCTCGTTCGCGAAAAACGAATCCGAGCGTTATTTCAACGCGGGAGCCGCGCGCGCCCCTATGAAATCAGGAAGGGAAAGCTTCGGCGGAAGGCTGGAGCGCGACCCGGACGGAAGAGAATTCAGGCTCGTTTACGGCACAAAAAACAGCCGGGGCGAAACCCGGTATTACAAATACTATCTGGATGAGGGGAAAATCCCTGAGGACTGGTGGACGGATATCAACAGCCTCCAATCCGGTTCGAGGGAGCGGACAGGTTACGCGACTCAGAAGCCGCAGAAGCTGATCGAGAGGATAATGCTGTCTTCGACCGAGCCTGACAGTCTTGTCGCGGATTTCTTCTGCGGAAGCGGAACGACGGGAGTTGTCGCCGAAAAGCTGGGAAGGAAATGGATAATGTGCGACATCGGGTCGGCGGCTGTCGCCACAACGAGAAAAAGGATGATGAGCGAGCAGGGCGGGCGCGCGGCGTCCGGCGAGGTTTTCCGCGCGTTCGATGTTTATACGGCCG
>MWCD01000003.1 GCA_002069885.1 bacterium ADurb.Bin236 | reverse complement strand
GAGTGCCTGTGGTACCTCAACGGCGAACTCGCCCAAGCCGACGAGATTTATTCCCGCCTCCTCGAAAGACGCCCAGACTCGATTGTAATCCTCAACAACTTCGCAAACCTCAAAGCGAGGACGCGCAAGATAGACGAAGCCGAAAAGATGTTCCGCGCTGCGCTCGAGATCGACCCGCGCTCGGGGTTCACCGCTCTGAACTTCAGCTCCTTCCTTCTGGAAACCGGCCGGGTGGCGGAAGCCGCCCGCATCCTCGAATCCGCTCTCGACCGCAACCCTCACAACGCCCCGGCTCTCTACAACGCCGGAATTGCCGCGCACCGCTCCGGAAACATCGAATCCGCCGAACAATACTATAATGCCGCGGTTTCCGTCGATCCTGACCTTATCAACGCGTGGACGAATCTAGTGTTGCTGCTGCTCGACTCCGGCAGGCTGCAACAGGCGCGCGAAACAGCGAAACGGATGAACCTATCGGTAAGCAAAGAGCTTGGCGAACAGGCGTTCATCATTCACCTGAAAACGGAGAAAAGGGCGGTGGAGAGCGACCCGACGGATGAATCCGCTTGGGCTTCGCTCATAGGCGGTCTCATTATAATGGGACAGAGAGAACAGGCAGAGGCGGCCCTCAAAGAAATGAGGGCTATATCCGGCGGCAGACTCGCCGCTCTCGATGCTCGCCTCCGAAAAATGCTAGAAGACTCGAAAATCAATGAGCCTCTAAATTGACAGCAAAAGTTTTCCCTTAAAAGCGTTAAAAGCGCCCCCGGCGGCCAAAGAGAAACTTTTGAAAAAGTTTCTCTTTGGAATCTCTTCAAAACGTTTCAATGCGCGACGGGACGCGACGCGCCAGCGCCGCGTCCCGTCGCTCCTGTGAAAATGTTTAAGCCCTAATCCTAATGATGAATTCAGCATGATTTGACGCGCTGTGTTTTTTGCTTTAATCAAAGCAGGCGCAAAAAAGCGGATCAACCGTCGAGCGCTTCCCGGACTTTTTGCGCAAGTTCGTCTACCGAAAATGGTTTCTGAACGAAGCGCACGCCGGCGTCCAAAATGCCATGATGCGCGATTACGTTAGCGGTGTAGCCGGACATGTACAGAAATTTCATGTTAGGCCGTGTTGCGCCGAGTTTCTCCGCGACTTCGCGTCCAGTCATCTCCGGCATTACCACATCGGTAAGCAGCAGATGAATATCTCCGGCGTATTCCTCAGCCTTCTTAAACGCTTCTGACGGCGTTTGGGCGGCGAGCGCATTATAGCCCAACCCTTCTAGAATTCTTTTCCCAAGAGACAGAATCGCCGGCTCGTCCTCGACTATCAGAACAGTCTCTGTGCCTGTTTGCCGTAAGCGAGGCGGCTCGGTTTTTGCCGCCTCTTCGCTGTTTTCGCTTTCGAATCTAGGCAGATACACCTTGAACGTGGAGCCTTTGCCCGGTTCGCTGTAAACGTTGATGAAACCGTTATTCTGTCTGACGGCTCCATAAACGGTAGCCAGCCCAAGCCCGGTGCCTTTTCCCTTAGTGGTGTAGAAAGGTTCGAATATGTTATTAAGCGTTTCAGTGTCCATACCGCACCCATCGTCGCTTACCGCGATCATCGCGTATTCACCCGGAATAAAACCAAGATGGTCGGCGCAGTACTCTTCATCTAGGGCCGTGTTTTCCGTTTCTATAGTAACCTTGCCCACGCCGGCGATTGATTCTCTAGCGTTCACTATCAGGTTGGCAATGATCCGGTCGATCTGTGATGGGTCAATTTTTATCGTCCAGATGTTGTGTCCCGGTTTCCATACAAGGTCGATATCCTCGCCGATGAGCCGTTGCAGCATTTTCAACATGTTCGACACGCTTTTGTTCAAGTCCATCGCTACGGGAGAAACAGTCTGTTTGCGGGCGAAAGCCAGCAGTTGGCGGGTAAGTTCGGCTGACCGTTCCCCCGCCTTGTGAATTTCCTCAATGTCTTTATAGATGGGATCTGCGGCATCCATGCTCGCCATAGCAATTTCCGCGTTGCCGATTATTACTGACAGCATGTTGTTGAAATCGTGCGCCACGCCCCCGGCCAGCCGCCCGACAGACTCCATCTTCTGGGATTGTATCAGTTGGGCTTCCATGATGCGCTGTTTAGTGATGTCCTGTGAGAGAATGAACAAGCCTTCAGGCACAGGTTCGACGCTGAGTTGAAAATAGCCCCGCCCGCCGTCGGCATATTTAAACTCATTCTCGAAACGCCGGGGAACGCGTTCCATCATGCATTCCCGAAGCGCAGAAAAAAGTTCGGTGTCTTCGATGCCCGGATACGCCTCCATCATAGTATGGCCGATCAGTTCATCCTTTCTTTTGCGGCCTTGGCGGGCGACCGCGTCGTTTACATAAGCGTATTTCCATTCCGGCGTGATTATCTGGCATCCTTCCAGCATTCCGTCTAGAGTCGAACGGTATCTTTCTTCGCTTTCGCGCAGAAACTTCTCGGCCCGCTTGCGCTCTGTTATATCAACCACAGTGGTGATGAAATGAAGCGGGTTGTTATCGCTGTCGCGTCGCATTGTCGCGCTGACATCCGTCCATACAGCGTTGCCGTTCCTATGGATATACCTCTTATCGAAACGCGCGCTGTCTTCAATGCCTTCAAGCAAAGGGGCGATGCGCCGCTCAGTCTCCGGCACGTCTTCGGGCGGGGTAAGTTCCTGCCAAGATTTACCCTTAAGTTCCTTAACCGCGTATCCGAGCATGTCGGCGAAAGCCTTGTTGACATTAATCTCGCCCGTCGGCAACGTTATGGATTTTCCCACGTTCGCCGCCTCGAACACGGCTCGAAATAGTTGAAGACTCTCTCTCAGTTCCCTCGTGCGGACCGCTATCTGCCTTCGCAAAGACCAAGACCATAGCAGGGCTAATATCACGATTAGCAGCAGCGGAGCGGCAACGAGGGCGACGCGCCTTATTGCCTCCCGCGAGGATATGCTCGGCTCATATACGCCAAGCCACTTTTCATAAATCCGCTGATACTCTCCGGAGTCTTTAAGTATCCGCAGCCCCTCCGTGAATTGTGCAAGCAGCGCTTCGTTTCCCTGCGGCACGGCGTAGGCGTACTCGCCTGAATAGAATGCCTGACGGCCGATCTCGATATTTTTCCATCCGTATTTTCTGACAGCGTGCAGCGCGCCGAACCGGGTCATAAGTCCGATGTCGTTCCGGCCTTCGGACACCGCGCGCGCGACATCTTCCTGCGTCTCGACGGTGGTTACCCTAGCCTCGATTCCGTGTTCCGCTAGCGCGTCCAGTATGGCGTCCCCGGCTTGCACGACTAGGTCTCGACCCCGCAATTCTTCGATTTTAGAGGGGGGCGGCCCTTCGCCTTTCCTTACTACGCCGACGCAGTGAATCACTAAATATCTCGGCGAGAAATCCAGAACGCGATCGCGTTCCGGGCTGTAGAACATTCCTTCAAGCGCGTCGATTTTTCCGTCGCGCAACGCGTCTACCATGTCGGCCCATGGCCCCAGTTGAATCCGCGCGTCTATATTCATCTCGCGCGCGACAGCCCGCGTTAACTCTACGGTGAATCCCGCAGGGCGGCCCTTTTCATCCAAAAATTCAAAGGGCGGATAGTTGTGGTCGCCGCCAATGACAATCGTGCGGTCTGGCGGCATCTCAAGATGCGCAAACCACTTGGCGTGCAGCCGTCGGTGCGTCCCGTCGGCTACGGCTAAAGCCAGTCCTTCATTCAGAACCGACAACAACTTGCTGTCGCCCTTCTTTACCGCAAAGCAGAAATCTTGCGAAAACCCATAAACCGGGGCATCGACTATTTTCAGATTCCTTAGCCCGGTTTCTTCCAAAAGACGCAACGCGACGAGCCGTTGAACAACCACAGCGTCGCAGCTTCCCTTTGACAGCGCATGGAAAGCGTCCGCAAAAGAGGGCGTTGTAGAGATTATGAAATCCCTTTTCTCTCGCTTAAGAAATTCCTCCGCGTTGTCGCCTTTCATGACACATACCCGCTGCCCTCGTAAATCCGCCAGACTTCGAGTTTCCGATTTCTTCCGCGCGACAATCGCTCCATGCATAGTCATGTAGGGAACTGTGAAGTCGAAAAGATGTTCCCGTTCCGGCGTCCGTCCCACAAGCGGCAGAGCGTCAACCTCGCCTTTTTCCAGCCATCCTCTTACCTCCGTCCATGGCCCGGTTCGAAAGGTTGCCTTGCGGCCCATCTTCCCGAGAGTCTCTCTCATCAATTCGACGGAAAAACCGTCGGCCCTTCCATTTTCGTGGACAATGGAAAAGGGAGGATAATCAATCTCCGCGGCGCTGCGAACCGCAGGCGCAGTTGGTTCAGAGGCGTAGGCCTGAAAAGGACTCAGCATTGCGATTGCCGGAACCAAAAAGAGCAGCCCAAAAACGCACAGCTTGACGGCAAGAGAGCGCTCGGCGCTTGATGCGCCTCGTTTATTGTATTGTCTCGTGTTTGACTTTTTGGCAATGATAAAAGCTGATGATTCCGGAACTGGATCGGTCGGCTGCGACATTTTATCAAATATTATGCGCAACATCGCGATGAAACGTGGCGCGCTTATTATCGCCACGACCGAAGCGAGATTCATTACAAAAACGGAATCAAGTGTTGCCGTCATCGTTGCGCTCCTTGAATCTCTAAATAAGTCTCTGTCCAAAAGTCGCCATGCGCTTTTCTGATGTTGCCGCTTTACTTATAGTCATCATGCGCGACATAAAAGATTTGTCATGTTTCGATTTGTTTGATTCAATAACATAGTAGCGCTAATTTTCCATTTTTGAAATACTTATTAAAACCATGACAATGTAGCGGCAATATTCGCAAGCGCCTCCGGCGGCCAAAGAGAACTTTTTCAAAAGTTTTCCCTTATTTCCCCTTAAAAGTTTTCCTTTAACTCTCCTTGCGGTGGTGGCGGTGGCAGTATAATAAAACGAGGGAGCGATTTAGGCATGGAACCGGGAGAGAGCGGCGCGATGCCGCTGTGTTTGGAGCTTATCGCGCATTGCAGTGCGATGTGCTGCCGCATGGGCGGGACCATGCTGACGCCCGATGAAATCGCTTCCGGTCAATACGAGACGGAAACATTCTGTCTGAAGAAGAAAGAGTTGTGCGACAAAGACTTTGAATGTTACCACCGGATAATCCAGTGCCGGACGCGGACGCTCGTGTGCGTGTATCTGGGAGAGGACGACAGGTGCGGCATATACGAGCGGAGGCCGGAAGTCTGCGCGGGGTTCAGTTGCGGTTTCGGCGGCCCGGACGGCAGGAAAAAAACGATATACGGCGAGAGGGACATGATGCGGCTGAGCGCCGGGATGTCGTTTTCGCTCAACCCGTCGGTCAGGCTAAAAGCGGTCATAGCGGAGCCGGGGCGGGAAAGGGTGTTTTTGCTTTACAGGGACAGGGAACTATGCGTTGATTCGATGGCGTCCGTCCCGCCGCCGTGGCCGGGGGCCACGGACGAGCAGATTGTGGAAGTGTTTTTGATGTTCGGCGGAGGCAAGCTGCTGGGCGATGTGGAAGAGCAGGCGAGAGCGCATTTTGCGTCTGCCGCAGGAGACGCCTCGCTCGGAGTCCGCCGCCTAGTTGTGGCCTGTTTGCGCGAGAAACTGCTATTGCCGTGCCATTGCTGAAATCGCCAAATCGGAGGAAAAACAAAAAGAATGGCTAATATCAGAAGACATTTTCCGGGAGGCCCTGCGGAGGCGGCTCGCACGGCAAGGCGCGTCACTTCCATCGGCCTTGTTATCAATGTCGCGCTGTCGGCGGCCAAGTTCGCCGCAGGCGTTTTCGGCGGCAGCCAAGCGATGGTCGCGGATGCCATCCACAGTCTTTCAGACACCGTCACGGATATCGCGGTGATAGTCGGGTCGATGTTCTGGCAAAGGCCGCCCGACGAAGACCATCCGCACGGACACGGGCGCATCGAGACAGCCGTGACGGTTTTCATAGGGACGGCGCTGGCGGCGGTAGCGGTCGGCCTGATCTACAACGCCTTGACCACCTTCGAGGAGCGCCATTCTTCGCTGCCCGCTATGATAGCGCTCTGGGCGGCCCTCGGCTCGATAGTAATAAAGGAGATTCTATACAGATGGACTGCGGCGGTGGCGGCCAAAGTTAAATCCCCGGCGATGGCCGCAAACGCATGGCATCACAGGTCGGACGCATTAAGCTCGATCCCGGCGGCGGCGGCGGTGGCAGGCGCGCGTCTGCTGCCCGGCGCTCAGTTCCTCGACCACTTGGGAGCAGTTGTCGTGGCCGCTTTCATCCTTCATGCCGCTTGGCGCATTTCTTGGCCCGCTATCAATCAACTTATAGACGCCGGGGCTCCCGCCGAAATAATCCGCCGTGTCGAGCGCGCCGCTATGTCCGTCGACGGCGTCCGCGCCGCCCACAAAATCCGCGCCCGCCACATCGGCTCCGGCTTTGAGGTCAACCTTCACGTGCTCGTCGATCCGGACATATCGGTGCGAGCCGGACACGACATAGCGACCGCCACGCGCGGGCGCGTCGTGTTTGAAACGCCGGACGTAGTTGACGTCATAGTGCATATCGAGCCGGCGGAGTGACACGCGGGCGGAGATGGTTTTTTTTCGCAAGGGTATGGACAAGCCTCCGCATTATGGTATAATAGTTCCTGAATCTAACATAAATGGCTAGCGCCGTCGCATCGGCGCGGGGGAGTGTCCCTTTGCTCAACCGGATTCGAACCTTCGTCTCATCGAACTTCGGCTGGCTCGCCGTTGCCGCCGCAATTTTTGGCGCCGCCGCCGGCATCGGCGCTTTCACTTTCCACTACGCCCACGGCCTCTCTTACATGTCGTCCGAACCTGAAGCCTGCCGCAACTGCCACATAATGAACGTTCAGTTCGACTCGTGGAACAACAGCCCGCACAGAGAAAAAGCCCTCTGCGTAGACTGTCACCTGCCTCACGACATCGCCGGAAAATATTTTGCCAAAAGCATGAACGGCTACCACCATTCAGCCGCGTTCACTCTCCAGAACTTCGATTGGCCGATTAGAATCAAACCCCATAACGCAGAGATACTTCAGGAAAACTGCGAGCGATGCCACAAGGACATGGTGGAAAACATCGTCACGATGGAAAAGATGGGCAACGGGGAAGGCGCAAAATGCGTCCACTGCCACAAGAGCGTCGGACACGGCCCGAAATAAACGGCGGGAATCTCGTCTTGCGGGACCTCCCCGCGACGTTCGCAAACATATAAATGGAGGAAAAAGCATGAAATCAGAAGGGAAAAACACATCCGCTCAGAAAGGAGCGGCGTCTCTGTTGCTAATTGTCGCGGTGTTCATCGCCGCCGCCGCCCTGACCGCCGCGGTAGCCGCGCTCCTGATCAACATCCAGACGCGCAAAGCGGAGTCTTACACTCCGTTTACTTGGCTGGCCGAAGTAGACGAGAACACAACCGACCCCGAAGTGTGGGGCCGCACTTTCCCGCTTCAATACGACAACTATCTGAAAACGGTGGACGCCACGCACACCCGGTTCGGCGGCAGCGAAGCTCTCCCGCCTCAGAAATCCGAGCGCGACCCATGGTTGCTTCGCCTGTACGCCGGATACGCGTTCTCCCTCGACTACCGCGAACGGCGCGGCCACGCCTACATGCTTCAGGACCAACAGGAAACCCGACGCGTCAAAGAGAAGAAACAACCCGGAGCCTGCCTCCATTGCCACTCTTCCATAATTGCCGCCTACCGTTTCAAAGGCGAAGGCGACGTTATGAAGGGTTTCGACATCGTTAACGCCATGCCTTATGAGGAAGCGGCCGCCATCACTGACGCCGACGGCAAAAAACTTGTCGAACACCCCGTAAGCTGCGTAGACTGCCACGAGCCGATGACTATGAAAGTGCGCGTCACCCGTCCCGGATTCATCAACGGCATAAAGCAATACAAAGCTAGTCAAGGCGTAGCCGATTACGATGTCAACCGGGACGCCACCCGCGCCGAAATGCGCGGCTATGTTTGCGGTCAGTGTCATGTCGAATACTACTTCAAGGGAGAAGGCAAAACCCTCACTTTCCCGTGGCACAACGGCCTCAAAGCCGACGACATCGAGAAATATTATGACGAAGTTCAATTCAATGACTGGACCCACGCCGAGACAGGAGCAGGAGTCATCAAAGCCCAACATCCGGAATTCGAAATGTGGAGTCAGGGCATACACTCGCGCGCCGGCGTGGCCTGCGTCGATTGCCACATGCCCTACATGAGGGTCGGAGCGGGGAAGACGGCGGACCACTGGGTGCGCAGTCCTCTGCTTAACATCAACCGCGCCTGCCAGCCTTGCCACAATATTTCGGAAACCGAAATCAAGGCCCGCGTCGATAATATTCAGGATAAGACATATACGCTCATGACAGAGGCCGCCAAAGCTTACACTGAAATGCTCGACGCCATTATCGCGGCAAAAAACGCCGGCGCTTCAGACAGCGAGCTCGCCCCTGCTCTTGCCCTCCAACGCAAAGCTCAATGGCGCCTCGATTATGTTTCGTCGGAAAACTCGATGGGTTTCCATGCGCCGCAGGAGGCCATGCGTCTGCTCGCCGAGTCAATCGATTTCTCGCGGCAAGGCCAGATTTCTATGATGAAGGCGTACGCCGCAAAATAGTATCAAAAAGAACGGATTCCCACCCCCTCGTGGTGGATTGAAAAGATGGAGGCCGAAAAAGCCTCCATCTTTTTTTTTGCTTTTCCGAACCTTGAAAAATCCGATTATAGGGATAATAAAAATTCATTTATTTATACGATGTATTATTTGATTTTGCCCTTTGTGACGGGCGCCACCCACAACCCCGTTGTGGGTGTGAGATGTGTAAAACCAATTAAGAACTGGCAAATAACTCTAACATCTCTATTTCGGAACTATTTTAATTCGTCCGAATAAAGGTCTTTCATTTTGTCCTCCGAGTAGAAATTGTCCGGGTTCTCGAAAGATTGCGCCGTGCGCATATAGATGTAGTTGGTCTGGTCGCACTTCGCCGCAGCCTTCCAGTATTTAATCGCTTTCGCCGTGTCGCCGGAAGAATAATATGCCGACCCCAGGCTGAACTTATCCTCGCAGTTCTTTTTGTCCATCTCAACCAGCGCTTCCCAGTGAGCTATCGACGCGGAAGCGTCTCCCGATGTCTGAAGCAGTCCCGCAAGCCTGCGCCTCAGAACGGGGTTGCCGGGATTCTTCTCCACAAGCCCCGCCAGCTCGGATGCCGACGGCTTGGGAGCCGCCGGACCGGGCGATTCTACTGCGGGCATCGCGATGAACTCTTCAAGCTCTTTCCTCGTTTTTTCATTTTTTAATTCAAAATCCATCAGGTATTGTCCTACGACAACTCCCGCTTCGTTAATCAGAAATGTAGCCGGTGTCGCTGGATAATGATACAGCCGGGCTGTCTCCGCCCTTGTGTCCAGCAGCGCGGGATAGGTTATCTTCGCCATGTCGGCTATCGGATTAACATATCGCGCGCCCTGAGCATCCACACTCACGGATACTATCTCGAATTCAACCCCGGGATTTGCTCCACGAAACTCTTGAAGCAACGGCAACTGATCTCGGCAAATACACCATGACACCCAGAAATACAAAATAACTTTCCGGCCGATATAGTCGTCCAAAGACACAATGTTGCCATATCTATCAGGTAAAGAGAATCGCGGAGCCGCTGTTCCGATAGCAACGCCTCGTTCGCGGTCGGGCGCGGAGACAGCTTCCCGCGCGCTGCCGGCCATTATCAAAAGCGCCGCAGAGGCTGCCAACATCTTTGCAAGGCATACTTTCTTTTCGACTATCCTTTTCGGCCTTATCATCTGTTTATCACCTCTGTTTAATTTCATATTCCTGACTTATTCTATCATATCAATACAGCCCGGCGTTCAATTTTTAAAAACTGACAAATTAGCGCTAACATGAATAAATTGAAGCGAAAGCCGGTGTTAAGATTAGAGTTAGATTGTCCGGTTATCGATAAATATTATCGTAAAATAACGCATTTATATGTTGTTTGAAGGCTTGTGCATTTGCTTTATCATCTCTCTTTTCATCTGTCCAAACGCTGCTTTAAGACGGGCGCAGATTTGTCTCTAGGCATCGTATGAGCTTGTTCTGAAATGAGGCAGGCGGCATGCTCCGCTAAAAAAGACACTGTCGTTTTATGATGTCCATGCAACTGAAAAACTAATAGGACAATGCTTAAATTTCTTATTGGATTTTTGTCGCAACAACGCAAACTAAGATAAAGTAGAAAACCGGAATGAAATAAATCAAATATAACAACATTAATATTCCATGCGAATCAACACAGGCGTAAAATAAAAAAAAGACTTTTATAAAAGATTATTTGATATGGACATGGCATAAAAGATGATTGAAGCATGTCTAACATGCGCCTGAAGCGCTGGGAACACGGGCAATTTAATCGAAACACGATTATTCGAAATATGCCTTTATTTATATTGATTATTAATTTGCGTTATACCGGGTTGCGTATTCATAGAGATCAATTACGGATAAGAGAAAAAAGCGCGCCGCAAGGCTAGCAAAGAATAGGTTGTCATATGGCAAATCAGCAAAAGCTTGTTGTATCTATGCGACGCGGCAAACATGGACAACGCTTGGCGTCGATTTCCTTGAGTGTGTCTAAAAGCAGAAGAATCAAGTTTGAAAATATCTGTTTGTGCGCATAAATATCGCGAGGTTGTTAAATATTATAGTTATAAAAGGTATTTATGATTATTGGTGAACAGTTTGGACAGGTGGTCATAAACGGATAAATGCTTAAAAAACGACAAAGGCAAAAGAGCAAGATGTTTGCGCATATCTTTATGAATGATTCATGAAGCAAATAGAAGCGGATTAAGAAGAACGGAGCGAGAAGGATTTTCAAAGGGTAAAGGAAGGCGGAGCTTGGTTTTTATAAAGGGGGCAGGACGATCAGATATTGAAGACAGCGCCTAAGATGGTGGTGGTTTTTTTCTTGCCGCTTACGTAGTATGAAAGGAAGACGGAGCCGTCGTCCAACTGAAATCCGCGAGTCCAGCCGCAGTCGCCTGAAACAGAAGAGTCATCAAGGAGGCGGCAATCTGAGTCCGGCCAAGTCCGGCCGGAGTCTTCGCTGACGCGAATGTGAATTCCGAAAGGAGCTTGACAGTCGGTATAGGCTATCAGAAGGCGACCGTCGGCAAGAGGGATCAATGAATGAGTGGTTCCGCTGAAGCCGGATGGTGTGGGCAGGCTCCAAGTTTTTCCTTCATTATTTGAAACAGAAATATAAATCTGTTGTCTTTCATCTGCTCCGAGCATTGCGCAAATCAGGTTGCCATCAGCGGCGCGCTTGACGGATGGACGGCACATCGGGGGCATGTCGGGGTTGTCTTTCTGCATGAAAATCTCGGAGTAAAGCTCCCAGTTCGAGCATTTCTTATCGGCTTTCATTATTACGGATTCCCATGGTTTATCGGGTATCTGGGTGCAATAGGCATCGTAGTCGACAGGGCATAAAATTGAGCCGTCGTCGAGAACGACCGGAGCGTCATAACTTGAGACTACAGGATAGTGTGGAGCGCGAATAAACTTCGGAATGCCGAAAAGGGGTTTTTCTCCCGAACAGTCGATAATGATGGAACAGGCTCCGACAAGAACGGCGACAAGTTCGCTTCCTTTGAGAAGTTGGACGTCAGGCTCGCCTAGCCAGTTATAGACCAGCCATCTATTATCGATAGCTAGAGCGCGGGTGTCAGATAACCTTATGACGGATGGGGCGGTTCCGGCGTGTGTGAGTCTGGGAATATTTCTGGCTGTTGAGTGGTCGGGCAAAAGAGGAGAGGAGCCTACCATAGCCCTTAGCGCGCCGTCGGGCTTGATTATTCCGGGAGGATCAGGCGACTTTGAGTCGTGGTGGATGAAAAGATAATAGTTGTCTCGCAAGCGAACGGAGCAAAGTTGCGAGCAACGGCGGGATTTGTTTTCCGCCAGCGGAACTATATCTGCGTCGAGTCGCTTGGCTGTCAATCGGCTTCCTCCGAATGAGATCGCGGCAGATGAATAATAGCGCAGCTGTTTTTTGCTGTCAATTTTGGGAAGCGGGAGCGCGTGTTTTCCGGTAGAAATTCGCGTTGCGTCGTCAAGTTCTGGTAAAATAGAGACATGTTCGACGAGAGAGTTATATCCGCGCTGACGCTCACGGCGTTTGCGGGCATGGCCACCGTGATAGGGGCGATTCTGGGTTTGGCGGTGAAAAAGCCGGGGCCGAAATTCATGGCGTTCACGCTCGGATTGTCGGCGGGGGTAATGCTGTGGGTGTCGTTTATGGAGCTTGTGCCGCTGGGCGCGCAGAAAGCGGGCGGCGCGAATGCCTACATAGCGTTTTTCGCGGGCATGATCGTGTATTTCCTCATAGATTTGCTGATTCCGCACGACTACATCGGCCAGCACGACCACCCGGACAGAATGAAGAACAAGTTGAATTTGGAGCGAACGGGGCTGTTGATGGCGATAGGCATCGGGATACACAATTTTCCGGAGGGGATGGCGACGTTCGCCGGGGCGCTGGAAGACTATCATCTGGGAGCGGCGATAGCGGTGGCGGTAGCCATACACAATATCCCGGAAGGGCTTGCGATAACCGTGCCGGTGTACGAGGCGACGGGCAGCCGCCGCAAGGCGTTTCTATGGTCGTTCTATTCCGGGTTGTTCGAGCCGCTTGGGGCGCTCATCGCGGCAGTGGCGCTGATGTCTTTGCTAACGACCGCCGCGCTCGGCATCATGCTCGCCGCCGTTGCCGGGATCATGACCGCTATATCCGTCGATGAAATTGTTCCGGTGGCGAAGTCTTACGATTCTGAACACGCGCCGATATTCGGCATTATCGCCGGAATGGCTGTCATGGCGGCTAGCCTTGCATTGCTGAAATGAGAATGGAAGGAATAAGAGAGGGGAGTTAAGGGAAAACTTTTGAAAAAGTTTTCCCTTAAAATCCCTTTCAAAACTTTTCAAGCTAGCGCCGATGGAAAGGCTTCGCTCTTCCCATCGGCGCGTATCATGTGAAAAGATATTGGGAAAGGATTATCAGAGGAATCTTATTTATAAATGATTTCACAGGAGCGACGGGAAGGGACGCGATAGCGTCCCTTCCCGTCGCGCATTGAAAAGTTTTGAAGAGAATCCAAAGAGAAACTTTTTCAAAAGTTGCTCTTTGGCCGCCGGAGGCGCTTTTTAAAGGAGGGTTTTCGAGCGGGCTAGCGCAGATAACTCTCTATTTCGTCAATTACGGCCCTGTCGAAGCCGGAAATGGAAATAATTTTCCAGCCGTCTTTTTCTTTGCGGAAATCCAAGCGGACAGGCTCGGAGACGAAATCGATTTTCATGGGGGAATCGCCGGTAAAAACGATGGCGGTTCCAGATATTGAGGCGCCGCCTGAGCGGCCGTCGGCGAAAGTCGTCTTCCGCTTAGGAATGACTTTTATTTTGTCGAAATAATCGAAAGACATTTCAGCGATCCGGGCAAGGCCCGCTTTGTCCAATCCGGAGTTGTCGTAATAGTCGTCTGAGAAACATTGCATCGTTGCCGCCGTGTCAAGTTTCTCTATGGAAGAGATGAGTTTTTTCACTTCAGATTTGATTCTGGCTTGTGGCGAGAGGAAGAAAAACCAAAGAGCGAAAACAGCCGCGGAAGCGGCAATGACGACCGCTGACGCAACAAAGCGAGACATTGTTATGTTTTCGCGCGGGCTGCCAGCCGCGCCGTCTGTTTTTTCCGTTTGTGGTTTCATGTATGAAATATACCCGTTAAAACGGATTTATCACAGGAGAGGCAGAAAAGAAGAGAAAGGGCGGCTTGCGCGGATGGGCGACGCAGGCGCGGATTTGGGAGCGCAAGCGGGGTCAAGTTCTCAGGTTCTCTCCCGGAGCGCGGCGGGGGTGCGTTATAATATGCAATTGTGGCGATTATGAAAAACAGAATTAGATATATAGATTTGTTTTGCGGGATCGGAGGATTCCGGCTTGCGGTGGAAGCGGCGGCGGCGCGGCGGGGGCTAGAGGCGCGATGCGTGTTTTCGTGCGATATAGACAAGCATTGCGCGCGGGCGTACGCGGCGAATTTTGGCGATGTTCCAGTTGGGGACATAGCGGCGGTCGCCGCAGAAAGCGTGCCCGACCACGAACTGCTTGTGGCGGGTTTTCCGTGTCAGCCGTTCAGCATCATCGGAAGGATGGAGGGATTTGAGGACGCGCGCGGAACGTTGTTTTTCGAGATAGCGCGGATAGTCGCGGAAAAAAGGCCGGAAGCGCTGATACTTGAAAACGTGAAGACGCTCAGGGGCCACAACGGAGGAAAGACGCTGGAGCGAATACTGGGCGCGCTGACAGAGTTGGGATACGAGACGGACTGGCGGACGCTCAACGCGCTGGATTTCGGGTTGCCGCAGAAGCGGGAGAGGATATGGATAGTGGCGACGAGGGACGGCGGGAAAATGGAATGGCCGAGCGGGGCGGCGCGCATGACGCCACTTGCGGAATTGCTTGAGAAGGATCCGCCGGAAAAGTTTTTTGCTTCCGAGCGAATCAGGAAAAAGAGGCTGTCGTCCGTCGCTAGAAAGTCGACCGAACCGATGATATGGCACGAGAACAAATCAGGGAACGTGAGCGCGCATCCATACTCGTGCGCGTTGCGCGCGGGGGCTTCGCATAACTATTTGCTGGTGGATGGCGAGCGGCGGCTCACGCCGAGGGAGATGCTGCGGCTTCAGGGATTTCCTGACAGGTACAAGATAGAGTGCAGCGACTCGCAAACGCGGAGGCAGGCGGGAAACAGCCTTCCGGTGAATGTGGCGGAGGCGGTTGCCGGGGGATTGTTCGGCGCGCTAGGCTGGGGGCGCGGCGGCTCATCGGACGCGCCCGGCGCGAGGTGACTCATGGACTCTGTTTCGAAGCAGAAACGCTCATGGATAATGTCGCGCGTGAAGTCCTCCGGGAACAAGTCCACCGAGCTTAAAATGATATCCGTGTTCAGGAAGAACGGTTTTTCGGGCTGGCGCAGGAACTATCCGCTGGAAGGGAGACCGGATTTTGTGTTCCCCAAAGAGAGAATCGCGGTGTTCGTGGACGGGTGTTTCTGGCACGGCCACCCGTCGTGTTGCCGCGTGCCGTCGTCGAACAGGGAATACTGGACGGGGAAGATAGAAAAGAACAAGAAGCGAGACCGGCTGGTAAACAGGAGATTGAAGGAACAGGGGTGGAAGACGTTGCGGGTGTGGGAACACGAGATAGAGAGCGCGAAAACTGCGCGGAGGGTAGAGAAGGCGCTGGAAGAGGGGGCCGCAGAGGCGGGAAAAGCTAGGGCGGTTTCAGC
Source organism: bacterium ADurb.Bin236 (assembly GCA_002069885.1). Taxonomy (GTDB): domain Bacteria; phylum UBP15; class UBA6099; order UBA6099; family UBA6099; genus UBA6099. The sequence continues at coordinate 138,534 of MWCD01000003.1, read as the reverse complement.
CTCGAAAGGTTCAAAAGCGAAAGGGCCGCGGAGCCGGCCGCGAACAAAATGAAGTTGGCGGTTGTTAGGCAATATAGGGCGGCGGGCGCGAAAAAATATCAGTCGCCGAACATGGGGGGCGATATGAAAAACAACAGGTTGTGCGGCCTGCTTGGAATAGAGCATCCGATAATACAGGCTGGGATGGTGTGGGTGAGCGACTGGCGGCTGGCGTTGGCGGCGTCTGAAGCGGGCGCGCTGGGCACAATTGGAGCAGGTTCGATGACGGTGGAGCAGGCGGTTGAAAATATCCGCAAGGCGCAGGAAGCCACCGCCAAGCCGTTCGCGGTGAACATCCCGATGTTGCGTCCGGACGCGGCGCAGGTTGGAGCGGCGGCGATGGAAGCAGGGGCGAAAATTTTTATCACTTCGGCCGGAAACCCCGCAAAGATAGTCCCGCTAATCAAGCGCCCGGACAACATCCTGATCCATGTCGTGCCGTCGGTCAAAGGGGCGATAAAGGCGGAGGCGGAGGGAGTTGACGCGGTTATATGCGAGGGGTACGAGGCGGGAGGGCACAACAGCCCGTTCGAGACGGCCACGCTGCCGCTTGTGCCGCAGGTGGCGGACGCGGTGAAGATACCCGTCGTGGCGGCCGGAGGAATAGCGGACGGGCGCGGAATCGCCGCAGTAATGGCTCTCGGAGCGGACGGAGCGCAGCTCGGCACCCGGTTCATCGCCACCGCCGAATGTCCGGCGCACGAAAACTACAAGAAGCTGATTGTCGACTCGCTGGACTTCGACACGTGCATCATAGGCAGGAAGCTGAACATGTTGCGAGTGATAAGAAACGAATTTGCGAAGCGGATGGAGGAGGCAGAAAAGAAGGGGGCAACGGAAGAGGAGCTTTTCAAAATTATCGGAAGCGAGTTCAACCGCAACCGGGCGGCGTCATGGGAAGGCGATATAGAGGAGGGAGCGTTTCAGGCGGGCCAGTCGTCAGGGCTTGTCAGGGACGTGCCGACGGTCGCCGAACTTGTGGGGCGGCTTGTCGCGGAATACGACGCGGCGGTCGGCTCGCTTAAGAAAATGGGCTGAGGCAAGGCTCCGCAATAAACAGGTTAATATGGATATAGAAGACGACAATTGCGGGCGGGCGAGAAGTCGCGCCGCCGCCGCGTTCGGGCGAGGGGAAAACCTGCTGGTCGAAGGCGACTGCATGGAAGCGCTCGCGGACATGCCGGATGAATGTTTGGACCTGATATACATCGACCCGCCGTTTTTCACCGGGAAGAAGAGGGCGGCAGGAGGCGGGGCGTCGTACGGAGACTCGTGGCCGGGCGGCATGGATGAATACTTAGAAGCGATGAGACCGAGGCTTGCGCTTGCCCGACGGTTGCTATCTGTCACAGGCTCAATATTCGTCCACCTAGACTGGCACGCTTCCCACTATGTGAAATGCCTTATGGACGAACTCTTCGGCGCGGACAATTTCAGGAACGAGATAGTGTGGAGCTATGAGAGCGGGGGGAGAGCGACGAGGTTCTTTGCCCGCAAACATGATGTTATACTCTGGCACACGAAAACGCCGGAATGGAAATTCAACCCCGGAGCGTCCGCCGCGCCTCGAAACGCATGCCGTTTATGCGGAGCGACGGACGATAATCGGAACCACATGAAGAAAAGCGCCGGCCCGGACGGACGGGTTGTCAGAAGCATCCGCTCGGCTGGCAAGGTCTACACATACGCCGACGACGCGCCAGTCCCGGCGACCGATGTCTGGGTTGACATACCGCATCTTCACCAGAAGGACCCCGAACGCCTCGGATACCCGACGCAGAAACCTGAAGCGTTGGTCGCCCGCGTGATAGAGTCCGCAAGCAGAGAAGGCGACACGGTGGCGGATTTCTTCTGCGGGAGCGGCACTACCTGCGCGGCGGCGGCCAGACTCGGCAGGAGATGGATAGGCTGCGACATCTCCGCGACGGCAATGGACATAGCATCGAAACGCCTGCGCGCCCTCGACGAGATCGGCGTTTCCTGCGCGCGTTTCAGCCTCATATCCGTCGATGGCCGCAAAAAAGAATAAAGCGTCAAATGAAAGAAGAATGAATATTTCGAGCCGCCTTCGGCGGCCGGGGAAAGCCCTAGAAAGTGGTTCCTTTCCCAAACGTTTTTTTCTAAACATATTAATAGATGATTCCACCCGCTTAAATGTGTGCCATGCACAAAGCATTTTCCTTTGTGCATGATGCTGTTTTATTAAGTGGCTAATGGGAAGTTTTATTGAATATTACGTATAAACATATCGCGCACAAGAGAAAAGAATAGCCGAAGCGCAACGATAGCGCAAAAAAGAGACGGGCGAATTCGGGATAATCAGCCGATGTTTTTCAGAAGGTTGCGTTTGTGCCAGCGCATGAAGTCGTGAAGAGAGACCGGGAGGCGTTTCTGGGGCCGCCAGCCGAGCAGCGCGCGGGCTTTGTCCGTGGCGAGCCAAGAGTCGCCGAAAACGCCGTCCCTGTAGTCAGGGGGAACGGGGTCTTCGCCGGTGGCGCGAGCGATTTGAAGAACGGCGTCGGAGATGGCGCGGGGGGCGGGCACGATGATGGAGAAAGATTTAGCGGCGCGTATCACGGCGCGGGCGAACTCTTCGTCCGTGTGGGGCCTGTCGTAACCGACGTTGAAGCAGTGTCCGGCTGAGACATCGTTGTCGGAGGCGGCGATGAGAGCGTCCGCGCAGTCGCCGGAATCGACATAGTGGCGGATAGCGCGGCCCCCGGCGCCGAGGAAGACCGGCTTGTGCTCGACCGCCCTGTTGACTATCCACCGCATGATGTGCTGGTCTTTAAGTCCGGGGCCGATGACAATCGGCATCCTTATAACGGACGCTTTAATGTCGGATGAAGCGGCCATCGAAAGGCAAAGCTCTTCTCCAGCGATTTTGGACATGGAGAAAGGGCCGGTTGACACGAGAGGAGATTCTTCGTGGCAGGGAGATTGGGCAGGGGGCGAGCCATAGACGTCCGAGGATGAGGCGAACACGATTTTGCGGACGCCGGAGATGGCGGCGCTTTCCAGCAGGCACGCGGTCCCTTCGATGTTCACGGAGCGGATGTCGTCGCCTGAAGAGGAAGCGTCGAGAGCGGCGAGATGGTAAATCACGCTGACGCCTACGCAAGCCGGATCGGTGTCGGCAGGGTTGCGCAAGTCGCCTTTAACGAACTCCGCGCCGTCGGGAAGGAGGCGAGGCTCAGCGATATCGAAGATGCGGACGGGTCTGCCGAGCGACGCCAGCCGAAAGGCCAGCTCGCGTCCCAGCATTCCGCTTCCGCCCGTTATCATGCACAGTTCCGACATACGCGCCTCCCTAGCGCAGAACACTATAAATGGAATTTAATTTTATAGGAAAAGTGAAAAATATTAAACCCGGAGACTATTTGCCGGGTTGGGAAACGAGATCTCCGGGTTCGCGATGCGGCGAACGCGGAGGGGAGTCAGATAATTCTAACTTCGGGGATGAGGACTACGCCGAAGAGTTCGCGGACGCGGGAGGAAACGATATCTGCAAGGGCGAGTATGTCCGCGCGGGTGGCTCCTCCGGCGTTGACGATGAAGTTAGCGTGTTTGGGGGACACCATAGCGCCGCCGACGCGGCAGCCTTTCAACCCGGCCTCGTCAATGAGCCTTCCTGCGGGGCCGCCGTCTTCGGCGTTTCTGAAGAAGCTGCCGGCTGAACCCATGTCGAGAGGTTGTTTGCCGCGCCGCAACTCAAGTATTTCCGCCGCGCGGGCTTGCAGGGCGGCGGGGTCGCCGGGAGCGAAAGCGAACCTCGCGGAGACGATTGCGCATCCGGGGTTGTCCTGAAAAGAGCTGTGGCGGTAACCGAAACGCAACATATCCGCGCCGATGCGCGCCCGCTCGCCGTCTGCGGAGATGAAATCCACGGAGGAGAGCGGGCCGGATATCCAAGCGCCGAAAGCGCCCGCGTTCATGAACACCGCGCCGCCGACAGAGCCGGGGATTCCGGCGAGGGACTCAAGCCCGGCCATGCCCCGCGCGGCTGTTTCCAGCGCAAGCTCGTTCAGGGCCGCTCCCGCTTCGGCTTCCGCTTCATGTTTCGCCGCGTCGTACTTCACTTTTGACATTCCGCTTCCGACGCCCGCCACGCATCCGTCATATCCCTCGTCGGGAAAAAGCGCGTTCGAGCCTTGCCCGATGACGATGTGCCGGATGCCTTCGGCGCGCAGGAACTTCAGGGCGACGGCCAAGTCGTCCGCGCCTTCGGGAGAGAAGAAGGCTTCGCATGGCCCGCCGACGCGGAACGTGGTTCGTCGCGACATAGGCTCTTTTTCCAAGACTTGCCCGCGCGCTATATTTTTCAGTTCTTCCACCCAGCTCATAACGCAAATTGTAGCCGCGCTTGCGGCGCATTTAAAACTCTTCGAGAAAAAAGGGCGCGCTCTCGCGTTGATATGTCGCCTTGCCTTCCATATAATCTGCTTTATGGTTTGCGAGCCGAAAGACGACAGAAAACTTGATGTGGCGCTGATACAGTTCCGGCGCGAACTTCACCGCATAGATTCAAACAAGGACAGGGCGCTTGAAGCGCTTCGCTCGATAGAGGGCGCGGACATCGCGTGTTTTTCAGAAGTGTGGATCGGCGCCGCGATTCTGGAAGAGGCGGAGGTTTACGCTTTGCTGGCGGACATAGGCGAGATAGCGGCCGAGAAGGGGTTCCACGTCCTGACTGGCGGGCTGTTCGTGAATTCCGGCGGAAGGGTGGAGGATATCTGCCACGTTGTCGGTCCGGATGGCCGGACGCTCTGCGCGCAGAAGAAGATATTTCCTTCGGGCGCTATAGGAGAGAGGAAGTTCTGCGAGGGCGGGGACGGGCTGGCGCTGTTCGATGTCTCCGGCGTCAGGTGCGGCGTCGCGGTGTGCGTGGACATGATGTATCCGGAGATAGTCAGGGAGATGGCGCTCGCAGGAGCGGAAGCTGTGTTCAACCCGGGGAACATCCCCGGACAGAGGCTGGAGCTTTGGCGGGGGCTGGCCGCCGCGCGCGCGGCTGAGAACGTGGTGTTCGCCGCGTTCGTCAACAATATGGGAGCGCGCTACTTGGACGGCAGGGCGGTCACCGGAGGCTCAATCGTCTGCGGCCCGTCGGGAGACATCATCGCGTCTGCGGGCGAGGAAGAGACGGTGTTGAGGGCGACTCTTGAGATGTGGCGCGTCTCCGACCAGCGAAGCAGATGGCCGTACATCGAGGACGTGAAATTGCTGCGGGAACGCGCGGAGTCTCCGTTGCGCGTCTGCGGCCCGTATTCGGCAGGAGCGCGCTCAAAGGCCTGAGCGTCGCGGCGAAGGGGTTTTCAAATTGAGAATGAAACTAGTCAACCTCGGCAGCGGAAGCGGCGGCAACTGCACGCTGGTCGAGACCGAGAGGGAAACGCGGTTGCTAATCGACGCCGCCCGCCTCGGCGTTAATTATATAACTGACAGGCTGTCTGAGCGCGAGGTGTCGCTCGACGATGTCAGCGGCGTGCTGGCGACGCACATGCACGGCGACCACGTTGACGCCGGGGTGACGTATCCGATATGCCGCAAGCACGGCATCCCGCTGTACGTGCACTCCGGGTCGTTCGAGGACCTGTTGCGGCGGTCGAAGAAGTTTTCCGAGCTTGACCGGGCGGGCCTCGTGAGAAAATTCGACGACTCGCCGTTCGCGATCGGAGAGCTGACCGTCGCGCCATTCGCGGTTCCGCACGGCTCAGGCGGGTGGAACAGGGACATAGTGGGCCGTCCTGTGGGATTCCGCATAAGCCACATCGAAGGGGCGTCCCGGAAATCTTTCGCGTTTGCAACCGATCTCGGCGAGGTTACTCCGGAAGCCGAGGAGGCCATGCTGGGAGCGGACGCGCTGGCTATTGAGTGCAACCACGATGTCCGCTCGGAGCTGGATTCGGGACGGCCGAGGTTTCTTGTGGACTGGGTGCTCGGCGGGCGCGGGCATCTGTCGAACGAGCAATGCGGCAGGACCGCCGCGCGAGTGGCCTCCCGCAGCAGGGGCAGCGTCAAACGCATTCTCCTTCTTCACCTGAGCGAAGACTGCAACACGCCCAAGATGGCGCTAGACGCCGTAAGAGAATCTCTCAGGCTTGTCGGCGAAGACCACATCCCGATCGATGTCGCCGCGCAGCGCGAGCCTTCCGCAGAAATAATAATCTGACGCGTTTTCACAAACGGCCATCTCTTAGTCCGCTTCTCCCTCGCGCTTTTCATATCAGAGCCTCGCGCGTATAATCATAAACGCATCGCGACGACATTCTTGCGGGGGAAAACGGATATGAAATCTGCAAACGACCTCGACGGCCTGCCGCTGCTGAAAGAGTTTAAGGCGGCGCAGGAATCCAGCTTCGACCGCACAGGCGGCAACAACGACTACGTGAAGGTCAACTCAGAAGACAAAGCGGTTCTGGCGGACATCTCGGGCGCGGGCCGCATAACTAGAATTTGGATCACCATCGCCTCCCCGGACCTGTATATCCTGCGCAACTGCGTTCTCCGCATGTACTGGGACGGAGAGGCCGCGCCCAGTGTCGAGGCGCCTGTCGGCGACTTCTTCGGCGTCGGGTTCGCAAACTACAAGCACTACACTTCCATCCCCCTCGGCATGTCCAGCGGCGGTTTCTATTCATACTTCCCGATGCCGTTTTCCAAAGGAGCCCGTATCGAGATTGAGAACCAAAGCTCGAAAAAAATAAACGCTCTATATTACAACATCGGCTACGACAAACTTTCCTTGCTGAAGAACGACGCGGAAACGGGCAGGTTCCACGCTCGCTGGCGGCACGAGAAAACTCTCCCCGGCTCCAACTACACCATCCTCGAAGCCGAAGGCTCCGGCCACTACGTCGGCTGCAACCTCTCCATGCAGGGCCGCAGGCCTTTCTCTTTCTGGTTCCTCGAAGGCGACGAGATGATATATGTTGACGGCGAGCAACATCCCCCCGCCATCCACGGAACGGGCACGGAGGACTACTTCAACGGCGGATGGTACTTTATAAACGGCGAGTTCGCCGGCCCATATCACGGACTAACCATCAAGGACCCGCTGCGCTCCCGCATCTCCGCCTACAGGTTCCACGTCAACGATCCCATCCCTTTCAAAAAAAGTATAAGGGCCACCATCGAACACGGCGGCATAAACGACGCTTCGGGCTCCGATTACTCAAGCGTGGCATACTGGTATCAGACTGAGCCTCATAAGCCGATGGGGTCTTTTCCGCCCGCGGAAGACAGGTTGCCGGACGACGGATTCCTGCTCAAAAACGCGAAATACGCGGCCTCCGACATCCTCGAAGTCGGCATGAACCTCTTCGAAAAAATCAACCGCCTGACGAAGTAAACTGAGCGCGAAAACGGAGAGTTAAGGGAAAACTTTTGAAAAAGTTTTCCCTATACGAAGAATTAAATGAAAGTTCCCACTAACTACTTTGGTAAAAAGCATCATGCGCAAAGGAAAAAACTTTGCGCATGGCACACTTGGTAGTGGGTAGAATCATCTAATAACATGTGTAAAAAACCCTTTCAAAACTTTTCACGTTAGCGCCAAAGGCAGAGCTTCGCTTCCGCCATCGGCGCGTATCAAGTGAAAAGATATTGGGAAAGGATTTTCAGTGGGATCTGCTCCTAAATGGTTTTACATGGGGCGTCGGTAGAAGAAGCGCGGCAGCGATTCAATACCGACGACCAGAGGAACGTTTTGAAGAGATACCAAAGAGAAACTTTTTCAAAAGTTACTCTTTGGCCGCCGGAGGCATTTTGGTAAGCTTCTTTGAAAAGGGATGTTCCCCGAACCTCGCGCCTGAACTCTTCGATTTTTATTTTTCCGCGAGCATTTGTTCAACGAGGCCGCAGAGGGCGTGGACGATGAAGCTGTGGGTTTCCTGAATAGTGGGAGTATAGGAGGAATCGGCGTCGAGCAGGATATCGACGAGCGAGGCCATTTTTCCGCCGCCTTTGCCAGTGACGCCGATGGTTTTCATGCCGATGGTCGCGGCGGTTGCTATGGCGCGCAGGATGTTCGGAGAGTTGCCGCTTGTCGAAATAGCCACGAGGCAGTCGCCGACGCGTCCGAGGGCGAGGGTCTGGCGCTCGAAGACGGCTTCGAATCCATAGTCGTTGGCGACGCTGGTTATGGTCGAGGTGTCGGTTGAAAGAGCGACGGCGGAGTAGGGGCTGCGTTCGAGCAGGAACCGGCCCACTAGTTCTGCGGCGAGGTGCTGAGCGTCAGCGGCGCTGCCGCCATTGCCGCAGACGAGGACGCGCCCGCCGGACGATATCGAATCGGCCATAGCGCGGGCTGCGCAGGCTATGTCGGGAGCGAGTCTGGAGACGGAGGATTCGAGCGAGCGGGCGGATTCGCGAGCCGCTTCGGTCAGTTGTTTATGTATGTCGGAAGGATTTGTCATTTTTCACTCCGCGAGCGAGGGCGGTTCACAGGATGCGTTCCAGTCCTTCGCCCGCCTGCGGGCCGGGCAGGCGTCCGCGTTTGGCCGCCGCTTTTCCCTCGATTTCTTTTATGTCCATTGTCATTTCAATAGGTTTTGCGGTGGATATGTGGCTGCCGACTCCGAAGATGTCCGCGCCCGCCGCTTTGAGAGTGACAATGCGCTGGGGCGTCAGGCCGCCTGACACCACGATGCGGACCGCGCCGCGCCCCTCGTTGTCCAGACGCTTTCTCACTTCGGCGACAAGTTGGGGAGTGACGCCGCCGCGTTCGGACGGTGTGTCTAGCCTGACTGCGGCCAGTTTGTCCTTCAGAGCGGCGGCGACGCGCAATGATTCCTCCGCTTCGTCCTTGAATGTGTCCACGAGAATGATGCGGGGCACGTCGTCGTCGAAAACCTCGTCGAATGCTTCTGCGACTCTCACGGTGTCTCCGGCGATGAGGATGGCCGCGTGGGGGACTGTTCCGGTGGGGGTCATGCCAGAAAGAAGAGCGCCGAGGATGCAGCTTGAGCCGGACACGCCGCCGATGACCGCCGAGCGTTCCATCACGGGGGCGACGGCGGGGTGGATGTGGCGAGCTCCGAAGCACACTACGGGAGCGCCTTCGGCGGCGGCGACGCACTCGCGCGCGGCGGTGGACCAGCCTGTGGCGGAAGAAAGCATGCCCAGCAGGGCCGTCTCAAAAAGGCCGAACTCCCCGTAAGGGCCTGAAACGCGCATCACCGTCGCGCCCGCCTCGAATACTTTTCCTTCGGGGAGTGAATACAATTCGATGTCGCGTCCGGTTAGAAGGTTTTTCACTTCCGCCGCGCCGCAGAATACGCCGGAATGGCGGCAGAACACATCCGCCACCACGCGGGTATCGAGCAGTCCTAGTTTTTTCAGGATGTCGCGCGCGCGCAGGAAATACACATCGGAAGTGGCTCCCGAAGCGATTTCCTCGTGGGTCGCCGAAAAGAAAGGGCGGTCGTCGGCTATAGAGATTTTCCGGATGTCGCCGGATATGTCAAGCCTCATCTGGCCCGCCGAGAGCCGGCCGGGGCGGCCGGTTTTTTTGCAGGCAATCCGCCGTGGCGGACTCCCGGATCAGAACACCACGATGTAGCACAGAAGCGAAACGCCGAGGAAAGCATAGGCGATGTAAACCATCCATTTATCGACAATCGCCTGAAATCCTTTCGCCGAGTTGCCTCTGTAGACTTCGCTGCTGCCGCCGAGGGCGCCGAGGCCCTCGCTTTTGGCCGCTTGAAGTATCGAGCCGCCGATTAGCGACACCGTGATCAGGAATTGAATCAGAAGAATTACGGTTTTCAACTCAATCGTCTCCTCTACCAGAAATTGCCGTGTCCGGTTCCGGGGCGGGCGGAGGCTCGCCTAGATATCCGAGTTGCTCGGCAAGTTTTAACACCCTCAAAGCCACCGGCAGGGCTTCTGCGGAGCCGCCTCCGGCGTTCTCTACGAACACCGCGTAGACAAGCTCCGGATTTTCATACGGCGCGAAGCCCACAAACCACGCGTGAGACATGGGCCGGGGCGGGTCCTGCGCCGTTCCCGTTTTGCCCGCCGCTCTCATGCCCTGTCGCACTATCTCTATCGTTTCGGGCGACAGTCCGTCGATTCGCGCCGACTTCGTTTTTCCGTCCAGATAGAGCCTCGGAGTGACGAGCCGGCCTTTGGTGGCGTAAACATTCGCCAGAACGAGCGCCTGAACGGGAGAGACCTGAACGTATCCCTGCCCGATGCTCATGTTGATGGTCTCGCCTTCGAGCCATGCCAATCGGCGAAACGTCTGTTTCCACACCGGATCGGGAATCAGGCCGATCGCCTCTCCGGGCACGTCGATCCCGGTTCTCGAACCGAGACCCAGCATTTTAGCATATTTGTGAAGATTTGTAACCCCCGCCTGCCGCCCCGCGTTGAAGAAATAAACGTTGCATGACTGGGCGATAGCCTGAACCATGCCTAATGTGCCGTGGCCACCGCCTTTCCAGCATTTGAAAGAATGCGACCCGAGGTGAAAAGCTCCCCGGCAGGTGAAAGTGTTGGCGGGGGTCAGTATGTGTTCGTTGAGAGCGGCGGCAGTGGTGACCAGCTTGAACACCGAGCCGAGGGGCGCGGCGACGCTTACCGCCCGGTTCATCATCGGGTGGGATGGGTCTTTGTGCAGGCTGCTCCAGACTTCGGGGGAGAACCCGCCGGTGGACAGATTTGCGTCGAACGAGGGGTTGGTCGCCATGACCAGAACTTCTCCCGTGCTGGCCTTCATCACAAGGGCGGCTCCGGGCCGCCCTCTTTCTATCAGCGCCTCGTAAGCTTCCTTCTGAAGGCGCATGTCTATTGCGCAGACGAACGGCTCTCCGCCTACCGCCTCCTCTTTTTCGGCGTCTCGAAGGAACCTGCCTTTTGAATCGACGCGGAGCTTTCTCTGGCCCTTGCTGCCTGTTATTTTCAGTTCGTACTGGCGTTCGAGGCCGCTCTTTCCCACTCTGTCTCCGGCGCGGTAGCCTTTGTGCCTGAAGCGCTGAAGCTCTTCCGGAGAAATCTCGCCGACATAGCCGGTGACGTGCGCGGCGACGGCTCCATGAGGGTATGTCCTCATCGGGTTGGCCTGAACGTAGCTGCCCGCTCCCGCGCCTTTCTCCTCGATCTCGGAAGCCTCCTCGAACGTGACGCGCCGGGATTCCCATAGCCCGTTGCGCTTGAGCGTCACCAGACTGTAGCCCGGAGCGTCGTAGGCCATCGTCACGCCGTTTCTGTCCACGATAGGAGCTCTGACTGCGGGCATCGGAATGTTTTTGAAACTGTTTTTTTCAGATTGGGAGGCGTACTCGCCTCCGTCGCGCAACTGCATGTGCGCCAGCCGCAGAAGCAGCGCGGCTAAAACGGTGGCAGAGAACAGCGCCAGCACGCTGAGCCGGAACGCGCCCGTTCGGCGCGCCCTTATGTTCGTTCGATTTTTTTGGTTGTATCTCGTCATCTTGATGTCGAAAAGCTCCGGAAGCTATCTTCTCATTCTGTAGGCCACAGCGCGTCTGCGGTCACTGAACGCGGCGAGCATAAGAAGAAACACGGCGAAGTCCGCCGCGCTCCACGCCGCTACGAACGCCCACGCGGTTCCGGAAGGGAATTCGCCCGCCGAAGCCCCTAGCAACAATATGAAATTAGCGACGGTGATTATGAGCCAATATGACATCGCGTGGAACGCGGACCCCGGCCTGAACATTGCGGACTTGACTGAATGCGCCGCCGGAACCGCCGCCGCGAACACTACAAGAGGAACCGCCGAGCCTGAGATAGCTCCTGCAACGATGCCTGTTGCAACAGCCAGAGCTCCCGCACGCTTCTCTCCCAGCATCTCCGCCGCCAGAATGAAACACAGGCTCAGGTTAAGCCCTGTCAGCCAAGCAAGCGCGCCCCGGAACGGATAAGTCTGCAGCCACAGAAGCAGCAACAGGAGGAACGCCAGCCCCGGTGTCCCTAATCTCTTCATAGTTTCGCCAATATAAGATAGTAAAGATTAGTCATATCGACCGCCGGTTTGACGGTGACTGTCGGAGAAAGCTTTTTGCCCGCCGGAGCCACGCGCGCGACGCTCCCGACAGGCAATCCCTCCGGGTAGTTGCCCCCATAGCCGGACGTCGTTACTCTGTCGCCCGGAGATATGCCCGCTTCGGTCGGCAGCATGTCCACGCGTATCATTCCGGAACCGTCGCCTCTGGCGATGCCGAAGGTCCCCCTGTTTTTTATGGAGACGCTGGTGGCGGAGTTCGCGCCCGTCACGAGCAGAACCGACGCTGTGGAGTCCGTTACTGACACCACTCTGCCGGCCAGCCCGTCGCCGGTCAGGGCAGCGAAGCCGGGGCTGACCCCATCCCGCGCGCCGGCCTCAACCGTGACTTCCTTGTGCCAAGAGCCGATGTCTCTGACGACGACGCGCGCGACAATCCCGGCGGTGGCGGAGGCGAAATCTATCTCTCGCGTTTCGAGCCGCGCCTCAAGTTTTCGGACGGCGTCCCTGCTTTGAGCAAGGTCGATAAGGAGGCGGGCGCGTTCGGCGTCGGCCTCGGCGAGTTTTCGCCGCGCGTCCGACTTGCCGCCCACTGAATATGACAGCGCGTCGCCAGCGTCCGCTATGATTGAGTTCACTGCGGCGGCAGGCGCTCGCGTGATTCCAGACAAATCAAAAAAATGAAATAACAGGGCGGCCACGGCCACCGGAACCGCGATGAATGCCAGCCTGATTATCTTGAATCGCTTCATAGCGCGGCGCGTGGCCCTCCGTTATCCCGTGAACTGGCGGCTGCCCGGAGTGGTCGTGAATCTGCCGTATTTACGCATGTCTCCCGAAACCTTCTCGGCGCCTTGAATGCAGGCATGCTGCGGGTTGCCGGATATCGAGCATGAAAGGCCTGTCACATGGCTGATCAGCGATCCCATGCCTTCGAGTTGGGCGGTTCCGCCGCAAAGGTACAGCCCGTGTCTTTTGATGTCCGCCGCCAGATCCGGGGGCGCCTTTTCCAGCGACGCCTTTATCGCGTTCGCTATCCTGTTCAGCGGTCCTTCCATCATCTCCCGCAGTTCCCAGTTCGATATGAACTGCGCGCGCGGCAACCCGTCCATGACGCTCTTGCCGTATATCTCGCGCGTTTCGTCCCTGTCCGACGGATACGCGCTTCCCATCCCTGTTTTCAACTGTTCGGCGGTGTGCGCGCCGACTAGTATCCTATGCTTTTTCCTTATCCCGGAAATAACCGCCTCGGTGAGGTCTTCCCCGCCGACCGGCTCCGACACTGAGAACATTAACTCCCCCTCGCTGAACACGGCCGTCTGAGTGGTTCCGCCGCCGAGATAGACACACACCAGCCCTCTGGCCTTGTCTATTGGCAGCCCCATTCCCACCGCCGCCGCCACCGGAGCCTCGACCAGAAAAACTTCCCTGCCTCCCACCTGTATCGCCACGTCCTCGAACGCTTTCTTCTCCACATCTGTGGCTCCTGTGGGCGACACCACGCATATCCTCGCCCCGAGCAGCGCCTTCTTCTTGAACAGGTTTTCCAACAGCCCGTTCAACATCGCTTCGGCCAGCTCAAAGTTCTCTATCACCCCGCGCTCGACAGGCTTGAGTATCTCCAAGTGCGGAGGGCATCTGCCGAACAGCTTGTACGCCTCTTTGCCCACTGCCTCCGTTTCGCCGTCCCGGTAGTTCACCGCCACGAAAGAAGGCTCGTCTAGGGCAACCCCGCTCCCGCGCACGAATACTCTCGTCCGCGTCGTCCCCATGTCGATTCCCATATCGACGCTCAATAGATTTTTCACAGACCTGAACAGCGACTTCAACTTGAGCGCCTCCATAAACAGCTTATAGCCCGTATGTAATATAAACGGACTATCTATAATATCTTAATAACCGGCTTGAAAATTGATAACATCCGAAAGAAGCCCGCGCGCGCCCCGTGTTTCTGCTTTTCACAGCTCACGGCGCGCGCGTCAGACCACCCGGCGCTTCATCGCTTTTGCGGCCTTCTCAATTTCCGCGCGCTGTTTTTCATATCCGGGCCGCCCCATAAGCGCGTAGGTTGAGATTTTTCCGCTCTCCACTCCCGGCTGGTCAAACGCGTTCACTCCGTATAGCGCGCCCGCGTACGCCGTCTGAATCTCCAACATGTATAGAAGCTGCCCGACGGAGCCGGCGTTGATTTCCGGCAGGATTATCGAGCAGTTCGGACGCCGCGCCGCAGCAAGCGCCAACTCTGTCGCCTTCTGTTCCGCGTTCAGCAACTCGTCCATCCCCCGCCCAGCCAGATACGCCAGCCCCGGCATGTCGGCGTAAACTTTAGGGATTTTCACCGTCCGGCGGAACTTCTCCACTCGCATGAATGTAACCGTCTTGTCCGCGGGGCCTTCCATGTAAAGCTGCAACTGAGAATGCTGGTCAGTCGCGCCGATGGCTTTCACCGGCGTCTGCCCGGCGCAGACCGTCCGGCCGTCCGTCGAAAGCTTCTTGCCGAGGCTTTCCGCCCACAACTGCGCGAACCAGTCCGCCACGCCTCCCAGCGCGTTCGCGTAGGGCATCATCACCTGAATATTCTTCCCCTTCGCGGTGTCCATAAGGAAGTGCAGGGCGGCTCCCGCCAGCGCGGGATTTGAGGCTATAGAGCCGGAAGCGCAACGCTTGTCCATCGCGGCGGCCCCGGACAGCAGTCCGCGAATGTCTATGCCGACTATCGCGGCGGGCAACAGCCCGACTGCGGTCAAAACCGAGAACCTTCCGCCGACACCGTCCGGCACGATAAAGCTGCTCAGCCCCTCCCGGTCGACTATGGCGCGCAGGTTTCCCTGCTTGATGTCCGTCGTGGCGACCAGATGCTCCTTGAGCGCGCTCTTGCCCAGTTTTTTCACAATCATGTCGCGGGCTATCATAAGGGCGGACATCGTTTCGGCTGTTCCGCCGGATTTCGTTATCACGTTGAAAAGAGTCTTTTTGGGGTCGAGCAGGTCGAGCATAGCGGCAATGCGCTCCGGGTCCACGTTGTCCTCGACGAACAGCCGGGGCGCGCGGCGCTTTGAGGCGTCGAACAGATTGTAGTGCGCCGGATTCAGCGCAGTTTGAAGAGCCGTCATTCCCAGAGCCGAACCGCCTATGCCGAGAACGACGAGGTTCTCGAACTTGCGGCGTGCCCCGGAGGCGTATTTTTCAATAGCGGCGGCATCCATCGTGTATGGAAGGTCCATGAACGGAAGCTTCCCAGCTTTGCGTTGCGTGGAAACAGCCGCGAACGCCCCCGCCGCGAGCTTCTCCCCGCTCTTCAACTGATTAGCCGTCAGGCCGTCCTTCGCCCCGACCGCGTCCGACATCATGTTTGTGTAATCAAGCTTAATTCCGCCGACAACATTCTTCTTCGCCGCCATGTCAGCCTCCTGTTTTGTGGTTAAACCATTTTGCGATATTAATAATCTTGGATGGACTCATATTTACACCGAGAACAATTATAGCAAAGCTTAATCGCGATTCGCCACATTGAAGGCATTTTCTGGAACTGGAAAGAGCCGGTTTTGAATTGAACGAAGTTTAACAAGACCGGCGCATTGAGAGTTTTTTTGGAAGGGACGCGAATAAACCTATTTTTGCAAAAAATGGTTTCCTCGCAAAATCATAGAAAATCTTTTTCATAAAAAAGAATTTGCGAAATTAACGTTTTACGCGAGGGGGGACGATGCGGGTGACGCGCGCTTTGGAGCCGCGCAGCTTGCTCTCGGCAAGAAGGGCGAGGGATTTCACAGGCCCGGCGCCTTTGCGGGTCACCATCATCGCGTTTATCCCCATCAGCCCCATAAGAGCCGAGCAAGTGGCCGCCAGATTGTTGCAGCCGGGCGAGGTGAAAACTTTTCCACGGCCCAGCCTCGCGCGAAGCTCTCCGGCCCGCTCTTCTATCGCGCAGTCGCCGACAACCAGAACCGGGGTGTCAATTCGCGACACTTCTCCCGCGTCCGTCCCTTTTCCCATCACTATCGCGAAGTCGTGGAAGCATCCGATGTCGTTAGCGAACACTTCGAGGGCTGTTTCGGGGTTTCTGCGGCAGCCTTCCTCGCAGCATCGTTCCGCGCCTCGGATTATATTCACTCCGGGCGGGAACCTGTCCAGAAGCTGATGGGATAGAGACATGCGGCGGCGTTCTAGCAGTTCGGCTCCCTCGATGTCCATCTCCGCGATGTTCCAGCATCCCGCGCCGTCTTCTTTCAGCAACCTGAGATGTTCGACGTCGTCCGCCTCGTACCCCATGAGCCGCGCGCCCACGACGTCCACCGCCAGAGTGTCCGTTCCGCCGATGAGAAGTCCGACGGGAACTATGCACTCGGAGGCGAAGCGCTCTGCGGTGTAGTGTCCACGGTTCACCGCCACGCGTCCGTCGATGAGGGTGAAGTCCGGCTTGACCGTCAGGTAGATGTCGGCAAGTTTCCTGTGAAGCAGCCAGTTGTGATCGCGGATGCGGGAGCTTTGATGCACGAGGCCGAACTGGTTTTTCACCCCCAGAGTGACTTGGCTCATGGAGTGCGTTTTCAGCATCGGGATGTTAATGTACAGATTTTCGTCGCGCCGCCGGATGAACTTTTCGACGACAAGTTCGGAGAGGTCAATTGTGTAGTCGAAGTTGGGCAGGTTGACGGGCGCGGCCGCGGTCTCGTCTAGGAACACCGGGACGGCCCCTTCGCGCGCGCACATCTTGGTCATCCCCGTCGCCTCGAACACCAGCCGGGTGAAGTTTCCCTGAGTGCAGTTTTCGATGACGTAAACCGCGCGAGCGCCGTCCGCCTTGAACAGGCGAACAACCGCGCCGACCAGCTCCGGGTCGGTGAACACGTTCGGTTTGAAATCTATCGCGTTCACTTTGATGAAGACGTCGCGAGAGCTTTTCAGCAACGCGCCCGCCCCGCCGAAATCCGCGAACATCTCCGCCACTGCGGCGTCCATGCCGCGCGCCCTAGTGTCAACCGCTTTTATCTTTGTCATATTGTCCATGCTATGCTCTCTTCAAGATATTCTATTTGTCAGTGTTCTAAAAAACCTATAAGTTTCACAAGTAGAAAATCCTCTTTTGAACGCTTTATTTGGCATTCCCAAACAACCAGCACGTCCCATCCCATTTTTTTCAAATATTTTTTATTCCTAGCATCTCTCTGAATATTGGCCTCAAATTTATCTTTCCAGAAATCCTCTCTGGTTTTAGGTGTAGACCTGCCCTTTGAGCAATTGTGTCTATGCCAATAGCAACCGTTTACAAATATAGCCTTTTTTCTGCTGGCAAAAACCAAATCGGGATTCCCCGGGAGTTTTCCGTCATGCAAGCGGTATCTGTATCCGGAAGAGAACAACATTTTTCTTACGATCATCTCAGGGTGGGTATTTTTGCTGTGAACAGCACTCATTATTGCACGACGTTTGTCAGGTGAAAAGATGTCAGTCATTCTGTTTCACGATTCTATCAAGAATCGCCTTATGTTTTCCGGAATGAACTTCGTCGTGACATTTGCTGCATAACACAATTAAGTTGTTAGCAGTGTTCGGCCCGCCTTGCTTATGATGCTCAATATGATGTAGCTCTAAGATTCTCGGATCATTGTTTGACCATCGCTTAATGCTCCATCCACACAATCTGCATTTATTGCTATCTCTGCTATAAACTTCTTTTTGCACTGAATCAGGAATCTGCCTGTCATGCGGCTCGGCTATGCGCTGGTCGGATTGAAGAATATACTGTCCTGATTTCAAATCAGGCCGACCAGTGAATCTTGTCGCAATCATATACCCGTTTTCTGTTCTAAGTTCGCGAGTTCGCCTTCCGAATTCTTTAGCCTCGTTCGAAACATAATACAGTTCTTCAGTCGTAACAACTTTCCCTACGTTTTCCAGCAGAAACGCGAGTATTTTCTGCCTGCTTCCATCTGCGCTTTTTCTTATTCTGTTTACTATATGCCATCGTCTGGCTGCGTCTAAGTCAGGCTCAACGGAAACAAGAAAATACTGATCCGGCGACAAATCCACTCCGAACTCGGGATCTTGAGAGGCTCCGGTCGCTATTTGATAACCGTGTTCGACTCTTAACTCTCGAATTCTTCTCGGATAATCAGCTATGCCGGAAACGACCGCTAACTCAATCCCATCAATGACGGTATCGGGGTATTCTAATAAATATAGTCGTATGCGTTCTCTAGCCGCTTTTGAATTGATTCCGCTTTCCGCTATGGCACTAACGCCTAAATCTTTAACCTTTTCAAATATATCAGCCAAACATAAAACTTTGTCCCGAAGACTGAATTGAGAGCGGTTGTTGCCGAAAAAGGCTAGCTTACGGTCAATTAAACCAATCAAATCTTCGACCGATTCATGCTGTCTTCTCTTCGCCATCAATCAGCTTGCTTTCTTGTCGCTTTTTTTGGATTTTGATATTAAAAGCGACGCATGTTTTGCTAACGCTTCGGCAAAAGGGGGAGGAACTGCATTTCCAATCTGAATTCCTACTTGAGTCTTTGTTCCAACAAAGAAGAAGTCGTCGGGAAACCCTTGTAATCTGGCTGCTTCTCTATGTGTGATGGGTCTATTTTCTTGTGGATGAAGATATCTTCCTTTTTCGGGTTTGTAAAACTCCGTTCTTATCGTTACGGACGGCCTATTCCACCACAAGCGACCAAATAAATCAGTGCCACCTTTTGTTTTTCGTTTCCAGCAATCCGGCATCAAATCATCAGGAAGATCCCATCTATTGCCGCCCGCTGGTATGTGTGAATACCTTCTTATGGATTTTTCCGTGGGATTCCTCCCGATATGCCAATTGTTGCCGTCGGGTTGCAACGGCAAATCGCCTATAGCGTCTTTTACAGTAAGCCACGGTTTCAGTTTAAAATTCAACAGGTCAATTTTATCTGGGTTGAAATGTGTCGGCTCCGGGAAGGAAGGGGCGCATCCTTTGCAACCGATAATTATCGCTCTTTTTCTTGTTTGTGGGACTCCGTAATCTGCGGTGTTCATGACTTGTCCCATAACTGAATATCCCAAACTGGCGGCGATGCGGTTTATTTCGATGAACTCTTGCGATGAAAGAATAGGGGGAACGTTTTCGATAATAAACACGTAAGGGTCTGCGTCGGAGACTGCTCTCATAAATTGACGCCAAAGTTGTCTTCTCGGATCGTTGGGAACTTTTTCGCCTAGATTGCTGAAACCTTGGCACGGCGGACCGCCAATGACTATATCCGCCTTAGGAAACCTTTCTATCTCCTGAACGGCGCACTGCGCGACTCGATCCGTGAGGTTCATTCTTATCGTGTCGCAAGCGGCGGAATCCCACTCGTTTGCGAGAACTGTTTTGTATCCGGTGTTTTTAA
Organism: bacterium ADurb.Bin236; assembly: GCA_002069885.1. Lineage (GTDB taxonomy): Bacteria > UBP15 > UBA6099 > UBA6099 > UBA6099 > UBA6099. The sequence continues at coordinate 119,157 of MWCD01000003.1, read as the reverse complement.
AACCAAGCAACATTCCGCCACATCCCGCGAAAAGTTCGATAACAGTAGGTCCCTTCCCGCGTGGTCGCTCTTCAATAAAACTTTGCCATACAAATTCACGCTTCGATTTCGATTCAAAAGGATAGAGTCTGTATCTAAATGAATCCATTCTTTCTATAGCTAAAATATCTCCGACTTGAATCGAATGATGTTTAAAAAACCTTTTTATCCATGCTCTTTCTCGAAATATTCGACCGGGTTTCCCCGTTTCATCGTCGACGGCAATGTTCGTGAAAATCGTTCTATTAAGTCCGACAAGGAATATTTCAATTTTATTCTGCTCGCATTTATCTGCCGAAATCTTTGAATAGACGCATTCTTCAGGGAAAAAATCAAGGTGTCCATTAATATATATGTGGCTCTGTCTAATATTTCCAGCCGTTATCTTCAATAATCGTTTTTTATCAGCAACAGAACCGCTCATTGTCTTCTCTCTATCGTTAGTAACCACATTTTATCATATTGAACAATGCTCAATCAATCGAAGACGTGAATAACAGTTGTCGTTGTCCCGATGAGAGATGTCCAGACAGGGCTAGGCGGGAGGGGGAAAACGCGAGCGCCGCCCCGGGAATGTCCCGGAGGCGGCGCGGAGCGTGCAATCTGATATGGCCTCGGATGCGGACTAGCCCGCTTTTGCTGTCAGAACGGATAGCCGAGGGAGTACAGGGACTTCCAGCCTTTTGAGAGCGGCTTCTTGGTGAGGGCGTCAAGCTCTTCCTTGGAGCGCTCGCAGATTTCGTTGCCGGGGGGAAGTTTTCCCGGAGGGAAGGCTTCTCCGATGTCTTCAATGAGCTGCACCATGTAGTCGAGCAGGGCGCTGATGCCGGGTTTTGCTTTTTCCGGGTCGGCGAGTGTGGATTTGCCGACGCAGCCTTCGGGGTAAGCGGAGATCTCGATAGGCCCGCAGCCGACCTGTCCGTACCACGCGATTGGCCTGTTGAGCAGGTTGCCGGCTTTGTCGATATGCCCGTCCTTCATGTATCCGCGCGGCACGGTGTCGCACGCTTGCTTCATGTCGAAGAATTCGGGGAACAGGGCCAGCGACCACGATGTCTCGACTTCGTCCGCGTGGATAAAGTTGGTGTCGTACATCCCTCCTTCGGATTTCAGTTTGAAGTAGTCGCGCACGGCGTGATACCAGTTGAGGTTGATGAAGACGCCGGGGACCTGAAAGTGTTTTGCGAACTGGTGGATGGCTGTGGGGATGACGTATTCTTGGCCGTGGCCGTTCAGCAAAATCATTTTGCGGAATCCGGCGTTCCAGAACCCGGCCATCATAGCTTTGAGCATCCCGATGAAGTATTCTTCGGGCACTAGGACGGTTCCGGGCATGCCCATGTGGTGATAGGGGTGGGAGCCGTACCACAGGGGCTGGGCGACGGTGCAGCCGGTGACGGCGGCGACCTGTTCGGCCATGCGGGTGACGAGGAATGTGTCCTCTCCGGGGCAGGCGTGGGGGCCGTGCGCTTCGGTGCTGCCTATCGGCAGGATTATTATGTCGTTTTTCTTCAGGCGTTTTTCAATTTTCGCCCACGGCATGTTCTGGAAATAGATTTCGTCCGGGCTTTCCATCTTGCCGTCCGCCGGCAGTTGCCATTTGTGTTTCTTCGGAACGCCGCGCGACGGTTTTCCGGCGCTCTTCTTTGCTGTTTTCGCTTTTGCTTTTGCCATTTCGTTTACCCCTCCCGCGAGGTTAAATTTGATTTGTTCGCATTCAGAGTCCCGCCAGTCACGGCGCGACGATTATCTCGATGCCTTCGCCGCGTTTCATAATCTCGATGCCGTCAAGGATGTCGTCGAGTTTCAAGCGGTGGGTGATGAGTTTTTCAAGCGGCAGCTTCCCGCCCTTGAGCAGCCTGATGACCGCCGGGAAGGAATGGTTGGAGATGAAAGTGCCGATGATGGAAAGCTCGTAGCGGGTTATCTCGTACTGGACGCACTCGCAGCAGGCGGAGCTGTTCATGCCGAACAGCAACACGCGGGCGCCGCGGCGGCAGATGGAGGTCGCCTCCGTCATGAGACATCCGACGGCGTCGATGACGAGGTCGGCCCCGATGCCGGTTTCGGCCATGACGACGTCCTTCAAGCTGTCCTTGTCGGTGTTGACGATGATGTCCGCGCCCATCTTGCGGGCCATATCCGCGCGCTGGGCGTTGACTTCGGAGACGATGACTTTGCCCGCGCCGCCGGCTTTCATGAGTGCGGTGTAGTACAGGCCGATCGGCCCGGCTCCGAGGACGACTACCGACTCGCCAGCCATCAACTTCGCTTTCGTCGCGCCGTTCACGACGCAGGACAACGGTTCGGCGAAGATGGCCAGATCCGTGGAGAGGTCTTCGGGGATTTTGTGAAGGGCCTTGGCCGGGGCCAAGTTGTACTCGGCGAAGCCGCCGTCGATGTAGATGCCCAGAGTGGTCATGTTCTCGCACATGTTGGGCATGGCCATCCTGCAATAGGGACACAGGCCGCAGGTCAGGTTGGGGTCGACCGCGACGCGGTCTCCGGGTTTCAGGTGGGAGACGGCTTTGCCGGTTTCGAGCACTTGGCCGACGTATTCGTGGCCGAGAATGGCGCCGGGAGTGGCCGGGTGGCCGGGAGGCGTCTTAAGTATCTGGCAGTCTGTGCCGCAGATGCTTGCCGCCTCCACTTTCAACAGCACGTCGAAATCGTCTTTGATTTTCGGGACGGGAACTTGTTTCAGGACAATCTTTCCTTCGCCTTCAAAAATGGCGGCTTTCATGGTGTCGCTCATATTTTATCGCCTCTCCGGTAATCGCGCGCGGGGAGGCCGCGCGCGTAATTTAGCCTAATGTCAACTTTCCACAACGTCGCCCTGAAGCGGCTTCACAGTCGCGCCAAGCCCGGTCAGGTAGTCGATGCCTTCCTGAATATGGGCCTCGGAGCCGCCCTGAAGCTCAATTGCCATCCAAGCTTCGGTGGCGGACACGTCCGCGCGCCTGACGTTCGGGGAAAGGTCGTATTCCTTGACCAGCCTATAGAGTATCGGCTCCTTGACGAGGTCGGCGCTCATTGAGACGTGCAGCCTTCTTCTTATCATTTCATCCTCCGGCGGCGGCGGGCACGATCTCTATCGAATCTCCGTCCCGCAATTCCGTTTCCGCGCCGCGCAGTTCATAAATATCTTTTCCGTTCACGTAAAGTCTAATGAAGCGGCGCACATCTCCTTCGGCGGTAGTGAGCCGGTCGCGCAGGCCGGGAGCGAGTATTTCCAGCGCCCGAATCGCCTCGTAAACTGTGGCGGCCTCGACTTCCGCCTCGGAGGCTCCGCCCGCCAGCCGCCTGAACGGGCCGGGTATCATAATTCTAACAGGCATCGGCGAAATCTCCAGAAAAACCGAGTGTCTCACATATCGACGGCGCCGGGCACGTTCTCGGCGCGCCGCAATTGCGCAAGGAACGATTCAAGCTCGGATAACTTCGGCTCGATAACCCTCGGAGGTTTCAATCTGCCGGACAGCGCTTCCGGGGCTTTCAGCCCGCCTCCGGATATCACCGCGACCACTGTCTCCCCGGCCTTGAAAGCGCGGGCGGAGGCGAGTTGCTTGAGAGCGGCGACAACAGCGCCGCCCGCAGGCTCGGCAAAGATTCCCTCCTCGCGAGCGAGCGTCTTCATTCCTTCAATTATCTCATTGTCGCTGACCGCCGCGATCGCGCCGCCGGAGTCCCGCGCCGCCCGAAGCGCGTACACGCCGTCCGCCGGGTTGCCGATTGACAATGATTTGGCGAGAGTCGCCGGGGCGGCGGGCTGGATCAGTTCGGATTTCTTGCGGAAAGCGGCCGCCACCGGAGCGCAACCTTCCGCCTGCGCGCCGTGCAGCTTCGTTTCCTGCGATTTCAGGATTTCGACCGCCGTCAGTTCGGTCATTCCCTTTCGAATGGCGGTGAGAGTGGAGCCGGAGGCTATGGGGGCGACGATATGGTCGGGGGCGGTCCAGCCGAGTTGCTCGGCTATTTCGAAAGCTATTGTTTTCGCGCCCTCCGCGTAATAGGGTCGGAGGTTGATGTTTACGAACGCCCATCTCTCCCTCGCCATCGCCTCGTTGCAGAGGGCGTTGATGCGCTGAGTGCCGCCCTTGACGGCGATGAGCGCCGGTTCGTAAATGTTTATAGCGGCAAGCTGAGCGGGTTCTGCGTCGTGGGGGACGAATATGACGCTTTTCAAGCCGGCGCGCGCTGCGTGAGCCGCCAGCGAGTGCGCGAGATTGCCTGTCGACGCGCATGCCACAACGCCGAACCCAAGCTCCACCGCGCGGCTCACCGCCACCGCCACCATCCGGTCTTTCACCGAATGGGTGGGGTTCACCGTTTCGTCTTTGATGTAAAGATTTTTTATGCCGAGCCGGGCGCCGAGGTTGTCCGCTTTTAGCAGCGGGGTAAAGCCGGGAGAGAGATCAACAGGGCGCGTTCCCTCAAGCGGAAGCAGTTCCATGTAGCGCCAGATGTCGGGGGTTCCTTTTTTGATTTTTTTCCGGGTGGCGAGCTTGGAAGCGCGCTGGTAGTTGTAGTCCGCTTCGAGGGGGCCGAAACAGTAGTCGCAGACGCTGACCGCGCCGGGGTCGAAAGCCCTGCCGCATTCCTTGCATTTGAGGCCCGCCAGATTGCTCAAAAGCTACCGTCCTTCCCGGCCCCGGAGGGGCGCGCGCGCGGCCCGCCACGCCGCCCGCGAAATCAGATTCGAGTTTATGTTGATTGCGCTCGATTGTCAATAAACCAAGCGCGCGCGAGCGTGATTTTCCGAGCGGGAACGGGGCGCGCGCCGCCGCGCGCGCGGCGCTGTTGAAATGAGCGGGCTTATCAAATATACTATTACCCTGTGGCCGGGCGGAAAGCCCGCGCCCCGGCGCGCGCCGGAGGCCGGAGGTTAAGTTTTGATGACCGAGATGACCAGCAAGCTAGACGAGCTTTTCAAGCTCCAGCAGATCGACAACCAGATTCTCCAGAATATGCGGCGCATCCGCCAGATCGACAAGGTCGAGCATCCCGTTCAGAAGAAACACAGGGAGCTTAACGCCAAACTCGAGGCTTTCGACAAAGAACAGATCCCGTTCAAAGCGAAAGCCAAGGAGCTTCAGGACCAGATAGCGGCATACAAGGACAAAAAGAACAACGTTGACATGAAACTGGACGATTCGCAGACGGACCCGAAAGAGCTTCAGTTCATCTTTAAGGAAAGAGAGCAGTACACGAAGCTGATAAAGACCGCCGAAGACGAGATAGTGAAGCTTATGCTTGAGCTTGGCAACGTCGATCTCAAGAAGCGCGGGTTCGTCGAGCAGCTCAACGACATAGAAGAAGAATTCAAGAAAGTCACCGCCGAGCGCGCCGCCGACAAGGAGCGCTTCGCAGTCGAGGTCGAGAAGTTGCGCGAGGAGCGCAAGGCCTTCAAAAATTTCTCCGACAAGACCCTGCTGTCGCACTATCAGGAACTTCAGAAGACGCACGACGGAATGGCGATAGCGACTATCGAGGACACAGACGACAAAGACATCAAAGTATGCACCGGATGCAACGTCGAGGTCAGCCTGAGAACGCTACAAGCGCTCGAACGCGCTGACGGGCTGGTTTACTGCCAGCGTTGCGGACGCATCCTGTACAGACAGGGCTGAGCGGAAACGGAATCTCCAAAACAATGAAAAATAACGAAGACAGTTTTGCCTATGATTTTGACGCGTACACGGACGGAGCGGCGCGGGGCAACCCCGGCCCGTCAGCGGCGGCGGCGGTCCTCCTGAAAAACGGACAGGTGGTCGCTGAACGCTCAATCTACCTCGGCCATTCGACGAACAACCGAGCCGAATACGAGGGCGCGCTTCTGGCGCTTGAAACAGCCGCCGAGCTAGGCGCGACATCCCTCAGAATACATACGGACAGCGAGCTTATCGCCCGGCAGGTGCGCGGGCAGTACAAGGTGAAGAACCCCGACTTGATGCCGTTGAGAGAGAAAGTTGTCAGGCTCGCCGCGAAGCTCGAAAAGTTCGCGATAGTCGAAATACCGCGAGGGAAGAACAGCGCGGCGGACGGGCTGGCCAATGTCGCCCTCGACACCGCCCTCGGCATCAGGCCCCGACGGGACTGACGCGCTTTCAACCCGGATTCGTCGATAGAGCCGACGAACCGGGGCGATTTTCATAGCGGCGAACTGCTTCGTTGCCGCCGCATTTTTTTGTTCATGAACCCGTATGTTCTATTCACTGCAAAAACGCGCCTTGCGCCTCGCATTTCATCCGCTCTGAACAATCGCTCCCGAATCCTAATGATGGATTCGGGTTCAAAATGTTTTGATGATTCTCTAAATCGAAAACAAGCAGGAAAACGGCGCGTTCATCTCGGAAACGCCGCGCTGAATATCTACGAAGTCAAAAGGGCAATAAAAAGGGGCGGGAGAGAATTCCCCGCCCCTTTTGGCGATTGAAAACTATCTTGAGAAAATCAGTGGTTGAACTTGCGGACGCCGGTGAAGACGAGGGCGATGCCTTGTTCGTCCGCGGCGGCGATGACGGAGTCGTCGCGCACTGAGCCGCCCGGTTCGACGATGAACTTCACGCCTGTGGTCGCCGCGTTGTCCAGCCCGTCCCTGAACGGGAAGAACGCGTCGGAGACGAGAACTATTTTTCCGCTTTCGAGTTGTTTTGCGATGTAGGCGGATTCTTTCTTGAGGTACTCGGCGCGTTTGTTTTTGGAGAGAGAGGCAACGAATTCGTCGCGGTCGACTTTGGCGCCCTGAGAGGCGGCGAACTCTCGCTGCAGGTTGCCTGTGGCGCGCAACGCGCACAGCAGCACGGAATCTTTGCGGTTGGGTTGTCCGCACCCCATGCCGATGACTTGGTATTTGCCCTTGGAGTATTCGCGGATGATGCTGATGGCGTTGGACTTCACGTTTTTGACGTGTCTGAGGCCGAAGTCGAGCATGTCGCCGGCCCCGGCGGGGGGTTGCTTTTTAGAAACGACGCCGACCATCAGCTTTTTGCCGCTGTTTTTGCATTTGTATTCGGAGGCTTTTTTCATGAGGTCGGCGGGTTTTTTGCAGAGGTAGTAAACGTCGTCGGTTTCCTGTTCGAGCATGCCGCCGGAGACGGCGCGGAGTTTGGACTTGGGGGCGGAGGCGAATTTGATGTCGCCGAATTCGAGGAGTCTGAGACCGGCTTTCTTTTTGCCGAGGGACTCGATGTAGTCGAGGGCTTTCTTCTCGATTTTCGGGGCGATGATAATCTCGACGAATCTGTCTTCGATGAGTTTGGCGATGCCGAGGGTCATGTTGCGGGTGAGGCAGATGACGGAGCCGAAGGCGCTGACCGGGTCGCCTGCCCAAGCGCGCTCGAAAGCCTCTTCGATAGTGGCGCCGGTGGCAAGCCCGCAAGGGTTGCAATGCTTGATGATGGAGACAGCCGGGACTTTCTTGAATTCGAGCGCGGTGGTCATGGCCGCCTCGCCGTCTAGGTAGTTGTTGTAACCGAGCGCGCCGCCGAAGACCTGTTTGCAGTTCGGCAGGTTGGGCCATTCGACGCCTTCCTCGCGGTATAGCCAGCCTTTCTGGTGCCAGTTCTCCGCGTAGCGTCCGAGTTGGAATCCGTCGGTGTATTTGAGCCGTTTGACCATCTTGTCTTCAAGCTTCGCGCTGAAGAAGGTGTTAATGGCGGCGTCGTAGTCAGCGGTGCGCTCGAACGCTTTCGAGGCCAGTTTCGCTCGGGTGTCCAGCGTTACCCCGCCGTTGTTCGCCTTCATCTCTGCCATGATGGAGCCGTAGGACGCCGGGTCGACGACGATCGCCACGCCTTCAAAGTTTTTTGCTGCGGCGCGAACCATGCACGGCCCGCCGATGTCAATGTTTTCGACCGCCTTGTCCACAGTGCAGTCTTTTGCCGCCGTCACTTTTTCAAACGGGTACAGGTTGCACACAACCATGTCTATCTTCGGGATGCCTAGTTCGGCGGCCTGTTTGACATGGGTCGGGTTGTCGCGCTTGTAAAGCAGGGCGCTCTCGTAGTTGAAGCTGATGGTTTTCATCCTGCCGTCGAAATAGTCGTCTTTCTTGTTGCCTGTGATTTTGCTGATCGGAACCACTTTCACGCCCGCTTCCTTGAGCGCTTTTGCGGTTCCGCCGGTGGAGATAATCTTCACACCGTTGGCGGAAAGGAACTTGGCGAACTCGACCACGCCTGTCTTGTCGCTTACGCTCAACACGGCGGTTTTGATTTTTAACATAGCATCCCCCTTGTGGAAATCGCCGGGAGAAAACCCGGCGGAATATTTTGTAATATTGCGCGCCTGACGCGCGGCCCGGCGGACGGAACCGCCGGAATGAGAGCAATTATAACCGGGGACGGCGGGAGCGGGCAACGCGGTTTGAGAAATAGTTCACAATGTCCCCCCGCGCCGCCCCGGCGCGGGGTTTCCAATGTTTTTATCTGCGAAATGATTAGCGAGCGCGTCAGTCAGCGCGTTGCCCGGCAAAGCGCCGGACGGCGGCAAGCAGGGAGCCAAGGGTTATCAGTATCAGCCCGGCCCAGTACAGCCATATAAACGGCTTGAAACTGGCTTGGAATATAGCCCGGTATCCGGTTTGAGAGGCGGCTTCTGGTTCGGCTCCGGCGTCGTTCTCCGCTCCCGAAACAGCAGGGTCGGTCGCGTCGCTTTCGGGGACGGGCGCGCTCTCGGCGGGCTGCCACTCGATAGCCACTCCCCCGGTGTCGGGCATCAGGCTCGCCGCGCGAAGCCGCAGGCCGTTGGCTTTGACTACCACGGTGTCGGACTCAATGCCCTGAGCCCCCATTCTTGCGGAGGCGATCAGATTTTCTGTCGCGCCGTTCAGCGCGGCGGATAGTTTTACGCCGACTACGCCTTCCTGCATACGGGACGCGTCGAATCCGTCGAATGTTATCTCTACGCCATCGACGAGCGCCGATTTGCCTTTCAGGAGGGTTATAACTTTTCCGGCGGGGCCGGACGCCGGAGCGTTCCCGTCGGGCGGCGCGAGCTGCACGGGAGTAAGATAGAGATCCCCCGCGAACATCCTCATAACGTATGGTTTGTTTACGGCCTTGTTATGCCATTCGTCGCTGACGTAAGAAATCTCGGCGGACGCGGACGCCCTGCCTCCTATTTCAATCGCAACGCTGTCGCCGTACTCGAAGGGCCGTATCTCTTTGACAACAAATGTGAATCCGGCAAGCTCTTCGCTCTGGCCTTCGAGCAGACCGAACCTGTCGGTATGCTTGGCGGCGGACGACGTTATGACGCCCACGAGAACCAGCGCGGCCCCGATGTGCGCGAGGTAGGACGCCCAGTTCATCTTTCGCGACGCGGCGAAAGAGGCGAACGCCCACAGGTTCGAGACGGCGGCGGCGCAGGAAAAGAACACGAGGGCGACGGAGGTCGCGTTTTTAACGCCGATGGCGACTGCGATTATCGCGCCCGCGACGCCGACGACAGCCCCGGCGGCGAACGGAGCGGCGTTGAGCTTGGCTCCCGCGCGGCGCATAAAAAACGCCGGGCAGGCCGCAAGCAGGATCGCCAGCGGCAGCGCCGCCACCATCGATGTCGCGTTGTAATACCTCTCGTCAAACGTGGATGTTCCTTCCGTGAACCACTTGGAGAAAATCGGCCAGTTCGTGCCCATGAAAACGAACGCGAAGAAAGCCCACATAGCGATGACAGAGCCGTAAAGGAGAACGTCCCGCGCGTCGGTTTTCGCGGCGCGTTCAGGGGGCAGGTCTTTCGACATCTTGACGCCCTGCCAGACGACGGCTGCGCTCGCGGCCGCCGCCGTGACTATCAGCGCAAGAAGTATCGGCAGGTAGATGGAGCCGCCCTGAAAAGAGTGCACGGAAACGTCGCTCAACACGCCGCTCCTAGTGAGGAAAGTGGCGTAGAGGACGGTGAAGTAGGCGATTGAGACCATGACCGCGTTCCAGAAAACGAAGCGGCGGTTGCGGTTCTGAAGAAGCATGCCATGGAGCAAAGCGCCGAGGGCGATCCAAGCGAAAAGGGAGGCGTTTTCGACGGGGTCCCAGCCCCAGTAGCCGCCCCAGCCGAGCACCTCGTATGCCCAGTAGCTGCCCATGAAAATGCCGATGCCGAGGACGCACCAAGAGAGGACGGCCCACGGGCGCGCCGCCTTCGTCCATGCCGTGGTTTCGCCCTTCGCCAGCCCGGCCAAGAAAATCGCGAACGGGGCCGCCGCCAGCGCGTATCCCAAGAACATCACCGGAGGGTGCAGCGCCATCCATGGGTTCTTCAGCAGCGCGTTCATGCCGGCGCCGTCCGGCGCTTCCCATCCGAGCGGCGCGAACGGGCTGCCGTGTATCAGCAGCGCGCATAGCGCAAGCTCAAGTCCCGCGAAAAAAACCATAGACCATTTTTCATAGCTCTTCATAGCGAAAGCCATGACGAGCGCGGTGATTGCCAGAAAGCAAACCCAGAGCAGGAACGTGCCTTCCTGTCCCGCCCAGATTCCGGATATCTTGTAAATCAACTCCTGAGATATCTCGCTATGCTCGAACACGTATTTGAAAGCGAACCTGTCGTGGACGAAAAGAGAGCCGAGGTAGAAGACGCCTAGAGAGGAGAGGCCGGCCTTGGCCCACAACGCGGCGCGGCCCGCCTTGTTCCAGCCCTCCGCTCCGTCTATCGACAGCAGGTAGTAAACGAACGTCAGAATGTTAAGACACAGCAGCGCGTATATTAGTATTTGACCGAAACCCATTTACTCACCCTGTTCCTTGTGGAAAGCTTCGTCGGCCTTGGCCTCGTATTTCGACGGGCATTTAGTAAGAATGTCCGAGGCGACGAACACGCCGTCCTCGTACGCGCCCTTGGCGACGACCTGAGTGGCCTGCTCGAAGTTCGAAGGCAGGCCCTTCATCGTCCTGACTCGCATCACTTTGCCGTCCGGATCGGAGATGGAGAACTCATAAGCTCCGGTTTCGGGGACGAGGGCGGCGCCGGCGCTCTTTATCAGTTCGCCCATCACCTGAACCTGTCTTCCCTGAGCCTTCTGAGCCTCGTCGAACGTCACGTACGGCGTCGCGAAGTTCTTCGAGAAGTAAAACATCGCGCCGAGGCACGCGGCTATTATCACCGCTCCGATTATGTGTTTAGGTTTCATTTCTTCTCCGCCTTTTTAAGTTTTAGGTCGAGGTAAACGATGTAGACGAAAATCCCCGCGAGGGTCGTCATCGAGCACACAAGAACAGTCTGCCATTCAGACATCCCAGCCCTCCTTCCTGCGCGCTATCCGTTCGACGCGCACAGAGAGATTGTAAAGTTTCAGATAGAGAAAAGAGTATCCCGCCGCCGCGCACCAGAACACGAGCCGCATCTTGTCGTCCAGCAGCTTGCCCTGACCGTCCGCGTTGATGATGGTGTCGGGGTGAAGGCTCATGTAAACGCGCGGGATGACGAACACAAGAAAAGGCATAACGGCGAAAGCGAGTATTGCGTAGACGGCGGCCAGCCGGATGCGCCTGTCGAAGTCAGGCGTCGCCGAGCGAAGCCCGAAGTAAGCCATGTAGACGAGGAGCAACACGGTGATGGAGACTTGGCGCGGGTCCCAGTTCCAGTACATGTTCCACGCCGATTTTGCGAAGAACGCTCCGGAGATGGTCGCCAGAACGCAGAACCAAAGGCCCATGCGCGCGGACACTTCCGCTTTCATGTCGGCTTCGTAGCTGTGCCGCCTTAGCACGACCACGCTGTTCCAAAGCGACATCGTGAAGGCCAGCACGGCGACCCAAGCGACCGGCACGTGGAAATATATGATGCGGGCCGTCTCGCCGAGCACATGCGCGGGCGGGGTCACAACGAGCGCGCCGTACAGCGTCCACGTCATGAATCCGAACAGAGCCGCTAGAAACAACATTCCCATGCCTACTGCTCCGAAAACACGTATTCGAAAAGAAAACCGCCGCCGACCGTCGCCGCCACCGCGTATGCGGCGAGGAAGACCAGCTCCCCGCCGCCAGTCCACGGGGCCGCCTCCGCCAGCGACATGCCCGTCGCCCGCACAGCCGTTAAAAACACCGGCATCAGCGCCGGAAACGCGAGCACGGGGAACAACATGCCGCGCGCCCGCGCCTGCGCCACTATGGCCGACAGCAACGCGCTCACCGCCGAAAGCCCGACGGTCGCCAGCGCCGTCGTCAGCGCGAAATACCCGACATGGCGCATATTAACATTGAGCAATATTATAAACAACGGGGCCACTATCACAATCACGGATGACATCATCAGAAAGTTCATCGCGGTTTTTCCGTAAAAAACGTGATCCGCCCGGCAACACAGCCTAAGCGTGTTCATCGTCCCTTTGTCTTCTTCCTTAATAAACGCGCGGGACAAGCCGGTCATTGCCGAAAAGAAAAGGATGACCCATAGCATAGCCGACTGCAGCATCGGGTCGGTCACGGCTCCGCCGAGCGAGTAGCTGACCATCACAAGACATGTGACGCAGAAGAGCAGGGTGGTGTTGAAGGCGTATCTGGCGCGGTACTCCTCCAGAATGTCTTTCTTCATCACTGCCCATGCGCCCGATATGAAGTCCATAAGCAATCGCGCCGGCAACTGCGGCGCGCTCCGCTAGCAGAATTTATCTCCGCCGAGAGAGACCGTCGAGCCGCACCAAGCGCGTTCGGCGGGGTCGTTGGTCGCCACCAGAAGGGCGGTGGAATTTTTGAGCGAGGCGACGATGCTCTCGACCCGCGCGCGCCCCGCTTCATCCATGAAAGACGACGGCTCGTCCAACAGCAGCGCGCGCGGCCTGTGCGCGAGCGCCGCTATCAGTTTGAAGCGCTGCCGCATGCCCGATGAAAAAGTTCCCAGCGGCGCGTTCGCGAAACCTTCGAGCGAAAAAGACTCCATTAATTCCCGCTCGTGCGCCTTATCCCGTTTCGCGCCCCTCGCCCGCGACAAGAAATCGAGGTTCTCCTCAGGGGATAGCTCGTCGTACAGCGCCACGTCCGGAGCGCAAACGCCGATGCTGTTCCTGAATTCGAGAGGTTTGCCCGACCGCCCTCCGAAAGAGCACGTCGCCGAACCTGAACTGGGGCGGGCTAGTCCGGCGGCGATCTTTAGCAATGTGCTTTTTCCCGCCCCGTTCGGTCCCCACAGGCACATAGCCTCGCCCAGCGACACGCTGAAACTGATTCCGCTGAATATTGGCCTCGGCCCGAACCGCTTGCCGACATTTTCCAGTATCAGGCCTTCCAAAAGACGCTCCATCCGGCAATTTGCGCGACAAAAATTCCGACGATGTCAAACACGGCGGCTTCCGCCGCGCGGGCGCCGTGCTAATATGCTATTCGTGGTTACTTCGAAAGCAGGCCTTCTATTTCTCCCGCGAACACTTCGGTGGGCTGGGCGCCGCTGATGGTTTTTCCCTTGACGATGGTTCCTGCGGCGGAGCGCGCGATGACGAAGCCCGGAGTTCCACCGACTCCCGCGGCCTGCGCCTTTTTCATGTCTTCGTTGACGCGGTTCTCGTATTTCTTTTCATCCATGCACTTGTTGAACGCGCCGGTGTCAAGGCCTATCTTGGCGGCCATTCTCTTGAGCGAGTCCACGTCGAGAGCTTTCTGGTTGTCGTAGTTCTCGTCTCTCATTTCAAGCAGTTTGTTCTGGTCTGCCGCGCAGTAAAGCGACTCCGCCGCCCTGAACGCCTGCGGGTGGAATCCGAGAGGCAGGTTCACATGGAAATACTTAACCTTGCCGGTATCGATGTAGTTCTTCTTTATTGTAGGGAAAGTGGTCTTGTTATATCTGCCGCAGTAGGGGCACTGCATATCCGTGAATTCGATCATGGTTACGGGAGCGTCTGCTTTGCCGAACATCACAAGTCCCATTGTGTCTACAGTAGCGCGCGACGACCTCGCCCTCACCATCAGGTCGAACATCGACATAATTTTCTCTTTGTTCCATCCGGATTTGCTGAGGGACTCGGCTATCTCGATGACGCGCTCGCCGGACTTGCAGGTCTCGCCTTCTTCCTCTGCCTCTTTGATGGTCACTCCGGATTCGAGGCACACGTAGCTTTCCTTGATCAACTTTACCGCGTCCTGAAAGTCCGCAGCCGGTTTGAGGGCCGCCGCTTCCGTCGCCTCAATCTTTGACGAACAGCCGCAAACGAACGCGCCCGCCATCATAATTACTATCGCTCCGATGATTCTTCTGGACATTTTTTTCTCTCCGCTGTTTTTTTCGGCAGTTGCCATATATCCTCCGAAAGATTTATTCCTAGAAGTATAAAACAAAACCACTTAAACATTACACTTGAAAACAATTAATAATATAAAAGCATGGAAACAAACCGGCGGCGCTGGCAATCCGGCCCCGGAAAGATTCCACGCAAAAACCCGCTGTAAACGGGGCGCGTCGAAATGTAACGTATGTTCATTCAACAAAATATATTGTCTGTCGAAGGCTTTTTTTCAAGCCTTTGTCTTGGCGGCTCTTTTAATCGCCGGTTTCACGGATTTCGTCCTTTTGACGGGAGCGGTGAAATTCGATTCCCAGATGTCGGGATACTCCTTAAGCTCTCCACAGCACGAACATTTGAAAACCGTCACCGGGACCTCTACGTCTTTGGCCTCTCCCCTGTTGTTTATGGGTTTTGCCTTGACGACCCAGTATGCCTTGCCTTTGGTCGCTTCGAATTTGTGAACACACGCGGCTGCGGTCGCGCGCGGCTTCTTCGCTATTCCGGTTTTTGCTGCAGCCATACTCTTTACCCCCTGTAAGTGTTTAAACATCCCAATTTCCCGGATGTTCCCCGTTTTTTAGTAAAACCGGGGCCTCTGGGGAGAGGCCCCGGTATTGATTACAGCAAACAATCTATTAAGCAAAAGCTTTTTCGCGGTTTTAACGCTCTTCAGGCGAACGTCTCGCGTCATACCTGCCCGGTCATTCTCTGTTCCAGCTTCTTTAAATCGTTCGGAACGAATATTCCGGCGATCATGAATCCCACAGCGCCGACCAGCATCGCCACCGGCAACCACATGAAGGCGAATTTCAGGCTGTACTGGTCTGAGAGGTATCCGATGATAATCGGCGACGGGCCGTCTCCAAGAACGTGTATCAGAAGGATGTGAATGGCATTCATGGTGGCGCGCAGCTTCGGGTCTACCACTGAAACGAGCAGGGTGTTTTGAGGTCCGTTTACCCACGACAGCAGGAACATTCCCACGGCTATCGCTCCTACTATCGCAAGATAGTTGTCAGACATTATGAAGACATAGATAAAAGGTATGCCCGCAAGGATACAGACAAATATGATCCAGTTGTACGCGCGTTTGTTTTTCTTGAACATCATGTCGGAGACGATGCCGCTGAGGACGACGCCGACCAGCATGGCGACGACGACTATGGGGCCGATTTTCATGGCCGCCTCTGAAGACTCCATGCCTTTGTATCTTTCTACGAACGGGAACAGCCACATGTTCAGCCCGCCGATGGCTGCGGTGAATATGACGTTTGAAAACACCATTATCACCAGCGAAGGCGTTTTCCACAGAGGAGAGTAGTCGATTTTGCCTTTGGCGTTGATCGCGGCGGCTTGTGACTCGGTCAGGTAATCCTCGGTTCCGCCCTTGACCGGTTCCCTGAGCATGAACGCCATGAGCGCGAAGATGAGTCCCGGAGGCCCCAGAATCCAGAATATCCATTTCCAGTTGTCCGAACGGCGAAAGTAGAAATTTGCCTCGTTGGAAATGGAGATGACCGCTTTCTGGTATTCCGGCATGTCCGATATGTCCCGGAGAGCCTTCAAGTCATCCTTGGTCATGATGCCTTTGTAGGCGAGCAGTCCGGCTTTCTCGTCGAACACCAGCTTGCCCTCGTACTGCGCAGGCAATTTGAAGTGCGAGGGGAGTTGCTTGAGTTCCGCGGTCACCAGTTGAAGATCGTCGTCCTCGCGGTCTCGGACAATGTCAGTGAAAGAAGACGCGAACTCAAGAAGGCTGCCTTCAGGTTCGGCTTCGCCAGCGCGATAATCCACATTGAACAGTATTGTGCGGGCGTCGGCCTCATGTTTCTTGTCGATGTTGGACAACACGACGGACAACGGCTCGCCGCCGCAGTCGAAGTCGAACGACACGAGCCTGTGTTTCGTCTGATGAAGGCCGTTGTAAACGCAGTCGCCGGCCTGTTCGCCCTGCGAGTAGGGCGTCAGCTTGGCCATACGTTCGAGGTCGAACTTGTCTGTTTTCTTGAGGATTATGCCGGCGACGATAATCGCCAGAGCGCCGCCGATTAGCATGGCGGACATGAAAATCGAGATTGCGGTGGCGCGCTTGTTCCGCGGAAAATAGTCCGCGATGAGCGCTGTTCCGGAGGGAGCGTAGATGCCTTCGCCGGCTCCCACCGCCGCCCTCGCGGCGAAGAACCCTGTGAATGATTTGCAGAATCCGGATGTGGTGGCCGCAATGCTCCACACGAGCGCTCCTAGCCCGACGAAGAAGGTTCTCTTGCCTCTATCAGACGCAAATCCCATCGGCAACGATATTATCGCGTACACGAACGTGAACGCT
Organism: bacterium ADurb.Bin236; assembly: GCA_002069885.1. Classification (GTDB taxonomy): domain Bacteria; phylum UBP15; class UBA6099; order UBA6099; family UBA6099; genus UBA6099. The sequence goes on along the minus strand of MWCD01000003.1, from coordinate 102,580 downwards.
CCGAGTATCCAGCCCAGTTGGGTGTCGGACGCGCTGAAATATCTCTTGAGGTGCTCCATCGCCGGCCCGATGCTCAACCTGTCCACATAGTTCGACGTGTTGATCATCACCATCACGAAGAGCGCGTACCACGAGTACCTCATTGATATGGTCTTCTGTTGTTTTTCAGGCATTCCCGGCTCCTCTCAGTGTGTTGTTCTTTTCCCGCTCTGCCGCCGTCCCTCTACTTCGCCACAATGCTCACAAGCGCCGAGTTGCCCTTAGGGTTGCGGTTCACTATCACTTTGGCGACCTGTTTGCCCTCGATATTCTTTTTCACTCTGTCGAGCGCGAGAGAAGTTTTCCGCAGTTCGTCGTCGGGAGCGGAGGCGGATGCCTCGAACCTGTCGCGCACTTTCCCGTTTATCTGCACCACCACCGTCACCGCGTCCGCGAGCGTGAGGGCCTCGTTGAATTCCGGCCACTTCTGTTTGAAAATGCTGTCCGCGTCCCCAAGCTCCTTCCAGAGTTCTTCGGAGAAATGAGGCGCGAGCGGCGCTATAAGAACGAGGAACGCGTCGACTGTTTCGCGACTGACCGCCAGCCCGGCGTTCTTCTCGTCGGCGACGAAGTTCACAAATTCCATCAGGGCGCTGATTATGGTGTTGAAGCGGAATGATTCGAGCCGCTCGGTGCAGTTTTTAATGAGGGCGTGCCGCGCGCGGAGCATTGCCGGATCGTCTTCCGTGCCAGCTTTTTCCTTCATCTCCAGAGTCCAGCGCCAACCGCGCTTAAGAAATCTGAAAATCCCCTCGATGCCCCGGTCATTCCATTCGGATTCCGACTCCGGCGGCCCCACGAACAGCTCGTATATCCTCACAGTGTCCGTCCCGTAGAGCGTCACCAGCTCGTCCGGGCTGACCACGTTGCCTTTCGATTTGGACATCTTTTCGACTTTGCCGCTCTTCTCGCTGTGGCGGGTTATCATGCCCTGATTAAACAGGCGGGTGAACGGCTCGTCGAACTTTACCGCTCCGATGTCGAACAGGAATTTGACGAAGAACCGGGAGTAGAGCAGGTGGAGTATGGCGTGCTCAATGCCGCCGACGTAGAGGTCTACTGGCAGCCATTTGTCGAGCGCCGCCGGGTCCGCCACTCCGCCGTCGAACTTCGGGGAAGCGTAGCGCAGGAAATACCACGAGGAGCCTGCCCACTGCGGCATGGTGTCCGTCTCGCGTTTGGCCGGGCCTCCGCATTCCGGGCAGGTCGTGTTCACCCAGTCCGTCATCGCGGCCAGAGGCGACTCGCCGGTTCCCGTCGGCTCGTATGATTCGACTTCGGGGAGCGTCACCGGGAGCTGGTCTTCGGGGACTGCCACCCATCCGCATTTGTCGCAGTTCACGAGCGGAATCGGCTCTCCCCAGTACCTCTGCCTCGAATATATCCAGTCGCGCATCTTGTAGTTGACGGCTTTTTTGCCCCGGCTTTTTCCGGCCAGCAAGACATTGATTGACTTTTTCGGATGTGTCTTTCAAAACTGTCAGCATTGTGCCTTCGACCGGGCGGACGACACCTTTATAAGCGGTGCGTTTGGCTTCCGTGAGAGCGCCGGAGGCGTCTCTCTTCGCGTTTTCGCTGTAGATGACCTCGATGATGGGGATGCCGAACTTGGTGGCGAACTCGAAGTCGCGCTCGTCGTGCGCCGGGACAGCCATTATCGCGCCCGTTCCGTAACCCATCATCACGTAGTCCGAAATCCAGATAGGTATTTCGGCGCCGTTCACAGGGTTGACGGCGTATGCGCCGATGAAAACTCCCGTTTTGTCCTTTTTCACGTTCGCGCGGTCGATGTCGGTCTGTTTGCGCGCCCACTCGACGTATTCTTTGATTTCCTGTTCTTTCGCCGGGTCGCAAATTTCCGCCACCATCGGGTGTTCGGGGGCGAACACCATGAATGTCGCGCCGAACAGAGTGTCCGGTCTGGTGGTGTATACGGTGACATCCTTGCGGGAGCCATCCCGGGCGCTGATCGCGGTGAACACCACGTCCGCTCCCTCGCTGCGCCCGATCCAGTTCCTCTGAAGCAGCTTGACCTGCTCCGGCCAGTCGAGCTTGTCCAAGTCGGTCAGCAGCCGCTCGGCGTACTTCGTTATCCTGAGCATCCACTGATTGAGATTCTTTTTATCGACAGCCTCGCCGCACCTTTCGCAGACCCCGTTGACCACTTCCTCGTTGGCGATGCCTGTTTTGCACGAGGGACACCAGTTGATGGGCATCTCTCTCTTATAGGCCAGCCCGGCCTTGAACATCTGAACGAATATCCATTGCGTCCATCTGAAATAATCCGGGTCTGTGGTGCTGAACTCCCGCGACCAGTCGTACATCGCGCCGATTTCCTTGAGTTGCCGGCGGATGTTGTCCACGTTTTTCTTGGTGTTTTCTCTCGGATGAATTTTCTTTTTTATGGCGTCGTTCTCGGCGGGCAGTCCGAAAGCGTCCCATCCCATCGGATGCAGCGTGTTGAAGCCGCGCAGTGTCTTGTAGCGCGTCACCACGTCTGACAGCACATAACCCCGCCAGTGGCCCACGTGAAGCCCCGCCCCGGACGGATACGGAAACATGTCCAGACAGTAATATTTAGGTCTGGGATCGTCGTCCTTGCAGGTGTGCATCCCGCTTTCTTCCCAGCGCCGCCGCCACTCTGCTTCAAAATTTTCAAAGTCGTATTCTCTCATGGCCGTGCGAACCTTTCCAATCTAAGCTCCTACCAAGCAGATAAATGTACCATAAAACCGACATTTTTTCAAAGAAATCCGCGTCTTTTAACAGCGCCTCCGGCGGCCATGTAAAATCATTTATGAAAAAATGGCAATGATCCATACTATCAGAGCGACCCAACGGACCGCCCCTACAATTCTTTTCTTGTCAAAATCACTTATCAATTGGATTCCACTGAAAACCATTTCCCAATATCTTTTCACTTGATACGCGCCGAAGGCGGAAGCGAAGCTCCGCCTTCGGCGCTGGCATGAAAGATTTTGAAAGGGTTTAAGGGAAAACTTTTTCAAAAGTTTTCCCTTAATTCCAATAAGTTTTTCTTGCCCGTATAATAGAAGCATGGAAAAAATGTCATTTGAACATGCAGGGTTGAGACTTGCGGGGGCGTGGCATGAAGCCGGGAGCGCGGACGCTCCAGCGGCGGTGATAAGCCACGGGTTCGCAGGCTCGAAAGACAGCGAAAAATGGACGTTCGTCTGCGAGGGGTTGGCGGCGGCAGGGATTTCCGCTTTCAGGTTCGATCACAGCGGCATAGGGGAGAGCGAAGGGAAGTTCGAGGACATCACGCTCACGGGGCGCGCCGCCGAGCTTGAGGCCGCGGCCGGTTTCGTCAGAGAGCGTTTCGGCGCTCGCGGCATAGCTCTCATCGGCAGCAGCTTCGGGGGCCTGACGGCTCTTACGGCGGCGGAAACCGCGCGGCCTTTCTGCTCCGTTATTTGCGCCACCCCGTTCAACTTCGATTTCTTTCCGCGTCTCGGCCCGGAGTATTCCCGCGACGGCGATTACATCAATTTGGGCGACGGAACGAGAGTGAAGCGGGCGTTGGAGACGGACGCGGCGGGACACGACATTCCCGCGATTTGCGCGCGCGCTTCGCGCCTTCTGACATGCCACGGCTCGGACGACGAACTGATTCCGTCTTGGCACGCCGAACGCATCCACGCGCTTGCAGCCGAGCCAAAGCGGCTTGAGATTGTCCCCGGAGCCGACCACGCGTTCACTCGCCCCGAACACAGGGAAATCTTTTTCTCGTTGTGCTTGGACTGGATAAAACAGTTCGCGTGAGCGCGTTCAGTCGGGCAGCCTGCGGGCTTCTCTGACGTATCTGGCCGCAAGGTCCGCGTACAGCGCGGCCCCCGCGTTTTTCATCATTATCTGCGATTCCTTCAGAGGCCCTTTCACAACCACGGGCGACCCTGCGGCGAGGCTCCCGGCGGGTATCTTCATCCCCGATTTCACCAGCGAGTTCTCGCCGATTATGCAGTCGTCGCCCACTTCCGCGCCGTCCGCAACCACGCAGTGGATGCCGACCACCGCGCGGTCTCCCACCTTGCAGCCGTGAAGGACGGCCCCGTGGCCGATTGTCGAATCGGAGCCTACGGAACAAACCTCTCCGGGGCGCGAGTGCATGGCGCAACTCTCCTGAACGCTCGAACGGTCGCCGACGCGGCAACTCCCGAAGTCGCCCCGAAGGACGGCCCCCGCTCCGATAAAACATCCGGAGCCGACCACAACGTCGCCGATAAGCTGCGCGGTCTCGTGGACCCAAGTCCCGTCGCCGACCACCGGCCTTTTTCCGCCCAACTCATATTTCGCCATTACCGAACCATTCGTATGGCCGCGCCGAAGCGGGATCGTCCCAGAGCCGCCTTAGTCGCGCGGTTCTCGCGCGTCAGTTCTTTTTCATCGATTCGATTAAGCTTTTCAACTCGGCTTTCGCCTTTGCGCGGTCCTCTTCGCTTCCGTCCATCAGAGAGGAAATGGCTTCGAGCTTCTGAACGACGGCCTGATCCGAAGGAGCCGCCACGGCAGCCGCCGCCACCGGCGCGGTTTTGATTCCGGCGAGAGCTTCGTTCAACTGAGAGAGGATGGCCTCGTTCTTTGCGTACGCGATATTTTTCTGCAACGCCTTCAACTGGTCTATAGAGTATGAAAACGGGTTCTTCGGGTCGTCTTTGACGATGGGGCGCACGGCGCGAAGTTCGATTATCGCGTTGCCGACGTCCGACGCTTCGACCCCGGCCACTATCTCTATCTTCGCCCATTCCGCTATGCCCGGCAGCGGAATTTCGACCGTCGAGTCACGGGAAATCCAGTTCTTGTGCTCCCAGTTGATCGTGCGAACTTTGCCCTGAATCGAAAATTCAACTTTGTATTTTTCAACATAAGTGTCGCCGTTGTTCCTGAAAAGGCCGGAGCGGTATTTCGGAGCGTAAATCTGAAGCATATAGACCGTCCTCGCCTCGGCGGAGAAAGTCTGCTGCTGGTTCGCCTTCCACACCGCGCTCACTCTCTCGCTGAGCAGAGTCTCAGGCTCTACCGTCTTGTCGATAATCGCCTCCGCATACTGATAGCCGGAGCCGTCGGGGACGGGGCCGCGCAGAATGTGCAGCGTCAGGTCGATCATGGCGTCAATTTGCTGGCGGTAATCCTCCGGGCGCTCGGTGGCCGTAGCGATCATCTTCTCCACATTCGCCGCCGCCGCCGCAGAATCTATCGGCAGCGCCGTTGTCGTCGCAGCAGCGACCGCCGGCAACATCAACGCGACCGCCATCGCCGCAAGAAACGTTTGTTTGAGTCTCTTCACCATTTTTGCCTCCCAAATATTATGAGCGTAATTTAAAATACATTACGGCCATTTTGCAATCCTTTGCATACAATATATCATAATAAAGCATAATCAATCAATTGAAAACAACTCCGAATAAAAAATATTCTCAACACTGGCAAACTTACAGCGAAAACAAAATATCCCTGATTTTCGAGCATGCCGTTAACACTTTCATGATAATAGCGCAAAAAAGAAATCAAGACCTGCCGACTATACGCGCATATACTCCGCGCGTTCATCAAGCGCCTCCGGCGGTTCAAGGAAACTTTGAAAAGTTTCCTTGAAAATCCTTCAAACTTTTCCTTGCGCGTAGTGACGGCGCGCTGCAGCGCGCCGTCACTACGCTCCTGTGAAAATGTTTAAGAAGAAGATTCTCACGAAAATCTCTTTTCCAATATCTTTTCTTATGATACGCGCCAAAGGCGGAAGCGAAGCTCCGCATACGGCGCTAGCGTGAAATGTTTTGAAAGGGATTTTAAGGGAAAACTTTTTCAAAAGTTTTCCCTTAATACGCCCTATAAAATCAAAACAAAAAAAACGGGGCGCGGCAATCGCGCCCCGTTCGGAGTCTATTCGTCGAAAGCCCGTCTCACAGGTCGTAGTAGAGGTCGAACTCGGCGGGGTGGGGGCGTGATTTGACGATACGCAACTCGTCCCGTTTTAGGGTCGTCCACGCGGACACTATTTCCTCCGGGAAGACGCCGCCGCGAGTCAGGAAGGCGCTGTCTTTTTCGAGAGCTTCGAGAGTCTCTTCGAGAGAAGAGGGGGCGGTTCGTATCTTCGCCTTCTCCTCGTCGGAGAGGGTGTAATTGTTGAAGTCGAAAGGGCCGTAGCCTTCGGCGGTGGGGTCCATTTTGTCCAGCACGCCGTCGAGGCCGGCCATGAGCTGTGCGGCGATGGCGAGGTAGGGGTTGCACAAGCCGTCCGGCAGCCGGTATTCCACGCGCTGGTCCGTCTCGTTTTTCGAGTAGGAGGGGATGCGGATGGCGGAGCTGCGGTTGGACTCGCCGAAGAAGAGGCTCATCGGGGCGGCCATGCCGACGCCGAACCTGCGGTACGAGTTGGTGCTGGGGTTGGTGAGCGCCATGAGAGCGGGTGTGTGCCGGAAGAGGCCGCCGAGGTAGCTCAGCGCCATTCCGCTTAGTTTCGCGTATCCGTCATTCGAGTAGAAGAGCGATTTGCCGTCCTTCTCCAAGTACTGGTGAAAGTGCATTCCGTTGCCGGGAGTGTCGAACAGCGGTTTGGGCATGAATGTGACGGTCTTGCCCGCTTGGCGGGCGGTGTTGGCGACCATGTATTTCATTACCATAACGCTGTCTGCGGCGCGCAGCAGAGGCTCGAAATAAGGTTCGATTTCCATCTGGCCGGGGCCGCCGAGTTCGTGGTGGTGGTATTTGACGCGGTATCCGGCGTTCTCGATGCGGCGGACCATCTCTGTGCGCAAGTTGAACAGCCTGTCGCGGGGCGCGTCTGCTTGGCCGCAGCCGGAGGCTCCCAGCTTTGAGCCGAGCTGAGGCCATTTGTCGTTGTCCGCGTTCCAGAAACCCCACTCGCAGTCCACGCTGTAGAACGACTTGTTGATGAATGAGCCGTAGCGGACTTCGTCGAACACGTGGAATTCGAGTTCGGGAAGCCACAGAGAGCGGGCGTTGATGCCGCTGTCGAGGATGTATTTTTCCGCGGCGCGGGCGATGCGGCGCGGGTCGCGCTCGTAGGGCTGTCCGTCCGGCAGCAGGATGTCGCAGATGACGCTGAGGGTCTTGGCATCGTAGAACGGGTCTATGAAGGCGGTGGACGGGTCGGGGACGACTTTCATGTCGCCCTGAGTTATCTGCCTGTAGCCCTGATAGGGGGAGAGGCTGATGCCCGTGCCGTCGGTGAACACTTTTTCGCTGATGTGGCGCGTCGAGTACGTCATGTGATGCCATCTGCCGGGAAGGTCGATGACCTTCAGGTCGAGCATCTCGATGTCCGCGTCTCTGACGAACTTCATCAGGTCTTCGTGGTTTTTGAACATGGGCTTGCTCCTTTTATGAAATGGAATTCTTAATCACGAATTCCGAACTGTATAATACTAAGCCATTTCGCGAAGTGAATAAATGTCCTGTCAGTCTTTTTCTATGATCCTGATGTCGGCGTCGGCAATTTCGTAAAGCTTAAAAACCAGAGAATCTATGCGGCTGTCGGTCGCTGTCGCAAGGCGTTCGACTCGGATTGTTTCGTCCGGGGTTTTTGAGTTGATAATTTTTATTCGCAGGTCGAGCATTGTTTCGACGAGCGACACTATCGTGTCGTGAGCCTTTTTGTCCTCATCGTTGTTGAAATTGATTTGCCGCACCGGAAGCTTCTCAAGGAACTGTGTCCAGAACCTGATGTAACCGCCGCGAAGAGAAGTTCCGATGGATTTTAAATGGTGAAATAGAAGCTTTGAATTAAGAAGCCCCAGCAAATACAACGGCGATAATGATTCGTCTTTTAAAATAATCCCATAGCCGGTTTTGAAAAAAGAAGCGGAGGTGTCAAATGTGAAAGAGGGCTCATCGTTGTAGTCTGGAACAACGATTTTTGTTTTGTCAAACAAGGGCATGCTTTTTGGATAGCCGAAAGCGTGCCACGGTTTGCCTTTGAATTTCCCGTTTTCTCTTTTTTGAAGATTCTTTTTGTTTCTTTTCAGATAATCCCAAGCGAGGGGATATTCGGATGTCAATTCCTGTTCAGAGTAAAGGCGGCAACCAGTCTCGTTGATTTCATAAGGACACACCAAGCGCGAATCAGTGACAAGAGGGTCATACCTCCTGATCTGCCGTCCGAAAAGGAATGGTTTTGTCAAATCCCGTTCTATCTTAACATTTTCATTTAGAGATCTTGAGAATCCCGACACATGCTTTTTTTGTTCTTTGCAGTTTTCGAGGACGAATATGTCGTCTGCGCTGGTTTGCGTGCCGACAAATATATTGGCGATATCGCCTAGCTTGACAGGCATTTTGCTCAATTTATTAAACAACCGTTTTCCATCGCCGACTATGAAATTCCACTCGGCGTCCGATATTTTGTCAGCGCGAATCAACCCGTTGCGCGTCTTTCCTGTTTCCGACCATTCGACTATGTCGTCGACCACGTTAAATCTCATTGACGATGTTCCTGTTTTTTCAAGAAAAAGCAGGCAGGTGTAGGTGGTTGAGCCGTTGAAAACTTGCTGATCTCCGAAATGAATCACCTCGGATAGGTGCTTTCCATCGGCTAGTATTCCGCGAAGAGGCGCGCCATATCGAGAATTGAAAAACTTGTGAGGAAGTATGTATCCTAATCGTCCTTTGGGGTTTAGCAGACTCAGTCCCTTTTCCACAAAGACCGCGTAGATGTCGAAGTTTCCCGAACCGGCTGAACGGTAGGTTTTTTTATAATGCTCTACCTCAAACGGAGCCCATTCTTTCATTGCCTGAATGCGAACATAAGGCGGATTGCCAATCACGCAATCGAAGCCGCCCGATTTCATTATCCGGCCAAATCCATAAACCGGGTCGTTCCAATCAAAAACATTAATGCGGTAAATTTCTTCCTCGTTGAAAAGGCTCAATTGTCCGTTGCAATAAAAATCTGGGCCGATCAGCGAATTGCCGCATTTGATGTTGCCGGCAAGATCGGGCAATGCGCGTTCTCGCCACATAGCAAGCTGAGCGCGCAAAGTCTCAAAACTCTCGTCTTCTAGAACCTTCAACAAAAGAGAAAGCTTCGTCACCTCGACAGCTTGCGCGTCTATGTCCACCCCATAGATGTTGTTAAGAAGAATCCTTTTTTTTTCCGAGGACGATAGTCGCCATTCATTTTTTCTCGCTTCATAGATAGCCTGCCGTGAGCCGGCTTTTTTTCTTGTCGCGGTTGATGGGGAAGACGGAATCTTGCCGGTTGTCTCTTTTTTTTCAAGGTACCATTTCAGGTGATAATCTAAAAGAAACTGGTATGCTCCCAACAGGAATGATCCCGATCCGCATGCGGGATCAAGTATGCGAAGCTTGCTGATTTCAGCCGGAGATTTTCGTTCGCATAACTTTCCGAGCGACTTGGCGACAATGTGGTTGACGATATATTGAGGAGTGTAATAAACGCCGCCAGCCTTGCGGACTTCTGGTTTTTCCTCAACAATAGCTCGCTGCTTGCCTTCGTCTATTCGAATCACTTTTCCCAAGAATCGCTCATAAACATTGCCGAGAATTTCCGCAGGGATGACTCCGAACTCGTAGGGCGATTCAGGATAGTAAAGGCGAGAAATGATATGTTTCAATGGAGCGTCTCGAATGTCCAGCTTCGGAGTCAGGTTGTCCGGCTCTCCGGGTCTGCCGGGTTCGATTCGAAAATGAAATAATCCCGAATTGAATTTATCATCGGCTTTCTCAAAGATTTCGAGAAGTCTAGGATATATGCGAGGTCCGGCGCAGAGAGCTTGCAATTGACCGTGCAACTCTATATTTCTATCTTCGCACATCCGTAAAAAAACAATTCGGTCAATAGTCGTTTGTACCGCATAATTCAGGTCGCGCGCGCCCAATTCAGGATTGCGCGCAGCAATTTCATCGGCAAGAAGATCGCGCCATTCTTCAATTTCGCTAAGAAACTCGGCATCCACTTCGGATGTGCCGCGCCTTCCGTTAACGGCGACCGCGTATTTGTCGAATGAACCTTTCAGAACGGACTCGCGCGCAAACACTCCGGCAATATCATCCCATTTGCTCACATAGTCTTTATAGGTGAAATAGGAGATTCTAGCTTTAGACGCTTTATCTGAGGCATGTGGGCGGAGTCGACCGTCATAAATGGAGAGTTCTTCAAAATTGGTCAAAATTGATATGGGCAGCTTGCTGCTCCAAGCATAGCGGCGCAGTTGGTGCGCGGCGGCGGCGTCTTCTTTTATGTTCAATCCGGGTCGTTTGGCTTCGAGAAAAAATTTTCTCATGCCGCCGACGCGAAAACAATAATCGGGAACTTTTGAGCCGCCGCCGGAAGATATTGGTTCTTCATGGACGACATCGCGATATATATGAGCGTAGCCGGACTCGTTGTCAACGTCCCATCCAAGCTCTTTCCAAAATGGATTGATGAACTCGACGCGCAACTCGGTCTCGTTGTATGAAGAGCTTCTGTAAACGTCGATGTTACGCTCGAAGCGCTCGACGATTTCAATGATTTTATCAGGCGTCATAACGCAATAATATGCGCCGCGTCGCATTTGTCAAATCGCGCGCGGCTCAGGTGGCCATGAAGCCGCCGTCGACGACCATCTCGGCTCCGGTCATGAATTTCGACTCGTCGCTGGCGAGGAAGAGGGCGGCGTTGGCGATGTCTTCCGGCTCGCCGAATATGCCGAGCGGGATGCAGTCGAGAACGGCTTTGAGCCACGCGTCGTTCTTCATGTATTTGTGTTGCATGGGCGTGTTGACCATGCCGGGATGAATTATGTTGCAACGGATTTTGTCTTTGGCGAACTGGATGGCGATGGATTTTGTGAGGATGATGAGAGCGCCCTTGGAGGCGTTATAGGCGTCCTGCGGGATGGATGAGCCGGTGAGGGCGGAGATGGAGCCGATGTTGATGATGGAGCCGCCTCCGGCTTTCTTCATTTCGGGTATGCCGTGCCTGCATGTGTAAACCGCGCCCATGAGGCAGATGTCCGTGATTCGTTTCCAGTTTTCCATGTCGATGTTGACGAGGGAGACGTCTTTGTCTTTCCAGAGAACGCCCGCGTTGTTGTATATGACGTTGAGTTTGCCGAAAGCTTTCACGCCGGCTTTGACGATGGCGGCGCAGTCTGCTTCCTTGCCGACGTCGCAGCGTTTGAAGATGGCGTCGCCGCCGCTTTTCTTTATGAGGGCGACAGTTTCCTTGCCGGCTTTTTCATCGACGTCGCCGACGATGATTTTAGCTCCTTCGCGGGCGAAAACCTGAGCGGCCGCGCGGCCTTGTCCCATGCCCGCTCCGGTGATCAGAGCGACTTTGCCTTTGAGTCTTTTCATTTCCATATCCTCCGCCGGCTTCAGCCGGTTGATGTCGCGGTCGCGCGAGGCGCCGCGTTTTTTTCCATTGTCTCGCGCCCCCCTTCGGGAGCGGGGCGCGCAACCGCCGACTCAGGCCATCTCGAAGTATCTGCGCCTCTCCCAGTCAGTGACGTATTCGTTGAACCTGTCCACTTCCCACTGGGCGATTTTCACGTAGTGGTCGATGACGCCGTCGCCGAAGATTTCGCGGGCCGGTTTGCTGGCGTTCAAGTTGCGCGCGGCCTCTGAGAGCGTGCGGGCCAGAGGCGGCAGGGATTTTTCCTTGTAGGAGTCGCCGGTGATGAACGGGCCGACGGGTTCGAGTTTGTGTTTGACGCCGTAGAGTCCGGAGCCGAGGCAGGCGGCGAGCGCCAGCGGGCCGCAGGCGTCCGAGCCGGGCACGCGGTTCTCGATGCGGAACCCGTTGCCGTGCCCGCAGTAGCGGAATGTCACCGTGCGGTTGTCTCCGCCCCAGCCGACGTTCCACGGCGCGAACGATTCGGGCACGTATCTTTTGTACGAGTTGATGAGGGGCGCGTAGAAATACTGCATGTCGGGCGCGAGCCTCATCATGCCGCCGAGGAAGTGTCTCATGGTGTCTGACATGTTGTGCTCTTTCTTGGGGTTCCAGAACATGTTTTTCTTGGCGGCTTTGTCCCACAGGCTCACATGAATGTGCATGCCGGAACCGGAGTCGTCTGTCTTGTGTTTTGCCATGAAAGTGGCCATGACGCCGTTGAGGGCGGCGATTTCCTTTATGCCCTGTTTGAGGAGCATGTGGCGGTCTCCGGCTTCGAGGGCGGTGGAATATTTGATGGCAAGCTCGACCTGCCCGCGCCCCCATTCGGCCTTGGAGCTTTCCACTTCGAGGCCGAGTTCGTTGAGGTTGTTGCGCATCGCTCCTATGAGCCACTCGTCCATCGAGCCTCGGAACACGGAGTAGTCGGAGTAATATTTCGAGAACGGCTCTACGTCGCGGTAATCTTTTTCGCGGGCCGAATCGATGGAGTCCTTGAAGAGGAAGAATTCGAGTTCGGAGGCCATGAAGGGAGTGAAGCCCATTTTTTCGGCGGCCTCGTGCTGGCGGCGAAGCATGGTGCGCGGGGCAATCTCGACTAGCGAGCCGTCTTCGTATGTCGAGTCGCAGATGACGATGGCGGTCTTGTCGAACCACGGGTAAATGCGTAGCGTGCTGAAGTCCGGCGCGGCCTTCATGTCCTGATAGCCGGTGTGCCAGCCGGTGAATTCGAGGCCGGGGATGAGAATGAGATCCATGTCCCAGCCGAAGTTGCAAGCGCAAGTGTTGGTGGAGCCGTCCGCGCTTTCCAAGAAGAACGAAGCCGTGACTCTCTTGCCGTACAGCCGGCCCTGCATGTCGATGCCGCAGACGATAACGGTTTCGATGGCTCCCTCGGCCGCTCTCTTTTTGAGTTCCTTCAGGTCGATTCTGCCTTTCGCTGCCATGGATGGGTTCCCCTTCCTTTTTATTAGCGCGCCGCCTTCGGGACGGAGAATCACTTGCCGCCGATCGCGCGCGCTCCTCTTGTGTCTATGTTGCAGATATGTATTTTAGATTCCAGCCCATTATTTTTAAATGCCCGCTTCATGGCCTCGCCGATGCGGTCAAGAGGCTGACCCTTGCGGGCGACCGCGAAGATGGACGCGCCCCCGCCGCTGATGGAGCAGCCGAGAGCGCCCGCGCCGAGCGCGGCGGCCTTCACTTCGTCGAACCCGGGTATCAGTTTTCTGCGGGCCGGCTCCACTATCCTGTCGTCTATGCAGCTTCCGAAAAGAGCCGCGTCCTTTTTCGCGAACGCGGCCACAATGAGCGCGGTGTTCGCCATGTTCGAGACGAAATCCTTCATCGGAACAGTCTTCGGGAGGACGGCTCGGGATTTTTTCGTCGGCATCGGGAATTCCGGGGTGGCCAGAATGATTGCGGCGTCCGGGATTCCGCCGAGGCGGGCGAGCTTAAACTTTCCGTCGGAGAATGAACTGACGACGCAGCCCCCGAACACGGCGGCGGCGGTGTTGTCGGCGAAAAATCCGCCGCTGACGGCGGCTTCCGCCTCGGTGCATGCCAGAAGCAGCTCGTCCTTGGGGAGTTTGTCGCCGAACAGCAAGTTGGCGGCGACGCCGCCCGCGACCGCGCCGGCCGCGCTGCTGCCGAGGCCTGAGGGGAAGGGCACGCCTTTTTCGACGACGATGTTCATGCCGCCCTTTGCGCCGAGGCGTTCGAGGACTTTCGCGGCGGCGATGGACGCGGTGTTTTTCGCCGGGTCCACCGGGAGCTTGCCGCCGTCGCCTTTGATGTCGATGATGGAAACGCCGGGGGAGCGCCGCCGCCGCGCCTCCACCACGTCGCCGAGGTTGGTAACAGCCAAGCCGAGAACGTCGAATCCGGGGCCGATGTTGCCTATCGAGGCTGGCGCGTAAACTCTCACTGTCTGCATGATGTCTATCCTCTCCGCCCGCGCGGCGCGCGGGTCAGGCGTCAGCCGCCCGCGACTATGGCGGCAAAATTTTTCATTATCGCCGCGCCTTCCGCGGCGGCGAAGTCGGCGTCGGATACGACCGCCCAGTCCGGGTCGAACTCGTCCACTCCCGGCCCGACTTCGGGATGAAACTGAACTCCGTACACGGATGCTCCCCGCATCTTCATCGCCTGAACCGGGCAGTCGCCGGTCGAAGCGATAACGTCGAAATCCGGCGGCGGCGCGGAGACCATGACCTCGTGGGCGACAAGCTGCCGCGTCGTCGGGCCGAGGCCGTAGAACAACGGGTCGTCCGGGGCGGAGACGCGGACTTCGCGCGAGGCGACAGTGTGCTCGTCGCGTCTTGCAAGGGCGCCACCGAGCGAGGACGCCAGAACCTCGTGTCCGAAGCATATCGCCAGAGCCGGCAAACCGGTCGCGGCGAACCCTCGGACGAACTCCTCAAGCCCGCGAATCCACAGGTCGGAGTCCAGAGGCGAATGGAGCGAGCCGCCGATAATCGCGGCGCGCGCGCCTTGCTCCCGGAGCCATCGCGGGACGTCTTCCGGGAACTTGCCGGACATCGCGCGGAGCCTCGGAGCGCTCCAGCCTTCGGGGGCGAACGCCGCCATCCGTTCATAGTAGAAATCGGCGAGAGCGCCTTCGAGACAGTCAACTATCAGAATCGAGTTTTCGCTCACCGCGGCTCCGGGACCGGGAAGAGAAAGGCCGCAGTTTCGCCCGTCTTCCCGCAAGAATGGAATTGTAGCACAACGGTGACGCCATATTCAACGCGCGCGCGGAGAGCGGCGCGGGAAGTTTTCAACCCGAATCCGTCATTAGGATTCGGGAGCGATTTTTCAGAGCGGATGAAACGCGGAACGCAAGGCGCATTTTTGCAGTGAATAGAACTCATGGTTCATGAACAAAAAAATGCGGCAGCAACGAAGCAGTTCGCCGCTATGAAAATCGCCCCGGTTCGTCGGCTCTATCGCCGAATCCGGGTTCAGATAATGGCGCGGGCTTTTCTCAGGTCGGCGATCTCGTCGTCGCCCAAACCGAGCCAGTCGCGGAGAATCTCGTCCGTGTGTTCGCCGAGGCGCGGGCAGGCGGAATGAATGTCCGGCGGGCATCCGCTCAGCTTCACCGGGTCGCCGGGCACGGCAATCTCGCCCAGAACGGGGTCGGTCGCGACTGCATGCATGGCGCGCGCGGCAAGTTGCGGATCAGCATTGACCTGATGGAAATTGAGCACGGGCGCGCACGGGATGCCGCTCTTTTCAAGGATGGAAACGACCTCGGAGACGCCACGCTCGGCCACCCAAGGAGCGATCATGGCTATGCCGCCGGCGGCGTTCCTGATGCGCGCGACGAAGTTGTTGAACCGGTTGTCCGCCAGCGCGTCCGGCCTGCCGATGGCGCGCATGAAGTCCGCCCACTGCCGCTCGGTGAGCGCCACTATCACAACATGCCCGTCTTTTGCTTTATAGCTATACCAGAACGGGAGCGGGTTGTCGTCGTCCGTGAGCAGGTTGCTCATGGATCGCCCGATGAGCTTCTCGATGTCTCCCAAGACGGGGGAAAGCGCGTTTTCGCTCAGCGCGGAGAAGTTCTGGAAGTACATGACGTCCTGCATCGAGATGTCGACGAACATTCCCTCGCCCGTTCGCTCGCGGCAGAACAGCGCCTCTACCGCGCCGAGGGCGGCGTACGCCCCGCTCACGAGGTCGCCGAAGTAAACCTTCGGGGTGCGGTCTTCCATTTTGTACGCGCTCATTATCCCGGCGGTGGCTTGAGATACGATGTCGAACGCGAGCCTGTCCGCCAGAGGGCCTGTCGCCCCGAAGCCGGAGATGGAGACGTAAACTAGCCGGGGGTTGGACGCCTTGAGGCTGTCGTAGTCGAGGCCGATTTTTTTCATCAGGCCGGGCGCGAAGTTCTCCACGAGCACGTCAGCCTTGTCGGCCAGCCTGCGCACGGCTTCAAGTCCGAGGGGCTTCTTCATGTCGATTGCGGCCCCGCGCTTGTTCTGGTGCAACACGCTCAGCATCCGCTCCGAGCGCATGAACCCGGCGAGCAGGCGCATCGTCTCGCCCTGCGGCGGCTCGATTTTCACAACGTCCGCGCCCTTCATCGCCAGAAGCTGAGAGCAGCGCGGCCCGCTGAGAAACTGCGACAAGTCCATAACCTTCACGCCTTCGAGGACTTTAGTAGCCATAAAGCAACCCCTTCCCCGCGGCGGAGCCTCCCGCCGCGCCCGACGCGATTCGGGGCAATTATATCATTGCGCGGGGGAGCGTGTGCTATAATGACGCGTGAAAAGGGGGCCGCCGGGCCTCCTGCATAATGAAAGCGGCGGAGGCGAGCGCGATGAGGTTTAAAGGAAAAGTTGCCGCAGTGACGGGAGCCGGGCGCGGAATCGGCAAACAGATAGCTCTGGAGTTTGCGCGCGAAGGAGCCGCGCTGGCGGTGATTTCCACGCGGGAGAGCACCATCATGCCCGCTGCGGATGAAATGCGCGCTCTCGGCGCCCATGTCCTGCCGCTCGTCGCCGACGTTTCCAAAGAGGAAGACGTCGAAAAATTCGTCGCGGCGGCCTACGAAAAATTCGGCAGGGTGGACATATTGGTGAACAACGCCGGAATGAGCAGGGACAACCTTTTCCTGCGGATGAAGGCGGCGGACTTCGACGAGGTGGTGGCGGTGAACCTGCGCGGCGCTTTCCTGTGCATGAGACATTTCTCCCGCAGGATGATGAAAGACCGCGCGGGCAGGATAATCAACATGTCGTCCGTCGCAGGCGAGGCGGGCAACGAGGGGCAGGCGAACTACGCGGCTGCGAAAGCCGGAGTGATAGCCCTCACCAAATCCGCCGCTCGCGAGCTTGCCCGGTACGGTATAACCGTCAACGCGCTTTCGCCCGGCCTCATAGACACCGACATGCTATCCGGCATAGAAGCCCCCGTGATGGAAACACTGAAAAAGAATATCCCGCTCGGAAGGCTCGGCTCGGCGTCGGATGTCGCCGCGGCGGCTCTCTTCCTCGCCTCCGACGCTGCTTCTTACATAACAGGACAAACCATCAGGATAGACGGCGGCCTGTATATCTGACCGCGTTTTTCATGCTAATGCTTAAATGAATTTTTTTGTAAGTTTGCGGGGCAACCGTTTTTTGCAAAAACCGGTTTCCCCGCGCCCCTTCCGAAAAAACTCTTGGACGCCGATTTTACAGAACTTTGTTCTAAGCAAAATCGGCTCTCATTCATTTGTGAAAATCCCTGACGATGTGGATTCCGCTTAATCTCTGCTATTGATCCATCCATTTATCGCCGAAGACGCCGTCGGCGCAGTCGGGGGCGTATTTCTCGAGCAATTTTGTAGTTATGCCGTTTTTCTTGACGATGTCCGCATACATGGCGGCGCTGACGCGCGGAATGCGTTTCAGTTCAGGGTCCGCGTAGTCGCATTCGATCAGGCCGAGCTTTTTGATGAAGCCTTCGCGCCACTCGAAGTTGTCCGTGAACGACCACTGGAAATAGCCCCGGACGTCGATCCCGGCGTCAAGCGCGCGGGCGATCTGCGCCATGTGCTCCAGCAGGTAGCGTCTGCGGTCGATGTCGTCGCGTTGCGGATCCGCGCATCCGTTTTCCGTGATATAAATGGGTTTCTTGAATGTGTTCCACACGAATTTGAGAGTGTGGAAGAATCCCGGCGGATAGTTTTCCCAGCCCATCTGGTTCATCTCTATTCCCGGTTGTATTCCGTGGATGTCAATGAGCATGTCGTCTGTTTTCGCGGCGTCGAACTTTAGAGACATGCGGGTGTAGTAGTTCACGCCGCAGTAGTCGTAGCTGTCCTTGAGGCCGGGCACGTGTTCGAGTCCGAAGGGGGGGACGATCCAGCCGGTGGCCACAGAGTAGTCCCACGCCTTGAAGCTGCCGTAAGCCAAGACGGGGGATAGCGCCTTTTCATACGCTCCGGCGAGTCCGGGCGTGCCGAAGGGCGCGACATGCTGGTAGGCGTTTGCCACGCCGACCTTCGAGGGCCAGCCGTCCGGCCCTTTGGGGACTAAGTCGTGAATCAGCCTGTAGCAACGCGCGTGCGATTTCAGCAGCGTGTTGGAGACCTTGCAGAATGAGGCGAAGGATTTCTTTTCGGGCGGGAATACCCCGGCGAGGCATCCGGCGGCGGCGGGCACGTTCGGCTCATTGAGCGTCACCCATAGGTCGGGGTATTCGCCCAACTCTTTGATTATCAGTTCGCAGAAGGCCATAAAGCGGTCCGCCGCTTCCGGATGCTCCCAGCCGCCTTTCTCGGCGAACCACAGCGGGAGAACCCAGTGATACAGCGTAAGGCAGATTTTGATATTGTGTTTGCGCAGAGAGCGCAGAATCTTTTCGTAATGCCTGACGGCCTTCATGTCGAAGACGCCGTCTTCCGGCTCGACGCGCGCCCATTCTATTCCAAGTCGGAACGCCTGATAGCCGAGTTTCGCCATCATTTCGTGGTCTTCCTCGTAGCGGTTCCAGTAATCCACCGCCTTGCCGGACACCGTGCCGTCGTAAACCTTGCCCTCGCTCTCGAACTTCCACCAGTCGGACTTTTCGTTGCCGCCCTCGACCTGATGTCCGGCGGAAGCCGTTCCCCACAGGAACCCTTTCGGGAATATGATTTCTTTTTTCATTTTTCCTCCCGCGATTAGAAGCTGAAAGTTCCTGCGGAGGTTCGCTCCGGGGTCAGGAATCTTTTCTCGGCGAGTCTGTTTTCATCAAGGCCCAGATTCCCATGCTTTGTTTGCGGGCCTCGCTTTCCAAGCCCTCGAATTTGTTTTTGAGGTCGTGGTCCACCGACCTGTCGCACAAGCCGTAGCCGTTGCCGATCAGCGCTTCGGCGGCGTTCGAGCCGTCGGGGGCGACGATGTGGAACGCGTTGCCGGGCGCGTTGTGGAGCTTAGAGGAATCCGGCCTGCGGAGCGATACGGATTTGCCCGAAAGCAACATTGCCACGAACGAGAGCGCCTGCCTGTACACGCCCCTGTTGCGGCTGTAGAACGCTGCGGGAGTCTGGAGTCCGAGCAGCCGTATCTCGCGCCCGTCTTCCAGTTTCAGCGTGTCCAGCCCGAATATTTCCCGCACGACCGCCGGAGGGGCCGCCGCTTCTTTGGTTGTCTGTTTCTTTGTTCTTTTTCGCGTGGTCGCTGGCTTCGCCCCGGCGTCTACGGACGTTGCGGCTGCGGGCTTCTCTGACGCGCCGGACACGGATTTCATTTCCTTTTCGATGACGCTCCGTTTCGGCCGGTTTTGGCTCTCGAACGAAAGCTGTTTCATTGTCTGTCCGCCGGACACCCGCTCCTGAATCACGGGCTTGAGTTTTTCATCTGTTTCGTAGCCGATGGACGCGCGGCCCGTGTCCCGAGCGGCTACCATCGTTACCCCGGAACCGAGGAACGGGTCGAGCACGGTTTCCCCGAGGAACGTGTACATGCGGATGAGCCGCCGAGGTATCTCTTCCGGCATCTCCTCCGGGCTTTTTGATATTCTGTCGTCTGGGAAAGTCCAGAGGCTGTTGAAGAGCCGCCGCCACTCGCGCTCTGAAAGGGCGGACCTTGACGCCGGAACAGACTCCGGCGGCGGGCATTCTCCGGGTTTCACGAAGATGAGGATGCTGTCGTGTCTGACGGCGATTGAGCCGGAGCGGGGAAGGGGGGATTCCGGCGCTGCGGGAGGCGCGGGCGGCTCGTGTCCGGACTCTCGCAGGCGGACTATCTCGGACTCGAATTTGAACCCGGCCTTCGCGCAGGCGTCCTCTATGAGCGCGCGCAGCGAGACGTTTTGTTTGTTTCCGGTTGCGGCATCGACGATTTCGGGGCAGACCCGCACGCAGAGCCTGCATCCGGGTTTGAGGATGCGGTGGCATTCGCGCCACGTCAGCGCAAGAGACGCCGCGTAGTCCTCGAACTTTCGCATGCCCGCCGTCCCGCCCGGATGCGACGTTGCGCTAGGTTTCCACGCCGGCGGGGAGGCCACCGCCAGATGCGCCGTCTCCTGTTCTACCTCGCCCATCGACCGGGCGTCTCCGATTATCACTCTATGCGTTATTTTTGAAGCCGCTTTTTTTCTTCTGCTCATATTTGCTCTCTTCGATGTTGGATTTATGATTCGTCTTCCGGCGATTCAAAGAACCTGTGGAATTCGGCGGGAAGCTCGCTGTAGTCGTGTTGAGCGGCGATGCCTGACATATCGACCGAATTATAGGTGTTCCAGAACAGGACAGTTTTGTCAGAAAGATCGCGGTTTTTCGCCGTGTGGACAAGCCCCGCGAAGGCTTTCCCGGTGTAGACGCCTTCCAGTTTCACACCCGCGCAATCGGCGCACATGGATATTGCGTCCGCGCTCTCCGGGGTGATTCGTCCGTATTCGCCGCCGAAGAATTCCGTGAGTAGCTCGACGTTGAACGGAGTGAACACGCGGACGGGGAAACTCTGATCGATGGAGAACAGTTTGAACGTGGCCTGATTGGCAAGAGAAGACAGGGCGAAAGTGTTCGCCGCCACCCAGTCGGTGACTTTCACGCCTACCACGCGGGATTTCAGCCCGGCGGCGGCGCAGCCTGCGATCAGGCCGGACACCGTGCCGCAAGTGCCGACTGCGGCGAAGATGTAGTCAGGCTCGGGGATGTCTCCTTTCTCAATCTGTTTCTTCAGCTCGAACGCTGCGTTCACGTAGCCAAGGACGCCTGATACGGAGGAGCCGCCGGCGGGGATTATGAACGGCGGGCGTCCGTCGTTGAACGAATAGCGCGCCGCGACTTTCAAGGTCTCGAACGGAACATCTTTATATCCGCCTTCGGCGAGGTTGAGTTCGGCCCCGTAGTGAAGGTAGCACAGCATGTTTCTTTTCACAGCGGGGGTGACAGGTTGAGGAACAAGCACTCCGGCGGTCTTGATGCCCCGCGACGCCGCGTGGATGGTAGTTGCCAGAAAGTGGTTCGAGCCGATGCCGCCGAAAGTGATAATCACTCGCGCGCCCCGCTTCGCCGCCTCAGCCAGAAGGAAATCCAGCTTGCGGATTTTATTCCCTCCATAGTCCGGATGGCTGAGGTCGTCGCGCTTGATGAACAACCTGCCGATGCCCGTTCTTGCCGCCAGTTCGGGTTTTTCCTCGACCGGGGTGGGATAGAATCCGATGGGGCTCCAGTTCAGCTTGTCGCCCAGCGCGGGATACTCCTCGAAAAGAGCCATCGAGCCTTGACTGCCTTGAGTTTTCATTATGCTGGCCACCGAGGGCCGGGAACCGGGGAAGCTTAGTATGAACGCGGCGATATTGCGAGCGCGCCTCCGTTCTCATGCATTCTTCGGGCATTGCGGAAAAAACGGAATTAGAATCTGTAACCCGCATCGATGACGTAATAGTTCTCGTCGAAGCAGTAGTTGAGTTTCAGTTCCATCTTGGACGTGAATCTGGCTCCCAAGATGCCGTGGTAGTCTATGCCTTCCATCGACTTCTTGTAGTCGTGGCCCATGCCGTCGTATGAGATGGACGCGTTGACTTTGGAACTGGCGTTGCGGTATCCCACTCCCAGCCCGGCGTACATCGTCCCGTCGGCCCCGGCTATGCCGGACAGGCCGTCCCGAATGTAGTTGACGGACAACTCGGTGATTTTCAATTGATACCGGTATGACTGTCCGCTGTAGTAAGTGCTTACCACGGGTCTGGAGTACAATACGCTGTAAACGATGTAGTCGTTCTCGGTTTTTTTTCTGTGCATCCAATAGTCCACGCCGATGGAGGCGGAGCCTGAACTGTCGGACACATTGCCCGGCAGGTCGTGTTTGAGGAACATGAAGCCTGTGTGAACCGAATAGAAAGGCTCTCTGGCGAGCGTTTGAGGCTGCTGTTCCGCGGGTTCCGCCGCCGGTTCTGGTTCCGCCGCCGCTACCGAACCGCCTCTGCCTCGCCTGCTCGATGAAGCTGACGCCGCCGCCGGTTCTGGTTCCGTCGGAGCCGCCGCCGCTGCGCCGCGTCCTCTCCTGCTGCTGCCTGACGAAGCCGCCGCCGGGGCCGCTTGTTCAGCCGCCGCCGCCGGTTCGGGTTCCGTTGCTGCCGCTCCGCGGCCTTTCCGTCCCGAAGACGCCTCTGCCGGCTCCTGAGCTGTTTCCGTTTTCTTTTCCGTTTTGGATTCCGTTTTTGTTTCCGTCGCGCCCGATGCCATCGCGGACACCGCGTCAAGCTCCTGTATGTCCTTCGCCCCGGTCAATACTTTGGCCTGAGCGTAGTGAGGAGTAAGCTTGACGACTTCGAGCGTCCCGACTGTTCTTCCGCCGCGCGCGACATTCAGTTTTTGCCCTTCCCTAAACCCGGCCTCCTTTCCTTTGTAAATTAGAACCGTGCCGTCCTCGAGTATGAGGTCTACCCTGACGCCCTGCGCCGATGCGGGCAGGGCAAAAAGGGCGAGCGCCATTCCGAGCAACGCCACCGCTGTTATTTTTCCTATTTTCATGTTTAACGCCATGGTCAGTGTCCGTTGTTTCTTTTCGGAAAAGCTTATTATAACAATGAATAGTTGTCAATAATGTGGCGGGGCCGGGATGAAACGCCGCCGCAGGGCCTTTTTTTTGCCCGATTCCAGCCGCGCAAGGAAGAAAAAACTTTCTCGGCTATGTTGCCGGGAGGGGGGCGTTGTGTCGGGCTGAGCTTATCGACAAAAGAACTTCCCCCCTGTATATTTTCAATGATTGCCGCGCGCCTCCCTTCGCGCGCGGCGGACCCCGAGGAGGCTCGCGCAGTGGACGCCAAAGGTTTCAATGGAAAAATCCTGAAAGTCAATCTCACAACCGGAAAAATCGACATCGAGCAACCCGGCGAGATGTTCTACCGCAAATACGCGGGAGGCAGCGCGCTCGGATTTTACTATCTTTTAAAAGAGATGCCGGCGGGGACGGACGCGCTGGCCCCGGAGAGCGTTATCGTTCTGGCTCCCAGCGTGCTCACTGGCGCTCCGGTGTCGGGCGTCAGCAGGTTCACCGTGTCGTGCCGCTCGCCTCTGGGCGGCGCGTCGGGCGACTCGCAGAGCGGCGGAAAATGGGGCGTAGACCTCAAATACGCCGGCTTCGACGCCGTCGTCGCAACCGGCAAATCCCCCAAACCTGTCTATCTGTGGGTGTCGGACGGCAAGGCCGAGCTTCGCGACGCCGGGGCGGTGTGGGGAAAGACCACCGGGGACGCGCGCGCCGCCATCCGCGCAGAGCTTGGAGACGAGAAAGTCGAAGTCGCCTGCATTGGCCCGGCAGGCGAGAAACTTGTCCGGTTCGCAAATATCTCCGGCGGCAGCTCGAACTACGCCGGGCGCACGGGAGCCGGCGCGGTGATGGGGTCGAAGAACCTCAAGGCCGTCGCTTGCAGAGGCGCTCGCGCTCCTTACGAGTACGCGGACCCCGACGGCGTGCGCGCGATAGCGAAAAAAGGCGCCGCCTCTTTCGATAATTCCAAGTTCCACGCCATTCTGCGCGACATGGGCACTCCCGGCGTCGTCCGCCTTCAGGCCGGCGTCGGCAACCTCTGCGCGAAAAACTTCACCTTCGGCTCGTTCGAGGGAATGGAAAAAATCTCCGGCGAAACACTCCGCGACTCCATAAAAATTAAAGACGAGACCTGCCACGCCTGCGTCGTCAAATGCAAAAACGTGGTGTCCGCCGAAGAGCCGTTCAAGATCGACCCCGAATACGGCGGCCCGGAGTTCGAGACCATCGGACTCCTCGGCTCCAACCTCCTCATCGACGACATCGCCGCCGTCGCAAAAGGCAACGAAATCTGCAACGCTCTCGGCATGGACACCATATCCGCCGGGGCGATGATAGCTTACGCCGCCGAATGCGCGGAAAACGGGCTGATTGACAAAAAGCAATCAGGCGGGTTCGAAATCAAGTTCGGCGACTCCGCCGCGATGCTCGAAGCTTTGAGGATGATAGGCGAGCGCGAGGGGCTGGGGAACACGCTGGCGGAAGGCCCGGACCGCGCCATAGCCGCGCTCGGCTCCGAAACCGCCAAGTTCTGCATACACGCAAAAGGCCTTTCATTCCCGGCGCACATGGCGCAGGTGAAGATGTCTCAGGCGCTCACATACGCGGTGAACCCGTTCGGCGCGGACCACATGTCGAGCGAGCACGACTGGCTGATAGCCGGGCCGAACGAGGCCGCGCGCGGGCTGTCCCTCTACGAGAAACGCCAGTTCGACGAACTGGACGCGGAAAAAGTCAAACTCGTCGTCTACACCCAGTTCTTCTACAGCGCGCTGGACACGTTCACTCTCTGCGGCTTCTGCTGGGGGCCGGACGCGATTTTCGGATACCGCGACCTCGAAGACCTTGTGGCGGCGGCGACCGGATGGAAGATGACTCTTTGGGAGATAATGAAACTCGGCGAGCGGCGCGTGAACATGATGCGCGCGTTTAACGCCCGCGAGGGGTTCACCGCCAAAGACGACACCCTGCCGGAGCGCATATTCGTCCCTATCCCGTCGGGCGACGCCGAAGGCCGGCGCGTGCCCCGCGAGGCGTTCGAGGCCGCGAAGCAACTCTACTACGCCATGCTCGGCTGGGACCCCGCAACTGGCAACCCCACCCCCGGCAAACTCGCCGAACTCGGCATCGAAGCCTGAACGCAACGGGCGGTGTTTAGCTTTACGGCAATACGATTGACATTTCGCACAGTTGACTAAAGCGTCGCGCAAGGCAACGCCGCAAACATATAAAAAATCAATTTACAGCTTACTGCAACATGCGCGCTGTTATCGCGGCAGGGGGGCGGGGACGGCGAAGCGCTCGCCCCATGCGGGGACGGCGTACGGCAGCCCAAACGCTCTCAACACCCTGTATACGTAACTGTACGGCCTGCGCCCCTCTACCGGGTGGCCTATCTCATGCTCGTGGCTGGACAGCACGAGCGCCGGCTTGATGTGGTCGAGCAGCGGCTTCAGGTTCGGACACCAGATGTTGGGTATCAGCACGTCTATCTCCATCGGCGGCTTTATCTTCCTGTACCACTCCGAGCCGAGCCTCATTATGTTGTTCTCGTCTCCGAGGTGCATTGCGGTCGCGCCGTCTTTCGTCTTAAACAAGTACACGCTGTCGAGGTCTTTTTTCTGATAGCTGGGAAACACGTTGACGAGGACGCCGGGCAGGTCGATTTTTCCCTGCCGGATCACAGTCAGTTCGTCGCGGCGCCGGTATTCTTTCTTCGCCGGTTCGGGCACGACCACTTTTTTCCCCGCGTCCAGATACATGTCCCATACGTCCCAATCGATGTGGTCACCGTGGTGGTGGGTGACGAGCAGAATGTCCGTCCGGGCGACTATCCGCTCGATTATCTCTCGCGGCGTCCGCATTATCCCCGGCCCATGAATAAGGTCTACGGCGATGGCGGTTTCAGGCGTCTGGATTATCACGGTATGATTGTACAGCTTCCAGATGACCATGCCTGAATCGACGGAGGACGCCTCGAAATCGGCGATGAACGCCTCCATGCGGCGGCGCAGGAAGTCCGCCGCGCAGGGCATCAGCTTCGCTTCGGGGTAGAGCAGGGCGTCGTCGATGAGTTTCAGTTTAGCCTCGCGTTCGGCCTGATTGTCGAGGACAGGGGGGCGAGAATCCAGCCAAACGCCCAATTCGGCAAACTTCGGCGAGTATTCGGAACAAGCCGCCTGTATGTCGGCGGTGGGTTGAGCATGGGCTGGCGCGGGGGGGGCGAAAACGGCTGCTGAAAGCAAAATTGCCGCTGTAGCCAGCTTTGCCGCAGTCGCCCGGAGTGTCCTTTTTATTCGGTTCATCGCGTCGCCCCCTTGATTTTCTTGTGTCCCGAAGCCCATTTTATTCGCATCCGCGCTCGCGGGCAACTTATTGAAAAAACGCGGGATGAAAAATGTATGAGAATTAACTATAATGCGGAAAGCCCCGCGCCGAGGGTTTGTGCGCGAGGCGGGCTAAGAACAGACGAACCGGAGACCAAGGGATGAACCCCGACAAGGAAAGAACGTTGGTGATAGTGAAGCCGGACGGAGTGCAGCGCGGGTTGATAGGGGAAGTGGTATCGAGGCTGGAGCGGCGAGGGCTGAAGATTGTGGGCGTGAAGATGTTGAAGATGGACGCCGGGCTGGCCGCGAAGCACTACGAGGCGCATGTCGGGAAGCCGTTTTACGAGCCGCTGGCGAAGTTCATGACAAGTTCGCCCGTGGTGGCGGTGGCGGCGCAGGGACGCGGGGCGGTCAGGCTGGTCAGGAATATGATGGGCGCTCTCTCTCCCGAAGAGTCCGCCGCCGGCACGATAAGGGGCGATTTCGCGGTCAGCAAAAGATACAATGTCGTCCACGGTTCGGACTCCCCCGAAAGCGGAGAGCGGGAAGTCTCGCTGTTTTTTTCGCCGGACGAGATTTTCGACTATGACAGGGACATTGACAACTGGCTGAGGCAGGAATGAAGCGAAAGGCCCGGCGTCGGGATGCGGACAGGTTGCAGGTGAAAAGATGAGAATAACAAAAGTGACATCGGCGGCGGTTCTGGCGGCGGTTGTTATGGCGTTCGCGGCGGGCGCGGCGAATGCTCAGGCGCGCCGCTCTATTGAGCAGATATTGAATGACCCGGTTTTGAAACAGTCCACCGTCGCCTTGCTGGCCAAAGACCTCAGAACAGGCCAGACGCTGATAAGCATCAACTCGGACAGGATGATGATTCCGGCGTCCAACATGAAGCTGGTGACGGGAGCGGCCGCCATGTTGGAGCTTGGCCCCGCCTTCAAATTCCACACGGATTTCATGACGAAGAATTTCAATCCGTCCACCGGGCTTTCGGACGGAATTTACGTGAAAGGATATGGAGATCCGAGCATATCGGACAGGTTTTACGCGACCGCCGGGGAGGCGATGGACGCGCATGCGGCGCAACTGAAGAAGAACGGGTTCAAGGGTTTCAGCGGAGTGTTGTGGCTGGACGGCTCGTTCATGGACAATATGCGTCCGGCAAGCTGGCCGCAGGAGGATTTATCGTGGTGCTACGCGCCGCGTCCCGGCGCTCTCTCGGCGGCGGGCAACTGCGCCCGCGTCACGGTGTCCGCCGGGGCTTCCTCTGCGAAAGCGGCAATCGACCCGCCCGTCCATCCATCCTTCTTGCGCGTCAGCCTGAAAGCTACGACCGGCAACACCAGCGTGAAGGTGTCGCAGGATGATAAAGGCGTGATAACAGTGAGCGGGTCAGTGAAGAAAAACACCAGCGCGAAGTACGAGCACACCGTGAGGAAGCCGACGCTGCTGTACGGCGCGGCGCTGCTCGGCGCGATGAAAAGGGCGGGGATGAAGGTTTCCGCCGACATGAGGGAAACCTCTGACCTGCCGCCGGGATACTTGGGTTTCGCGCGCGCAGTGTCGCCTGATCTGGCGGCGGTGACGGCTCAGATGGAGAAACACAGCGACAACTTCATAGCCGAGCAGATAGTGAGGACGATGGGCGGTCTGCGGGGGGCATCGGACGCTCCCGGCGCGGCGGCGGTCGTCAAGGACATAATGGTGCGCGCGAACATGGCCGCCGCTTCGGATCTGACGGTTGTCGACGGCTCCGGGCTGTCGCGGGAAAACAGGCTTGCCCCTAAGGTGTTGCTAACGCTGCTGTCGTCGTTCTATAATTTCAATCCGGGCAGACCGTTTCAAGACATGCTGGCGGAGCCGGGCGTAAAAGGCACGCTTGAGAAGCGGCTTGTGAACACGTCCGCCGCCGGAAGGTTGAAGGCAAAAACAGGCGCGCTGCGCGGGGCCTGCTCGCTCAGCGGATACATCCGCCCCGTCTACGGCGGCTCGGTGTCTTTTGTAATGATTATGAACGGCTACTCCGTTCATTCGAACCAGATTAGGGCGCTTCAGGACGAATTGGTTCTGGCGCTCGTCGAGATGTAGGGAGGACCCGGACACATAATCCGGGGACGACGGAAAAGATGAGCGGCGACACGAGGCCGATAGGCATATTCGATTCGGGAGTCGGGGGGCTTTCACTTCTGCGCGAACTTGACGTGCTTATGCCCTATGAGGACTTCATATACGTCGGCGACACCGCTAGGATCCCCTACGGAGCCAAAACCGAACAGCAGATTATCAGCTACTCTCACGAGATAATGGACTTTCTTCGCCGCCGCGACTGCAAGATGATAATCATCGCCTGCAACACGGTTACCGGCATGCTCACCGAGAGGGACCATCTCGAATGCGAGGGAGCGCCGGTGGTCGGCATTATCAACTATGGCTGTATCACCGCCGCGCTATACGTCACATACAACTTCCGCATCGGCATCTGGGGCACTCAGCTTACCATCGACAGCGGCCTCTACAAAAGATACATGGACAACATAGACCCGACGGTGAGGCTGTTCGCTCAGCCGTGCACCGATCTGGTAGCTCTCATAGAGCAGGGGGCCATCGGCTCTCCGGACACCCGCGACCTAACCGAAAACTATCTCAGGCCCATGCTCCGCGAGGACATCGACACTCTCGTGCTCGCGTGTACCCACCTGCCGTTTATCAGAGGGATTATTCAGGACATCGTCACCGCGGCTGTCACTCTCATCGACCCGGCCCGCCGGACCGCCGTTCTCTGCATGAAAGTCCTCACCGACAATAGGATTGCCCGCGCCGACCGCTGCGAGCTTGGGCGCAAACAGTTCTACGTCACCGGCGACCCCGACTCGTTCAAAGAGACCGGGCGGTTGCTCGTCGGGCGCATGGTGGACAGGGTGGAAAAAGTCGACCTGTCATCATAAGAAAGGAAAATAAGGATGCCTTCGGAAAAAATATTGAAGATAGCGCTCCCCAAAGGGAGCCTTCAGGAAGCCACTTTCAAACTGCTTGAACAGGCTGGCTACAGAGTGACCGCCGGCCCCCGCTCTTACGTGCTCGTTTTCGACGACCCCTCAATGTCCGGCATGCTGTTCCGCGCTCAGGAAATCTCCCGCTACGTCGAGCAGGGCATCGTCGACGCGGGCATCACCGGACACGACTGGATACTCGAAAACGGCTCTAAGGTGAAGGACGTGGCCGACCTCTTCTACGCCAAGAGCGGCTCCGGCAAAGTGCGCTGGGTTCTGGCCGCCCCGGAAAATTCAAAAATTAAAAAACCGTCCGACCTCGAAGGCGGCAGAATCGCCACCGAGCTTGTTCAGGTGACAAAAAAATATTTCCGCAAACACGGCGTGAAGGTTAACGTCGAGTTCTCTTGGGGCGCCACCGAGATTAAAGTGCCGACCGTGGTGGACGCCATTGTCGATTGCACGGAAACAGGCAGCTCGCTTCGAGCCCACAACCTTCGCATCGTGGACACTGTCATTGAATCTAACACGAAGATGATAGCTAACAGGGAGTCGTGGAAAGACCCGTGGAAGAGGCGGAAGATTGAAGACCTGACGCTGCTGCTGCTGGGGGCGCTGGACGCCAGACAGATGTCCGGCCTGAAGATGAACCTGCCGTCGACCGCCATCGAAAGCGTGCGCGCCGCGCTTCCGGGCATGAAAAGCCCAACCCTTTCTCCGCTGTCGGCGGACGGCTGGTGCGCGCTCGAAGTTATTGTCGAAAAGAAGGTCGTGCGCGACATCATTCCGAGGCTCAAGCAGGCGGGAGCTTGCGATATCGTTGAATATCCGTTGTCAAAAGTGATAAAATAGTTACAGTTAATCGCGGGAGGTCCCGTTATGTCTTATGACCAACTGAACCCCGTAGCTCTAGTGGCGATGTACATCGGCCTGTTCGGGTGGCTGGCTGCCACCGGCATGTTCATCTACCGGGGCTTCAGGCGGGACGGCAGACCCCGTTTCTCCAAAGCCCTTTTCTGGTTCGCGATGATATTCATCATGCTCGGCGTCTGGATTGCCGGGCTGGTGTACCTCGGCCACAACGCATGATATCGCCGGCCAACCGGCAACCCCGTCCTTAACCCGGAGAATAAGCCATGACATTGCGCGCTCTGAAATACCTTGCGGCGACAGCGGTCGTTCTGGCTGTAGCGTTCGCCACACCCGCATGCGCGCTCGTCCCGGCGGGAAACCCGGCCCCTTCATTCTCCTCCGTGAAGGACGCCGAAGGCGGCTCTTTCTCTCCCGCCGGCCTCGACGACGCGCACACATTGGTCGTTTTTTTCTCGGCTTATATCGACGGCGCGGCGGAAACGCTCAAAGGGCTAGACTCGTTGCGCAAACAAGCGCCTTTCGCTGGAAAAATCAATATGGTCGCGGTGAACATGGACCCGTCCCGCGACGCAGCAATCGCTTTTGCGAAGGAAAAAGACATCAGGGTCCGGCTCATAATCGACAACAATCTGGAGCTTGCCAACAAGTTCGGGGTGAGAAAACCCCCGGCGGCGTTCATAATCGGCCCGGACCGCGCGGTGAAATTCTCTTCGGACTCGCCGGGCGCTTCCGGCAGGTTCGGTCTGGAAAACAAGCTCGCCTCCATCCTTTCGGGCGGAAACGGCTCTAGCGCCGCTTCTCTCGAAAACGAATTCAAGGAAAAGAAACTCGTCGCCTCAGGAGCGTCGCTAATCAAAGTTTGTCCCTCGGACGGCAAGCTTCTTCTTTATGTGACCAACGACGGGATACTGTGGACCTACAATATCGGGACGGTAACGAGGAAGAATCTGGCGGCGGACGCGGCGGTGGCGGACTGGTCTCCCGGCTGCGACTCGGTGGTCTACGCCAGAAAGAAAAAGGGCGACCTCTGGCTCAAGCCTCTGGACGAACCGGCGGAGATGATTTCTTCCAGCGGCAGAAACCCCGCGTGGTCTCCGGCGGGCGACATGATAGCTTATCTGGACGGGGACTCGGTGTGGATTTACAATCTGCCCGATGAAAAGAAGTGGCAGACCACCGCGGTGGGCGTGGGCGTTCAGTGGGCGCGCGGGGGAGCGCTAATTCTGGCGACGGATTCCAAAGGGCGCGCGTGGCTCGTTTCCCCTCTCTCCCGCGCTTCCCTCATCCAGAGAATTTTTAGATGAAAGGGGCCTCGCTTCGCATAGCGGCGGGGTTCGGAAAATGACCGAAAACAAAGAAATCAAGATAGCGGCTGTGATAGCCGCCGCCGGAATAGGCGAAAGAATGAATGCGGGAGCTCCGAAAGCGTTCATCGAACTGGGCGGAAAACCCATAGTGTGGCATTCCGTGAAGACAATCTCCATGATGCCCGAAATCGGAGCTGTGGTTCTTGCCGCCCCTCCGGGATGGATGGAAAAGGCCGCGAAGATGTTCGCGGACGAATTCCCGAACCTGTCAGTAGTCGAGGGCCGCGCGACCCGGCAGGAAACAGTGCGAAAGGCCCTCGAAGCTCTCCCCTCAGACACCACAATCGCACTGATACACGACGGGGCCAGACCGCTCGCCACCCCGGAACTGTTCCGCGCCGTAATCGCCGGAGCCGCCGAACACGGGGCCTGCGTGCCCTCCATCCCCGTTGAGGAAACGGTCAAGAGAGTCAGGGGCGGCAACGTTTCGGAGACGCTCGACCGCAGCGAGATTCACATCGTCCAGACCCCTCAGGCGTTCTATTATGAGTCCATACTCGAAGCTCACGAGCTTGCGGAGGAACGGAAATGGAGGGCGACGGACGACGCCGCCCTCATCGAGCGTCTTGGCCGCCCGGTCGCAGTCGTTTCCGGCGAACCTTCAAACATTAAAATCACCCGCCCCGCCGACCTTAAACTCGCCTCCAGCCTGTTTTTAGGCAGCTAACTTCTAGGGTTTTCACGACACTCAGCATTTTATTTGGCGATATATCCATAAATCTATCTTGCCAAGACTTTTTCTGTGATAAACATATCTATTAGTGTCAAAAAAATTATATTGAAACCCAATACTAATTAGTATAGAATAGACCGACGGCAGTTGTTCAAGTTTTGGGAATTATACTTTGACATCATATGGCGTCGGGAGCTTGCTTTGGAAACAGTGTCATGGGTAAAAAGCGGAGCGGTCAGGCTGATTGATCAGACTCTGCTTCCGAACAAACTCAACTATATCGAATTGAAGACGGTGGAGTCCGTCGCCTCCGCTATTGTGGGAATGAAGGTGAGGGGAGCGCCGGCGATAGGAGTGACAGCCGCTATGGGGATGGCGCTGGCGGCGGTCAAGTTTAAGGGGGCGGACAGGGGAAAGTTGAACGCGGCTCTGGAATCTGCGGCGGAGCTTCTGGCGTCTACAAGGCCGACTGCGGTGAATCTATTCTGGGCTCTGGCGAGAATGAAATCTGTCGCGGCAAAGAGCGGTTCGGTAGAGAATGTCAGGAAGGCGATGGTTGCTGAGGCGGAAAAGATAAGGCGGGAAGACGTGGAAGCCTGCCGGGCTATAGGGGCTTTCGGGGCTAAGTTGCTGAAGAAAAACAGCCGCGTTCTAACCCACTGCAACGCGGGGGGGCTGGCGACGGCGGGGTATGGCACGGCGCTGGGAGTGATACGCGCGGCGCGGGATGCCGGAAAGATAGAGCGGGTGTATGTGGACGAGACGAGGCCGTGGCTTCAGGGCGCGAAACTGACGGCTTTTGAGCTGGCGATAGAGAAGATACCGGCGATATTGATATGCGACAATATGGCCGGGGCGCTGATGGCGCGCGGCGAGGTGGACGCGGTGGTGGTGGGGGCGGACAGGATAGCGGCGAACGGCGATTTCGCAAACAAGACGGGCACGTACGGTCTGGCGGTTCTTGCGCGGGCGCACGGGGTTCCTTTCTACGTGGCCGCTCCGGTGTCCACGATAGACATGGCTACGGCGGACGGCGCGGGAATCGTGATTGAGACGCGGGAAGAGCGCGAGGTGAGAGTTATTAACGGAGTGAAAATCTGCCCGGACGAGACTGAGGTCTATAACCCGGCGTTTGATGTGACCCCCGCAGAACTGGCGACAGCGATAATAACCGAGCGCGGGGTGGCGAAGGCTCCGAACGCGAACAAAATAAAGAGATTGGCCTGCAAGAGATGATGAACGCGGCGGCGCCTGAAGTTAAAGGACCGGCCGCAAGAACAACCGGAATGACCGTCAAAGGGGCGGGACGCGAGTTCAACGCTGAATATATCTGTAATGTTTCGTATTCCGGGCCGGGGCGGGTCAAGGCTCTGTTCGGGATAGCGGACGGGATGGGCGCGCGAGCGTCTGCGGCAAGCGAACTGGCCGTCAACGTCCTGAAGGAGTCCATGCGACTTATCAGAGAGTCGGACAGCGTGAACGGAAACAACCTGCTGCCCGGATGCATAGAAGAGATACACGCGAGGCTGCTTGCCGAGTCTGGAGGCGAGGACAAGAAAGCGTCTGCGGCTTCTATAGTGTGCGGCTACATCGAAGGAGAAACGGCGCATCTTGCGGCGGCAGGCGGCGGAGCGGCGTACATCGTGGCGGAAGGGAAAGCGACCCGGTTGACGCCCAAGCAGGATTTGGGCGCGCTGGAGGACGGCGAAGCGAAAGAGCGGCCCGAAGGGCTTGTTCCCACCGGATGGCCCGCAGAAGGCTTCAATCCCGTTTACATCAACAGGCGGATTCAGGTCGGAGATTGTCTGGTCATCGTGTCAGACGGACTGGACGCGAAGCTGCGCGAGAAGTCGGCGGCGGACATTCTGGCAGTCTCAAGAACGATAGACGAGGCGGCATCCTCGATGCTGGCCGAAGCGGGCGCGGGTAAAAGCTCAGAGGATGACATGGGCGTGGTCATAGTCAAGATTGAATCCATGGAATCGAAAACCCATATGCCGGACATCAAAGTAAAATATCCGGTTTCCACATACACGAAGAAATATCTTGCGGTCGCCGTAATGTTGTGCGCGATGGGGGCGGTGTTTTATCTCGGCGCGCGGCTGCCCGGAGCGGCAAAGCAAGACGAGACGCCCGGAACCCTTCCGGTCTCGGAAGACGGCGGCGCGAGCGGGGAGCGGATTTTGATTCCCGGCCTGAGGCGCGGAGAGGCGGGCGTGTCGATTTCAGTGACTCCAGCCGGAGCGAGGGTGTTCGTGAACGGTGTTCAGCAGATTTACGAGCCGGGGAAGATTTTCGGGATTCCCGCAAACGGCGGCATAGAGCTTAGGGTCGAGGCGGACGGGTTCGACCCGCACATGGAAGTCCTGAACCCGAAACCCGGAGAGCGTATCGAGCTGTCGATAACGCTGCTGCCGTCTTCGCCGGACAACGGCTCGCTGTTGATATTATGCAGGCCCGCCTGCGACGCGCTTCATCTTGACGACAAGAGGCTGGAAGGGTTTCCGAAAGAGGAGATACTGCTTAGGCAGATACCGCCGGGGCGGCATCATGTGGAAGCGACGAGAGGCCGGGAGTCCGAGGGACGCTCGCTCAACATCGCTTCAGGGATAACCCAGTCGATAATTTTCAGGTTTGAGGGAGAGAGGATAATCGACACGCGGGCGGAAACCGCGGCAAAGGCGGAGCCTGTGAAGCTGCCGCCGCGCGCGGTCCCGGAAACCCCTCCTCCTCCTTTGCCTCTGGTTGTTTCGACATCCCCATCGAAGGAGACGGGATACCCGGCGGCGATAGAAGTCGAAGGAGCAGGATCGGAGCCATCTGCGCCAAAGTTGAACAGAGCGTATTTCAATGTGACATCGAACGTGCGAAACTGCACGCTGATGATATTCAGGAACGGCAAGCTGGCTCTGACCGGGTTCTGCGACACGCGGCACGACATAGAGCCGGGAGAATACGTTTTTCAGGTGTCCAGACCCGGCTGGAAGACGGCGAGGAAGACGGTGTCGCTCGAAGGAGAATTCAAGCTGATAGAAATCGAACTGGAGCGAGAATAAGATATGCGGAGCAAAACCGCTCATAAATCGTTCAGGACGCTGGTAGGCTCGTGCGGGCCGGACTCGCGGTTCGGGCAGGGCGTTTACATCTACGACACCAACGCGTCCGACTTGGACTTCGGGCTGTTCGCGCTTTTCAACGAGTGTTCGCCCGAAGCCGAGAGGGCAGGGATGGAATATCTTTCCGAGAAAGCCACGCCGTACGTGGACAGCTCGGATGTGGGGTCGATATCGAAGCCTCAAGCGTTCGTAAGGGACATCGTGATAGGGCTTCAGCGGGAGTTGGAAACGGCAGGGCTAGTGGAACATCAGTCAACCCGCCATTCCTTCGCGGTGGCGCTGGTCAAACACGGTCAGCTTCACATCGCGCGCATAAACGCGTGCCCGTTGTTTTATCTGAAAGATAGAAAACTGTTTCAGGTGTTCAAGACGCCGGAGCAGCGCGGGCTGAAAAGCGTGCAGGCCGAATCAGTGTCCGCCGGGAGCGGGGACTGCTTGGCGATGTGCTCGGAAAACATGATCAAGCACATGTCCCGGCTGGAGTTGAAAAACATGCTGCTGACCGAGCCGGACCTGAACTTGGCGTGCGGCAAGCTCCAGATGACGGCAAACAGATACGAGGAGACGGTCGATCCGAGGATGCTCCTTGTCAAGTTCGAGGAGAACGAGAGAAGGAACTCGGCTGCGGCCAACATGCGCAACTTCGGCATAGTCGCCGCGCTGGCCGTGGTCATCATGATACCGTTCCTGTGGGGAGACATCATGAGGGCGGTGAGGACCAACACTCTCGGCTACGTGAAGAAACAGAAGACGCTCGTCGAGCGGGCGATCGAAAAGATACAACCCGATACCAAGAAGTACCTTCCGGAAACCGCGCTCGACGGCCTGCGCGTTCCGTATGACATAGATATATCCGACGACGGGATTTACTACATCGTGGATGTGGGCAGGGATCAGGTCATTCGCCACGACCCCGCGACGGGAGACAGTTCTTACATAGGCGAAAAGACCAAACTACGGTTCCCGACCGGAATAGACGTCTCCGAGGACAAGTTGTATGTGGCGGATTTCTCGATAAACGTCAACCGGGTTTTCGCCATAGGAACGGACGGAGAGCCGGCTGGAGAGATGCCCTCTAAGCGCGGAAGGATAACTATGCGCAACCCGAAGGCGATCGCCGTGGCGAAAGATTTGATATACGTCTGCGACAGGGGAAACAACAGGGTGTTGGTGTTCGACAAGTCCGGATCCCATCAGCGCACTATCGACATCCCGCGCAACTACAGGGAGCCTAATGGCATCGCGGTTGCGGACTCCGGCGACATATTCGTCACGCTAAAACTGTCCGGAATGGTGCTGAAGATAGTGGGCAAAGAGATAACTCCGTTCACACTGTTCGAGGAGAAAGACGGAGAGAACGCGAGGATATCGCTCAGCAAGCCGTCGGGCATAGCTGTGGATTCGCAGGGTTTTGTTTACATAGCGGACACCGCGGCGAGGCGGGCGCTGATCGCCAACCCGATGGGAAAGATAGCGGGAATAATCGCGCCGGATTCGCTGGACGACCTGCAGTCTTACTATCCTATGAGCGTGAAACTGGACCCGAAGGGGCAGTATCTTTATATAGTGGGAAGCAACCGCTACAGTTATGACGCTGGTTGCGAGAACGTGTGCAAGGGAAAAATATGGCGGGTGAAACTATGAGGGACAGGAGAGCGAGGAGGGCGGCCGCGCTGCTGGCGGCGGCATTGGCGTTCATGGTCGCGGCGGGGTTTCCGGCGGCGGCGCAGCAGTCCGGCGAGGAAGTCGCTTCCGCGCAGGCCGTCATGAAAACCCGGCCTGAGGCTATGCCGGAAAGCATGCCGGTAGCGTTTCAGCAGGATATAACTCTCAGCCACGAGTTAGCCAGAATCGAAAGCGACTATATGAACGTAGTCAGGTATTACAATAAAAACCTGCCGGAAAGGCAGGCGCTTAACATAGCGCGTTACGTGCTGCATTACTCTACGGCGATGAAGGTGGATCCCCGGCTGGTGATGTCGGTCATCGTGATCGAGTCTAGGTTTCAGCCGAACGCGGTGTCGCCCAAAGGCGCGATGGGACTGGGGCAGCTTATGCCCGGAACCGCCGCCATGCTGGGCGTCAGAAACGCTTTCGATCCGAGGGAGAATATTTACGGAACAGTGAAATATCTAAGCGACCAATACCGGAGGTGGCAGAATTCGGAGCGCGCGCTGGAACTGGCGCTGGCCAGCTACAACGCAGGCCCGGAGGCGGTCGCGAGGCACAAGGGAATACCTCCTTACAGGGAGACGATAGACTATGTCGCGAAAGTGAAAAAACTGTACACCTTCTTCGTGTACGGTCATTGAGGCGATAGGGGATGGCGGGAGTCGCGCAGAACGGCAAAAACAGTTTTCTGAGGTCTTGGGGAGTGCGGACCAAGCTGCTGCTGTCATTCGTGCTGCTGTCGCTCGTTTCGACGTGCGTCTATATGTGGATTGCCCATTCGCACACCCGCCGCATGGCCGAGGAACACATGACCCAGAAGATAGAGCTTCTGGCGGGCGTGTTCAGCGAGGAGATCCGCCGGGATCTGGACGCGCATATCGACCATGTAACCGAAGTGGCTTCCCTTTCCGACGTCAGGTCCATGGAAATCGGATTCCCTCTTGAAAATAGGATTAGAAGGAGCTTTTCCCAGACGAGCATAAACGCCCTGTTCATACTCGACGCCGAGCGGCAGATGGTGAGCGCAAGCCACTACGACGAGAAGTCCTTCGTGTCGCTGGACAAGATATCGAACTCGGAACATGTGGAAGAGGCGATGAAGGAATTCAAGGCCAAAGTGTTTTCCGGAGAGGCGGTGGACTACGACCGGCCCGGTGCGTTCTTCATAGCGGTCCCAGTCGCGGGGGCTTTTGAAGCCGCCGCCGGAGCGGTGGTCGCCGAGGTGATAGTCGACATCGCGGCGATGGAAAAACTTATCGAAAAGAAGGAAATCGCGGGCGGGGACATGCGCATGTTCCTGATAAACCGGGACGGAGTGGTGCTGACGCACACCGACCCGGACGCCATAGGCAAGTGCGTGTTCGAAGCCGGGATGCCTCTGAGCGCGGCGTCCGACAAAGTCAGAAAAGGCATTCTGGCGGGCGAGCAGGGAAAGACCGACAAGTTTCTAGTCGAGGAAGACGGGAAGAAACAGATTGTCGCGGCGGCGGTGATAAACCCGGCGGCGGGCTGGAAATTAATTCTCATCCAACCTTATGAAAGAATTATCGCGCCTGTCATCAAAGTCAGGAACACGATATTCATGTGGGGGCTTCTCGCCCTCGCGGTTTCCATATATCTGGCGTTGTACCGCGCCCGCAGGATAACCTACCCTATAGGCGAGCTTATACGCGCCGCCGAAGAGATTTCCCAAGGCCACTATAGTCAGCGCGTGACAATCTATCGCAGAGACGAGTTCGGGTGGCTAGCCTCGGCGTTCAACCGTATGAGCGCCGACCTCGAATCAAAAATCGACGCTCTCAAAATTTATCAGAGCCAGCTCGAAGAAGCATTCAATCAGGTTCAGAGCGATGCCCAGAAACGGGAACAGGCGAACCGAGATCTGTCCCAGAAAGTCAGCGAACTGACATCTCTGGCAGAAGTAACTCAAGCCATTACCACTTCTCTGGATATAAACGAAGTGCTCAACATGATGGTAGACACCATAGTGAAGATAGTCGGAATCGACATCTGCTCGATAAAGCTGCTTGACCCGGCGACAAACAAAATGTCGGTCAAGATATCCCGCGGGCTTGGGGAGGAATATATCAAGAAATCTCCGACCCGGCCGGGAGAGGGAGTTAGCGGTCGCGCCATAAAGGAACGCGTCCCCGTCATTATCGAGGATGTGGACACTGATGAAAGGGTCGAGCCCGACCACATCATCAGAAGCATCGGCGTCAAGTCCATCATCAGCATCCCGCTAATAACCAACGTGTCCGTGCTCGGAGTGCTTAACCTGTACACAAAAGAAAAGAGGATATTCACGGAGGACGAGAAACGGCTTCTGGGGATATTCGCCAATCAGGCCGCCGGAGCCATAGAGAACGCCCGCCTGTTCCACTCTTTGCGCGAAAATTATCTCAACACCATTCAGGCCCTCTCGATGGCGATAGACGCGAAAGACCAGTACACACACGGCCACTCGAAACGGGTCAGCGAGATCGCCGCTTCTGTGGGCCGCGCGTACGGGCTGGACGAAAACGAGCTTGACCTCCTCAAATATGCCAGCGACCTGCACGACATCGGAAAGATTGGCATCAGCGAGGTCATCATAGGCAAGAAATCAAAGCTCACCGTCGACGAGTACGACATGATAAAATCGCACCCCATCGTCGGCGAGACCATCATCCAGCCCGTTCCTTTCCTGAAGGAAGTCTGCCCGATAATCCGTCACCATCACGAGCGGTACGACGGATACGGATATCCGGACGGAATAAAGGGCGACGAGATACCGGAGCTTGCCCGGATACTGCACCTTGCGGACGCTTTTGACGCGATGACTTCGGACAGGCCGTACAGGAAGGCGCTCAGCAACGAGGTAGCGATTCAGGAAGTGAAGAAACACTGCGGCACTCAGTTCGATCCTAGGGTGGTCGCGGCTTTTCTAAAAGTGTTCGATCCTGAAGGCGGGGAAACCGCTCCTCCGGCCTGACGCGAGGTGATTTTACTGTGTCGGACAACTACGGAAAGATAGACAGGACGAGGGATCTGTACCGGGTCCATGATGCGGCGAAGAAACAGAAAAAAGAGAAAAAGGGACAGTTGGACAATGAGTTCCTGAATCTGCTCGAAGAGAGCGAAAAGGACGCCGAAGGATACGACGAGGGCAAACGCAAAGAGCAGAAACCGACGATGCCGACATCGAGCATGCTGGACAAGCTTTCTGCGGGGGCTCCGCCGCCGATAATCATCCGCGACGACGACGCTGAAGGCGGGAACAAGGAATGAAGAGAAAACTCGCCGCCAGAGTGTCAGGACGGGTTCAGGGAGTGGGATACAGATATTTCGCGAGGGAAACCGCAGTCATGCTGGGTCTCGGAGGTTTCGCGAGAAACCTGCCGGGGGGAGACGTGGAAGTGGAGGCCGAAGGGGAGCGGGAATCGCTCGAAAGGTTACTGGAAGCGTTGCGGAAGGGGCCGCCCGCGTCCCGCGTTTCGGGGGTGGAGGCGGAATGGTCCGAGCCGGAAGGCGGCAATGCGGCGGGCGCGGGGTTCAGGATTTTATTTTAACAGCAGTTTTTTTTGT
This sequence comes from bacterium ADurb.Bin236, assembly GCA_002069885.1. GTDB lineage: Bacteria > UBP15 > UBA6099 > UBA6099 > UBA6099 > UBA6099. Next base: position 62,605 of record MWCD01000003.1, on the reverse strand, counting down.
TCGGATTTCGTCCGGGCTGGGAGCGCTCAAAAGTGAAAAAATACGAAGACTGGCAAAAGTACGTTAAAGAGCAGATGGAAAAATCCGGCCAGAGCCGCGAGATATCCGTCCCGTCAGAGCCTCGGCGCAACGTGCCGTCGATAAGCGGAGACCGCTACAAGATTCAAAGGCGAGCCGCGCCGGCCTCATTGCCGGAAGAGCGCGAGCCGGAGCCGCCCCGCCCGGAGATGTCCGCAGAGCCTATTCCTATGGCCCAGCCTCAGCGCAAGAGCCTCGATTCTCTGTCTTCGCCTTTTGTTTCTGTGAGCGACGTGTGGGAAGCCGCCGAGAAATCGTCTAGAACGAAAAAAACCATAAAGGAAGAGTCGCAGGCGTTGAGACAGGCGCGGCTGCCCGGAATAGAGCGGGTGGCCGGACGCGAAAAGCCCGATGCAGCCCTCCTCTCCGCCAAAGGGCGCAACCACGAGCAGTCCAGAGAGGAAATCATCGAACGGCTCGTGAACCCGACAATCACCCTTGAAGAGGCGGCAAAAATCATGGGCGTCTGCAAAGCCACTGTAAGAAGATACACCGTAAAAGGAATACTGCCGCACTACCGCACCGCCGGAAACCAGAGACGGTTTAAACTGAACGACATAATAAATTTCTTGGAAAACCAGAGAAAGTGAGAAGCGCGCGCTGGAAGACGAACTGCACATAACCTCTCTCGAACAGAACGGAGTCTTCGTGCTCAGGCCGTCGGGGGCGTTGACAATCGACACCCACGGGGGGCTGAAGAAGGCCGCCCGCGACGCCATCCTGTACGACAGGCGCAGGAAGATACTGCTGGATGTCTGCGGCATCAGCCGCATAGACAGCGCCGGCATCGGCTCTCTCGTGACTCTTCTGAACATCGCCCGCTCAAACGACGGCGACGTCAGGCTCGCGGGAGACTTCGCCCCGGCCGTCGAGGAGCCTTTCAACCTGTGCGGCCTGTCCCGCGTGTTCGCAAAATATCCCGATGTCAAAACAGGCGTCGAACAGTTCGACCTTTGAGACGGCGGCTGAGTTCCTTCTTTTTCCCGCTCTCCTTGTCCTTCCATACATACTGTTCAAGGACACCTATTCGCAGATTTCCGCCGAAGGCGAGTGGAACTCGTTCTACATAGCCGCGCTGTCCGTTCTCGCCGCGCTGGCCGTCTCAGTTCCCCAGATTGTCGCCGGGATGAAAGGGCCGCGCGGAGCTTTCTTCGCGGCGTCCGGGATAGCTCTGGGCGCGGCGGGCGCGTTGTTGCCGTTCGTCAATGCGCCGCGCGGCGGCTCCCTGTGGCCGACCCTTGCCGTGTGCGCCGCGGCCTGCGCCGCGCAGGCTGTCGCCCGCGCAAAATCGCGCGGCGGAGCCTCCGGCCTCGACCTAGCGGTTTCCATCCTGACGGTGGCCGCCGGGCTGGCTCTTCCTTACTCGCTCGCAGCTTTCGGCCTTGAGCAGAGCAAGGCTGTCGTCTTCCTTCTTTTCGTCCCTCTTGCGCTGCCGCTATATCTTTTCGCGACCACTCCCGATTCGCGCGACCCCGACCGTCCTCTGGCGCGCGTCATCCTCATATTCATCGTCCACTCGCTGGCCATGTCGCTGTATTTCGTGCTGTTCAGGTCGTACGAATCCTTCCGTCTTCCGCAACTGACGGCGATGCAGGCGACGGTCGCCCTGAACGTGGCTCTTGCCTTTGCGTCGGCGGCGCTCAAAGGAAGGCTGGAACTCAGGAAATCTCCCCTGAATGTTCCGATACTGCTGATAACCGTCGCCACGCTGTTGTCCTTCGCGCTGTCTCCCAACTTTTTTGTCAGCCTCAAGGAGTTTTTGCAGTACGCGTTCGTCGTCATGAACTTCCTGCTGATAGTCCATTGTTTGGACGGCAGGAGGCATTACGGGATTCTAGTGTCGGTTTTCATCGCTGCTCTATGGATTGAGGCGCTGGTGGGCGTCCAGCAGCATTTCGGGGCGAACCGCCTTCTCGGACTCGGAGGAAACAGAGACCCGTTTTCAACGCTCGGAAACAAGAACTACGCCGCCGAACTGTTGGCCATGGGAATTCCTTTCGTCGTGGCGGTGTCGATGGGCGTCAGGGAGCGCTGGAAAAAGGCGCTGTGCTGGATCGCCCTTTATCCCATGCTGGCGGTGGTGGTTCTGGCGATCACGCGCGGCTCATGGATAGGCGTGATAGCGTCTGTCGCGGCGCTTGGGCTTTTTGCGGTGGACGGTCTGGGCGGTCGCAAAGCCTTAGAAGCCGCCGCGCATATAGCCGCGCTCGCCCTGCTCACCATTTTCATCGCCGCCGTTTCCACCCGCAACGCGATATTAACCTCGGTTCCTGAATCAGGCGGCGGAAACGCGTTTATTTCGGATGTCCTCAAAGAATGCTCCGGCGGGGCGTCGGTTTCTCTGGGCGGCAGGCGGCTTGCCGTCTGCTCCGTTCCGTCGAGCAGGAAGTCGTCGTTCTTCGAAAACAACTATGTGTCGGATTGGGTGTCGGTCTCTCGCAGGCTGGGATGGCCGAGGCTGCCCGTGGACGTGTCGGAGCCGCTGACGCCGCAGGAAACGGTCGCGCGGCTGAGGTACGCGGCGGCTTCCGCCGAACTTGAAGGCACGGAGGCGGCTGCGAGGCTGGGGGACTACTTAGATTCGCTCGAAACGGCCCCGCCAGTTTTCTATGTTCGAGTCGGCTACGGCCCGCCCGACTATTCATACGTCAGCCGCTTCATGTCGATAGTGGACATAGCGTCGCGCAGGCTTGGACGCTCGCCTGTAATGTGGGCGGCGTTCTTCGTCGGGTTCGCCGCGCTGATGGCGGCGGGCTGGTTCGCCATGCGAACAAGGCGCGGAAAAACCGCCGCCGTTTCGGCTCTGGCCGTTCTCATGGTGGCGTTCGCCGCCGCCTCGGTTGCCCGGCGCGCGGAAACTCCGCCGGCGCAAGCCGCCCCGGCGCAAACTACCTTTTCCGCCCCGGCCGCCCCTCAGGTGGTCGATGACTCCATCGTGTCGCGCAGCTTCATCTGGGGCGGCGCGCGCGAGATGATAAAGCATCACCCCTTCGGCGTCGGCATCGGCGCGTTCAAAGTCCGCTACCTTTCCATGCTCACCGTCCACCTCGAAAAATCCGGAATATCCACCATCCCCGGATTCTTTAAGGACGTCAACGCGAAAGAGGCTCACTGCGAATACCTTCATATATGGGCCGAGTTGGGATTCATAGGTCTGGCGCTGTTGTTGTATTTCTTCTTTGCCGTGTTCAAATATTTCAAAAAAATATACTATCCGCTCAAAGATGATCCGTTCACGCAATGCGTGGCGCTCGGCGCTTTCTCCGCGCTCGCGTCGGTGGCCGCGTCAGCCGTGTTCGGATTCCCGTTCCATATCATAGGCACGTCGATGTTCTGCGGCGCGGCGCTGGCGCTGCTTGTGTTCTCAGAAGACAGGCTGCTCGGAGCCGGAACGCTTCCCGCAAACCTTCCCGGCTTCGGCGCGCGCAAGGACAGGGACGACGGAGAGTCGAAAAAAGGCAAAAAAAACAAACGAAAAAAAGAAGCGGCCTCAGAACTTGCGCCGGACATGTCGTGGAAAGACCGTTGGGCGGTCGTCAGGCTTTCGCGCCCCGTCTCGATAGCGGGCATGGCCGCAGCGTCGCTTTTCTTCATCCTGATTCTGAAATTTTCCGTCGACGTTCAGATGGCGAACATACTGATGAAGAAGGGCAACAGCTACGCGCGGCGGGCCACCGAGCTTGCGGCAGGAGCCGACGCGGCGGAGCGACGGGGCAACGCCGCCGAAGCCTCCGCGTACCGCTCAGGGGCCGAAGACTTCGACCGGCAGGCGCTCGATCTCTTCGAGCAGTCCCTCAAACTCGACCCCTATAACGGCGATATACACCTATTCAGGGGCATGTTCTTCCAGAAGCACAAGCAGCCTGACGAGGCGATGGCATCTTACATAGAGGCGCGCCGCCACTACGATTTGCCTCAGATATCCCTCGACCTCGGAGCTCTATACTTCGAAAAAGGCGAGGAGTATTACGACCAAGCCGCTAAAAACTTTATCGACTCGATGCGCGTCTATCCGAACTACCCATTGCCAAGATACAACCTCGGATTGATTTTCTATCAGAAAGCCATGAGCTTGGTGTCGCCCGAAAAGCAGGGGATGACGGACGCGCAGGCGGTGGAGGAAACGGCGGGGATGCTCCGAGAGCTTGATAATCTCCGGCGGCGGGAGCGCGGGGGCGGAGCCGGAGCGGCGGTTCCGAGGCCGTCGACCCGCGTCGAGATAGCCAGATTGCTGTTTAGAGAATCAGCCCTCATGTTCAGGGAGTCCATAAACATCAATCCGTCCCTCGACACCGCCGCTTTCAAGCTGGGCATAACTTTCGAGAGGCTTTTCGAGATTGAGGAAGACGACCCGGCAACGAAGCTCGACCACATAGACAACGCGCTGTACTGGTATAAATACACGGTGGGCGTCAACCCGTCTCACGCGGACGCGCTCTATAACTACGCGCTGGCGCTCACGCGCAAAGCCGCCGTGATCAACAGCCGGGCCGACGCCGCGACCGACCCCGCGCAGGCGCGGAATCTGAGGGAGGATGCGGCCAAGGCGTCAGCAGAATCCCGCGCCGTTTTTGAAAAGGTCCTCAACGTCAATCCGAGCCATACCCTCACGCTCAACAACCTCGGCAACATGTACTTCAACGACGGCAGGATTGAAGAATCGATAGAGATGTACAAGCGCGCGCTCGCCGCCGACCCGGACTACCTGAACGCCCGTCTCAACATCGCCCTTGCATATATGCAGACCGGGCGATACGCGCAGACAATCGAATATCTGGAAGAAGCGATGAGAAGGCCGCTCGAGCCTGCGCACGAGCTGAAAGTCGTCTATCTGGTCGGCTCCTCGTACTTCAAAATGGGCCGCAACGCGGAGGCGATGGCCGTGCTCGACCACGTCCGCATGAAATACTCGCGGACGCCCTATGCGTCCAACCACGAATACTTCTCCATTGTCACAAGATACGGGGAGGCGCTCGTTCAGGCGGGAAGGAGCGGGGAAGCCCGCAAGGCGCTTGAGGCGCTGGTCGCCGGAGGGACTCGTTTCGTTCCGGCTCCCACCGCTGCGGAAGCCTATTACCTGTTAGGCGTCGCCGCCGCAAAAAGCGGAGACCCCGCGGCGGCGCGTTCTTATCTTAATACCGTTTTGACAACTTATTCAGCTACGCCGGTCCGCGCGAACGCCGCAAACTTCTTGAGGACGGTTAAATAACGGCGGCCCTGCGGCGCAGGGAGACTTTTATTATGGAACGCAAAAAAACCAAAATCGCCGTGTTGCTCTCCGGCGGCGGAACCACCTATCAGCACATTCAGGAGCGTTTAGCGGCTGGAGAGGCGGACGTCGAGACGGCGGTCGTGATATCTAGCAGGGCGGACGCCTACGGGCTGGAGCGCGCCCGCTCGTTCGGAGTCCCCGCCTTCGTCGTGCAGCGAAAAGAGTTCAATCAGCACGGCGACGCCGCCGTCGCCATGTTCAACCGCGCCATGCTCGATATCATAGAGCCTTACAAGCCCGACCTGATAGTTCTGGCCGGTTTCATGTGCCTGCTGTCCCCGGAATTTGTGGATAGATACAGAGGAAGAATAATAAACACGCACCCGGCTCTCATTCCGGCGTTCTGCGGACACGAATACTACGGCGACCGCGTCCACAAGGCGGTTGTGGAATACGGCGTGAAGGTAACCGGTTGCACTATACATTTCGTGGACGAGGTTTACGACAACGGCCCGATAATCCTGCAACAGGCCGTGCCCGTATATGACGGCGACACATACGAGGAAGTCGCAGCGCGGGTGCAGGCCGCAGAAAAACCGCTCTTTTTCGAGGCGATAAAACTATTCTCAGAGGGAGCGCTTGAAATAAGGGGGCGGAAGGTTTTTCGGACAGGCGGAGGAACTGAAAGATGAGAGGCAGAAGCAGATCAATGCCCGCCCACATGTCCGCCGCGATGCGTAAACTCGAAGAACTGTCGGGCGTGATCAACCTCGCCATCCAGACGGTGGACGCGCGCGCGCCGAACCTGACCCGCTGCGACTTCATCATCCGCGCGCTGCCCGGCTGCTCTCAGGTTACACTCGTCACCAAGGCCGATCTGGCTGACCCGAAGGCGCTCAAGGAATGGCTCGCCCACTTCGAGCGCGAAGGGATTCCGACCCTTGTTTTTCCGCACTCAAACCGCGCGCCGAGAGAGAGATTCATCGATAAGATAAGGCGCGCTTCAGGCGCCCCGGAGAATGTCCGCGCGGCGGTCATCGGTCTGCCTAACGTTGGCAAGTCCACCGTCATGAACTATATCGTCGGCAAACGCTCCGTCCGCGTCGGCGCTCAGCCCGGCGTAACCCGAGCCGTTCAGCTCGTCAACGCAGGCGGCAACTTTGTCCTCGTAGATACCCCCGGAGTCGTCACCCCTCAGTTCGCCCGCAGGGAACATGGACTTTCGCTCGCCCTCCTCGGATGTCTTCAGGACTCATTTTTCAATCCAGACGAGGCGGCGCTTCACCTCCTCGCGCGCTCCCTACCGTTCTACTGCCGGATATTCAACGAATACTACGACGTCGAAACGGAAACATGCGACCCGGTGGAGTTCTGCGAAGCCGTGGCGCGCAGGCGCGGCATGCTCCGCAAGGGCGGCAAGCTAGACTTAGACCGCGTCTATCCACTGATAGTGCAGGACTTCTCGACGGGAAGAATTTTCGGAGTGAGTCTCGAAGCCCCGCCCGCCGCCCCAGCATGACTCGCGCGCGACCACCCGCAGTCGATTGCCATCCTGCCCATTTTCCGGGTATAATACGATTAATCGACGACATAGCGCGGCCGTGTACCCAAGTGGCTAAGGGGGAGGTCTGCAAAACCTTCATCATCGGTTCGATTCCGATCACGGCCTTGAGAATAATGGCATTAAGGGAAGACTTTTGAAAAAGCGTTCCCTTAAAATCCTTTTCAAAACTTTTTCATGCAAGCGTCGATAGGAAGGTTTTGCTCTTCCCATCGGCGCGTGCTATGGGAAAAGATATTGGGAAAGGTTTTTTAAGAGGAGTCTTGTTCAGAAATGATTTTACATAGGGCGGCGGGAGAAAAGCGCGTCAGCGATTCGCTTCCGACGACCATTGAAACGTTTTGAAGAGATTCCAGAGAGAAACTTTTTCAAAAGTTTATCTTTGGCCGCCGGAGGCGCTTTAAATGCGCGACGTTATTTTCCTGAGGCGGCGCGGATTTTGATGGCTTCGGTCTGGATTAGGGCGTTGGCCAGATCGAACCCGATCTGGATGGTAGGCTGTCTTTCAACCATATATTTCCCCACCACGCCGCTTTCGGATATGTCGCTGATTGTGGTGTGGAAGAGCATGGTTCGCTTGCCGTCGGCGGTGGGGACAAGCTCCCAAACGATGGCGTTGGCGGGGTCGTCCGTCTCGTTGTATTTTTTCTTCTTCACGTTTTTTTCGTCGAGGCTGACAATAGTTATCTTCCTCGGCTTGTCGTATTTCCATTTCTGTATGTAATCCGTCTGTATCTTCACCGGGCCGAGCTTGATGAGGAACATGTAGAACTGAACGACGGCGAAGTCGCTCTTTTTTTCAATGACTTTGACTCTGGTGATCTGGTTGATCATCTTAGGATAGCTTTCGTAGTCGGCGAGGATGTTCCAGACTTTTTCGGGCGGGGCGTTGACGATTACGCCTGAGACGGCGAGTTCTTTGCCGGGGCGCTGGGCGCGGTCTACGAAGGCGACGCGGCCTCCGTCGAGGAGTTTTTCGAGTTGAGCCGGGTCGAGTTGTTTCCATATCGGGTCGGCGGCGTTCGCTCCTGCGGCGGAGAATACGGCGGCGGCGAGTGCGAAGGCGGCGATTGTTTTTCTAAAAGCGCGATTTTTCATCTTTCAAGCCTCCGTGTCGGATATCAGAGTTTTTCGGCTTTGTCCACAACGACGCGGGACAGCACTATGGCGCTGGAGAGGTTGATGGACATGACGGTGGCGGGCTGTTCCTGAAGGGCTGCGCCGACCAGCGGGCTGGCGGACGCCAGATCGGATGTTATCGAGTATATGACCACTGTGTTTTTGCCGCCGTCAACTGGATAAAGTTCCCAGTACCCGCTCACGTTTTTTACCTTGCCCGACACCCAAGAGATATCCGCTCGGCGCGGGGCGTCGAACGTGTATTTAAGGACATAGTCCGTGCTTATCGTCAACATGCTGACTTTGAGGACGGTGACGGTGAACTCGACGAGGGCAGTATTGCCGGAGCGTTCAAGGACTTTCGCGGCGCTCATGTCGGGCATCATTTTTTCATAGTCATTGAATTCGGTGATGGCGCGCCAGACCTTTTCGGGAGGGGCTTTTGCGAGTATTCCGATGGAGCAGAGTTCGAGTTTTTGCGGGCCGACCACGTCTACCGAGGCGATCTCGCCTTTTTCAAGCAGCCGGGCTAAAGCCTGTTTGTCCATGTGTTTCCAAGAAGGGGCTTCTTTCTTGGCCGCCGGGGCGGCGGCCGCACAGACGGCGACCACAACCGCGATTATCGCGCACATAGCCGCGACCGGAAGTCTCTTTAATGAAGTCGGATTTGCCATGCTATGCCTCCGCGTTTTCTTCGCTTCCCGATGTTCAAGAATCCGCACGTCCAAACTATCAGATATCCGGCTGCGCGTCAACATTGAAAGCGCGCGAGCGCCGCTCTTTCTAATGCGATAACAACTTATTTTCTGACGGGTTTTTTCATAAATCTTATGATGACAACGCTGATCTCAAAAAGAGCCATGAGGGGAATCGCCAAAAAGAACATAGAGGCAACGTCGGCGGGGGTCATTATGGAGCCGATGATAAGGCTTATTAGAATGGCGTATTTGCGGTTGGCCACTAAGAACTGATGAGTTATGATGCCCATTTTTGCTAGCAGGATGAGCACGACGGGCAGTTCGAAGACAACCGCAAACGCGATGACGAAGGTTCCGACGAAAGACAGGTATTTGTCGAGAGTATAAGTGGGTTGTATGCTGTCCCCGGCGAAACTTTCGAGGAATTGAAGGGTCATGGGGATGACGAGGGAGCCGGAAAAAGCGCCTAAGAAAAAGAGTATCGTTCCGAAAAACACGACGGGAAAAACAAACCTGCGCTCTTGAGGAAGAAGAGCGGGTTTGATGAATAGCCAGATTTGGTACAGGAGTATCGGGGCGCAGAAGATTACGCCGAGGATCATAGCGAGTTTTATGCGCCACATGAATGCGTCCGCCGGGCCGAGGGTGATGACTTCGCCGGCGCCTTTGATAAGGTGGTTGAGAACGGGGAGTGTGACGAACCAGCTTGCTATGCTGCCGATTGTGACGGTGATAAGGGCGTAAATTATGCGGGAGCGCAATTCATCGAGGTGTTCGATGAGGCTCATGCGGGACGGATCGTCGTTTTGAGCGGCGGTGTCGGCGTTTTTTTTTGCGGTCTCTGCGTCAGACATAAAGGTGAATTTAGCACAGTGAAATTACAGTGTCAAACAAAGGGGCGTCGGGCGCCGGGCAATTATTTTCCGCCTGACGGGTTGAATATCTGGGTGTTTTTGAAGAAGTCTTCCCACAGAGCATTTTCCAGCCCGATGTTCGCCCTGAAGTTCTCTAAATACATGCACATAACGATGCGGTCGCCTTCGTATGTCTCGATCTGGGCCGGCAGCATGGTGGAGGGATTGATGTACATCACCTCGCGGGTGACGCCGAGATTTTTGTTCGGGTCGGCGGGGGTCATGGTCAGACGTATGAACTGGCCGGGGAGTTTTTCATCGTCGAAGTCTAGGTTTTTCTTGGCGGGGTCGAACCGGAAGTTTTTCTTGGCGGCGAGCGGGGCGGTGTCGGCGACGACGCGCCCGGATTTGAAGTAGCGCTCGATGTATGACTGCATGGTGTGGATGTTGTGGTTGAATCCGATCTGGCGCGCTCCCTCGAAGGCGATCGCGGGCATGAAGAAGATGTTTTTGGCTGTCTGTTTGTCCATCACGGGGTCGCCTGATTTGGGGAACTTGCTGTATAGGTTCTTGTTGTCTTTGAATCCGAACACGACTTGAGAGCCGGGCGCGCGCTTGATGGTTTTCGTGGCTATGTCGGTTCCCGGATTGTCGGCGGCCAGAACGGTAAACATGTTGTAGCCGGGTTTTTTCCATTTCATGTCGAGTTTGTAGGTGTACCAGTATTCGCGGTTGTCTTTTCCTTCTTCGTTTTTAGGGTTGTGTTTGATGGCGGTCGGGGTGTCCCAGATGAACACGTGGAGCACGCACTGATAATCTTTGACGGTGGAGATTTTCGAAAGGGTTTTTTCCCAGATATCCTTCGGGGAATCGGCGAGGGCGGGCTTAGGCGCTGCGGATAGAATGACGGCGCAGGCGAGCGCGGCTGATATAGCGGCTTTTAATGTTGCGGATTTCATGGCGGAGCCTCCTGTGAGCGCGGTTGCGCGCCCGGCTAGATGCGGACCTCGCGGCTTTCGCTGCGCGACGGCACGGTCTTTGTTTTAGTCTGATGAACGGCGGTGATGTAGCGGACCGTTCTTGTTTTGCAGCGCATAACCACCGAATGGGTCACTGCGGTGTCGCCGTGATAGCGGACGGCGTCAAGGAAATCGCCGCCGGTGACGCCTGTGGCGGAGAAGACGGTGCTGTCGCCGTGGCAGAGGTCTTCGGCGGTGAAGACGGTTTCCATTTGTTTTTTTGAGAAGCCGAGTTCGATGATTTTCTTTTTTTCTTCGGGGTCGCGGGGCCAGATTTTTACTTGGATATCGCCGCCAAGGCATTTGAGAGCGGCTGCGGCGAGAACGCCTTCGGGGGCTCCTCCGACGCCCATGAGGATGTTGCTGCCGCTGGACGCGGTGGCGCAGGCGATGGCTCCGGCGACGTCGCCGTCGCTTATTAGTTTTACTCTTGCTCCGGCGGCCCTGACCTCGTCTATGAGTTTTTTATGTCTGGGCCTATCGAGTATGACCACAGTGAGTTCGCCCATTTTGAAGTCGAGGGCTTTTGCGACGCGTTTGAGGTTGTTTTTGACGGAGTCGTTGATGTCGATGCAACCTTTTGCGGCAGGGCCGACGGCTATTTTGTCCACGTAGAAGCTGGGGAAGGACATGAGAGCGCCCGCGTCTGCGGCGGCAAGGACGGCGATGGCGCCGGGAAGACCTTTGGAGGTGAGGGTGGTTCCGTCGAGAGGGTCGACGGCGATATCGACCTGCGGGTCGTGTATGCCGCCTCCGCCGACGTGTTCGCCGATGTAGAGCATGGGGGCCTCGTCTTTTTCACCCTCGCCAATCACAATTTTTCCTCGGATATTTACCAGTTCGAGCATGCCGCGCATGGCGTCCACGGCGGCTTTGTCGGCTCCGTTTTTGTCGCCTTTGCCCATCCAGCGGGCCGCTTTGAGGGCGGCGGCCTCGGTGACTCGGACGAATTCGAGAGTTATCTCTCTCGTCATGTCCATTGTCATGTCTTTGTCCCCCTTTTTGATTTTGCGCCCCGGCAAATAGAGGAGCAATTGTCGGGAAGGATTTCCGGCTGCGCGCCGGGTTCGCGTCCGACCCCGTGGTATTTCAGGCCCGCGCGCGCGACGAGTTCCGGGTTATAGATATTGCGTCCGTCGAACACGTGAACGTCCGCCATGATTTCCTTTAGACGGCAGAAGTTCAGGTGTTTGAAGTGGTTCCATTCGGTGAGAGCCATGAGGGCGTGCGCGCCTGCGGCGGCGTCGTATGCGTCTTCGCAGTATTTGATGGAGGGGAAGAGAGGCTCGCACTTTCGCATCGCCATGGGGTCGTACGCGCGCACATTCGCGCCAAGCTCCAGCAGGCGGGATACGATAGCGAGCGCGCATGATTCGCGAAGGTCGTCCGTGTCGGGTTTGAAGGAGAGGCCGAGGACGGCGACGGTTTTTCCTTTCAGGGAGCCGAGTGCGCGTTCCGCCTTTTCGACAAGCCTGAGCGGCTGGGCGTCGTTCACTTTGATGGCGGCGTCGATGATGGTAATTTCCGAGCCGAACTTGCGGGAGACGTGGAGCAGGGACTCGGTGTCTTTGGGGAAACAGGAGCCGCCGTAGCCGATTCCGGCGCGAAGGAACCTGTTGCCGATGCGCTCGTCGAGGCCGACGCCGCGGCTGACTTCCTCGATGTCCGCGCCCACCTCTTCGCACAGGTTGGCTATTGAGTTAATGAAGGATATTTTGGTGGCCAGAAATGCGTTGGAGGCGTATTTAATCATTTCCGCGCTTCGCACGGACGTTATCACCATCGGCCTTTCGAGCGTGGCGTACAGCTCGATGAGTTTCATAGCCACCGACCTGTTGGGAGCGCCGATGACGATGCGGTCTGGGTAGAGCGCGTCGTGAATGGCGCTGCCTTCCGCAAGGAACTCCGGGTTCGAAACGACCTCGACCTCGGCGTTTTTTGGTTTCACTTTGTCGATGATGTGTTTGACGAGGTCGCCGGTTCCGACGGGGACGGTGCTTTTATTGACGACGATCATGCCGCATGCGAGCGAGCGTCCGATAGCCTCGGCGGCGGCCTCGACTTGGGACAGGTCGGTTCCGCCGTCTTCTCCGGGGGGAGTGCCGACCGCGATAAACGCTATCTCGGACGCCCCTACCGCCTCGGCGGTGTCGGTGGTGAAGGAGAGGCGTCCGTCCTCGATGTTGCGGGCGACCATTTCTTCAAGCCCCGGCTCGTAGAACGGCATCCGGCCTTTTTTCAGGTTCCCGATTTTTTTCTTGTCGCTGTCGACGCAGACGACGATGTTTCCGAGGTCGGCGAAGACGGCTCCGGTCACGAGGCCGACATAGCCTACGCCTATGACAGCAATGTTCATGAGTTGCGAGCCTTTCTCAAGTTATGCCGCGCGAATGAAGACATCAAATCGATTATAGCACAATGAAAAAACCGATTCAAACGCTGAGCCGACCCGGCGTCAGGCGTTCGGGATGTAAGCGAAATCGGCTTTTTTTACAGCCTTGACCTCGTCGAGCCTCGACACCGGGGTTTTGGACGGAGCCGCGCGCAGGGCTTCGGGGTTCTCATCGGCGACCCGAGCCACCTCCAGCATGGCCTCGGCGAACGCGTCGAGCGTCTCTTTGGATTCAGTCTCCGTCGGCTCTATCATTATGGATTCCTTGACGATGAGCGGGAAGTAAACCGTCGGCGGGTGGAAGCCTCTGTCGATAAGGGCCTTTGCTATGTCGAGGGCGCGGACTCCGTTTTTCATCTGTTTCGAAGCCGATAGGACGAACTCGTGTTTGCAGATTCTATCGTAAGGAAGCTCATAGGCGATTTTCAGCTTGCTCATAAGGTAGTTGGCGTTCAGCACCGCCGTTTCGCTCACGCGGACGAGGCCTTCGCGCCCGAGGGCGAGTATGTAGGCGTAGGCTTTGAGGATGACGCCGAAGTTGCCGTAGAAGGGGGCGATGTAGCCGATGGACTGAGGGTGGTCGTAGTCGAGGGCGAAAGTGCCGTCGGAGCGTTTGACTACGCGGGAAATCGGGAGGAATGGGATGAGTTTTTCGGAAACGCCGACAGGGCCTGCGCCCGGCCCGCCGCCGCCGTGCGGGGTGGCGAACGTCTTGTGAAGGTTGAGGTGGACGACGTCGAACCCCATGTCGCCGGGACGGCAGCGTCCGAGGATGGCGTTCAGGTTGGCCCCGTCGTAATACATAAGGGCGTCTTTGGAGCGCGCCAATTCGACTATGCGTTGCAAGTCCGCGTTGAACAGCCCGAGAGTGTTGGGCGATGTGAGCATTACCGCCGCCGTTTCATCGTCGAGAGTTTTTTCGAACTCTTCGAGGTCCATTACGCCGCGCGAGTTGGACTTGACGGTGACGACCGAGTATCCGGCTATGGCGGCGCTGGCGGGGTTTGTTCCGTGGGCGGAGTCCGGGACGATTACCTTTGTTTTTTTCGAGCCGCGCGAGTTGTGGTAGGCGGCGATGAGCATGATGCCGGTCAGTTCGCCGTGCGCGCCGGCCATAGGTTGCATAGTGAATTCCGCCATGCCGGTGATCTCGCAGAGGAGGGCGGCGCAGTCGTGGAGTATCTGGAGCGCGCCCTGAGTGAGCATGCCGCCGAGCCTTAGCTGGGGCAGCAGCGGATGCAGCGCCGCGAATCCCTCCATCTTCGCCGCCTGCTCGCACATCTTAGGGTTGTACTTCATGGTGCAAGAGCCGAGCGGGTAGAAGTTCGTGTCCACGCCGAAGTTGCGGCGGGACAATTCGGTGAAATGCCTCACTACGTCCAGTTCGGAAACTTCGGGCAGTTCGGCGGGTTTTTTCCGCATAAGGGCGGAGGGGATTTCTATCTTCGCGAAAACGTCGGATTCCGGGGGCCTGACGCCTTTGCGGCCGGGGGAGCTTTTCTCGTATATGAGCTTCATGACAAGACCTCCTCGAGCGCCTCGGCGAGGCGTCCAATTTCTTCTTTGGTTCTCTTTTCAGTCACGGCGACCAGCATGGAGCGCTCCATGCCCTCGTAATATCTGCCGAGAGGGAATCCTGCGGCGAACCCTTTTTCGATTAGGTCGCCGATCACTGTTCCGGCGTCGCGGGGCAGTTCGACGGCGAACTCGTTGAATGTGGGAGCCGGGTATTTGATGTTGACACCGGGAATCTGGGAGAGTCTCTTGCGGGTGTAGGCGGCTTTCTCGGCGCATACGCGGGCTACCTGCTGAAGGCCGCCTTTTCCGAGCAGGCACATGTAGACGAGGGCGGACAGCGCGCAGAGGGCTTCGTTGGAGCAGATGTTGCTTGTCGCTTTCTCGCGGCGTATGTGCTGCTCGCGGGTCTGGAGAGTGAGGACGAACCCGCGTCTGCCTTGCGTGTCCTCGGTGGCTCCAACGATTCTGCCGGGCATGCGGCGGGCGTTTTCGGAGCGAGCGGCCATGAAGCCGAGATACGGCCCGCCGAACGACAGAGGCAGTCCGAGGCTCTGTCCTTCCCCCGTCACAATGTCGGCGCCCATAGTTCCGGGCGGTTTGATCAGTCCGAGCGACAGCGGATATACCGAGCATATCACCATTGCTCCGGCTTCTTTCGCCATCTTTGAGATGTCCGAGAAATCGTCCACGCAGCCGAAGAAGTTAGGGTTCTGGACTATGACGGCGGCGATGTCCGAGCCGAGGGCGTCTTTGATTTTTTTGCGGTCCGTCACTCCCCCTGAAATGGGTATCTGCTCGAACTGGAGTCCGAGGTTGGATGTGTAGCTTTCGAGCATGACGCGGTAGATGGGGCTGACGCCCTGATCGACGATTATTTTTTTTCTGCCGGTGGCGCGCACGGCCATCATGGAGGCTTCGTAGAGGGCGGTTCCGCCGTCGTACAGGGAGGCGTTGGAGACGTCCATCTCGACCAGCCTGCATATCGCCGTCTGGTACTCGTATATTGCCTGAAGCGTTCCCTGCGATGTTTCGGGCTGGTAGGGGGTGTAGGCGGTGTAGAACTCGCTGCGGGAGACTATGGGGTCGACGGCGGCGGGGATGAAGTGGTCGTAGAAGCCGCCTCCGACGAAGTTGACGAGCTGGGTGGCGTTCTTCGCGGCAAGCCCGCGCAGCGTTCTGAGAACCTCGTGCTCAGGTTTGCCTTTCGGCAAATCAAAGGAGCGAGGCGACAGCGACGCGGGGATGTCGGCGAAAAGGTCGTCCAGCGACGACGCTCCGACTGCTTCGAGCATCTCGTTCAATTCTTCTTCGGTGTGGGGTATATATGGCATTTCGCGCCTCCTTAAATGGCGTTCACAGCAGTTTGACGCATACTATTCCGTAAAGGTCTTGCGGATGCAGCGGGGCGAAGACGGTCTCGGTCATCCTCAGGCGCGAGTACACGGAGAACCCAAGCTTCGCGTAGAAGGGGAGCGCCGAGCGGTGCGCGCTGGAAGTGCCCAAGTGAACTCCCTTAACGCCCAGTCCGCGCAGATAGTCCATGTACTCCAGCATTATTTTCGAGCCTAGCCCTGCGCGGCGGTATTGCGGCAGAAAGTCGATGTGAAGATGCGCCGGATAGACGTCCGTCGGCGTCGCTATGTGTTCTCCGCGAATCATCGCCGAGAGGCTTCGCCTGATGTACAGGAGGTCTTTCGGCGTTAGTTTGTATCTGCCGGATATTATGCCGCGCAGCAGGGCCGGGTAGATTTCTCTTTTTGTCACACTGTCGCAAACCGGCGTGTCCGGGCATCCGAGCAGGTATCCGGCTATCTCGCCGTCCGCCATCGCGAGGAAGTTGTGGGAGGCGTCGTAGTCCGTGTAATAAAGGGTGAGCATGTCGGCGAAGAGATCGAAGTTGTCAAAGTAGGGGGCGACCGTTTCGCCTCCGAAGCCGGTGTCGTACACGATGCGGCGCACGGCCTCGCGATGCGCGGGGTTGGAAGGGTCGTATCTGACAATTTCTTTTTTCATGGCATGGGTGTCGCGGCGTTGGACGAGGGCGCTGCGGGTTCCTTAGTTGATTTCTCCTGATAGGGGGACAGGGACCGCGTACGGCACGTATTTCTCCCAGTCTTCCCTGAAGCAGGCCTGAAGGGTGGGGGTGAACTGGGGCGCGCGCGGCATCTTACGCAGTTTCATCCCTGCCCCCTCCGGCGTGCGGTTCCCCTTTTTCACGTTGCAGTGCTTGCACGCCGTCACGAGGTTCTCCCAGCAGGTTTCCCCTCCAAGCGAGCGCGGCATGATGTGGTCGAGAGTAAGCTCCGCAGCCTTGCGGGTCTTGCCGCAGTATTGGCACGTGTGGTGGTCGCGCATGAAGACGTTCCCTCTGGAGAACGGCACTTGCATGCGCGGCTTCTTCACGTAGTAGTTCATCTTGATGACCGACGGCATGTCGAATTCCTGAAACTGGGAGCGGGCGGAGCGGTCGCGTTGTTCCAGCATCTCCGCTTTGCCGGAGAAGACTAGACATATCGCGCGTTGCCAGCGTGTGATGTTGAGCACCTCGTAGCTTGCGTTGAGAACCAGCACGTCCATGATGATATCAACGCTCCTTGTGAGCCGCGGAGGGCGCGCCCCCGCGTTTGTGCCCGGCCCGGAATGTTAGTCCGGGGAAGGGGCGGCGCGGCCGTCCCGCCGCGCCGCCGCCCGTTGTCAAGCGTCTTTACATCCTGCCGCTGAAATACGCGTCGTACGCTCCCATGTCAAAATGCCCGTGCCCGCTCAGTCCGAACAGGATGGTTTTGCTCTCTCCGCTTTCCTTGCACTTCAACGCCTCGGCGACCGCGCCGTGTATCGCGTGCGCGGATTCCGGAGCCGGGATATGTCCTTCAGTCCTCGCGAACAGCACGGCGGACTCGAAGATCTGTTTCTGCTCGACGGATATGGCTTCCATGATTCCGTCGTGAATGAGGTTGGAAACGATGGGCGCTCCGCCGTGATACCTGAGGCCGCCCGCGTGTATCGGAGCCGGCATGAAGTCGTGCCCCAGCGTGTACATCATCAGCAGCGGCGTCATTCCCGCCACGTCTCCCACGTCGTACTCGTATTTTCCTTCCGTCAGTGTCGGGCATGACTTCGGCTCGACCGCCACGAAGCGGATGTTTTTCCCGCCCAGTTTGTCCGGCAGGAAGGGCAGTGTAAGTCCGGCGTAGTTGCTTCCGCCGCCGTGGCATCCCACCACCACGTCCGGGTATTCTCCCACAGACGCCATCTGCTTGATGCACTCCTGCCCGATCACGGACTGATGCAGCAGCACGTGGTTTAGGACGCTGCCCAGCGCGTATTTCGTGTCTTCGCGCCCCGCCGCGTCCTCGACCGCCTCGCTGATGGCCAGACCGAGGCTGCCCGTGCAGTCCGGGTCCTTCTCCAGCGCCGCGCGCCCGGCCGCCGTTAGGTTGCTCGGGCTGGGAACCACATTGGCTCCCCACGCGTTAATAAGCGACTTGCGGTACGGCTTCTGGTCGAAGCTGATCCGCACCATGTACACCATGCACTCGATCCCGAACAGGCTGCATGCGAAGCTCAACGCGCTTCCCCACTGCCCGGCTCCGGTCTCGGTGGCTATCCTTTTGACATTCTCTTTTTTGTTGTAGTACGCCTGAGCGACAGCCGTGTTCGGCTTGTGGCTTCCGGCGGGGCTTGTGCCTTCGTATTTGTAGAAAATCTTCGCGGGCGTTCCGAGCGCTTTCTCAAGCCCGACCGCGCGGAACATCGGGGTCGGTCTCCACAGCGCCAGTATGTCCAGCACTTCCTCCGGTATGTCGATCCACCGTTGCGAGCTTACTTCCTGCTCGATAAGCCCCATCGGAAACAGCGGCGTCAGCGCCTCCGGCCCTATCGGCTCTCTCGTTCCCGGATGCAGCGGCGGGTCCAGCGGTCTCGGCAGGTCGGGCAGCGCGTTGTACCATTTCCTCGGGATCTCGTTCTGGCTCATCGTGATCATTCTCGATTGCATTCATTTCTCCTTTTAATCCGGCCTCAAAGGCTTTCTTTTTTGCAGCGCGCGTCCGGCGCGCCCTTTGCTTTATTTTATCGGCGGCGGCTCCGGCCTTCAGCCGGTCTCGCCTCCGTCGTTTCCCAAACCGTCGCCCCCGAACCCCGGGAATCTCTTTTTCAACGTCTCCGTCCTAACATCCACTTCCTCTTCAGTCAGCCTGCCGCTCTCGAATATCTCGTTCAATATCCCACGCTCGAAAAGCAGGGTCACGATGGACACGGAGCGAACTAGGTAGTCGCCGCCGCCGCTTCCCTCGATGATTTTTTCAGTGTCCGTCATTTCGCCGCCTGTCATTTGCTTGAAGTTTTAACAACTGCTGCGCCCGCTTCAAGGGCGTCCAGCCTGTTAAGCATTTCCAACGCCACAGGTTCCGCCACGCGGCCTTCCGCCAAAATCTGCCTCGCGCGGGATGTCATCTCTTCGAATTCCTCTCCGCCGCCTGATACGCCTTGTTCAGCTTTCATAATCAGCGCGCTGACGAATTCTTCGTCCAGCGCCGATGCCATTACATCCTCTCGCCTCATCAGCCGCATCAGCATTAGCGCTTCGTCCGGCTTGTTCTTTTCATTTCTCAGCTTGGAACTCCACGCCACAGGCAGATATGCGGAAACTTTGTTTTTGTCGGCGCCCGTGTCAGGCAATGCCGACCTGTATTGCAGATAATTCGTGAGAGCTTCGTCCATCTTCGTCGGCTCGCTCAACGCCGCTTTCTCGCCGCCCCGGTACAGGCTGTCAAGCCCGCCCAGATACACGTCCGTGTATATCCTGTACCCCAAGTCCGCGAATCCCGCCAACAGCATGAGAACCACGAATATAGAACTGAATATTCCTGACACGTTTACCGTCGTCCGCTCGATAATCGTGTGCTTGTGAGCCGGGCCGTACTGTCTTTTGATTTCGTCTTTTGAAAGGAGCGCTTCGTCTTCTTCGTCCTTTTCGTCATCGCTCACATTTGCCGGAGTCGCCGGGGGCGTCGAGAAAGCCGCCGACACTTCGACCACTGGCTCTTCTTGCGCTGCTTCCGCGACAGACTCAGCCTCTGCGGCCGGCTCCTCCGTCGCTATTTCCGCAGTCTGCTCCGCCATGTCTTTCAATTCTTCGCCAGAGCCTTTCTTTTTCTTTCCGATGCCGAACAACTTTAGTTTTTTCATCTTTTTCGGACCGCCCGCTTCCTCGTCGGTTTTTTCAGGAGGCGCTTCCGGCGCGTTCGCGGGTCCTTCGTCGCTCATTTCGAGCAGTTCAGCCTCCTGAGGCTCGTTTTTTTTTGTTTTCTTCGGTTTCTTTAAAGCCGAAAGCTTAGAGAAGATTCCGGGCTTCTTTTTTTTCGGCGCGGCTCCGCTGTCCGCCTCCGCTTCATCCGCGCCCGCTTCGGCAGTCTCCGGCGTTGATTCTTTAGTTGTTTCGTCTGTATCGTCCGCCGCGGCCGCCACAGCCTCGAGCGCCTTTTTCACCTTCTCTTCATCCGGCCCTGGAGCCGGCTCAGTCTCGGCGGCGGGAGCCGTTTCCGGAATCTGAGCGCTTTGTAGCTCTTCGTCAATCAACTCGATATCTTCAGGCGGCGGAGCGTCCGTCAGCGTTCCGGCCAGCATGTCTTCCAGCGATTTCTCTTTCTCCGCGGTTATGGAAGCCGCGTCCGACTCTGCGTCCGCGTCTCTTTCCATCTCTATCTCTATTTCGATTTTGTCGAATTCGCCTTTTTCCGTTTGCCCGACGCTCCCGGCGTCCATTTCCTCGAATGCTTCGATGGCCGCGAGAGCTTCGTCTATCTCTGGGGAATTATTCTCTTGCGGCTCCAGCGCGCTTGCTTCGACAGCGGCTCCAACGTCCTCCGCCCGAACGTCCGTCAGCCCCGAAAGAATGATGTCTTCAGCGGAAAGCTCGGCAGTCGCGGAGACATCAGCCGCTCCTGAATCTTCCGCGACGGATTTAGAATCGTCGTCCCATACCCGCTCGAACTCTTCCTCGTCCAGCTTGCTTGCGGTGTAATCCAACTCGACAGACGCGTCGGTCGAAAAACCTTCTTGCGCGGCAGACTCCGACATCGGCTCGCTCTTCGTTTTGAGCGCGTTCCGCTCCACAAGATCGCGCAGCGTAAGGATACCTGCCGCGCCGAGCTTCGGCCCGCTCTTTATGGACCTCACCAACTCCAACCTGTCCGAAATATTAGTGAAAAGCGTGTCTATGGAGTCGAGCATGGATGCGTCAAGTTCCTGCTCCTCGTCCATGAAAACTTCTCTCGGATATCGCGATAGAGCAGCCTTCAGCAACTCTTCCGCCTCGTCGAGCCGTCCCTTGTCCATCAGCCCGGCGGCGCGGTTGTATGCCATCAAACTGTCTTCATATCTCTGTAAAATTTCGTCGAATTTCATTTCGCCGCGATCCCGCTAGGATGTCTCCCGAAAGGCTTTCTGAGAAGCGGCGGCGCCGCTGCCCGCCTTCTCTCCTGCCCGTCATTTCAGTAATTATACATAATTTACTTGTAATGCAAACAATATATTGTATAGATTTCTCAATCTCTTTATGCAAAATCTTCGAAAAGCAGTTAGTTCTCCTCAAAACAGCTAAAAGCCTCCCGGATTTTCTTGTTAAGAATCCGGTATCTGGAAATGTTTCACTCGGTTATTCTGTCGAATTATATGGAGCAAGCGCTATCTGACGCGGCCGACAACGAGCAGCGCGCGGCCTGCGGACATCCGCGGCGGGATTTTCCACAGCGCGCGCTCGACGCTCATAGCGCGACGCGCGAATGCCGGGTCGCTCCAACGCTCGTCTCCGATGACCCGTCCGAGCGGTCCGTCCGCCACGTGGTGGCAGCACACCACCCTCGCGTCCCGCAGCCCGGCCTCCCGCGACATCCGTTCCAGCCGCCCTATGGAAAAGTATTTCACATGCAGTTCGCCTTCTACGGTGATTTCTCTGTGGACGGCTGCGCCAAGCGTTTTGCCGAATCCAGCCGCTCTAGTGTCCGACGCCAGCGCCCCAGCCATGTTCTCCACCGAAAACGCCATCCAACCGCCGCTCCGCACCGTCCCCGCTATCCCCGTCAGCGCCGCTTCAGGGTCGTTCAGATAGCAAAGCGTCTCAAGGGCCAGAGCGGCGTCCATGGAGCGTGGCGCAACCGCGCCCGACAGGTCCTCCGCATCCGCCCATGCGAGGTCGTAAGACCCCGCGCCGACCCTCGCAAGCCTGCCCCACGCCGCCGTCAACGCCCTCGGCGACGCGTCGACCAGCGTCACGTCGCAGCCCCGGCCCGCCAGTCTTGCCGCCGCTCTGCCGACCCCGCCTCCGGCGTCCAAAACCTTCAACCCGCGCCCCAACCCATCTAATTCGCTGCGCAGCAACTTTTCGTACACGTCCATCTGGTATTTCTTCTTGTGAAAAACCGGGGATTTATCATCGAGAAAATTGTTGTATTCCGGATATTCAGCCCATTCGCGCTCATAGGCCAGAACGTTCCAGAGAGAGGGTTTTCGCCTGCACAGACGCTCCGCTTCCGGGCCGTCCGCCGCAACTATCTTCAACTCCTCTGACATTGCGGGCCATTCAACTGAAAACTCGCCCCGCGCAACCCCCGCGCCCAGCGTGTCCAGCGGCCTAGTCCGGCCCTCGAACGCCAGAGCGTCAGCCGCGCGCCCAACACTCCGGGTCTCTCCTCCCGCGTTGTTCCTCAATACTGCCTCGCGAATAAGCATATCGCAATTCTAGCACACCTTGCCGGGCTGAAAAACGGCGCGGACAAAACGCCCTCGAATAGCCTTATCCCGAATCCCTCATTAGGATTCTAGAGCGATTGTTCAGAGCGGATGAAACGCGAACAGCAAAGCACATTTTTCTATCGTTGCCAAGATATCCTTGGCAACGATAGACCAAAATCTCCGCCCACATCGTTTTCCTTTAGACCTTCAAAAACGGCTTAGCCGAAAAGAAAACAATGAAAAAATTGGTCAAACACACGAATATCAAGACTGACGGCGCGCTGTTTGTGAAATTAGCAACTATGCCAAACCGCGCGCGCCGCCCGCGCGGGATTCCTCTTTATTGAGTTTTAACATTAAATTGCCGCGTTACGCCTGAACGAGCCTCGGGGCTATTTCTTGGAGGCACTTTTCTTTGTCCCCCGTGCCGGTGTTGGCGCGGTAAACCTGACACATGTAGTATGAGCGGTTTGTGCAGAACTTGCGGTAGTCGCCGGGTTTGGGGACCATGAGACCGAATGCGCCGGTTTCACAGAAGGGGCGTTTGTTGCCCAAGCTAAGGAATGGACACTGCATTGTACTCTTTCCTCCTAGTTCGGACGCGTTCGCCCGGCCGTGCTTGCGCGTCCGAGGACTTTGATTTTTCCTCAAAATCCTCAATCTCCACATTTATTATACAGCGCATATTGCAATCGCGCCACAATTAATTAAAATTGTTCGGTTTTGCCATTGTTGTTTTTCTGTCGTTGTGTCCGCCGCCTCGTCCGCCCTAGCCCTCGCTGAAAAATTCCGTCAGCCGGCGCGCGAAAAATTCCGGCCTTTCTTTGGGGATGTTGTGCCCGGCGCGGGGAACTTTCTCAAAAATCGAATCTTTCATGAGACCGTGAAGCTCGTCTCCCATCCTTGAGGGCATGCCGAAATCGTGCGTCCCCCACAGTATCAGGGTAGGTGTCTCTATCCGCCTGAACACGGGGCGGAAGTCTCCGCTCATCTGCGAGACGAGGCATCCGAAGACATGTTTGCCGAACCCCGGTTGTTCATAAGCGTCTTTTTCAGCCAAGTCCTCCCGGCGAAGTTCTGCGGCTCCGGCAAATCCGGGGGAGTACCAAAGCATGGAGGAAATGCGGAAGAAGAGTTTAGTGGCCACCGGGGGCAAGGCTGAGAAGAAAGCGGCTCCCAGAGGGTTTGGCGCCCACACCCCGGCGGGCGAGTAAACCGCCGCCTTGTAAATCCGTTCGGGCGAGCGCAGACAGCACAGCAGGGCCTGAAGCCCGCCCTGAGAGCCGCCCGCGATATAAAACTTGTCCAGCCCCAGCCGGGTGGCGAGTTCCAGCGAGAAGTCCGTCAGATAATCAATGTCGTACTCTCTGTCCGGTTTATCGGATTTTCCTGTTCCCGGACAATCGAACGCCACCACGCGCCAATCGCGCGCCAGATACGGGAAACACGCCGAGTTGTCCTCTATCGAGCCGCCGAGGCCGTGAATGAAGAATATCGCGGGAGCGCCGGGCGCTCGCTCCGCCGGCCCGCTGTCCACATACCTTATCGACAGTCCGTCAAAATCGTAATACTTCTCCTCTAGCCCTCCGGCGGGTTTTCTCTCCGCCTCTTTCAATCCGGAATTGTCCATAAGGTTGCTCCGTTCTTTATTTGCAGATTGCTGAATCCATTTTCAAATTTGCTTGACGTTGTCCCCTCAGCTCCCAGCGTCACCTTGTTTCGATTCCGGGAGCGGCCAACATCTGTTTGGCCGCCGCCTCGGCAATCTTGTTCGCCAACACGCCGGAGCCGATTTCGCTCGCCGTCTCGAACAACGACATAAAAGGATTCTCTTTTTGGAGATATTCGAGTTTGGGAGACGAGGGCATGCCAGCCTTTTTGGCGGCGAACTCCACCGCTTCGTGCATCCCGCCCATTTTGTCCACAAGCTTGTTTCCGAGCGCCTGCTCGCCGGTGTAGAGCCTGCCGTCGGCGAGTTTGGAGACCTCTTCGATGTCCATGCCCCGGCCCTTGGCCACGTGGCTGATGAACTGCGAGTGAATGTTGTCCACCGCGCCCTGAAGGATTTGCCGCTCCTCCTCCGTCATCGGCCTGTATGGGGATCCGATGTCCTTGTGTTCGACGCTCTTGATGACGTTGGAGTCGAGGCCGACTTTTTTGAATAGTTCCTCGTATCCGACGAGGCTGAATATGACGCCGATGCTGCCTGTGAGGGTGGCGGGGTCGGCGAAAATGGTGTCGCCCGCCGCCGCGATATAATAGCCGCCGGAAGCCGCTACGTCGCCCATCGAAATGATGACAGGTTTTTTCTTCTGTTTGAATCTGAGGAGGGCGTCGTAAATCTCCTGAGAGCCTGCCGCGCTGCCGCCGGGACTGTTGATTCTGACCACGAGGGCCTTGACGCCGGGATCGACGGCGGCATTCTCTATCATGGACACTATCGAGTCCGAGCCGCTTGTTCTGGAGCCCATGAAGCCGCCCGCGCCAGACCTGCCGCTGTGAATCACTCCGGAGATGTACAACACGCCCACCCTGTCTCCGGAAGACGCGCTCGAAAACAGCCCGCCCTTTCGGCTCAGCCCGGCGATTTTTTTGGCGTCCACCCTCGACCCCATTACCGCCGACAGCGTCAGCGCCGCGCCCACAAACACCACCGCCGCTATGATTATCCAGTTCAGCTTGCGGTTCTGCTTCCTGATTTTTTCTCGGTCTATTTCCATCTCAATCCTCCCGGTCAGACATTATCACGGCCGCGCGCGCGCCGCATCGCCCGCACGCGCTCCCTTTCAGCCCGACCACCCGCGCGGCGTACCCCGCGCGCTCTATCTGAGCGTGCCCGCATTCCGGACACCTCGTCGTCGACCATTCGCCGTCCGTCATGTTGCCAGTGTACACATAGTTCAGGGCTTTCGCCGCCTCTGCCCGCGCCCGCTCGATAGACTCCGGCGGAGTCGGCGGCAGTTTCATCTTGTTTCTCGGAAAATACCTCGATATGTGGAGCGGGATGTCCTTTGAGAGGGACGCCAGCCATTCGGCCTGCGCCCGAACTGAGGACGCCGCGTCGTTCAGCCCCGGAATGAGAAGCAACGTGGTCTCCACCCACACCCCGGCTTCGACCGCCGCCCTGATGGTTTTCTTCACAGGTTCCAGACTGCCCCCCGTGTGCTCCCGGTAGAACTCGTCGTCGAATGCCTTCAAGTCGATGTTCATCGCGTCCAGCGACGGAAGCAGTTCGGCGAGCGGCTCCGGATTTATGTAGCCGTTCGTCACCAGAACCACCTTGCGACCGGCGCGTCTGATGAGGGGCGCGCAGTCCCGGATGAATTCAAACCAGATGAGCGGCTCGTTGTAAGTGAAAGCGACGCTTGGGCAATCCTCCCGCGCCGCAAGTTCGGCAAGCTGTTCCGGCTCGATGCGTCGCGTCGCCGGGCTGCCCTGAGATATCTCGCAATTCTGGCAGAATGAACAGTTGAGGTTGCAGCCCATTCCGCCGATGGAGAGTATGGCCGAGCCGGGCAGGAAATGGTAGAGGGGCTTCTTCTCCACCGGGTCTACCGCCAGCGAGGTGTAGAGGCCGTAAGAGGAGGCGAACAGCTTGCCGCCGCGCGCCGACCGCGCGCGGCAGAAACCCGCCCCGCCGTCCGGGACCACGCACCCGCGCGGGCACAGCAGACACCTCGCGGCGCCCCCGCCAACGGACTCGTAATAAGCCGCCTCGCGCTCGGTCATCGCGCTCAACCCGCTCTCTCGGAGCCGCTTCCCCCCGCCCGGCCCTTCATCCCTGCTCAGGCGCGGTCGCCGGGAACCCTTCCGCCGACAACATCTTCTCCACCGGCTCGCCCGACCTTGCCAGCAGCGTCGCCGTCGATATCCTCGACACGTACGCCGCGTCCGCCGTCAATATGATCGACGTCTGCTTGCCGTCCGATATGTCAATGGTTTCTTTTTTCTGTATCGTCTCCGCGCAGAACTTTTTGCCTTTCGAGTCCTGAGACATCGCCGATATGTTGAAAATCCCTATCACGTCGTCTTTTCTGATAAGCACATTATTGCCAATGTGAAGAAACATGCGGCAACCTCCCGGCCCGCCGGCGCAACCGCTTGCCCGCGCGCGAAATCCATTATATTGCCAACCCTCGTTTAAGTCAAAAAGCGCCGACCGGCGCCTCCGGCGGCCAAAGAGAAACTTTTGAAAAAGTTTCTCTTTGGAATCTCTTCAAAACGTTTCACTGGTCGTCGGGAGAGAATCGCTGCCGCGATTCTTCTCCCGACGACCTATGTAAAATCATTTCTAAAAAATAGCAATGAGATGCCTCCGGCGGTTCAAGGAAACTTTGAAAAGTTTCCTTGAAAATCCTCCAAACTTTTCCTTGCGCGACGGGACGAGACGCTAACGCGTCTCGTCCCGTCGCTCCTGTGAAAATGTTTAAGAAGAAAATTCTCATGAAAATCTCTTTTCCAATATCTTTTCACATGATACGCGCCGAAGGCGGAGGCGCAGCCCCGACTTCGGCGCTAGCTTGAAAGATTTTGAAAGGGATTTTAAGGGAAAACTTTTTCAAAAGTTTTCCCTTAACAACCAACAGCCCGCTAATCTCCAGCTTCCGGTTTCTCTATAGATTCTTTGCGGGAAGCGCGGCGAAGCGCGCGGCTGAACGACGGGGCGGCTTTGTATTCGTATCCGCAGGAGCGCGGGAGCGCGCCGCACATGAAGTACAGGTCAGTCTCCGGATACACGCGGCAGAGTTCAGGCCGGTTGTCGTGGTCGGCGCATAGGTTGTCGGGGCCGAGCATGGAGCATTCGAACGTCATCAGTCCGAGCGCGGTGTAACCGCAATGCTTGAAGCGGGCGTATTCTGGATATTTCTCGACCAGACCGCGGAACTCTTCTTCCGTGCGGACCCAGCGGCCTTTTTCCGACAGGTTGAGGGCGCGGCAGCAACCCCCGCACATGTCGCATTCGCCGGAAACGATTATCTCTTTTCCCAGCAGTCGCAGCCAGAGCCATCTGGCGAGTCCGAGGAACGAGTAATGCGAGACGGCGGAGCGAGGCGCGCCGTCGCGGGAGTCGCTCATCCGCAAAAATCCGCCACAAGGTCGTATGTGACTCTGACGCTGAAATCGACTCCGTCGATTGGTATGCGCTCGTCGTGGCCGTGAATGGTGTAGAGGAATTCCCGGAAATCGACTTTGGATAGGAACGGGGAGAATCCGTAGGCGATGACGCCTTTTTTGCGAAGGAAGCGGGAGTCAGTGGCTCCGGTGGAGATGTACGGCACGAGGACGCCTTTGGGGTCGTTCTTCATTATGGCGCGCTCGATGCAGCGGTACAGCTCGGTGTCCGCCGGGCTTTCGGTGGGGTCGGGAACCTGCTCGACAAGCAGCTCTATGCTGTCTACGTCTATCATCTCGGAAAGCATCTTTTTAAATCCCGCGGATGTCTGGCCGGGAAGTATGCGGCAGTCGATGACGGCTTCGCACTTGGGGGGGATGACGTTTTCTTTGTTTCCGGCGTGGAACATGGTCGGGGAGATTGAGTCGCGGAGCATGGAAGAGAGCATATCGCCGGTGTCGGGTTCGGCGGAGCGGATGGCTTTTAGGACGGGGCCGCAGAGGGCGGGGTTGAGGAGTTGTTTGAAGAGCAGGCCTTTGGGGAATCCGAGGGCTTTGGACGCCATGCCGTTGATGAATCCCTCGACGACTTTTGTTTTGCGCATCGGCAACGGATGCGAGACTTTCTCGATCGCCTTGGCCATCCTTACGACGCAGTTGTCTTTGCGGGGTATGGAGCCGTGTCCGGGTTCGCCCCGCGTGGTGAGTTTGAACCAGTTGGCGCCTTTCTCGGCGGTCTGAACCTGATAGACGTTCTTGTTGCCCATCGGGATGCCGATGCCGGCCCCTTCGTTTATCTGGTATTCGCAGTCTATCTTGTCGAAATGGTTGGCGGTCATCCAGCCCATACCGAACGAGCCGGACTGTTCTTCGTCCGCGACGGCGAGCAGGATGACGTCGCGCTTGAGCGGGATATTCTTCCTTTTCAGTTCGGCGACAGTGACCATCTGGATGGCGGTGAGCGATTTGGTGTCGAGCGAGCCGCGGCCCCAGATGAATCCGTCTTTGACGACCGCCGCGTAAGGATCGACCGACCACGATTCGCGCTCGCAGGGAACGACGTCTAGGTGGGATGCGAGGGCGAGCGGGCGCTTGCTGCCGTCGCCTTTTAGCCTGCACACGAAGTTGCCTCGGCCCGGCGCGGATTCTAGTATCTCGCTCTCCAGCCCGTCTTTGGCCAACTCGGCTTTCATGTACTCGCAGGCGGCCGTCTCATTGCCCGGCGGGTTCGTGGTGTCTATCCTTATCAGGTTGATTAGGTGTCTCTGAACTTCTTCCGACATCCGTTTTACGTCGCTGTCCGTCAACATTTTAGCCGCTCCTTCGTCGTTCTGACGCCTGTCGCTCTTCACTGTCTTCTGGTGATTATACAGGACAACGTCGGCCCGCCACAACCCCGTTGCATACCCGGCCGCAGGCTGAAAGCGGGAAGAAGAAAGAAAAAATACAGAAAAAAAGAAGTGAAAGAAGAAGAGAAGATAAATGAAGTAAGGAAAAAAGAAAGGAAGTTTTTCCGCTTCCAGCGGTCGAAAAAAAACCTTTCTGGAAAAGGTTCTTTTCCCAAACTATTTTTCCAAAGCTTTTCAATTTCTTTATAGGAATTGATTCGCATATTTTTGTAATAGTATTTACAAAGACAGGCGGGAGCGGGTATTAATATACTTAACTATAGGCACAGCTTGTTTTATTTATGCCATTTTAAAATTGTGATTAAGGAACAAGATAAGCGCCTATAGTCAGAGGCGGGAGTCTAAAACCCTTGCAGATGTAGCGAGCGCGCCATTCGCTTAAGGGAGCTTTTTTGCGGAACCGCTGAAACGGAGGCACATTATGGGCCGGGCTGTCGGTATTGATTTCGGAACCACCAACTCAGTAATATGCGCCCTTGAGGGCGGGGAGCCGGTGGTTATTCCCAACCAGCGCGGGGAGCGGCTGACTCCTTCCGTGGTGGCGTTCGGGGAGGAAGGAGAACTGCTGGTCGGCACGGCGGCGAAGAACCAGTCCGTCATCAACTGCGAGCGCACTTTCAGGTCCATAAAGAGGAAGCTGGGCGAGAATTTCAAAGTGAACATAGACGGTCGCGAGTACGCCGCGGCGCAGATTGCGGCGATAATCATCGGCAGGCTGAAGGAGAGCGCGGAGGAGTTTCTGGGAGAGCCGATTACGGAGGCGATAATAACAGTTCCGGCGTATTTCAACGACAGCCAGAGGCAGGCGGTGAAGCTTGCGGGCGAGCTTGCGGGGCTGGAGGTCAAAAGGCTGATAAACGAGCCGACGGCGGCGGCGCTGGCGTTTGGCATGCCCCGCAATCAGGAGGGGACGATTCTGGTTTTCGATTTAGGCGGCGGCACTTTCGACGTGTCGGTTCTGGATATATCGGGGACGGTTTACGAGGCGCTTGCCACGCGGGGCAACAACAAGCTTGGCGGAGACGATTTCGACGCCCGCGTCGTGCATCACATTGTTTCGGATTTCTACCAGAAGCACAGGATAGACCTGAGGGAAGACCCGATGGCGATGCAGAAGGCGCGGGACGCGGCGGAGGCGGCGAAGAAAGAGCTTTCGGAGTCGGCTTCGGCATCCATCCATGTGCCTTTCATCTCCGCCGACAGGGAAGGCCCGAAGCATCTTCAGATGACGTTGACGCGGCAGAAGTTCGAGGAGCTTGTCGCGGATTATCTGGACGAGATAGACGGGCTGGTGAGCGCGGCGTTGGAAGACGCGGGGATGTCGCCGTCTGACATAGGCGCGGTGGCGCTGGTGGGCGGCTCATCGAGGATTCCGGCGGTGCGCAGGCGGCTTGAAGAGAAGTTCGGAAACAAATTGATTCGTAGTTCGAACCCGGATGAATCGGTGGCGGTCGGCGCGTGCATTCAGGCTGGCGTGATGTCCGGCGGCGTAAAAGGGCTTGTGCTGGTGGACATAACGCCGCTGACGCTGGGCATCGAGACGGACAACGACGTGTTCGTGCCGATCATCGAGAGGAACAGTTGCATACCGACGACGCGGGGCCGCGTGTTCACGACGGTTACGGACGGACAGACATCGGTCGAGGTTCATGTGCTGCAGGGAGAGCGGGCGCAGGCGAGCCGCAATTTCTCTCTCGGCAGGTTCACTCTGGAAGGCATACCTCCGGCTCCGCGAGGCGTTCCGAGGATCGACGTGGTTTTCGACATCGACGTGAATGGCATAGCGCACGTGCGCGCGCAGAACGAGGAGACCGGCGAGCACAGAGAGATACGGATCGAAGCAGGGAACGCCGTGGATGAGGAAGACGTTCGGAAGATGGCGCTCGACGCCGCCGCGCACAAGGACGAGGACGAGTTGTTCATAGCTCGGAACCGGTTGCTCAGGCAGGCGCGCGCTTTGCTGAGCCGCATCAACGAGAAAGCCGAGCGCGAAGGCTTAGAATCGCTCAACGACAACCCTGAAATCGAGGAGCTTGTCGAATATATAAAGTCGGCGCTCGGCGGCGGGGATATCCACCAGTTGAAAACGGCGGTGGAAACGATGAGCGTTTATCTGAACGAACTGGCGGCGGTATGACGCGACCCAAAGACAATGTGGAAAAAAGCCTCGCCCTGCTGGGGGTCAAAGAGGGGGCCACGCAGGCCGAACTTAAGCAGGCGTTCAGGCGGAAGGCGGTCGCGCTGCATCCGGACGTCAATCCGGGCGACCCGATGGCGGCGGAGGCGTTCAAGCGCGTGACGGCGGCGTATGAGTTGTTGAGGTCGCGCGCGCGCGCGGAATCGGCCGCGGCGAAAAAGAAAAAATCAATAGAAGAAGCCGTCCCCGGAGCGGCGGCGCCAAAGGCGGCGCATAGGCCGCGGCCCCGCTCGGTTTTTCTGCCGCTCGACGAGCTTGTTATCCGGATGCGCCTGTCGAAGAACCCTTATGTGAGGCTGCACGCGGTCAGGGCCATCGCGGCTCTGGGCGGCAAAGAGGTGGCATGGGCGCTGATAAAAGCCTTATCGGACGAAGAGCGCGCGGTGCGCGCGGAGGCTGTTGCCGCAATCGCCGAGTTTGAATCCCGGGTGGCCGTTATCCCTCTGATATCCCTTCATAAAACTTCGGATGCCGCGATGCGAGCGCAGATAGAATCGGCGCTCGCCCGCGTGGACTCTGCGATGGCGTCGGCGTTTCTTGAGAGAGCCGGAAAGCGGCCGCCCCCGCGCTCCGCGCGAATGCCGGCGTCCGGCGGAGCCGTCTGAACAAGTTTCCGCGCGGCAAACACTAACCGGCGAATCCCGAGTTTTTCCGTTTGAAAAACGCTGCGAACGCATACGACTTATTATTTGGAATTAACCATGGATCGTTGCTTTTTTCGCTCATGAACAAAAGAAACATTGTGCATGGCACACAAACTGGCGGATAAAAATCAATTAATAACCGGCATAAAAGAATGATTTGTAAGAATCGGAGCGAGGCGGGCAGTTAGCAGACGACGCGGTTTCTGCCTGATTCTTTAGCGCGGTAGAGGGCTTCGTCTGCGGCTTTGACAATGGATTCTGCGTCTTCGGCAGGCGGGAAGGCGCCGAGACCGAGGCTGACGGTGATATTCAGAGGTTCGCCGTCTGCAGATATGAAAGGCTGATTTTCGACGGCGCTGCGGATGCGTTCAGCCACGACTATCGCGCCGGGAACGTCGGTTTCCGGCATGACGACGCCGAACTCCTCTCCGCCGTAGCGGCAGAGGATGTCGGAGTTGCGAAGTTGCTTTTTTACAATGTCGCACATGCCGCGAAGGACGATGTCTCCTGTCTGGTGTCCGTGCGAGTCGTTGAGTTTTTTAAAGTGATCTATGTCTATCATCAGGAGCGTCAGGGGGCGTTTGTATCTTCTGTAGCGTATGATTTCCCGCTCCAGCGCGTTCTGGAAATACCTGTGGTTGAACACGGCGGTCAAACCGTCGGTGTCCGCCATGTCCTGAAGCTTTGTTCTGAGTGACATGTTTTCGATGGCGACGGCGAGGTGGTTGCAGAGGATGCGAAGCTCGTCGAGGACGTCGGGGTCAAAAACGTAGTCGTCGTAGCTTGAGGCGATGAAGAGGCCGGTGAATTTTTCGCCCGCGCCGGAGAGGGTTTGGACGTGCATCGCTGATGGCTGGGTGGGGGCGACGAGGATGGAGCAGGGGATGTCCGCGGCCTCGGCGCTGTTCCAAGTCGCCTCGAAGAATCCGGCGGAGTCGGCCTCTCGCTCGGCCTTCAGTATCAGCGGATGGTCGATGGGGATTTCGGTCGGACGGTCTTCAGAGTCGTCCGGGTGGAGGGCGGCGGTTTTCGCCGCGAAGTTCACTATCACGATGTCCGCCCTGTCGGTTTCGAGCAGCCCTTTGGCGTACCTGTTGAAGAGCATGGCGGTTTTGGCGACATCGTTCTGGGCGTTAAGTTCTTTTGCGAAAGAGATGTGCGCGCGGCGTCTGGCTGTCAGGAGGTTCTGTGAATTGAGCAGACGTTCTTTCTCCTCGACGAGGCGGGAGAGGTTTTCTTTGTCCTCGACGACGTCCATGAAACGTTCTTCGAGCCGCGCGTTGAGAGCGTCGATGGTGTTTTTCTGCCGTTCTATATCCGCGCGCGCTCTCCGGGCGTTCTCCTCCAAGAAGGCGAGGACGAAGAATACCATGAACATGAAACCGAGGCGGAGGGCGAAGTCGGCGGCGAAAAGTTGTTGCGGATTGGCGAGATAAATCAGGAGGTAGGCGGCGGAGGAAAGAGCGGCGACGACGCCCCCGCCGGCGACGCCGAAATAGAACACAGCCAGCGCGATGAACGGGTAGTAGGCGAGATAGAAATTGCTCTGGCACGAGCCTGTGGCGCGGATGAGCAGCGTTATGAAGGCGACGTCCACGACGGTGGATATGAAATAGACGCCCTTTGCGCGCGAAGGGTAGAGCCGGGCTAGAAGATGGAACATGCCGGTGTAGACGGCGAACATCACTAGCAGGGGGACCACGCCGGAGATGAGTCGGGAGCTTTCGCCTTCGAGGAAGACCATCTGTTGGGATGTTGTGAAGAGCCAGACGGCGGTTCCGGCGAAGAGGACGAGCCGGGGCGCGAGAAAGAAGCGGTCGCGTCCGTCCGGCGCCGATGGGGGCGCGAACTGCCTGCTGCCTTTATCCCTTTTCATCCGTCGAGAAGGCCGATCTAGAGGAATTCAAAATATCTCCGGTCGAAAAACATCCTCTGGTCGCGCGCAAGCGTGTTGTCGAAGTTGTCGATCGGAATCTCCGTTGAGTCGCTGAACATCGGGCGGTTGCCGTCTTCCCTGAAGCTGAATATCAGAGGCAGCAGGTCTTCGCGCTCTTTGGCCTCGTTGTCCGTCAGATACGCGTTTCCGGATTCGAAATTGAAATAGAACTGGGAAAGTCCGAGTCCGGTGAAGGCGGGCCTGAATTCCTTTATGAAGTCGGAAACGATGTTGAACATGGCGCGGCGGTTCGCAGCCGATTTTTCCGGTTTGGGGGCGATCAGCCCCACCGGGTTCATGTTCCAAGAGCCTTTCGGCTCCTTTTCTACAATGGGGTCCGTGCGGAACAGCGGCTTGCACTGAAGATTGAACCAGTGTTCGGGCGAGAAGAAAACGGTGCGGATGAAGTGGCATTCGGGTCTTTTCTCGTAGGAGATGGTTATGCCGGTCGGCAGATGAGTGTCGGCAATCTGATATGGGTTCTTCCAGCGGCCCACGTATCCCATGTCCACCTTGTCGCATTTGTATTTGTTCACGCGGAGGATGGTTTCCTTGATAACGTCGTAGTGGTTCGGCTGGGTAACTTCGTCTTTGATTTCCTTGAACTTGTCTGTGTCCCAAGCCTGTTGGTTGTAGATGACGCGGCCGTACTTGCTGATTTGGTCGGTGTGCGCGACGGCTTCGCGCACGTCGCCCAGATATATGTGAAGGTGGCTGGAGGTCCGGTCGATGAAGGTCGGGAAGTCCTCCGTATTGACGGCGTAAATGTCCCAGTACAGTCTGTCCATAAGTCACCTCTGCGCGCAAGTTTGAGATATTATACAATTTCAGGCCGAATTTTTCATCAATGCGGGTAGAAACTCGAAAAGCATGGATTCCGGGCATATTGTCCCTGTTTAGATTTCTGCCCGCGCTGGCAAAAAAGCGAATCGGCGCGCTCCGCAGGGAGTCGGGTCTGAAAGTGTTTCCGACCGCCGCCGCGCGCGGAGCGTCAGGCGTTGAAATCGACGCTTCGTATCAGGTCGAGCGTGCGTTGCTTGTCCCTGAGCGAGCGTATGATAGCCTCGTTTACGGTGTCTCCGGCTGCGGCGATTGTCGTGCCGTCCGCGTCTACGATATCCGACTTTATTTTTTTCCCGATTAGATAAGCGAATCGGCGCAGGGAGGCGTCCGAAGCGCTCTGCGGCTGCGAGCCGGCGTACGGCGAGGTTTTTCCGACAATCTTCTGCGGCGCGGGTTTCTGTCCGAACAGGCTGCTGATAAGGCCGCCGCCTGAGAACATGCCTTCGAAATCGGGTTTGAGTCCCCTGCTGACGAGTTTTTCCAAGTTGGCGAGTATAGAGCTTACGCCTTCCTCGTAATATCTGTCTCGTTGGTCGAGTCTGTTTTCGATTTTGCCGACCATGTCGTCCACGACGTCGCCGATGCGGCCTTCGAGCCGGTCCCGGAGGCTTTCGAGGTCTTTCATTTCCGCAAGTTCCTGCCTGCCCGCCTCGATTCCCAACAAGAGGCTCTCTCTGATTTTCGAGACGGCGTTTTCGAGCGATTCGTTGAGCCTCAGAGAGAGGGCGTCGCGTTCTTCCGCGCGGTCGCGTGCGGCGGCGTCGAGCCGTTCGCGCAAGGCGTCCGTAGACGCCTGAACGCGCTCTGCGATTTCCGATTTTAACTGCTCGAGCGCCTCGCGGCCCAGACCGTTTTCCGGCAATGACGACATCTTTTCGTCGAACTGTTTTCCGAGTTCGTTCACGAGCTGGTCAGCGAGGCCGCTGAGGTTTTCGCCGGCCAGCCCTATTGAGTCCGTGAGCGCGTCGAACTGGCCGCGCGTGTTTTCCGCCACCCGTTTTATCTCTTCGGCGGCGGAGCGTATCCCTTCGTCCACTTTCAGGGCGACGGCGTCGCTGAGTTTCGGAGCTATCTCGCCGAGCCACTCGCGCACTATCATCAAATCTTCCGGCTTGAGCGTGGTGTCGGTGTAGGAGCGGACCTCGTCGAGGATTGCGGAGCGGGCGGAATCAAAGGCGGTCTCAAGGCTGACGTTGCGTTCGCGCAACTCAAGGACGCGCTCTTCGAGCCTTCTGGCCGCGCCGAGGGAATCGTCCTGATATTTCTTCCAGACGTCCGCGCGCTCGGCCAACCGGCTGTCGACTGATTCTTTTATGTTTTCCGCCGCCGCCTTCAACCCGTCGAGCGCGCGCTCGGCTCCCGCCTTTGTTTCCTGTGTTCCCGCCGTCACCGCGGCTGATATCCTGTCCAGCCGTTCTGCGAGCCTCGCTTCGAGCGCGTCAGCGTCGAAACCGGCGGATTCGGAGCGGGGTCTTCCGGCTATCTCGTCGAGTTTCGCTCTCACCGAGTCGAGCGCGGAGTTCAGCTTGTCCGGCAGAGCCGCCTGCGCTTCCGCGAGTCTGGCTACGGCGTCCTTCGC
Source organism: bacterium ADurb.Bin236 (assembly GCA_002069885.1). Classification (GTDB taxonomy): domain Bacteria; phylum UBP15; class UBA6099; order UBA6099; family UBA6099; genus UBA6099. The sequence goes on along the minus strand of MWCD01000003.1, from coordinate 26,700 downwards.
GGATTTTGCCTGAAGGGCCAAGTTGTCCGCCTGAGAGCGGGCCACCTCTGCGGCCTCCCTCATTCCGGCGGCGATAGAACGCTCAAGCTTCTGCGCGAAGCTCTCCTCAAGCTCGACGGACAACTGGGCGGCGAACCTGTCCCGGAAGTCTTCCATCGCGCTCTCAATTCGTTCGTCCAGTTTCGACACGATTTCGGACGCGTCCGGCCCGGAGCGTTTTCGCTCGACGGAAGCGATGGCTTCACGCGCCGCGCCCATCTGTTTGTCCAGTTCGGCCAGAAAGGCGCTGTTAAGGGCGTTCGCCCGCTCCTCGAACCTGACGCTGTAGTCGCTTATTTGTTTCCTGATGTCTTCTTTCGCCGGGACGCGCTCTTTAATGTCTTCAAGGGCGCTCGTGATTTTTGTGAGCGAGCTGACGGCGGCCTCGACATCTTTCGGTTCGCTGCGCGGGATCGAATCGAACGCCGCGTCGATTTTTTCGGATAATGAGGCTTCGGCGGAGGCGAGCGCTTTTGAGATGGGGGAGAGGTCGGGAGGGGCGGGCGGCTCTGCCTGAGGCGCCGCGCTCATTGATGACGCCATTTCCAGAAGCTTGTTTATGTCAGCCTTCAGCTCTTTAATGTGGGGCGAGAGGGCGCGCTTGATTTTTTCCTCGATAATCAACTCGTCTGCGGGGTCGGACTCCGCGCTCTCGTCTCCAGCGGATTTCAGCATTTCCGGCAGCCTCTCGCCGAGGCTCTTTATGGATTCCGACGCGTCGAGCGCGTTGACCCTCTCAATTATCATGCCCGTCATCTCGAAGAACGCCTGCTTGATGAAGCTTCTCAAGTCCGTCGAGTCGAAGACGGAGTCCGCAGGCTCCGGCGCGGGAGGGGGTTGCGGAGGTTCTTGTGCGGGCAGGGCCGGTTCCTCGAACTCCGGCTCCTGAGAGGCCGGTTGGGCCGCCGCTGGGCGTTCCGGTTCGGGCGGGGCAGAGGGCGCGCATTCGACCTTCTTGGCGGCGTTTCCCGGCGCTCCCGGTTTTTCGGGAGCCGGAGGCACATCGTCCAGCGCCTCGGCTTTTATCATTATTCTGGACTGCGTGATTTTCAGGATGTATTTTGCGGAGACGCGTTTAGCGGCGGGCATCTCAGGCAGGAGGGCAAGCTGGGCGAGGTCGCCCGTCTTTTCGTCGAACGCGAAGTCGTGCACCGCGCCCGCCAGCATTCCAGAGTCCGTGATAACCTGAGAGCCGATTAGCGCGACGTCTTTTAGGAATACATTGAGCAGGTCGGGCCTGTCCGAGATTGGGATGGGGGCGGGGATGCCCTCGCAGATGACCGCGTTGTCGTAAATCCGTTTCACCGAATCGAAAGGAACCACATCAAGCGAGCCTTTTTCGGCGTCGGGAGCGAGAATGAAGGCGAGGACCTTGCGGGCGTCCGGGTCGATAACATAGCCTTTGACCCTGCCCATTTTCTCGTTCCTGTCGGAATTGATGGCCGGTTTGTTGAGAACGACTAGACTGTATATCATAACGACCTCACGAAATGCGCCGCAAGCGCAAACGCTCCGCCGCCGTCCGGGCCGCCGACCTATAAGGCGGGCCTGAACGCTCCGACGGATTCGCGTTTATAATACAATATCCTTCCGCATGGCACAATGTTGCCCGTTGCGCTCAATCTTCGTTCAGCGGGGGCGGGTCGATATAGTTGCGGGTTCCGTTAAGTTCCAAGTAGAAGCCGCCGGCTTCGTCGCGTTCGAGGAATTTTGCCATTTGCGAGAGCGCGGCGCGGGAGAAGCGGGCTTCGAGGCCGTTGCGGCCCGGCAGCGAGCAGTACAGCGCGCCGCCTTCAGCCGCCCTGAGCGTTCCGGGGTCAAGCTCGGCGCAGAGGCCGCCGTTGAGAGTCAGCCGCGCCACATCCGTCCCGTCCTCCGTGTTTTCCACGAAGAACTGCCGCGCCACGAACGGCGCGTCCTCGACAGCCACCGGGTTGGTTTCGTTGCCTATGCGCAATATGTGCCGCCCGTCCTCGATCGCCAGAGACTCTTGGAACAGTCTAAGTATCTTCTCGTGCGCCACGGGGTTTCCGTCCGCGAACCAGTTTCCTTCGCGGTCAATGCTGATTTGCGGGGGAGAGGGCCTTCCGTCTCCGGGGGCGCCGTTGTCTTCCATCATTTTGCCGTTTCCTCCGCTTCGGAATCCGGACCTTTCGTTTTCAGCTTCTTGAGAACCTCTATCAGAACGTCCGGGTGGTCGGTGATTATCCCGTTCGCGCCGTCCCGCGCAAGCCGGTTCATCGTAATCGGGTCGTTGACGGTGTATATGTTCACGCTCAGCCCGCGCTCCTGCGCGCGCCGGATGACTTTTTTATTTGCCATGATGTACCTCGGATTGAGCGCGTCGGGCGCGCACGCCTCGATTATCTTGTCGATGTCTCCGAGGTCTATGATGTCCCGCGTAAGCGCGCCGGTTGTTATTTCGGGGTCCATCTCTTTAATCTTTTTAAGAAACGAATGCTCGAAAGAAGTCACTATCACTTTGTCTTTCATGCCGAACTCGTTGATCATGGCCACTACGCCTTCTTCGCATCCGGCGGACTTTATCTCGATGTTCACCTGAATCTTGTCTTTCGCCCAATCGAGGACTTGCCGCAGCGTGGGGATAGGCTCCCCGGCGAAATCTTTCGAGAACCAAGAGCCGGCGTCGAGCGCGGCTATCTGCGCCGATGTCATCTCGGCCACTTTGCCGGGAACGCCGGTGGTTCTTTCGGTGTCGTCGTCGTGGATGATGACCAGAACGCCGTCGGCGGCCCGGTGAATGTCCAGCTCGAACATGTCGGCGCCCAGTTCATAGGCGCGTTTGAAAGACGCCATAGTGTTTTCCGGCGCGGAACCTGAAGCGCCCCTATGGCCTATTACTCGCGCTCCGTAAAGGGTGGGGGGCAGAGACGAGGCTTCCGCCGCTCCGCACGCTAGAATTGTTCCCGCTATCATCGCGGCGGCGAAAACCCGCCCCGCCTTGGCCGATATGTTTTTCATATTCATGTTAGTCTCCATTCCGCAACCCGCGCGACGCCATCTCGCGCTCCGCCCGATTGCTAACGTTTATTATACGTCCCCAGAGTGGAAAAATGTAGCGGTTGTTATTTGTCGGGAAAGGAATCTGAAAACGCCACTCGCTCGTTTGCGCAAAATTGCGCGCTGCTTGCCGTATCGGTCACGCGCGGAAATCGAGCCTGAAGGCGCGTATGCCGTCGAAGAACTGGAGGATGCGCCGCAGCCGCTCAAGGAGCGCGCCTTTTTCGGTTTTGTCTTCGGCGAGCGCGGCGATGGCGTCTGATATCTTTTCGAGCGCGGCGGCGAAGTCTTCCTCGGTTTCAAGAGGGAGGTTCCTCAAGCCGAGGGCTTCCGGGCGGTAGTCCGGGAACTTAACTAGGAAGGAGTCCGCCGGGGCGGGGCCGATGTGAACGATTCGCTCGCTCGTCTCCGTCACGTGCGCTCCGCGAGACAGCAGAGCTTCGGCGATTCTTTCAGCGAGCGCGGCGAAGTTGTCCGCGAACGACGCTTTGTTTATGCTTAGATATTCCCCGCCTGAGCTTTCCACCAGCCTGTTGAGAGCGGAGAACGGCCTGTTGGAAAAGAAGTCTTTTCCGGCTATGGCAAACACGACCGCGTCCGCGTTAGATACGGCTTCAAGCGCTTCTTCGCCCGCCGAAGCGTAGTCGTCGTCCGCGTCCCGGTCGGACACCACGACGATTGCTTTAAGCGAGTTTTCTCTGAAGGACTGGTCTTCGAGGGTTTGGCGCACGGCGGCCAGCGCGTTGGCGGTCTCGCCGTTGAAGAACATGGAGCGGAGGTCGTCTGAGATATCAAAGATGGAGGAGCGCAGCGGGCCTGCGGGTTGAGATGAGCGCTCGAAAGGCTGGGCGCCGAACATGGCGGAGATTCCCCGGTTCGCCAAGTCGGAGCTGAAGGCGTTCATCCCTCTCAGCATCGCCTCGGCGTCTGATTTCATGGACGCCGAGCGGCTAACGACAAATATGATGTCCGCCAGAACCGCCGGGGCTGACTCGGGAGGCGAAGCGACGCGGGAGACAGGTTTCAGAAGGGGGATATTGCGCCTTTTAGCGGACTCGGCGGCGTGTTCAAGCCCATCGGCCAGCGCGTCCATCCCGGCCCGGATGTCCGCCCGCCTGTCGCGTCCGCTCACTACCTCGTCCAGCCTGTCCTTCATCCGCACTAGCAGAAACGCTATGTCGTCTAGAGCTGACCCGCGCGCGTCGAACAACTCGATGTCTTCATAGACGTTCAGCAACACGTCCTCGGCGGACTCGATTTCTTCCCTGATGGAGTCTAGGTGGTCGCGGCCGAGTTGGACATGCAGCGGGGGAATGAAGCGGGCGCGGATTGCGGGCGCGGGAGCGGAGACGCGTTTGCGCGCAACCTTCTCTATCGCCGCCGGGTTCGCCAGCGCCGCCGGAAGCGGTCCCGCCGTTTTAAGGTTTCCAATTTCCATACGGCAATTCTAAACTCAAGCGGCCTGTTTTGTGAAGCGTCCGGCGGATTCTCGTCCGCGCTCAGGCCGGCCGAGGGTCAGTATTTTACTTCGACAACGACATCGTCCGCCGCGCCGGGATTGACGTATATCCTTTTGAAAACAGGCGAGAAAGCCCATCTTCCGGGGCGGTCGCCGATTCCGGCGAGTGATTCATCGCGCGCGGCGGCCGTCCCGTTAACTACGACCGAGACGGGGGCCTCCGCGCTTGCCGCGGTTATCATGTACTGCCGCCCCGCGCCTCTGCCCGCCCTGACCGTGAAATCATTTTCCGAGTCCATCTCAAGCGCGATGTCGGCGCGCTCGAAACCTTCCTCGTACAGCATGAAGCGCGCGGGCGCTCCCGGAGATATGTCGAGCGTGACTTTTCCGGCGAACGACTCGTCCCCGCGCCCAAGCTCCCCGTCGTTTACACGCAAAGGAACTATAGAGCCGACACGCACAAACAGAGGATATTTGTCCAGCGGGACATCGTAGGTTGTTTTCTGCCCCGGCTCGTAAACCGTCCCCAAGTCCCAGAAATCCCTCCACCGCGCGCCCATGAATTCCACTTCTTTTTCCATCTTCGGCTCGTGGATGACCGACACCAGAAGGCTGTCGCCCAGAACATATTGCCATTGTCCTTTTGCGGGGTGAATTATCGGGCCTTTGATGTTGTGGCTTTTCATCATCATCGAATAGAAATACGGTTTCAGTTCGAGGTGCAGTTTCACGAACTTGCGGTATATCGCGATCGTTTCCTCGTCGTGGAGCCAAGGGAAATGAGCGCCGTGGCCGCCGTTTTCCATCAGCGGGTTCAGCGCGCCGAACTGCGCCCATCTCAGAAGCAGTTCCTTTGTGATTTTTTCGTCGCCGTGGTAGCCTCCTATGTCCGTGCCGATGACGGTGTAACCGAGCCGCGCGGCGTCAAACACGTTCCTGAGCGCCTTCATAAACCCGAAGTCGCCCCAGTTGTGTTTCTCGTCTCCCATCCAGTTCACCGGGGAGTGGCTGATTGGAGCGAAACCTTTCGGGTTTGCGACCAGCATGTCCACCGCGCGGGACCACGCCACCGCGCGGGGATTGCGCGACGTTATGTAATCCTGCATCTCCATGTAATACATATCTTTGTATTCCTTCGGGCTGACCGGGCCGGATGCGCACCAGCCGTCCGCCGGAAACATAGGGTCCGTGCCGTCCACTTTCCAGCCGTCGATTCCCATATCAACCACGCGCGCCTTCAGCCCGCGCCACCACGCCCGCGCCTCCGGGTTCGTGAAGTCGACGAATCCCCCGGAGCCTTTCCACCACTTTATCGTTCTTCCGCCGTTGCAAAGGTATCCCTTGTCGCGCGCTTCCGTGAACACCTCGTTGGTCTTAGGCTCGAACCTTCCGGAATCGCTGTTTTCGTTCATCATGGACGTCGCCCATAGGATGACTTTTATGCCGCGCGCGTGGAGTCGGTCTATCATCCCCTGCGGGTCAGGATACGCTTTCGTGTTCCATATAAAATTGTTGTATTCAGTGGACCACGGGCTGTCTATCACCACAGCGCCGACGGGGATGCCCCGGCTCTCGTATCCGTCAACCATCTCCCACACCGCCGCCTCGGTGTTGACGTCGTCTTCCCAGACCCAGTGGTCGAACACCCATGCGGGAGACACCGGCGGCTGGTCGCTTTTTTCCACCGCGAACGGAGGAGGATTTTGCGCGGTTGCCGCGCAGCTCAATAAGCAAGCCGCGATTCCCGCCGCGCAAAGGATTGCAACCCGAAGATGAACCGATATTCTCATCTCAACTCTCCCTGCCGCAGAATTAGCGTTAATAAAAAAATCCGAATGGATTTCGAGAAAGCGCGGGCGCGCAACCCGGCGCGGGGCGCGCCGCTTTTTGATTTTCTCATGCAAGCTTGAACAGTTCGTTTGCGACGCGCCGGATTTCCGCCGAGCCTTCCACCTGCTCGACCCATCTTCGGGGTATGCCCCACAGTCCGTTCCATGCGCCCGATATCGCGCCCGCCACCGCCGCCGTTGTGTCCGTGTCCCCGCCGCCCATCACCGCCTCTACCACTGTCGTCTCGAAACTCTCGGGCGTTTTTAGGAAACAGAAGACGGCGCTCGCGACCGTCTCGACAACATAGCCGCTTGTGCCTAGCGCGTAAACGGCGGCCTCGGCTGGCGCGCCTTCGATCAAAAGCTTTCGCGCTCTTTCGAGCGCCCGCGACACCTCGCACGGCCCTATGTATTCAATGCATTCCGACACAAGCTCAGGCTTTGCTTCCAGCAGGTCGCTCTGAGTCACCCCGCGCGCGATGAAGAAGCACACCGCCCGCGAACCCGCCACAGCCTCGTCGTTGTTGTGAGTCACGACCGCGTCCAACCGGCAGTCTTCCTTCATTTTTTCAGGGCGGCCGCAATCAAGCAGCCCGATGGGCGCGCAACGCATCGCCGAACCGTTCCCGGCGGCGAACTCGCCCCGCTTCCCGCTCTCGCTCCACTGCTTTCCGCTCTTAAGGTTGAGGATTGCTTCGAGCGTCGCGCGGCCTATGCCCCGCAGGTCGCCGGAATCGTACCACTCGACGTAAGCGCGGGCGACGTCCGCCGGGTCAACCTTTCCGTTTTTGCGCGCGATGCTTTCGGCTAGCTTGAGAGCCATCTTCGTGTCGTCCGTCCACTGGCCGGCGCGCAACCCGCGGTCGCGGCAGGGCATGAACTCGCCCGCCTTGCCGCCGAGCATGCTCTTTATCGTCGAGGTGCGCATCCCCTCGAACGGCATCCCCAGCGCGTCGCCTATCGCCAGCCCCAGAAGGCATCCCTCAAACTTTGTGGAATCAGCGTTCATCGTTGTCGCTTTCCAGCAATAATATCTACCGGGGCGGCCCGCCCCGGCGTCTCATCTCAAATCGAACACCTTCACGGACACGCTCGCCGCGTCCAGCGCGTACAGCCTGTCTTCAGAGTCCACTATCAGTTGGACGGGAGAAATGAAGCGGGGGCCTGCGGACGACTGCCGTGCCACCCGCGCAACCGGCGTCCCGAACGCGTCCCGCGCCTCCAAAGCGTCCTCGTATTCGTTCATCAGCCATACCCGGCCTCTGGTGTCAGCCGCTATCGCCGGAGAGTCCCACGGGAACGGCGCGTCCGAAAACGCGCTGCAGGAAATCGACGTCATCGGCCTGCCCGACTCGTCAAACGGTATCGCCGCCCGCGACTTCGGGTCCAGCGCGTACACCCTGCCGAAATAGTCCGTGGCGATATCCGCCACAGATTTCAGAGGGAACCGCGCAGCCTGTTTCGCGTCCTTCGGCGGAGAAATCCTCATTTCAGCAGCGTCCTCCGCGTCGAACCGCACTATCCGCGCCGCCTTCCGGTCTGCCATCAGCAGCCTGCCGCGCCTGTCGCACAGCAGGATGTCCGCCTTGAAACCCTCTTCTGCCGCCGCCGCGCCGGACTCCGTCAATTCTCCGCTCTCCGACGCCTCGAAGACCTTTCCCCCGCGCGACGCCAGAATCTTTCCGCCGCACGCCGCCGCCCGGCCCCAGTCTCCGCCTTCGGGGCCTGACTTGAATAGAACCTGTTTCACTGGCGAACCGGAGCCGCGCCTGTAAAAAAACATCCCCGCCGGCTCTCCCGCCACAATCGCCAGTGTGTCTCCCGTCTCGTCTATCGATATAGAAGATATCCACTGGAAGAACCCCGTGTCGGGATAGTCCCGAATCTCGAACAGAAGGCGAGGCTCAAGTTCCTCAGGTTCGGCGAACGCAGCGGAGCAGACGAAAACAGAGGCAAGCGCGGCGACAGCCGCCGCCGCGCGCATAGCTATCTTCACATTTCGTCTCAAATCCATGAGAACTATTTTAACCCAACAACAACCGAAGTTCAAAACCGTTCTTGAACGCTAGAGAAACTATGGCGTGCCCGCTGTTGATAACTATGATTATACGAATGGAGATGAAATGTCTTTATCAATGAAGTGGCGATTACTATGTCTTTATCCACAAGGGAGCCAGCGTTCTAGCCCGGGGAGAGCGGGCAAGGGGCCGGGGGACACTTTAGGCTCGTATCCTCCGCGAGCGAAGGTTTCAGGCGTCATGAGGTATCCGAGATAGCCGCCGCAATAGCTGAAAAGCAAAGAAACCGGGGGTTTGCGCTCAAGCCAGTTTTTGCCGAGGCAGGTGAGGATTTCGCCGGGCGCGGCTAGACCGGGAATCCCGGAGATTGAGAATCGGCGGAACCGAAGCCTGAAACCGAACGCGGGATGCGCGCCCCGGCCGGACCACCACGGAACTCGGAAAGCGGCGCCTGCGGGCGTTGCGACGGGCAAAATCATTTCCAGTCCGTAAACAGGCTCCGACTCGCGCGCGGGCGGGATTTCGTTTGCGAGGCGCGCCGCCTCCTGAACAGCTTCAAGGCCGAGTGCGGCGAGGCGGTTCAGTTCCGATGTGTTGCCCGCCTGTTCGTAAGGATCGTCTCCGGGAATCGCGGGATTCACGTCTCCCTGCGCTCGCGGCGCAAACAGGGTTGCTCCCCCGAAAGCGCGGTCCGCCGCGAGGCAGATTGCTCCGGGAAGGTCCGCGCTCAACACGCGGGAATATTTGGAATACACCACGCCGTGGCAGCCGATGTTTACAAGGGTCGCAATCACGCTGTCTCCGGTTTTCCATTGCAACACGACCGCGCTGTTTTCCATGCTTTGCTGCCCCCGGGACTTGCGGCGCGGAATGCCCAAGGAGTGCCGCGAAAGCCCCGCGAACAGGGTGGCGGGCGCGCGGTTATGCCATGCGGCGACGGCGGCGCGCACAACTGTTTCCTGAAAAAATTTGAAATATGCGGAAGGGACGCCGCCGAAGAGGCCGCTAAGGTCAGGTCCGGAATGAGTGTGCGTGGTAATGATGAAAATACGATCCCGGTTCAATCCGGTATCGCGAGCGATGCCGCAGGCCCAGTTCGAGGCAACGCGCGGGCTGAGCAGACAGGTGTCCGCAGACACTAAAATCATGCCGTCCCGGCCTGAGCCGGTGGCGATGGCGCGGACCTGAATCGGGCCGCTTTGCGCGCGCGCGTAGCGCGTCGGCATATACCCGCTCATCCAGACGCGCGCAGGGCCTAACGACCGGGGCGACGCGTCTAAAACTGCCGCGCCGCAGATATGCTGGGATTCATGAGCCATCATTGTTCAGGGCATCTTTCCCTGTGTGAAAATCTGAGCCGTCATTCTGCGACAGATTTTACCATAGAATCAACGAGCGGAGATGTAGAATCTGATGAACGAGAAAAAAAACAAAAAAACCTTGAAAGCGAGATAAAAGAGGGTATAATGTAGATGGGTCAACCAACCGGTTGGTTAAGTCGGCTGGAAACCCCGCGAGGCGTCATGTTACACCTTCGATGCCGACATCAGAAACACTACTGCTCCCACCCTGAATGTAACATAACAAAGACGTTTCTTGAAACAAAAACAATCATTTGCGAAAGGAATATTGTATTTACTGTGAAATGAGTCACAGCAAACGAGCGGCAAAAGTTGTTTCGGGCTGACACTGGGCAACGCAGAAATTTCGAGGGCGGGTGTCAGACCCGATATATTCCCGGACTCATGGGCAGAGCGCCCCAAAGAGCCGGGATCATCGAAAGGAGAAATCATCATGCCGACTATCGCAAAGACCGCTGTGAACGCGGCGACGCTGACGGAGCTTGTGCGCGTGGCTGCCGAGGAGTATCGCCTGAAGACTCTTCAGGTGTTCAAGGACGAGACAAAAGCTCCCGGGAAGTACAGCAGGGCAAGGACATACGAGCAGTTTTACCGCCGGGCGCGGGAAGTGGCGTGCGGGCTATTGAGGGACGGGTTGCGGCCCGGAGGGGTGGTGTGCCTGATGTCAGAGAACCGTCCGGACTGGAATGTGGCGGATTTTGCGATTCTGATGAACGGGTGCGCGACCGCCGGCATATACACGAACGACACCGCAGAGCATATCAAATATAAGTTGAACGACACCGGGGCGCGGGCTATTTTCATAGAGGACGCGAAGTTGCTCAAGAAGCTGGCGACCATATCCCCGAAGGAGACTCCCGCGCTGGAGCGGGTGTATCTGATGGACTCGAGGGGCGTGGACATCGGTTATGACGAAAGGATAGTTCTATTTGACGCGTTGAGGAGGGCGGGGGCGGACGCGGAGGTGGAAGCGGGAGTGGAACTGGACGCGAGGGCGGCGGCGGCGGTTCCTTCGGACTTGGCCCGCCTTGTTTACACCTCAGGCACGAGCGGCAATCCCAAGGGCGTAATGCTCACGCACGCCAATCTATTGAGCAACGCCGCCTGCGCGGGTTCCCGGCTGGGATACGGCGCGGAGGACGACCTGCTGATAAACTATCTTCCCGAATCGCATATCTTCCAGACGTTCCTCACATTGGCGGCGATGATGTCCGGCGTGGCGGTCGGGTATTCGTTCCGCAAGACGCTGACGTTCGACCTGCCGGAACTGAGGCCGACGCATTTTCCGGGCGTGCAGAGGGTGTGGGCGAAGATCAAGGAAGGGATAGAGGCGTTCCGCGCGCAGGAGGTAGGGCCGAGACTTTCTGCGCCGGCTCTGTTGCGCAAGTTCGGCATGGACCGCGTCAGGTGGTTCCTCTCAGGCGCGGTAAAACTGGACGAGTTCACGTATGACTTTTTCAAGAAAGAGCTGGGTGTGACCATCTATGAGGGGTACGGGCTGAGCGAGACGTCGCCGGTGATCGGGCTGGGGTCGGCCGCCGCGAACAAGCGGGGCAGCGTCGGGCTTCCTCTGGAAAACCTCGAAGTCAGGATAGTGGACGAAGGGAGAAACGGGGTCGAGCGGGGGCATCCGGGCGAGATAGCGGTTCGAGGGCCGAGCGTGTTTGTCGGATATCTTAACCATGAGGAGAAATACCGCGAGGTGGTGGACGCGCGGGGCTGGTTCTACACAGGGGACAGGGGATATTTGGACGATGACGGTTTCCTTTATGTGCTGGGCCGCGCCGGACACTGCGTCAAGTTCTCCGACGGCGAGCATCACGACCTCGAAGCTATCGGCTTCAGGGTTCTGGGATACACGAAGATCCTCAGGCAGATAGCCGTCAACGGCGAGGGAAGGGACTATCCGGTGGCCATCCTGACGCTGCCGGAGGACGAAGACGACCTGCGGCGCATCGCCAAGCAGTTGGGAGTGGAGTATTCGAACAGAATCGATTTCGCATATCACCCGGCGGTGACTGCGGCATGCCGGATAGATTTCGAATCGGGCCTCGCGGAGTTTTCAGCGAAGGAGAAAGTTCCGGCGGTGGAGGTCGTCCGCAAGGCGCTTTACATCCGGCCGTTCTCCGAAGAATACGGCGAAAAAACGCCCACCTCGAAACTGAAACTGAGCGGAGTCCTCGCGAAATATAAGAAACAGATAGACGCGCTGTACGAATCGGACGAGACGTTCATGATTCATAAACCGTAAGGATAAGAAAGAATAGAGCAAAGGCGGGAAATGTGTTAGCTGACTGTGGCGGATGGGGGAAAACCCTTTGAGAAGGGTTCTTTCCCCATCCGCCATTTCCTGAAATATCTGCCTCGGATTCGAGTTCAAATAAACCCTGATTCGCCGATAGCGCCGGGATGCGGCGCGCCGTTTCTGTTGTGGATAGTTTTTCGCTGTGATAAAATGATCGCTTAAAGAATGTGAAAGGAAGGGCCGGCTATGAGTGTCGCTGTTCAACCGGATTTCGCGAAGTTCCGCGCGTTGGCAAAGAAGGGAAACATAGTGCCCGTGTGGAGCGAGTCGCTGGCGGACCTGCTGACTCCGGTGTCGGCCTACATGCGGATTTCGCGCGGGAAGAAGTATTCGTTCCTGCTTGAAAGCGTTGTGGGGGGCGAAAGGGCGGCGAGGTATTCTTTCCTCGGCGTGTCTCCTTATTCGGTGTTCAAGAGCAAAGGGGACACCTACGAGGTGGACGGCGCCAAGCACAAGGGAGACCCGCTTGCGGCGATAGAGCGGATATTTTCCCGTTTCAAAGTGGCTGGGGCGGAATCGCTTCCGCCGTTCATAGGCGGCGGGGTGGGCTTCTTCGGGTACGACGTTGTCCGCCATGTCGAGGACCTTCCGATGAAGGCGAAGGACGACCTCGGATTTCCGGACGTCTGTTTCATGTTCACCGATTCCATACTCATCTTCGACCACCTGAAGCACAAGGTGAAGATAGTGTGTTGCGCGAGGATAGAGGAGGGCAGGTCGCTGCGTGAGACGTACGACGAGACGGTGGCGCGGATTAACAACCTGCACAAGGAGTTGTTCGACGAGACGCCGAGGAGGGCGAAGGCCCCGGAGGCGGAGCGACGCAAAGGCGGCGCGCGATTCAAGGCAAACATGACGCCGGAGCAGTACAAGAAGATGGTTAAGGTTGCCAAAGAGCATATCAGGGCGGGAGACATATTTCAGGTGGTGTTGTCGCAGAGGTTCTCGGCGAAGGTGGGGGCGCCGCCGCTGGACATCTACCGGGCGCTGCGCTCGCTGAACCCGTCGCCGTACATGTTTTTTCTGCATCTGGACGACATAACGCTGATCGGGGCGTCGCCGGAGATACTTGCGACGGTGAGGGACAGGGTGGTGACGTACAGGCCGATAGCGGGAACGAGGCCGAGGCCGGCCGACCCGGCGCGGGAACAGTCTGTCATTGAAGACCTGTTGTCAGACGAGAAGGAGCGAGCCGAACACATAATGCTGGTCGATCTGGGCCGAAACGACGTTGGCAGGGTCGCCGCTCCCGGCTCGGTTAAGGTCACCAGCCTGATGGAAATCGAAAAGTATTCGCATGTGATACATATAGTGTCGAACGTGGAAGGAAAGCTGGCGAGGGGGAAGAACGCGGTGGACGCGCTGAGGGCGTGTTTTCCCGCCGGGACGGTGTCGGGAGCGCCTAAGGTGAGGGCGATGGAGATAATCGAGGAACTGGAACCGACCCGAAGGGGGCCGTACGCGGGCGCAATCGGATACCTGAGCTTCACTGGTTTCTTCGACACCTGCATCACCATCCGCACCGTTTTTATGAAGGACGGAGTCGCCCACATACAAGCGGGCGGCGGCATAGTCGCCGACTCGTCTCCCGAAGGCGAGTATCAGGAATCGGTGAACAAGGCCAAGGCCTTGAGGCTCGCCATCGAGGCGGCGGAGGGGGGAGAGCTTTGATCGCCGTCATAGACAATTACGATTCTTTCACATACAACCTCGTTCAGTACCTTTACGAGTGGGACTTGAACGTGCGGGTGTTCCGCAACGACAAGGTGACGGTGGAAAAAATCGCCGCCATGAAGCCGGACTGCCTTCTGATATCTCCGGGGCCCGGAAATCCGGAGGACGGAGGGGTGAGTCTGGAAGCGATAACCAAGCTGTCCGGGAAGATTCCGATATTCGGCGTCTGCCTCGGACACCAATGCATCGTGCAGAGTTTCGGCGGCCGTATCGTCAGGGCGAAGAACTTGATGCACGGCAAAGTGTCTCAGATACATCACGATGGAAAAACGATATACGCGGGGTTGCCGAACCCGTTTACCGCCACCCGCTACCACTCGCTGCTGGCAGAGCCGGAATCGCTCCCGGACTGTCTCGAAGTGACGGCGAAGGCGGATTCAGGCGAGATAATGGGAGTGCGGCACAAGAAGTTTCGGGTGGAGGGAGTGCAGTTTCATCCGGAGTCCATCCTGACGGAGTCGGGAAAGAAGCTGTTAAAAAATTTCTTGGACGGTAAGAGATGAAAGAGAGGGTCGGGGAAAGAGCGAAAAAGGCTATGGCGGCGGCGAGAGCGTATGCGACGTCGGCGATGCTTGCCATTCTGCTTTTTGCCGGGGCGGCCGTATTTGCTCAAACGCAACCTGCCTCGCCCGCCGGGCCTTCCCCGGAAGCTGTGAAAGACCATCTGGACAGCCTGTCGACGGCGGAGAAATACAAGCTCTACGTGGACAACCACGATCTGTCGGAGCTTGTCACGGCGCTCACGGGCATAGCGATGGTTTTCGCCATAATAATATTCACGATATTGTTCCTGCGAAGATGGAACGTGCCCCGGATGGGTTACTTCCTCGTGACGCTCACAACACTGGCTTCGAGGTCGATGGCCCCGGAAGTGGTTTTCTGGAGCGTCGTGGCGTTCGTGGCCGGACTGTTCTCGATATTCATGTTCTTCTCTTCGAAAAACACGGTCAACTTCGACTCGAAGAAGGAGCCGCTTTTCTATCTTTTCAACGCTTTTTCATTATTGCTGATCGTGTATAGCGTTGATTTTTACTATGTGACATTTTCGGCGTTGTCTCTGGCGACGTCGTTGTTTTTCGTGATAAGCAGAGCCAACACGCCGCATGGAAGATTCAAAAAGCACGACGCTGACGAGATGATATTGAAGACGCTCGAGAAGCGGGCCGGGAGAGAGCGTTGAGCGGTCTTCTTGCGAAGATAATGGAAAACCGGCGCCGCGAGTTGGAAGAGGCGAAGGCGGCGGTCTCGCCGGAGGCCGCCAAAGCGGCTGCGGAAGAGGCCGCGAGGGAAGCGCCGGCGCGCGGATTCGCCGTGGCGTTGCGAAAGCCCGGAGCGAGTTTCGTCGCCGAGCTGAAGAAGGCGTCTCCCGTCAAAGGGCTTTTGCGGGCCGATTTCAACCCGGCTGCGATTGCGGCAAGGTATGAGGAGGCGGGGGCCGCCGCCATTTCGGTTCTGACCGAGAAGACGCATTTCATGGGGTCTCTGGAAAACCTTCCAGCCGCGCGCCGCGCGTGCTCCCTTCCCTTGCTGCGCAAAGATTTCATATTCGACCCGTATCAGGTTTGCGAGGCGAGGGCGGCGGGGGCGGACGCATTGTTGCTGATTGTCGCCGCGCTGGAGGTTTCCGAGCTTGCGGACTTGATGGCCCTCGCCCATTCGCTCGGCATGGACGCGCTGGTGGAAGTCCACGACGAGGCGGAGCTTGAGACGGCCTCAGGCCTGCCGTGCGACGTTATCGGAGTGAACAACAGAAACCTTAAAACCGGAGAGGTGGACATAGCGACCAGCGTCAGGCTCGCGCCGATGTTCGCCGCCGGAACTTGCAAAATAAGCGAAAGTGGAATAAAAAGCAGGGCTGACGTCGTACGATTGGAAGCCGCGGGTTACGACGGTTTTCTGGTGGGCGAAACGCTGGTGACAAGGCCCGATCCCGGAGAGGCGCTTCTCGAACTCTCCGGCGTGTCGGGGGAACGGCGAGCGATATGATAGAATTGCCGGATTCAAAAGGACACTTCGGAGTCTTCGGAGGACGCTATGTCCCCGAGACGCTTTTCTCCGCGCTTCAGGAACTGGATGAGAAGTACCGAGAGGTGAAGGGCGACCCGGAATTCAGGAGCGAGTTTTTGTATCTCCTAAAGCATTATCTGGGCAGGCCTACTCCGCTGTATCTTGCGAGCAACCTCTCCAAGAGGGTCGGAAACGGAAACAGGATATACCTGAAGAGGGAAGACCTGAACCACACCGGCGCGCACAAGATGAACAACACAATAGGGCAAGGGCTGCTAACGAAGAGGCTGGGAAAGAGGCGCGTGATAGCGGAGACTGGGGCGGGGATGCACGGCGTGGCCACCGCGACAGCCGCCGCGCTGCTCGGCTTGGAATGCGAAATTTTCATGGGAGAGATCGACATAGCTAGACAGGCCCCGAACGTGGATAGGATGAAGATGCTTGGGGCGAAGGTGACTGCGGCGATGTCCGGGACCCGAACGCTGAAGGACGCGGTCAACGAGGCGTTCCGTTGCTGGACCACGAATGTGACCTCCACGAATTATATAATGGGCTCAGTTGTCGGGCCGCATCCGTTCCCTGCGATGGTGCGGGATTTTCAGAGGGTAATCGGGGACGAGGCAAGAGAGCAGATTATGGAGCTTGAGGGACGGCTGCCGGATATGGTGACGGCCTGCGTCGGAGGCGGCAGCAACGCGATGGGCATTTTCTACCCGTTTATCGGCGACGAGACCGTCGAACTGGTGGGGGTCGAGGCCGCCGGCAAGGGATTGGACACCGCGCTGCACGGCGCTTCCATAAACAAGGGGTCCGTCGGAGTTTTGCACGGAGCGATGTCGTTCATGTTGCAGGACGAGGGCGGACAAGTGCTGGAGACGCATTCGGTGTCCGCCGGACTCGACTATCCGGGGGTAGGCCCGGAGCACGCGTGGCTGAAAGCAAACGGACGCGCGCGCTATGAATCGGCCACGGACGACGAGGCGATGGACGCTTTTTATCTGTTGTGCCGCGAGGAGGGCATCCTGCCCGCGCTTGAAAGTTCTCACGCGATAGCATGGCTGCTGAACAACGACATCGGCGAAAATAAAACGGTGATACTCTGCCTTTCAGGGCGCGGAGACAAAGACATGCAATACGTGTCGGGGCTGAGACAGTCTCCGGCGGGCGCAAAAAAATGAGCATAGAAAAAACGCTTGCGGATTTGAAAAAAAGGGGCGAAGGGGCTCTGGCGGCGTTCGCCACTGCGGGCGACCCGGACCGCGAAACGTCGCTGGATATCTTCAGAAGCCTCGGCGCTTGGGGAGCGGACATAATCGAAATAGGAATACCATATTCCGACCCGCTGATGGACGGGCCGGTGTTGCAGCGCTCGTACACTCGCGCGCTAAAGCGGGGATTCAAACTCGACGCGCTGCCCGCGTTCGTGGAGCAAATCGGGAAGACATCAAGCGCCCCTATGCTGATAATGACCTGTTGCAATCCCGTGCTGAGATATGGCGCGCTGCGGTTCTTCCGGGATGTTTCATCCGCCGGGGCCGACTCCGTGCTGATAACGGACATGCCGCCGGAGGAATGGGGCGAGAGCCTCGACCTCGCCCGGCAGTTCAACCTCGGCACGATTTTTCTTCTCGCCCCGACGACGCCGATGAGCCGGATGCAATTGATAGACGGAGTTTCGAAGCCGTTCGTCTATTGCGTCTCGAAGATGGGAGTCACGGGAGCCGGGGAGCTGGACCTAGAAAGGCTGAGAGATTACGTGAGGTTCGTCCGCGACTCGGTGAGCAAGCCGGTGATGGTGGGCTTCGGGATATCCGAGCCTGAGCAGGCGAAGGCGGTCGGTTCGATGGCGGACGGAGTGGTGGTCGGCAGCGCGGCGGTGGCGATAATCGAAAGGCATCTGGACGACCGAGCGAGGATGTTCGCGCTGCTCGAGAAATTCATAGGCGGCCTGAAGACGGCTCTGAAACCTTAGAAGAGGGCGGAGGAAACGATGGAAACAATCAATGATATGTTGAAGAAGATGGTGGAGCTAGGCGGTTCGGACCTTCACCTGAAAGTGGGCGGCCCGCCCATCGCCCGCATCGACGGCGACCTCAAGCAGCTCTCCCGCGACCGCCTCAGCGCCGACGCCATCAACCAGATGGTTTTCGGCATCCTCAACGAAAAACAGAAAAAGGATTTCACAACTCATAAAGAGCTGGACTTCGCCTACGGAGTGCCCGGGGTGGCAAGATTCAGGACCAACCTGTGCGTGCAGCGCGGCACGACGCGGGTCACCATGCGAATAGTCCCGTTCGAGGTCAAGAACTTCAACGAGCTGAACCTGCCCGCCGAGGCCCTCATCTATCTGTGCAGCCTAAACAGGGGGTTGGTGCTAGTCACAGGCCCCACCGGAAGCGGCAAATCAACCACGCTCGCCGCGATGATCGACTACATAAATAACACCCGCAACACCCACATAGTAACCGTTGAGGATCCAATAGAATTCCTGTACCGCGACAACAAATCGATAATTACGCAGAGGGAAATCGGAACGGACACGGAGTCGTTCTCGGTGGCTCTGAGGCACGTTCTAAGGCAGGACCCGGACGTCATTCTCATCGGCGAAATGCGAGACCTAGAGACGATATCCACCGCGCTCACCGCCGCAGAGACCGGGCACTTGGTGTTCAGCACGCTGCACACCACGGACGCCCCCGGCACGATCGACCGAATCATCGATGTTTTTCCGCCGCACCAGCAGTCGCAGATCCGCATCCAGTTGGCCAACGCCCTTCAGGGCGTGGTCTGCCAGAAAGTGTTGCCGCTGGCTAAGGGCGCGGGACGAATCCCGGCTACCGAAGTCATGATGGCCACGCCCCGCATCAAACAGCTAATCAACGAAAAAGGCAGCGCAATGGCTTTCTACGAGGCCATCCTCGGCTCGCCTGAATTTCTGCATATGCACACTATGAACCAAGACCTCGTCAGGTTGAAAAAAGCGGAAATCGTCACTATGGAGGCAGCATTGGGCAACTCGCCGAACCCGGACGAATTCAAGCTCAACCTGCGCGGAATCTATGCGGGCGGCACGAAGGACGATATGCGCGGCCCCGGAGCCAAAGACGGCAAGTTCGAAGGCAGATACAAAGCCGGCGGCCCTGCCTGACCGAGGCCGAAACTCTCGTTCATGGTTCCTATAAGGTTTTTTTCATTAGGATTCGAGTCGCTATTTAAACGCGGGCCAACTAAGAGGCGGCGGTTCAAGCGGCATTCACAAGCCGCATTCGATCGAGCCTTTGGAGTACGGCATGACTTCTCCGCCGAAAATTATCACGTCTCCTCCGAGGAACTGGGCCATTTTTTCAAGTTTTAAAGCCGAAACCATTTCCAAGGAGTCCCTAAATAAAACTTCCCCGGACGTTTTTCTGAACGCGCTGGGCCTGAGATTTCTCCTAGAGACGACGTAAATAAAAACAGGCTGTGTGTTCTTCGACTCTTTCAACCATTCGCAGTTGTGAAACTGATTCAGGACATCAAAGCGTCCGTCGATCAGGTGATGTTTTTTCTCCGCGTCAAACACTATCGCGCGGCCGTAATTCTTTTCCATCGAGTCATTTCTGATGAAATCAGAAGCCAGTCTCGACTCTTGTCTTTTCAGGGCGGCGGATTTCCAGTTTTTCCCGATTCCCGTTGCGGAGATTATGAGATTTGCTGAAACGATGGCGGCGGCAAAGCAAAGAAATCCGATCGCCGCATAGCGACTCAAGTTGCCAAGTTCTCCTTTTATTGATTCAGCAATCCACGCCCAGACTGAGGCGATCCAGAACAATGCCCCTGCTGTGGCCAAGTGCCACATATAGGTTTCTGCCTGCATAAGCGCGTTAGCGTTTCCTTGAACTCGCGGATCCAAGAATATCACGCTGATGGCAAAAAGAAACGCAAATAAAACGGAGAAATGAAAAAGGAATATATAGAGGAACTTTTTTTGCTTGCCGCTCAGCAAGCCTCTAATGAAAGCGGAGGCCGAAATAGCCAAAACTGCGACTGAGAAAAGCGCCAGAATCATAATGACGGCCGCGCTCGCATTGCTCCTAAGCGCGGAGAGGCTGAAGGAGGCGGTGGCTGCCGCCGGCATATCCCCGAAAAATATTGAGATAGCTGAAAAGTAGTGTGAAAAAGGGATGTGAAAAAGATTGAATCCAAGAACAAGTTTGCTTGAATACTGTGAAACAGCTTCAGTTTGAATCAGCTTGCCTATCGCTATAAGCGCTAAAAAGCCGGAACTGGCGATAACCGCCGCTCGGCCGGCTCTACGGACGAATGGGCCTTTGCCTAAAAAAAGGATCGAAGCGCCTCCCGCCACGCCTAAATAAAACCCGCCGAACCACACGAAGACAGATGCCGCCACTAACGCGGCGATAGCTGCCGAATGCGCGGGAGAAGAGTTTTTCTCACAGTCCATCGCCGACACCAGCAACATAAAGTAATAGGGAAGGATGGCCCACATAAAAGCATAGGCGAGTTTGCCTTTTAAGCCAGAATAATAAAGAACCAGACCGACACCGAAGAGAAGCAGGGATCCGGGGCTTAGGAATATTTTTCCGAAACGCATCCAGCCCGCCACTCCGAAAAACACCATAGCTAGATAGACAATCGAATATGAGGCGTGAAGCCCTGCGCCGGTTTTTGCGGCCGCGCTCACGGCCCAGCGCGCTCCGGGAGGCTGTTGTCCTATGAACTGCCGTCCCACAAACGACAAGTCTTTGCGCTCAGCTGTTTTCTCCCAGTTAGGGATTGTGTATTCCAGCCCTCTTTCAACCCGCCTCAAAGCATGCAACATCGCGCTGTCGTCGCCTCCAAGATTAAGGCCGGAAAGTTGAGGCGAGAGAGCGTATGGCAGTTTGACGAAGACAGCGAGCGCTGAAAAAAACAATATAATTGCCGCAGTCCGAATCTCCGCGTTTCTTTTCAAAGCCTAGCCTCTCAAATATGGCTTCAGTTTCTTCTCAAAGCGATTCATTATCAATCTCGCGCGAAAAATTGTTAACGGTCGGCTAATAATAGCGCTATATGTCTCAAAGAAGCGTCCAACGCGCGAAAAATTGACAAATGCTTCAAGGCCGAAACGTTCGATTCAGCCTAGATTCTAATTAAGAATCTGGGGTTAGCTTAGCTGCAGATTTTTCAACAGCAAAAAAAGCGGGCCTTGCGGCCCGCTTTTTGTTTTCAATTAGCGCGCGGTGTTCTGCGCGATTCATCACATATCCGGCTTCATAGCGGGGTAGGTTATGCCCTCGTGGCAGGACTCGCATTCGACTTTCTTGTCGAATCCGCCGACGTGGCAGTCGCCGCAGTCGAATGAGCCGTGAACATCGCCGAGTTTAACGCCGACGCTCTTGGCGTGGTTGAAGTTGTCCGCCGACCATTTGCCGTGGCAGGAGCTGCATTTGCGGCTGATCTTCTTGTCGAACCCGCCTTTGTGGCAGGAGTCGCAGGAGAGTTTCGCGTGGTATTTCTTAAGCGGGAATCCGGTCTTGGCGTGGTCGAAAGCGCCGCCCTCAACCTCTTTGTCTTTGTGGCATTTGTCGCAGGCAGCGGTCGCGTGGCACTTGAAGCAGGAGTCGGCGTCGTGGTTGGCTTTGGCGACAGGCTCGCCCTTCTTCTCTCCGGCGACGCGTTTGACGTCGTGGCAGGCCGCGCAACTTGCTCCGGCGTGGCAGTCGTTGCAGTTCAAGCCGTAGAAGCTGACGTGAGAATTATGGAAGAATGTTACTTTAGTGTTGCTGTATTTGGGAACTGAGTACACATATTTTTCAGATGACTTCGGGCTTTGATAGATATTGGCGGCAGGCTTCTGGCCCTTGCTGACGTGGCAGCCGGCGCATGAGGTGTCGCCCGTCCAGCCTTTGTGGCAGTCGAGGCACTGTTGATGGTAAGCGGCTTTGAGAGTGGGGACTTTTAGGTCTTCCCTGACGAGTTCTTGTTTGTGGCAGGAGGCGCAGGAGGGTATGGGTTTGTTTGGAGAGGAGTGGTGGTGGCAGGTCCAGCAACCGTTCTGCATCTGCGCGTGGTCGGCGTGTTTGAAATGGTCGAACTTGACGGGAGCGTATTTGCCGTCGATTTTGTCGAGGGCAAACATGCGGGGTCCGTCTTCGGGCCGGAGCATGTTTTCAGGGCTTGCTTTCGGCGGATGGTATACGGGGCATTTGCGAAGGGCGCTGTCGCTAGGAGTCGGAATCGAATTTACGTGACAGGTTTCGCATTTGCCGGGGAGAATCTGTTTGCTGGCGGAAGGTTTTTCCGCGGAGGCGAAGATCATCGCGGCGCCGAGGGTGACGACCAGCGCTGTGATTCCCGGGATTTTGAATTTGCTCAACATTGTATCGGTCTCCTGATCGTGGAAGTTTTCCCGCTTAGCTAGTTATTTCGCGTGGGCGGGCGGCTGGTCGACTATCGGGAAGATGAAGCAGATCAGCCTGAACAGGAACAAAATGGCCGCGCACTGAGCGGCGCAAACCATAATCTCTCCAAATGTCGGGAAGTAGCCTCCGATGGCGTTGGGCGGCATGAACGAAGTGATGTAGGTGTTCACGCGGTTCGCCGAGACGCCGAGGATGAACAGGAAAGAGGCAAAGAAAAGCGCGCGGGGCGACTTTCTCACTGCTTCGAACCAAGTAAGCACGAAGGGGAGGCAGACGCCGATGAAGAACTCGACCTGAAAGGCTGTGGCGCGGTAGGTTCCCTCGAACATGAGGCCGAGGTTGCCTCTGAGAGCGAGGTCGACGACCCTAAGGGCTATGTACGCGCCGATGAACAGCGGAAGCGCGCGGGAGAACGGGGTGACTGCCTGCATCTCGTATTTCGTGCCGAATGCTTTAGATGTCCACAGGGAGGCGGCGACAGCGGCCGCAAGCCCGACGGCGATGGCCGACAGGTAGAATAGAACGGGAAGCAGCGGGGTCCACCACAGGCCGTGAACTTTTTCGGGGCCGGGTATGACCATTATGGTTCCCAGAGTCTGCTGGTGAAGGGTGCAGAGGACGATGCCGAGGATCATGAACAGGCTCATGAGTCTGCCGAGAACGGTGTCTCCGACTTTAAATGAGAATTCGAGAAGACCGTTGAACATCTTGAGCGGGCCGGGAAGGTTGACTTTTCCGATGAAGCGCTTGAAGAGGATGGGGGCAAACTCGATGTAGAGAACGGTCAAGTAGCTCATGACGCACATGGCGACTTCGAACAGAGCGGAGTTGACCTGCCACATCGAGGGGAGCACCGGATGCCAGATCACGTAGTATTTGCCGAGGTCGACCACGAGTGCGACGCCGACGAACGTGTATGACAGGAGCGCGAGAACCAGCCCCGGGCGCATCATGACGTGGTATTTGTGTTTGTGGACGACATGAACGATGGCCGTGAGAGTGAAGCCCGACGAGCCGATGGCGGCGATGGCGGCCACGTTGATGGCTTTCCAGATGCCCCACGGATAGTCGTGCGACAGATTGCTGGCCGGGCCGAGGCCCAAAGCGTACCTGTACGCCGCGAACCCGGCTCCGACCGCCATTACGGCGACCAGCAACAGCGTGCCGGGCGTGAAAAATTTTCCTTCTATCGGTCTTGCTTCAGAGTGTCCGCTCATTGCGCCGACTCCTTTTATTCGTGATCTTCGCCGTCTTTGGGTTTGAACAGCCACATCGCCGCGCCCACAAGCGCGTACAGCGATATCGGCGGTATCCAGTGCTTGAACATGCCGTGCATAATCGTCTCGCTCGTCTGCGCGTTGCTTATGTCGGCGACTTTCGGGAACCCTATCTGGTCGAACGGAAGCCCGGCCAGATACATCCAAGAAGTTCCTCCGGCGTCATGCTCGCCGAAGACTTTTTCGACGTAGCGGGACGGATTTCTCATTATTCTTTCGTGGGCAATTTCGATAAGTTCTTCGCGTTTTCCGAAAGTCATCACGCCCATCGGGCAGGCGTCGGCGCAGGCGGGGACTCCGCCCTCTTCGACGAACTCGAAGCAGAACGTGCACTTGCGGATCGACGGCGTGAACGCGTTGTCGAACTCGTTGGCCGGAACCTGAAACGGGCACGCCATCATGCAGTACCGGCAGCCGATGCATTTGCCGTAGTCGTAATGCACCGCGCCGTTCTCCTTTTTTCTGAGCGCGCCGACGATGCAGGCGGACGCGCAGGGAGCGTGGTTGCAGTGCATGCACTGGTTCTTCACGTACACCGGCTCTCCGGTCTCCGGATTGTCGAACTTATTGACGACGGTGTACGACTGAGGCGAAAACTTCCGGTACGAGCCGAAAACGCCCTTGTCCTGAAAACTTTCTTCCGGAGCAGGGGGCTTTGTGAGGTTGTTCCGCCTGTCGCAAGCCAGTTCGCACTCCCGGCAGCCGATGCACAGCGTGGTGTCCACCAGAACGCCGAGGGTGTTGGGCGACAGTTCGGGGCCGTGAGCGGCGGCGGCCGTCTGCCGGGGCGAAGGCCCCGGCGGACGCTTTTTTGAGGGCCTTGTATGCTATAATAAGGCTTGAAACGGAGCGGAACGATGGCTGACCTGACCCCGATGATGCGGCAGTACCTGGCGCTGAAAGAGGAGAACCCCGACACCCTCCTCTTTTTCCGCATGGGCGACTTTTACGAGATGTTCTTCGAGGACGCGCAGACCGCGAGCCGGGAATTGGAACTGACGCTGACGGGCCGGGACTGCGGGCTGGAGGAGCGCGCGCCGATGTGCGGCGTGCCCTGGCACGCGGTGGACGGCTACGTGTCCCGCCTCATCAGCCGGGGCTACAAGGTGGCCATCGCCGAGCAGACCGAGGACCCGGCGACAACCAAGACCCTGGTGAAGCGCGCGGTGGTGCGCATCGTGACCCCGGGCACCCTCTCGGACCCCGGCAGCCTGCAGGAGCGCGAGAACCGCTTCATCGCCGCGGTTTACTTCACCGGCCGGCGGGCGGGCGTCGCCGTGTGCGACCTGACCACCGGCGAGTTCTTCGCGCGAGCCTTCCCGGAGGGGCCGGAGGCCGCCCTCCGCTGGCTTTCCGCCCACGCGCCCAGCGAGACGCTGACCAACGACCCGGTCCGGCTGGCCGAAGGGTTTTCCGGCTACGCCAGCCCGGTGCGGCCGGAAACCTTCCGGCCCGCACGTGCCCGGGACGCGCTGCTTTCGCACTTCGGGGCGTCTTCCCCGGAAGCCCTCGGCGTGGAAAAGGGGGAGGAACTGCTGCTCTCCCCCGCCGGCGCGCTGCTCCAGTATCTAAACGACACCCAGAAGGTCGCCTTAAAGCACATCACGCGGCTGGACGTCCGCCATCCGGGGGACGCGATGCCGCTGCCGGAGACCACGCAGAGAAGCCTGGAACTGGTGGAGAGCCTGCGGGGCCGCGGCGGGAAGGGCACATTGTTGTCCGTCCTGGACCGGACGGTGACGGCGATGGGCGCCCGGCTGATGCGCTCCTGGGTGCAGCGCCCGCTGCTGGACCGGGAAAAAATCAACGAGCGGCTGGACTGCGTCCAGGCGTTTTTCGACAGTCCACTCCTTTTGGAGGAAGCCAGCGCGCTGCTGAAGGACGTGTACGACCTGGAGCGGCTGCTGTCGAAACTGAGCTACCGCACGCTGGGGCCCAGGGACTGCCTTTCGCTGCTAAACGCCTTAAAGAAGGCGCATAAGGCGCGGGCGCTGCTGGAGGGGCTGCCCCAGGCGGGCTTTTCCGCCCTTTTGGAGGCGTTCCGGCCGCAAAAGGAGGCGGAGGACCTGCTGGAGCGGGCCATCTCCCGGGATGCCCCGGCCCAGCTCGCGGACGGCGGCGCCATCCGGGAGGGGTATGACGCGCGGCTGGACGAGGCCCGCCTGGCAGCCCGCGACGGCCGCAAGTGGCTCAGCGACCTGGAGCAGCGGGAGCGCGAGGCGACAGGCATCAAGAACCTCAAGGTGCTCTACAACCGCGTCTTCGGTTATTTCATCGAGGTCACCAAGTCCAATTTTGCGCTGGTGCCGCCGCGCTATATCCGCCGGCAGACCCTGGCCAACGCCGAGCGCTTTGTAACGGAGGAGCTGGCGGAGCTGGAGCGCCGCGCGCTGGGCGCGCAGGAGGAGACGGCGCGGCTTGAAAACGAGCTGTACGGAGAGGTGCTGGACCGGATGACGCTGTGGGTGAAAGACCTGCAGGCGCTGGCGCTGGGGTTCAAGACCCTGGACGCGCTGCAGGGACTGGCGCGCTGCGCGAAGGAAAACCGCTACGCCCGGCCCGCCCTCAACGGCGAGGGGCGCCTGGAAATCCGGGAGGGCCGCCACCCGGTGGTCGAGCGGGCGATGCCGGAGGGCGCCTTCGTGCCCAACGATACCCTGATGAGCCGGGAGGAGCGCCTGCTCATCGTCACCGGCCCCAACATGGCCGGAAAATCCACCTATATGCGCCAGACCGCCCTGATCGCCCTGATGGCGCACATGGGCTCCTTCGTGCCCGCGGACAGCGCGGACATCCCCCTTCTGGACAACGTCTTCACCCGCATCGGCGCCCAAGACGACCTGGCGTCGGGACAATCCACCTTCATGGTGGAGATGACGGAATTGAGCCACATCCTGCGCGCCGCCACGCCCCGTTCCCTGGTCGTCCTCGATGAGATCGGCCGCGGCACGGGCACCCTGGACGGCCTGTCCATCGCCTGGGCGGCGGTGGAGTACCTGGCCAGCGAGGAACGCTCCGGCGCCTTAACCCTGTTCGCCACCCACTACCACGAGCTGAGCGAAATGGAGGGCACGCTGCCCGGGGTGGTCAACCTGAGCGTGCTGACGAAGGAAATGGGCGACGAGGTGCTGTTCCTGCACAAGATCAGGCGCGGCGGGGCGGATAAGTCCTTCGGCGTCTATGTCGCGCGCATGGCGGGGGTCCCCCGCCCGGTCGTGTCCCGGGCCAAGGAAATCCTGGCCAGGC
>MWCD01000002.1 GCA_002069885.1 bacterium ADurb.Bin236 | reverse complement strand
GGCCAAGCCCTCCAGTTCACACTCCCCGGCGACTACACACTCCGCGTCACCGGCCCTTGGCCGTTCTCCGGAGAGCCTACCACAATCACCGTCGAGGAAGCCCCCGCCGAACCAACAGAACCGGGCATCGAGGAGTAAGCAAAATCACGTGTGGCACGCACAAACTAAAAGACCGGGTGGCACGCACAAACTCGTTTGTGCGTGAGAACAGAGAAAAATAATCAATAAATGGGTGGCACGCACAAACTCGTTTGTGCGTGAGAACAGGAGACCCCTTTGACAGCCAAAACTACCCCCTCAGACCTCCGAATCCTCGCCGTCAAATCCGTCGGCCGCGCAGGCCCCTTCGTAATCCTCGACCTCGCCGACGCGTTCCGCTCCCTCGGCGCCGACGTCCAAACGTTCAACCTAATGCCGCCGGGCAACCGCCCGCTAGTCCAAACCGACCTCCTAAAACGCGCCGTCGAAGCCCTCGCAACGTTCAAACCCCACTTCGTTTTCGCATACGGCGCAAACAACCACTTAACCTACACACCCCCCGGCGCGCCGCGTCAAAACCTCTTCTGCGCACTCGGCGTCCCTAACGTTTCAATCTTTTACGATTCCCCTCTGCACTCCACCATTTTTTCCCGGCTCGAATACGGCCAGCGGCCGGAACTGATACACAGTTTCGTTTGGGACCGCGTTCTCGCAGACGATTTCGCCCGGGCCGGACATTCGAACGTCTCCTATCTGCCGATTGCAACAAATACAAAAATCTACCGCCCCGTCCCCGACTCCCCGGCAGACCTCGCCGCCTACTCAGCCGAGATATCCTTCGTAGGCAGTTACACCTATCCCCGCGAAAAAGCGCTCATCCCACTCGCCGAAACAGGCAAACTCGCCGTCTGGGGACACGACTGGAGACTCGCCACACACCCCGCGATCCGCGCGGCCGTCCGCAGGCCCGTCAACAACCGCACCGAACTCGTCAAGGTCTATCGCAACAGCAAAATCAACATCAACCTCACGGTCGAGCAGGGAGTCAGCAGCCTGAACATGCGAGTGTTCGACTGCGCCGCGTCCGGAGGATTCTTAATATCCGATTACAAAACCGATTTTGAAACCCTGTTTGGCTCCGGCGAATACGTCACATTCGCCGACCCTGCGGAACTCCCCGCCCTCTGCGAACGCTACCTCGCAGACCCCATCTCCCGCGCCGAAATCGCCCGCGACGCCCGCCGCCGAGTCCTCACAACCCACGACTACCCCACCCGCGCCCGCGCCATCCTCTCCACCCTTGCAGACCGCGGCGTCCTCGATCCCCCGCATTGGTTCGAAACCACCGCCCCGCAATAGAAATTAGATGCGTGTGCCACGCACAAAGCTCTTTCCTTTGTGCGCGAGATTGAGAGAAAAGAGCTTGAAAAAAGTAACGGGTGGCACGCACAAACTCGTTTTGTGCGTGAGACAAGGAGACAACGGTTATGCAGACAAACTTCTCAGACACACCCCACACTTGCAACAAATCAAACAACTATTGCCCTCTCAGAACGCCCGCAGGCGAATGTTCCAGCCCACGGCTATGCGAAATCCTAGACGGCGATACTCTTTCGGTTTACGGGGTCCCGCAGCCCGCGCAATCGGTAGAGGTCGCAAACCGCATGGAACCTATGAGAGAAACAATCGCTGAAGGAGTTTTAATACGACAGTCAAACAATTAACCACCGGGCCGCAGGCCCGCCCACATTAAAGGAGAAGCGACATGACAAATAAAGACAACAACGGCCCGACAAACACCCCTATCGAGGGAGGTGTACTCCCCGCTGACCTCGTTGTCCGCGCAGGCGACTCCCCGGACGCCCCGGAAGCCGTAATCCCCCTAAACGGCCGTAAAATCCCCGTTCGCGTCGGCGATGTTTCAATCTCGCCTTCCGCCGCCGATCCGGACGTCCTTGTCATCGGAGAAGGTCCGCGCGCCGCGAACGCCCGCGCCGCCGCCGCCCGGCGCGATGCAATTGAGGCTGAGATATCCGCCCTCGACTCCGATCTTCTGTCCGACCTCGATAAAGCCTCTGATCCAGCCGCGCGCGACGAACTTCTCTTAGCACGCGTCCGGCGATTAGAACTACTTATTGCCCGCAACTACAACCTCGACCCGGTCACGCTACAACCCCCTAGCAAAAAGCCCGCCAAGTAACGAGGCGGCGCGCGCAAGCCCTTGCCGCCCTCGATTTCAGAGCACAGAACTTGCCAGACGGTCAACCAACTCGCGCTAGTTGCCCCTATCCAACCCGCATTTCAATTACGACGCTTTTGGGATTCAATTACGACGCGCTTATAAACCCTTTGCGCGGGCGGGGCTTGATTTTGAAACAGCGTAATTATACTACCCGAGAAGATAATTTCAAATGAATTGAATTCGGTGGTAACTGAAGGGAGACTCGCTTCGACAACGCGATCTCGCGCGCGTTTCCGACAACTCAGCGGAGAAACAAAACGGCTCACCTGAGCATTGGATTGCTTTTACGCAACGAATACAGCACGTCTTTGACACAATCGCAATTTCTGGAAAATATTTCCGGGGACAACGGAATAGTCTCTTCGCTAATAAAAGCGCCGCTCAGGAGGTCGGGCGGACACATCCGCACGGGAGGGCCTCCGTTTTCTCTGCTGATCGAATTGAAATAATCGCGCGTCAGGGCAGACCATGCGAGAGCATAACTCCGCGCTATTATGTCCGGGGAACCGGCGTTTCCGCCGATGAAAAGCGCTTTTGGGGCTAGCGACGGTATCATCGCGAGTATTTCTGAATACCCGCCGCATGTCAGGCACATTTTCGACGTGTTGTCGGCGGCGATGGTGTCGGCAGAAATCTGCGCCACCACTATGTCGGGCCTGAACCTCCCGGCAAGCACGGGAGCAACGCTCTCGAACGCCAATCTGTACAACTCATCGTTGGTGTTCGCGGGGAGAGGCACATCAACATGGCCTCCGGGCCGCCCGTCTCCGAAAAACCTCTCTATATCCGACGCGGAGCCAGTGGCTCCGGGAGGGATGCCCGCCTCATAAAACGAGCATGTCAGAGCGTTGGGATTATTCTCAAAAGATTTCTGAAGGATTTCTCCGTGGTGCGCGTCGAGATCGAGATAGAGAACTCGAAGCCCTTTCGCCGTAAGATATTGAACAGCCAGAGCCGAATCATTGATGTAGCACTGCCTGAATGCGCGGTCGGGAGCCGCCTCGTGCTGCCCGCCGCACGGATTGAAAGCCACTCTCGCGGGGGTCTCGACCAGAAGGCGGGCTGCGGAGAGAGTCGCTCCGAGACTTCGCAGCGCGTGTTTGTGAACATCGACGAAGCCGGGAGCGTCGGGCGCTCCGATGCGTCGCTCGGACATCGCATAGGTGGTCACGCCCGCTCCCGCAAGCAGCAGATTCGCAAGATACCTCCGGTCATGCCATGCTGCCGCCGACGCAAAATTCGCCACAGGGGCTTCTATCACCGCCGCAAAAGATTCATCCAGAAGACCGCTTTTCTGACAATTGTTCTTAGTGAGGGAAGACCTATAAGTGACTATCGGGCACGCGCAGTCCAACAGATTGGGAGCCTGTCTGCGTTCGAAGTCGAAATTTATGAATAGGCAAGGCTTGCTCTCAGCCGGGCGAGAGAGCGGCAATTCATCCACAATCGCAGCAAACGACGCGGAGTCCGGGATCGCAAGCTCGCCCCTGATAAGCTGTCCGTGTTCGGCGTTGAGCGCGCTGTCCATATCGACTTCCATGTCCATGCGGCCCTTGATGCGATACCCGGATTTTCTAAAAACACTGATCGCGCGCTCGTTGCAGGTGTCGACGACCAGCCACGCGGCGGTCAGCCCCAGCGCCGACCCCCACACTCTACCCAGACTCGACAGGACGGTCCCGATCCCTGCGGCCTGATAGTCCTGATGAATAAATATGCCCCATTCGGCGCGCCCGCCGCCCATGTCGAAAAACGCGGCTTGGCCCGCGAGCTTATCGTCCACCCAGACTATTACATGCCAGTCGCCTTGGAGAATGCCTTTGACCCAGTTGTCGCGCACTACTTTTTCAGCGGGCGGCAACCCCTGCGCCTCGGCTTTAGGCTCGAAGCAGTCGTACATGTCCAAAAGCTGATCGAAGTCGCCTTCCCTGTATGGGCGTATCTCAACATTGCGGCCATAGCGGTCGCGAAATTTACAAGGAAATATCAAGTTTGACTCACCCATCTATGTTGTCAGCAGCAACGGCTAGGCATTTGCCTTCCGCGTCGGTGTCCGGGGCTTCCCGGCTTAATAATAATGTTTTGAATGTTGTTTATTCAGGATGGAACCCGGCTCCGGACGAACTTCTTTGCCCGGCTGACATCGGTATCCCTCCCTGCTGATTCTACTATAAAGCATGTCGACTGGAAAATCAAACGCCAAAAAACAAAAAATGTCGAGACTCAATTTTCGCTGATTTTGTTCTTTTCAAAAAACTTGCTGCGCTTTGCGCTTAAGCTCGCAATTGTATATAATCGGCAAAGAAAATCGGAAATGGGACATGATCGAGATATTCGAGCATTGGCGCGCGCGGTTCAAATGAACGATTCTTCGATCATGTTGAGACCTGACAACACACAATGAATGTTGCAAATTGTAAAAAAAGCGCCTCTCTTTATTTGATTCTATTCTTTTCGGGGCTTTTGTTTTACGTCGCGCCAAGCGCTTGTTCCTGCCTTGAAAGAGCGGATCGCAAAATAATTGATGACATGATATACGACAGCCGTTATGAAGACGCGCTAGAGCGTGTGAATGATATGTTGGATAAAGATGAAGAGGATCCCGACCTTTGGGAATATCTGGCGAGACTGACAACCAACGCGCGTTATAAAGAAATCTACAATCCGGAAACTGGTTTTTTTGCTTACGAAAAACTTTATTATCTGCTGGATGAACGGGATGAAAAGCAACGCGAGAGGCTCGATGAACTGACTGAAGAAATCGACGGCGCTTGGGTGGACGCGATAATGGAGATGACGCGGGACGTTTCATACGATCCTCAAACCAACTATGATCGGTTCGTCGGCAAAGGAGTTCCGGTGTTTCTTTTCTTTGAAGCTGATTGGTGCCGTTGGTGCAAAAAAATGACGGGATCGATCGAGAACTTTGACGCTGATTTCTTAGACAGAGCTTTGGTGATACGCGTTGATGTGGATCGCGATTCCGGCTCGCTTGTAAACAAATACAATGTCAAAGGCATTCCTCGCTCCATCTTTATAGATAGGAAAGGAAACGAGGCTTCGTTTTCCGGCTGGATGACTGACAGGAAGTTGTTCGCCGCGTATCTGGCTATAACCGATTTTTTTTATGAGGACTATCTGAATGAAGGAGAGTCGCTTAGCGACTATATAAACCGAATTCACAAAAGAATCGGCTCCATCTCAGACGATGAACTGGAAGAGATGATTTCAAGCGGAAAAAGAATAATTTTTTAGACTGAACACCATATTTTTACCGGCACAATTTTTGAGTGTGGAAATCAAGTTAATTGATACTTTTCGCCTGATTAGCGACTCGCCTTATACATATTTCGCCATACGGCGGTAAGTTCTTTTTTCGCCCGCAAGCGCGAACGAAAACGTGTCTGCCACTGTGAAACCAAGGCCGGTATAAAAGCTAATCGCGCGGGTGTTTTCGGCGTTGGTTTCCAGAACTACTTTTTCGCAACCGCGAGCTATCGCGTCCTGTTCGAGTTTCTTCATGAGGGCCGCCCCGACGCCGCGACCGCGAAAACTGTCGCTCACGACGATATTGCTCAGGTAATACCCGCCGGGTTCGACTCTCTCCAGATTATTTGCGTTTTTCACAAGGAACGGGACGTTTTTTATCAGTTCAAACCCGGCGGTCATCACAATAATGGCGGCGGTGGCGGCGGCAAGGTTTTTCTTCTGAACGTAGTCGTAAGCAAGCGTGAAACCTGCAGGCCGCCTGTCCACAAGCGCGATTTGAGCGAACTCGTGGCTGAAAAGATTTCGCGGGCGCTTGAACACGGCGCGCATAGTGGCATCCGCGCGGCCCCCAAAGATTATCGGATACTCCGGGGATGAAAAGTAAACGTTGGACAGAAAAAAATCAGTGTCGCCGGGAGTCGCGGGCCTTATTTTCACATTTGACATAGCGTATCGTTTCCTCCGGCGCCGCATCTCGCGGAAAAAATCAGGACTCTCTTAGCGAGCCTCCGAGTTCGATTTTTATCGCCTCTATAACGTTCTCTATTATCGGAGCCACCAGCGCGTCTGTCAGCGTTCGGTCGGGGTGCCTGAAAATCAGGGAGAAGGACACGCTCTTTTTTCCGCCGTCGATCGGGGCGCCTGTGAACACGTCGAAAACGCGCGCGGATTCGAGCAGGTCTTCGCCCTTTCGCCTGATTATTTCTGCTATTGTTTCTGCTGGAACATCCCTATCGACGATAATCGAAAGGTCTCTCTGGAGAGCGGGGTGCCGGGATATCCGGCTGTACCTCGGCGTGGCGTCCAGTAGGGTTTTGATGTGTTCTGGGTCGATCTCGGCAAGAGCCACGACGTCCCTTATCTCAAACCTAGAGCAGACTTCCGGATGAATCTCTCCCATCACGCCGATTGAGCGTCCGCCGAAAACAATTTCGGCGCACCTATGCGGGTGAAACGCAGGGACGGAGACGGGTTTGAATTCTATCTTCTGGTCCGCCGCACCGACGAGGAACTGTTCGACAACTCCCTTGAGCGTGTAGAAACAGGACTGAGGAAGAGGATAGTCAGACTCTGTGGGAGTCCTCAGCGAACGCCCTGAAACCGCTATCACAAGCGAATCCTTCTCGCTCGGCTGCGCCGGGTTAAAGAAAATTCTGCCAAGCTCGAACAACTGTATCGGCGCGTCGCCGATGTTCCTTCTGTTGTGGGCGACCACATTGAGCATGTTGGGAATGATGGAAGGCCGCAGATGCGTCTGATCCTCGGTGAGCGGATTCCTGATCGGAACCGCTGCCGGGGTGTTTTCAGGCCATATCTTCGACAGGTCTTCCATTCGAGTGAAGCTGAAGGTGATGGCTTCCGAGAGGTTGGCTCTGAAGAGAAGCTCTCGGAGCCTGCGATTGGCGTAAAGATTGGGCATCATCACCGCGCGGCGAATCTTCACTGTGGGCAGTTCGGAAGTGATTCGCTCATATCCGAATATCCGCGCGGCCTCTTCGGCGAGGTCTTGCCAGATGGATATGTCCGAGCGGCGGGACGGCGCGGTCGCGGTTATCTCTCCGCCTTCGGACTTCACGCCGAAGTTCAGTCGTTTGAGCGCGTCGACGATCACTTCGTCCGTCAAATCGGGGGAAGTCAAAGAGCGGATTTTGTCTCCGGAAACGGATATGGAAACAGGGTTCTTAGGAGCGGGGAACGAATCGATCATGCTGGAAAGAGGAGCGCCCCAGCCGTTCTTCCAAATAAGCCATGTCGCGTAATTTGAGGCCGCCGCGACATCGTCGAGCGGTATCGTTTTTTCAAATCTCATGGAGGCTTCTGACCTCATGTCGAGGGCGGAAGCCGTCCTTCGTATCGAGCGGGGATTGAAGAACGCCGATTCGAGGAGCATGTTCTTGGTGGCGTCCGTGATTTCCGTCTGAAGGCCGCCCATCACCCCGGCCACAGCCACAGGGCGCGAGCTGTCGGCGATGACCAGCATCTCTGTGGAGAGCGCGCGGTCGGCCCCGTCGATGGTGACTATCGATTCGCCCTCCGCGGCGCGGCGCACGATTATCTCCCGGTTCTCCAGCGTGTCCAGATCGAACGCGTGAAGCGGCTGGCCGACTTCGAGCATCACATAGTTGGTGACATCGACTATGCAGTTGATGGGCCGCATCCCGCAGGCGGTCAGGCGGCGCTTCATCAGCGGCGTGGATTCTGTGATAACGATATTCTGCAACAGGCGTCCCGTGTATCTGGAACAAAGCTCGGCGTCCCGTATGTCCAACGTGAATTCGACATCCCGCTTCTTCTCTTCAAAAGAAATGTCGAACACGTTCTTCTTCAGCGGCCTGTTCAGTACGGCGGCCAACTCTGTCGCCACGCCCAGAACGCACAGGCAGTCGCCCCTATTGGCGCGCAACTCGAACACCAGAACTTCAAGAGTCATTCCGAGAGCGTCCGGCACGCGGTCGCCCGGTTTGGCCGTCTCCGGCAGCGGCAACACTACTTCCCTGTTGTCTGAATATTCGATGTCCCATTCCGACATTATTTTCGCGTTCGACTCCACGCCGCCGAACTTCATAGGCTCCAGCTTGGAGCCGTCAGGGAACGTGTAGCCCTCGAAAGCAATGGGAAGGATTTCTCCGGGAGAGTACGCGCGGAGATTGGTCAGGACGATGCGTTCCATCCCGTCCGCCGCGACTTTCAGGACAAAAAACTCGTCGCGCGCCGGATGGCGCTCGCAGGCGACGACCTCGCACACGTAGGAATTCTCGAAACCGAACCTCTCAAGAGATATCTCTCCCACTTCGAGGCCCGCCATCGTCAGCAGTTCGGCAATCTCCTCGGTGGATTCGTCGAAGTCAACATATTCTTTCAGCCATTCAACAGGGACCCGCATGTCCGCGCTCCTTTTTGCCGTTTGTCAATATTATAATTAGAACTGATTGAGAAACCTGAGATCGTTTTCGTACAGCAGCCTGATGTCGTCGATTCCGTATTTGAGAAGAGCCAGCCGGTCTATGCCTATTCCGAAAGCGAACCCGCTGACCTCGTCGGGATTGAACCCGCCGTTCCTCAGCACCTGCGGATGCATCATGCCCGCGCCCAGAATCTCTATCCATCCGGTGCGCTTGCAGGCCGGACACCCCTTCGCGCCGCAGATAAAACAAGATATCGCTATCTCCACGCTCGGCTCCGTGAACGGGAAGAAGTCGGGCCTAAAGCGGGAGCGGACGTCTTTGCCGAACATCTCGCGGTTGAACTCTTCGAGCACCGCCTTGAGGTTTCCCATCGTGATGCCTTTGTCCACCATCAGGCCTTCGATCTGGTGAAAGACCGGCGAATGGCTGGCGTCCGGAGCGTCCCTGCGGAAAGTGCGTCCGGGGGCGATCACCTGAACCGGGGGCTTCCCCACCCGCTCCATCGTCCTTATCTGAACTGGCGACGTCTGCGTCCGCAGCAACGTGTCCCCGGTGATGTAGAACGAGTCCTGTTCGTCC
The DNA here is from genome assembly GCA_002069885.1 of bacterium ADurb.Bin236. GTDB lineage: Bacteria > UBP15 > UBA6099 > UBA6099 > UBA6099 > UBA6099. Next base: position 150,901 of record MWCD01000002.1, on the reverse strand, counting down.
CTCGCGGGATGGTCGGCGTCGAGATTCAGCGCCTCGAAGTTGTACCACTCCGTCTCTATTTCCGGCCCCTCGACCACGTCGAACCCCATCGCCATGAAGATTTCCACCGCCTCGTTCCACACGCGGGTGAGAGGATGGACTCTGCCGACGGGGAACCGCAGTCCGGGGAGCGTCACGTCGAGTTTCTGCGCGCGGATTTTCTCTTCGAGCTTAATCCGGTCAAGCTCGGCTTTGCGCGAAGCGAAGACCTCTTCGAGTTGGGTTTTTACTTTGTTGACGGAGTCGCCGAAGCTGCCGCGCCTGTTGCTGGGCAGTTCTTTGAGGCGCGCCATCTGCTCTCCGATGCGCCCCTTTTTTCCCAGATACGCGGCCTTTGCGTCCTGTAGTTCCTGATTGTTCCGAGCGGCTTTGAAAGCGGCCGCCGCGTCTTCCAGCAGTTTTGTCAGTTCCTGATCCATCGCGTCACCTTCAAAATGTTTGAGTTATATCCCCGGCGTCCCGGCCGCTCGCGCTCCGGCTGTTCCGGGTTGCGCGTCATTTCTTTTTCAAAGACAGCCTGTGCAAATACAAAATCAAACCCGCCGCCACCGACACGTTGAGAGATTCCGCCCTTCCGAAAATCGGGATGGTCACGGTCGAGTCGAGTAGAGAAGCCGTCTCTGAGTCAAGCCCGGCGCCCTCGTTGCCGAGGACCAGAAGCAAATCGCGCGGCGGAGCCTTCATGAAATCGGCGATCGGGACTCCGGCCCTAGTCGCCGCGCCGATGACCGCAATGCCGGGTCTGGCCTTTCTTGCGGCGGCCACAATATCTTCCGTTTCCGACCCCGTCACTATCTTGTGATAGAAGACCGCCCCCATGGACGTCTGCGCGGCGATGGGGTGAAACGGGTCGGTCGCGCCCGACGGAGCGAACAGCGCCCCTGCCCCGGCGGCCTCGCACGTCCTCGCCAGCATTCCCATGTTTCGCGGGTCGCGGACAGCGTGAGCTATCACGGACGCCCCCTCGAAATCGACATCCCCAAGGTTGGGTGTTTTCTCCAGCGAAACTTCAGCTACTATTCCTTGGCTGGTCTCCATGCGGGAGATTTTCGACATCACCTGAGGAGCGACCAGAAGAATGGCCGCGCCCTCGTCTGAACAAGCGCCCAGAAGTCGCGAGATGTTTTTGTCTTCAGCTAGAGATTCGAGCGCGGCGACGCGGCGCACAGCAACGTTGGTCGCTTTCAGCGCGTCTTCAAGCATGCGGACGCCGTCGATGGCGAAACAGCCCGCTTTGGCGCGGCCCTTTCGGGTGGACAGGGCGGCAAGCTCGCGCGCCTGAGGGTTGTTCACGCTTTCGATTCTAGTGACATTCAGCATATAATACTTCCGCGTAAAATAATAAGCGCCGCTTCACAGCCGGCAAAGGCAGAAGCGGCGCGGATTCGACGATCTGAAAAGCTTTGTTGCGGCCCGGCCTCAGGCCACTTGCCCGCGGGCGGTCTCGACCAGCCGGTCGAAATCCGCGGGGTTGTGGATGGCCATCTCGGACAAGGCTTTGCGATCCAGCTCGATCCCCGCCTTTTTCAGAGCGGCCATAAACACGCTGTAGGACATCCCGCGCTGTCTGACGGCGGCGCTGATGCGCGCTATCCACAGTCTGCGGAAGTCCCGTTTCTTGTTTCTCCTGTCGCGATATGCGTAAGCCTGCGCATGCATCACCGCTTCATGCGCGTTCTTATAATGGCGGCTCCGGGTTCCCCGGAATCCTTTCGCCCTTTTGAGAACCTTCGCGGCTTTGCGTCGCGCGGTCATCCCTCTTTTAACGCGTGGCATTGGTCTCCTGCTCCTTCTCTGCGCGATCAGGCGCGCTTTAGAACTGCACGCCCCTCTTGATCTTGTTGAGGTTTCCGCCGGTAACTACGGCGATTTTGTTAAGTCGGCGCTTCCGCTTTCTGCTCTTGCTCGAAAGCAAATGCCCCATTCCTTCCTTCTTCCTTACGATCTTTCCGGAGCCGGTCTGTTTGAACCTTTTCCGCGCTCCGCTGTGCGATTTCATCTTAGGCATAGCTGCTTCATCCCTGTTTTTTATTCGGCGCGAGGATCATTATCATATTCCTACCCTCGAGCTTAGGCATTCTCTCTATCGTGGACGTCTCCTTGTGGACATCGGCCAGCCTCATCAGCAGATCTTTGCCCCGGTCCGTGAAGTCCATCTCGCGGCCCCTGAACATTATCGTCGCCTTTACCTTGTCCCCGTCCGCCAGAAACCTTTCCACATGTTTCGACTTGAAGTCGAAGTCGTGCTGTCCGATCTTGGGTCTCAACTTTATCTCTTTCATCGTCGAGACGTGCGTCTTGGATTTCTTAGTCTTCTTCCTCTTCTCGTACAAGTATTTCCCGTAATCCATTATCCGGCAAACAGGCGGCTGCCCGTCCGGAGCCACTTCCACTAAGTCAAGCTGCTTTTCCTGAGCCAGCCTCAGCGCCTCGTCTATCGGCAACACGCCGAGCATCTCGCCCTCATCGTTTATCGTTCTTACTTCCGGGGTGTTCCTTATTTCCTCGTTCACCCGGGTTTTCTGAACATACGTGAATTTCTTTGACTGTTTTTTCAAACGGTTTTTACGACACCCCTCTTCCAAACGCGCTGTAATATCGCCGTCAAGCGCGGCGACCGACTTTTCAATATAACAACTTTTTTCCGCCCAGTCAATAAACCCGGAATTTTTCAGTCCGGGCGGCCTAGCGGCATAAAAAACCGCCCGCTCTCACGGGCGTCATGGGTGGTACAGGACTTGAACCTGTGACCTCTTCCGTGTCAAGGAAGCGTTCTTCCTCTGAACTAACCACCCTTTTCTTCAAGGCGACGGGCGGATTTGAACCGCCGAATGGAGGTTTTGCAGACCTCTGCCTTACCACTTGGCTACGTCGCCGTCCGTCATAACCGAAACATTTTAGGGTCTCCCGCCCACGATGTCAAGGCGAAAGAGGCATGCCTCCGCAGCTTTTTCTCATATTCCCATGATTTTTATTATAACCCGTTTCTTGCGTTTTCCGTCGAACTCGGCGTAGTACACCTGCTGCCACGGGCCGAAATCAAGCCGTCCGTCCGTCACCGGAATCACAACTTCATGCCCGATGAGAAGGCTCTTGAGATGCGCGTCCCCGTTGTCCTCGCCCGCCCGGTGATGCCGGTAGTCCGGCCCGAAAGGAGCCACTTTGTCCGCCCATTCGTCGATGTCGGCGATAAGCCCGCTCTCGGCGTCGTTGATGTAGACGCCCGCCGTTATGTGCATCGCGGACACAAGCGCCATTCCCTCCCGGATTCCGCTCTTTTCCAGTTCGGACTGAACTTCGCGGGTGATGTTGATATACTCCCGCCTTTTTTTCGTTTCAAACCAGAGATATGCAGTGTGCGATTTCATGATTCGCCTCCGTCTGAAAAAAGCATGGCGCGCATTCTGGCCCTGTGGCCTTCGGAAATAGATTCCGCGGCGGCCTCGCGCGCCCGCTCGATTTCCTCGTTGTCTTCGCTTGTCAGGAGCGCCGGCGGTATCTCCGCCACATAAGGGCTGGGTTTGCGCAAAAGCGACTCGCCGTACCTGCGGCGGCTCCCGGCGTATGATATCAGAAGCTTCTTTCTCGCGCGGGTCATCCCCACATAAAAAAGCCTGCGCTCCTCCTCAAGCTCCCACTCGAAATTGGACCTTTCGTGCGGTGTGAAACCCTCCTCGGCTCCCACTAAAACGACATATTTGAACTCCAGCCCTTTTGCGGAATGCAGCGTCATCAGCGTGACCGAGTCCTCTTTCTGTTCAAGCTCTGTCTCGCGCTCGTCCGTCATCAGAGCGATGTTTTCGAGAAAACCTTCGAGGGATGAGTCCGGCTCGTTCCTCTGGTATTCCTCGACGGCATTGACAAATTCGGCGATGTTGTCCATCCTTCTGGCGGCCTCGTTTTTATCCGCTCCGGCCCGCTCGTACCCCGCCTTGAAGTTGACCGAACCGACGAGTTTCTTCGCCATTTCCAAAGGCTGTTTCGGCAGCCGTCGGCGGATTTCGTCTAGAGCGTCGCACAGCGCGACGAACCCGCGCAGGCCTTCCGCCGCCTTCGCATTCAGCCAACCGGCTCCCGCCGCCTCCCTCATAGCCGACAAAATCGGCTTCTTCTCCTCGAACGCGCGTTCCCTTATCTTTTCCAGCGACGTCTTTCCTATGCCTCGCGGCGGGAAAGCCGCCGCCCGGAGCGCCGCCGTTTCGTCCTCCGGGTTCGCGACCATCCGCAGGTACGCCGTCACGTCCTTTATCTCCCGCCTCTCGAAGAACCTCGTTCCTCCGACCATTATGTAAGAGACCGCGTGCCGCATAAGTTTTTCCTCGAACAGGCGGGACTGCGCGTTGGTGCGGTAGAGGATCGCGAAGTCGCCGTACTTTAGCCCCTTCGAGTGTTTTTCGGCGATGATGTAATCCACTACGCGGGCGGCCTCTTCGGTTTCATCCGCCGATTCAATTATGCCGACAAGGTCGCCGCTCTTTTCGGAAGTCCAGAGTTTCTTGTCCCTGCGTTCGACGTTGTTCTTTATCACCGCGTACGCGGCTTCCAGAATCTGCGGGGTGGAACGGTAGTTGCGCTCGAGCTTGACCACGCGCGCCTGTTTGAAGTCCTGTTCGAAGTTCAGGATGTTCTTCACCTGCGCGCCGCGCCACCCGTATATGCTCTGGTCGTCGTCCCCAACCACGTACAGGTTGCCGTGCCCCGCCGCCAGCCGCTTGATTATCTCGTATTGGCAGCCGTTGACGTCCTGATACTCGTCCACCATGATATAGCGAAACCGCTTCTGGTATTTCGTCCGTATCTCTTTCTTTCCGAGAAGCTTCAGCGCGAATATCAGCAGGTCGTCGAAATCGACGGAGTTGGCGCTTTCGAGGGCCTTGTTGTATGCGGACCACACGCGCGCGAAAACCGGGTCTTCGAACTCTTCCCTATCGACATCCGGGAACGCGTTTTTCACCGCCCCGATGCGCCACAACAGGCTGACCGGGTCGTTCTTCTTGGGGTCGAACCCGTTCTCGACAAGCGCGCGGCGCACGAGCGACGTCTGGTCCGAAGCGTCGCAAATTGTGAACTCCGGAGCGCGGCCCAACGCCGAAAAATCCTCCCGCAGAATCATCGAGCACAGAGAATGGATGGTGCGCACCGTCATCAGGGCGCAGACTTCGGAGCCAATCATTTTGGAGATGCGCTCGCGCATCTCCCGCGCCGCTTTGTTCGTGAACGTCACAGCAAGAATGCCTGAAGGATCGACGCCTCGCTCCTCGATCAGGTAGGCGGCGCGGTGGGCGATCGTGCGCGTTTTGCCCGTCCCCGCTCCCGCCACAACAGCTATCGGCCCGTCCACATGCCTCGCGGCCTCCCTCTGCTGCTCGTTCAGTCCCTTCAATATAGACATCCGCCTCCCGGCCTCCCAACCGACGCATTATCATAAAACCGCTGCGCCCCCGTTTCAACGCGCTTTCAAATATTGTTCACCCGCGCCTCTGTTGTTGATATAATAATCCCGACAAATAAAGGGAGGCGGAGAGCCATGTTTGATTTCATGCTTAATGACGAGGAGAAAAAACTGCGGCAGGAAGCTGTGGATTTTATAAAGAAAGAGGTCCCCAACGAGCTTCTCAAATCGATGGACCGCGACGAGATTGAATATCCTTACGACTACGTCCGGAAACTTGGCGCGGCGAACCTGCTCGGCCTGCGGTTCCCGAAGGAATGGGGCGGACGCGGTCTGGGTTGGAGCGCGGAAGTGGCCGTTCTCGAAGAGTTCGGAACTCTGGGCACTTCTCTGGCCTGCCTCTATTCGCTTCCGAGCATCATCGGGGACGCTATAGCGCTGTTCGGCACGGACGCACAGAAAGAGAAATATCTTAAACCGACGCTCGCCGGTAAGATGATATGCGCCGAGGCTCTCACCGAGCCGCGCGGAGGCTCGGACTTCTTCGGCGCGACCACTAAAGCGGAAAAGAAAGGCGACTACTACATTCTCAACGGTCAGAAAAGATTCATAGTCGGCGCAAAAGGAGCGGACTATTTCCTCGTTTACGTTAGGACGGCGTTCGACGCTCCGGCGCACGAATCGATAAGCGTCTTCATAGTCGAGCGGGACTTCGGCGTCGAGGTGCAGGAAGTGTACGGATTGATGGGCAGCAGGGGAAGCGGGACAGGCAGGATAATTTTCAAGGACGTGAAAGTGCCCGCCGAGAACTTGGTCGGCCCGCTCAACGGCGGCGGAATGATATTCAACAAGATGATGATACCGGAGCGGCTGACGAGCGCCGCAGGCGCGGTCGGCACGGGTCGCGCGTGTGTCGAAGTGGCGGCGCGGTACTCCACTCAGCGCAAGGCTTTCGGACGCGCGATAATGAAGTTTCAGGCGGTCAATTTCATGCTGGCCGACTCGCTGGCGGCTCTCGACGCGGCGCGCGGATTGGTGTACGCCGCTGCCCGAAAAGTCGATTCCGGACAGGACGCCCGCAGGCTCGTCTCAGAGGCGAAAAAGGTCGGCACGGAGAACTCTTGGCTGGCCATCAACAACTCCATGCAGATAATGGGCGGCATAGGCTACACGAACGTCTATCCCATCGAGAGGCTGCTTCGCGATTCGCGGCTCGCCATGATATGGACGGGCACGAACCAGATAATGAACGCGCTCATTCAGCACGAATATTATAAAGAGCTTGCGAAATCCGGCCCCGCAGGGCGCGACGTCGAAGAAGACGCCGTCAACTCTCACCTAACGGATGAGAAAGTATTCGAGTGACATCAGGCGCGCATATTTCCGCTATGAAAGGCGGTTGTCATACATGGATTTTCTGCGAGTAAATATCGCTGACGGAGTTGTCTCGGTCTCGCCGACGCCGGACAAATATCTGAAGTTCGGAGGCCGGGCGCTCACTTCCCGCATAATCGCCGACGAGATACCGGCGATATGCGACCCGCTAGGCCCTGAAAACAAACTTATTATTGCCACAGGACTTCTTACGGGGACGACGGCTCCGTGTTCCGGAAGAATTTCGATAGGCGCCAAAAGCCCGCTCACCGGCGGCATAAAGGAAAGCAACGTCGGTGGCGTCGCCGGAGCGAATCTGGCGCGCGCCGGAATAAGGGCTATCATCATCGAGGGCGCGCCGTCGGACTCTTTCGCGCTAAAAACAATCGTAATCGCTCCCGGCGGCGCGAGGTTGGAAGACGCTTCTCACCTCAAGGGGCTTGGCACATACGAAACAGCGGAGAAATTGCGCGCATTGCACGGCGACAAAGCAGCCGTCCTCTGCGTCGGCCCCGCAGGCGAACAGAGGCTGGCGGCGGCGTCGATTCAAAGTTCTGACATGGCGGGACGCCCCTCCCGCGCGGCGGGCCGGGGCGGCCTCGGATCCGTCCTCGGCTCCAAAGGCGTCAAAGCTGTCGTGATACTCCCCTTCCCTGCCGCTTCCCCGGATTATTCGGACGCCGGAGAGTTCAAAAAGATTTCGAAAGAATTCGCCAAACAACTCATCTCCGCCAAGGCTGGGCTGACGAAATACGGAACCGCCGCGATGGTGACGGCGGCGAACAAAATGGGCGGGTTGCCGACCCGCAACTACTCTTCGGGCAGCTTCGAGCGCGCCGCGGACGTCAGCGGCGAAAAACTCTACGATACCATCGTCGAGCGCGGCGGAACCCCTTCCGCCCCCTGCCATCCGGGATGCGTCATCAGGTGCTCCAACATTTACGTCTCGAAAGACGGCGAATACGTCACGTCCAGCCTAGAATACGAGACGATGGTTCTGGTCGGCCCGAATCTGGACATCGGAGATCTAGACGCGCTCGCGCGTTTCGACTTCCTGCTGGACGACCTCGGACTGGACACCATAGACACAGGCGTGGCTCTCGGTATCGCGATGGAGAACGGCATGCTGCCGTGGGGAGACGCCGAAGCGGCGTTCCGCCTGCTGGAAGAAGTCCGCGCGGGAAGCCCCGCCGGTAAGCTGATAGGCAGCGGAGCGGCGGCTGTAGGCAAGGCGCTCGGCGCGCGCCGCGTCCCGGCAGTCAAGGGGCAGGCCACCGTCGCCTACGACCCCCGCACATTCAAAGGAATGGGTTGCTCTTACGCGACATCGCCTATGGGAGCCGACCACACCAGCGGCCCGGCTATCCCCGGCCGCATCGGCCTCGACCCGGCAAAATCGTTCGAACTCACAGAAGCGGAGGGCCAGCACGAGCTTTCCCGCGATCTTCAGATTATGATCACGGTTGTCGACAGCATGGGCTACTGCTTCTTCGTCGGCCCGGACGCCGCCAATATGGAGCGCACGGCAAAACTGCTCAACGCGCTCTACGGCTGGAGCTTGTCCGAAGACGATGTCGTAGACATTGGCGTTTCCACGCTGAACATCGAAAAGAAATTTAATCGGGACGCCGGAATTTCCGCCGACGCGGACAGGCTGCCAGACTTTTTCAGAACCGAGCCGCTGCCGCCCTTCGGCAGGGTTTTCGATGTTCCGGAAGAACTCTTGAAAGATATGGATTTTAATCTGTAGCCAACCGCCGAAGGCGAGTCAGACGCTGGGCGGACGATAGCGGACGGCGCGCCCGGTCTCGTACGACCGCAGGGCGTTTCTCACAAGGCGCAGCGCGTCCAAGCCCGCCTGCCCGTCGCTCATCTCCGGCTCGCAACCCTTTGAAGCGCAACGCGCGAAGTACCTTATCTGTTCCCGATATCCGTCCGTCTTTGTAAGTTTAGGGGCGCGAGGCGGGCCGCCCGCCGGTGTCCAAATCTTGAGCGTCTTCTTCGCCGCCGAGTCATACTCGACAACCGCCCGCTCGAACACCGCTCTGTATCCCATCCTGAACGGATAGGAGCCGAAAAACCATCCGGCGTCCGCGCGCGCCACAGGCCCGTTCGAATATGCGAATTCAGTATGAACCGACTTTGCGCCGGGAGCGGAAACCAACCGCGAGCGCGCTGACTTCGGCGGTCCGAAAAGATGCAGAATCATGTCTGCGTCGTGAATGTGCAAGTCAATGGCCGGCCCGCCGCTGAGCGAGTCTTCCAGCAGCCAGTTCCCCGACGACCATCCGGGAGCCGCGCTGAACCTGCTACCGTGAAACTCCAGCGCCGCGCCGAACACCCCGCTCTCCACGGCCTTTTTTAGAAATACGTATTCCGGCCAAAATCGCAGGCAGTGGGCCGTCATGAGCCTGACTCCCGCGCGACGGCAGGCCTTTATCATCCTTCTTGCGGCCGCCTCTTCGAGGGCCAGAGGTTTTTCGCATAGCACATCCCTGCCCGCCGCAGCCGCCATTACCGCCGCCTCTTCATGCAGAAACGTCGGCAGGCAAACGCTCACCGCGTCCGCCCGCGCGAGCAACTCGCCGGGATCGGAAAACACGGGGACCCCGAACTCGGCGGAAATCCTTTTCAAGCTTTTCGCTCCGGCCCAAGACACGCCGACAGCCTCAGCCTCATTTACCCCGCGCAGAGCCTCAAGATGCGCGCGCGCCATCATTCCGGCTCCGAATATCCCCAGACGCATCCTCTTTTTCATCGCACCCCCCTGCAACGCGAAGGTTTGACGCAACGCCGCGCGAAACACATCTCGCAACATACGCCGCCGCCTGCGAAAATACTATATCAGCATCGAACGGGAATCAATTGACGGACGCCTGATCCATAAGCTCCGCCTTCATCACATTGAAAAACACTTTAAAATCGCCGTGTTCGGTGTCGATTGGGACGACTATGAACTGCTTGTCTCCCGAAAAATGAAGAGGTTTTTTGAAGTTTACAAAAGACGACACGCTAGCAAGATAGCCTCTGTCGATAAGCTGCCTGCGAGCCATCTCGGAAATCCTGATGGAGAATTCCTCCAGAGAGTTCCTTGCCATCGTGTCAAGCTCTTTTATCGGCAGACCGAAAAGGAAGATAGAGACGAATTTGCGGGCAAGCGCCTCCGGCATTTCAAGAATTACGAAGCCCTTGATCGTGCCGTCCACGCGCAGGAGAATCTGAGCGTCGCCTCTGAAAGTGTTGGCGCGTTCGAGGGCGACCATCCCCTTGTTGGCGGAAGCCCGGCCCATTGTCTTCAGCGCATATCCGACCGCGCTCAGAAACGGGTTTACAAATTCCGCCTGCACTTCCCTCAGTTTTTCAGTTGTGTGATTTATGTCATTTTCATTGTTCACGTTTAGCTTTTACCCGTTCAGTGGGTTTTATAAAACATGACACAAAAAAAACAATTTTTTTATCCTATTGCGAGGACAACATCTTTTAATAAGATATATTATCATTATGTTAACAAAAATTTACATTTTTTTGATTTGCCATAGAAATCTAGGCCGAAAGACCTCTTTCTTGACAACAAAGAGCTTTCACCTTATTATGCAAAATCAACGAATCAATGGCTTTTATTAGGAAGGCAACCACGCGCTGAAATGAACTGCGCGGCGGAACGCATAGGAAAAATGGAACCGAAAAAACTCGCCGAGGTCAACGAAACGCTGGTGACGCTGATGCGTCGCGCGTTCGCGGGCGGAACCGAAGTCCGGTTCGACAACCCCGGCGTGAAAACATGCTGGATGATGATCGACTGCCCCCGGCCCGAGGGGTGCCAATTGAGAAACAAGGAAGGCGTCCGTTGCTGGCAGATAATGGGAACGTTCTCCGAGGAAGGCGGGTGCTGCCGGCTGGCCGACGTTCTCGACTGCCGAAAATGCGAAGTATACCTCGCGGGAATAGGCAACGACCCGATGACGGAAATCGGCGAGACTTTCAATAATATGATGCACCTCATAGAGCGCACGCAGGGCAGGCTGGTCGAGATGGAAAAACTCGCCAGCGCGGGAAAGATGGCCGCCAGCGTGGCTCACGAGATAAACAATCCTCTGTTCGGAATTTCAAACTATATCGACCTGATATCGGCAAGAGCAGGCGATGATCCGAAAATCGACGCCTACACGCGGGTGATACGCGAGGCTATAAACCAGATACGAATGGTCACAAACGGCCTGCTCGAACTGGCGCGGCCCCGGTCCCCAATGAAAACAGACGCCGACCTTGCAGCGGAAATCAGGGGAGCCGTCACTCTAATCGAGCCTAAGGCGGTCAAACAGAATGTCCGCATCTCGATAGACTGTCCGCCGGGCTTGGAGATAATCGAGGCGCGGTTCGATAAAGACGCAATGCGGCAAGTGTTCATCAATATAATGATTAATGCTCTGGACTCCATGCCGGACGGAGGGGAATTGAACATAGCGCTGGAAAAAACCGATGTCGCAGCGGTGATGACGTTTTCCGACACGGGCGCAGGCATCGAAGAGGCGGACCTGCCGAGAGTTTTCGATCTCTTCTTCTCGAAAAAAGCGAGAGGCATCGGAACCGGCGTCGGCCTGTATGTGGCAAGAAGAATAATGGACGACCACGAAGGAAAAATAACCGCAGGCGGCAGAAAAGGCGAGGGCGCGAAGTTCCGCATAGAACTGCCGTTGCGCGCGGAAACCGAGGACAAAGCTTGAAACGCTCCGTGCTGGTAGTCGATGACGAGCGCATCGTGCGCGAGTCGCTTTGCGAGCGCCTAGAACTCGAGGGCCACTACGCCATCGGGGCGGAAGACGCCGAGGCAGCCCTCGCAATCCTGCGCGATGAATCCATTCATATCGTTGTTATAGACGTAAATCTTCCGGGAATGAACGGGCTTGACCTTCTGAAGCGCGCAATCGAGATTTCCCCCGGAACATCCGCAGTTATCATGACCGGGCATGGAAACGTCAGAGACGCAGTGGCCGCCATACAGTCCGGCGCCGAAGACTATCTTCAAAAACCTTTCGAGATGGAAGAAATGAAGATAGTGCTAGAGCGAATCGCCAGAAAACAGGCGATAACGGATGAAAATGTCGAGCTTAAAAGACGGCTCAGAGAGATATACGGATTCGAAGGGATAATCGGCAGAAGCGCCGCTATGAGAAGGGTGTTCGAGAGGGCGACGGCAGTGGCGAAAAGCGACGCCAACGTGCTCATCGACGGAGAGACCGGCTCAGGAAAAGACCTAATCGCCCGCGCCATATACAAGGAAAGCGCGCGGCGGGACAAGCCTTTCGTCAAAGTGGACTGCGCCGCCCTTCCGGAAACTCTTCTCGAAAGCGAGTTGTTCGGACATGAGCGAGGAGCTTTCACCGGAGCCACCCGCGCGCAGACAGGCAGGTTCGAGCAGGCCGACGGCGGCGTAGTATTCCTTGATGAAATCGGAAACCTCTCCCCGGCAACTCAAGCAAAACTGCTGAATGTGATTCAGGACCGCCAGTTTACCCGGCTCGGCGGCGAACGGCGCATCAACGTGGACATCCGTCTCATCAGCGCCACCAACCTAGACCTTGAAAAAACAGTGTCCGAGGGCAAATTCAGGGAAGACCTCTTTTACAGACTGAACGTGGTTCCTATTACAATTCCATCTTTGAGGGATCGAAGAGAGGATATACCGCTGCTTGCGGACGCGTTCATAGACAGGTTTTGCCGGGAGAATAACCGGACCAACCCCGGAATCACCGCCGAGGCGATGGAGTTGCTTTGCGCCTATGACTGGCCGGGAAATGTGCGGGAACTTGAAAACGCGATAGAACGCACAGTCATCCTGTCCGGCGGAGGAAAAATCGGGGCGGCAGATCTGCCCGCGCGAGTATCAGCCCGCAGCGCTCCGGCAAGCGCGCCGCGCTCCTCCATCCCCGCCGACATGCCTCTTAAAAAAGCCGTCGAAGGATTCGAGGCCGCGATGATTTCTTCTCTGCTCCGCGAACTTGGCGGAAGCCGCGACAAAACCTCCCGCCGCCTCGGCGTCACCCGCGTCACCCTTTACAACAAAATGAAAAAGTATGGACTCCTCGATAACGACGAATAAATCGTCGCGCGCTCAGACGTTCCTCGCATCTTCGGTCGCAATCAAGAAAAACAAAATGGGGAATTAGAACTTGTACCCTATGCCGTCATACTTTGTTCCGTCTGCGGCAATACAAGGCGAACAGCACCCGCTCTGCCCGTCGCCCGCAGTCTCGAACAGCTCCTCGCAGTACGGCCCACACGGACACGGCTCGTCAAGAGAATCGCCTTCGATATCATACACGCCCGAGCCTTCAACCACCGATTTAGAACCAGTGCCAGCCGCGTAATATCCACTAGTATTAACGATTATGAGAACGGATCTCTTGTATCCGAGAGCGACGGAACAGACGACGCCGACGGGTTTATCAAGAGGATTCGGATTGGTGAGCAAAGCATAGTTCCAGCCGGGTTTGTAGTTGCCGGAGTAATCAGGTCCGGAAACTCCTGAGTATTCGGGGGAACAAAGCTCGAACCTCTGTTCCGCAGCGTTGTCGTCCCGAACAAATGTCCCCTGAAAACTGAAGCCTTTTTTGCCCAGACATTCGCTGTCGGACCTGTCGCATACCGAAGCGCAAAGCCCGGAAGGAATGAAATCCGCCGAGTACGGATGCGACGGCATAACCGTCTGAGCGACGGCCGTGTGCGAACAATCCGCGCCCGTCGGAAAAACCTTCATTGCCGTTTCGTTGATGTCGTCCGTCCTTCCGCACTCAGTCAAATCGACGATGGGAAGGAATTCCATCAGGGACGAGTTGTCCGTGCCAAGCAAGGATCTCACGGGAAATCCCTTGCACGAGTTAGCGGCATCGTTGATAGCCGTCTTAAGAACAAGCGTCGCTCTTATGGCGTTTCTCACTCTCGTTGACGCCTGATACTGGTAATATGAAGGCGTCATGGCTCCCAACAATATCAGCATTATGCATAAAACAACAAGAATTTCCGCCAAGGTGAATCCTTTTTCCCGGCGTCGCTTGTTTCGCATTCTTTCTCCCTGAATAATATTATGTTTCAGGCGCGCAATAAAAAAGCGCTTTCGCTTACTATGATATTCCCCGGCGCGGCAAGAGTCAAACATTTTGCCTTTACGTGAAGTTGCCTATTTCAGCCTCAAAAATTTTTTCGTGTCAATCAAAGTATACACCCGCGTCCAAAACGCTGTCAAATACAGCTCCTTTCTACGTTTTTAATCATAGAAAAACGAGGAAGCCAAGAGCAAACGGCTGTGGCTCTACGATTACTTGCGCTCTATGGAACTATTCTATGATATCAACCCGGCGGGGGACTTTATAGGGAGCAAGAGCAGAGCGGAGGAATTTCCTCAATTCGCCGGGTTCAGCGGAGGCTCCTGAGCGAAGTTTCGCTTCAGCCATAACTCTCTCCCCAAGAGAATCGTCCGGGACGCCGAAGACGCGGCAGCTTTCCACCGCCGGATGCGCGCCGAGCAGCGCCTCCACCTCTTGAGGATAGACGTTAAACCCGCCGACAAGCACAAGCCTTTTCTTGTGACCCGTTATGTATATATAGCCGTCTTCGTCTATGCGGGCTAGATCGCCTGAAAACAGCCAACCGTCTTTCAGAAACATTGCCGTGTCTTCGGGTTTTCCGAGATATTCGCGCATGACGTTGCCGCCCCGGACGCAAAGCTCGCCTGTCTCGCCCGTCGAAAGAGCTTCGCCGTTCTCATCGACGACTTTCACGGTTATGCCTTCAATCGGCGGGCCTACGGAGCCGGCTTTCACAAACTCCCTGCCCCGCATCGGGTTCACCGAAGTCACCGGCCCGCATTCCGTTATTCCGTACCCCTGATACACATTTGCGTTTAGTTTCTCCACAAGCCCGCCGTACAAATCGTCCGTCAGAGGAGCGCCTCCGGGCACTATCGCCCTCACGAACGATAGGTCGCTACCCGCCGAGCCGAATTTATCAAGCAGCCTTTTGTTTATCGTCGGCACGTTCGGAAAAACGCTTATCTTCTCTTTTTTGAGGTCCGCCATCACGCGATCCTCTGAAAACATCTCATGCAGAACGGTCTTGGCGCCCGCGAGAAAAGGCAGATGCAGGCATGTGGTGCATGCGAACGCGTGGAACAGGGGAATAACGGTGAGAAAAGCGTCGTCTTCATGCGCCGACGCAGTAACAACGCTCGAACGGGCGTTGGTCATCAGCCCGAGATGAGTGAGGCAGGCTCCGAGCGGATATCCCCTCCACGCGTTGGTGTAGATAATAGCCGCCGTGTGGTTCGGGTCTAGGTCGGCTGGCGCGGGCGCGGAGGCCGCCTCAGACATCGCCTTCTTCATGTCGCGCTTGGCCGGGTCGCCCATGGAATCGCTGTACAGCAACTTAGTTCCGGCGTTCGCGGCGGCCTCCCTGACGGGCGGCTCGAACATAGGATGCATTATCGCCAGTTTAACTCCGCCGTCCTTGAGCATGTATTCGATTTCGCGGGCGGAATACAGCGGGTTTATCGTTACGACCTCCACCCCAGCCGCGAAAGCCCCGTAAAGAGCCACTGGATATTCCGGAACGTTCGGAATCGCTATCGCCATCCTGTCCCCGCGCGACATGCCCATCTCGCCTAGCGCGCCCGCAAACCTCAGCGCGTCCGCGTAAAGCTGCTCGTACCTTATCACTCTGTCGTAAAAAACGACCGCAGGCCGGTCGGGAAACCGCTCCGCGCTGTTTTTCAGGTTGTCCGCAAGATTCATAAAAACTTATTCCAGTTTTCCGGGCGCGCGCGCACGCCGCGCTTCAAAGCGCCCTTTATACAGTTTCCTTATTACGTGGGTGGAAATTGCCTCTATCGGAAAAAAACGAAGGTCAAGCTCGCGATGCGAGGTCTTTCAACAGCCAGTCGACAGCCTCTAACAGGTCTTCTGCGATAAAATCGGGTTCGACGCCTTCGCGTTCCCTGTTGAACTCCCAGTCGCCTCTGCCGTATCCCGTCAGGACGAGTATGCCTGCGGCGCAGCCCGCGCGCTTCGCCAGCGCCACATCGCTGAGCTTGTCGCCTATCATGTAAGAGCGAGCCGCGTCCAATCCCATCTCCGCCGCCGCTCTGTCTATCAATCCTGTTTTTGGCTTCCGGCAATCGCAATCCATTCTGTAAGGCGGCTCTCCGGCGGTCGGATGATGGGGACAATAGTAAATCCCGTCCAGTTTCGCGCCACCCGCAGCCAGAAGCTCGTTCATGCGCACATGGACATCCGCTATGAGCCTTTCTGGAAAATAGCCGCGCGCGACGCCCGCCTGATTGGTCACCAGAACAGCGGGCACGTTAGCTTCGTTCAACTTTTTTATCGCCGCAGCCGACTTTTCGAGCAGCTTGAACCGGCTGACATGGTTCACGTAGCCGATCTCCTCGCTCAGAGTGCCGTCCCTGTCTATGAAAACAGCGGGTATTCCGCTCATCGCGCGCCTCCCTGCAGCCGCCGCATTTTCACCGCGACCTGTCGTTTTCCTCGAGAATGTCTTTCATCCTGAACACTAGATCAAGCGCCTTGCGCGGAGTCAGCTCTTCAGGATCCGCCGCGCGGAGCATTTCCTCGATGCGGCTCGGAGGCTGGTCTGGAATGAGCGCAAGTTGCGCCGTCCGGGCCTCAGGGACTTCGATGTCCGACTCCGCTTCCTGAGAAGCCAGAATTTCCGACGCTCGGCGGATAACTGATGCCGGTATGCCCGCGAGTCTAGCCACCTCGACTCCGAAACTCCTGTCCGTGCCTCCGGGGCGCACCTTGTGCGTGAAAAGAATCTCCCTGCCCCGCTCAACCGCGGAGACGTGGAAATTTTCTATCCTCTCGAACAAGCCGGCCATGCGCGTCAGGTGGTTGAAATGTGTTGCGAATAGAGTTCTCGCGCCAATCCTCTCGTGTATGTATTCGGAGACGGCCCATGCGATGCTTATGCCGTCGGCGGCGCTCGTGCCTCTGCCGACCTCGTCGAGCAGCACGAGGCTTTTCTTTGTCGCGTTAGTCAGAATCGTCGCCGTCTCGACCATCTCCACCATGAACGTGCTGAGTCCGAGGGTGATGTCGTCGACAGCTCCGACCCTCGTGAATATCCTGTCCACCACGCCTATCTCCGCCGCGCGGCACGGCACAAAGCTGCCCATCTGCGCCATCAGCGTTATCAGCGCCACCTGCCTCATGTAAGTCGATTTTCCCGACATGTTCGGCCCGGTGATGATATGTATCTGGCTCTTCGAGCAATTGAGCAGCGTGTCGTTGGGGATGAATGTGCGCGCGGGCATCGTCAGGTCCAGCGACGGGTGCCGGCCTTCTTCAATCTTTATCGTTTCCGACGCGCTGACCTGCGGGCGGCAGTACCTGTTTTCCTCCGCCGCCTGCGCCAGCGACTGCAACGCGTCCAGCGCCGCCACCGCCCGCGACGTCTTCAGCATCCTTCCGATGTGTCCCGCCAGATTGTCCCTTATCCCGCAGAACAACTGATACTCAAGCTCTTCGAGCCTGCTTTCCGCTCCGAGTATCGCGAACTCTTTCTCTTTCAGTTCCTCTGTGTAGAACCGCTCCGCGTTGGAAGTGGTCTGTTTGCGTATGTATCTATCAGGGACGTTTGCCAGATTGGCTTTAGTCACCTCGATGTAATAGCCGAACACTTTGTTGTAGCCGATTTTGAGGGATTTGACGCCTGTTTCCCTGCGTTCCTTCTCTTCGAGGTCGGCAATCCATTTGCGACCGCCTTTTTTCAGAGCGCGCAGATCGTCCACGCGGGCATCAAAGCCGTCTCGGATGATGCCGCCCTCGCGGGCGGACCTCGGAGCGTCGTCAGAGACGGCGGCGGCAAGGTCGGCTCGCGCGTCTTCCAGCGTGTCCATGTCGGCGCGCAGGGACTCCAGCATGTCGCACTTAAAAGCGGAGGCGAGGGCCGCGAGGGCGGGCAGCGCCGCGAGCGAGTCGCGCACGGCCAGCGTCTCCTTGGGCGTGATGAGCATGGTGGCGATCCGGCTGCAAAGCCTCTCGATGTCCCTTACCTCCGAAAGGCATTCCCTTGCCCCCTCCCGCGCCGTCCTGTTTTCCAGAAGCTCGCCGACGGCGTCCAGCCTCAAGTTTATCTCCGCCGGGTCGTTGAGAGGCTGTTCGAGCCAGTTGCGTATCAGTCTCTTTCCCATCGGCGTGAGAGTCCTGTCCAGCGCCCACAGCAGGCTGCCCTTCTTTTCCTTCTCGCGCATGGTTTCCGTCAGTTCGAGGTTGCGCCGCGTCGCCGCATCCAGATACATCCCGTCGCGGTGACTGTAGAGCGAAACGGACATCACGTGCTTGGGGTCCGCGCGCAGGTTGTCCCTGACATAGTCCAGAAGCTGTCCGGCGGCCATTATCGCCGCGGGGAATTCATCAATGCCGAATCCGAGCAGCGTCTTCACTCCGAAATGCGCGCACAACCTGTCCCGGTGGTATGACGCGTCGAACATCAGGTCAAGCTCGGTGACTTTCACGTCGGGGAAACGGGCCGATATCCTGCCGGCAGCGTCCGCCCCGGAATCGCGCATCGCCACGACGCATTCGCCGGGCGACAGCCGCTCGATCTCCCTGACCAGAGACGAATCGTCCGCCGACCTCGATATCTCGCCCGCCTTGAACTCCCCGGTCGAGACATCGAGTATCCCCAGCCCGAACCTGTCTCCCGCGTCCGTCACTGAAAGTATGTAGTTGTTTCGCGATGAGTCCAGCCTGTCCAGATCAAGATACGTTCCGGGCGTGACCACCCTGACGACTTCCCGGTTGACAAGTTTTCCGGCGACCGCGTCCTCTGTCTGATCCGCGATGGCGACCTTGTGTCCGCGCTGGATGAGTTTTGCCACGTAGCCGTCGGCGGCGTGATGGGGCACGCCGCACATGGGCAGTTTGACGCCCTTGCCGAACTCGCGCGCAGTCAGCACTATTTCCAGTTCGGCGGCGGCGGTTTTCGCGTCCTCGCCGAACATCTCGTAGAAATCGCCCAGTCGGTACATCAAGATAGCGTCCCGGTGGCGCTCCTTGATGGCGGCGTACTGCTGATACATAGGAGTGGCGTTCATACGGCCTCTCCTTTCAGGGCGTGCGGAGACGCTCCTGCGATGCGGACAAGCAACTCGTCTCCCGGTTCGGCGCAAACTCCGTCCGGCTTCGTAAAATCCACTATCCTGTTCTCCCGCGTCCGACCCCGCCGCCGCTCTCCGCCCAGAGACTCGAAGACCATCGTTTCAGCGATTCCGCCGACAAGGCTTTCGTTGATTTCCCTCGATATATTTTCCTGCAAATCCAGCAACCGCGCAAGCCGCGACTTCTTGGCTTCGAGCGTCACATCGTCAGCCTGCCCGGCGGCGGCGGTCCCCGGACGCGGCGAATATTTGAACGCGTACAACTGATCCACCCGCGCGCGCGCCGTGATCTCAAGCGTCCGCTCGAACTGCTCTTCCGTCTCTCCGGGATATCCGACTATCGCGTCCGCCGATATGCCGCAGCCCGGCGAGTAGCTTCTTATCATTTCTATTGTTTCGAGATAATACGCGGCGTCGTATCCGCGCCTCATCCTCCTGAGTATCTCGTCATCGCCGCTCTGGAACGGCGCGTGGAAATGGCCGCACGCTTTCGGCAGCGCCGACAGTCCGCGCAGAAACTCCTCAGTCACCCATTTCGGGTGCGACGTCACGAACCTGACACGCCTCACCCCCGGCAGATCGTGGACGGCGGCTATGGCGTCGAGAAGGGAAACTTTCGGCGACAAGTCCAACCCGTAAGCGAGCACGTTTTGGCCTAGAAGTATGATTTCCCGCGCGCCTTCCTCCGCCTTTATCGCGGCTTCCGCTCGAACTTGAGCCGGAGTCAGGCTGGATTCCGCGCCGCGAGCGTATGGAACCACGCAGTACGAGCAGAAATTCGAGCAGCCGCGCACCACCGTCTGGAAAGCGGACGCCGGGCCGACCGCAAATGGAGCCGCGACCGCCGCCAAGCCGGGAAAGTTTTCGGCAACCGCTTCCCTGATGATTTCCTCGTAGTCCTGCGGCCTTCCCGCCCCGATGACGTAGTCAACGTCGCGGATTTCCGCGCGGATGTCGGCCAGTTCGGCGGAGCATCCGCCCACGCCGACGACGACGGGCGCGCCGCCAGTCTTTTTGCGATTGCGCAACACGCCGATGAAGCTCAGCATCTTCTCCTCGGCTTTGCGCCGCACGCTGCACGTGTTGACGTGAACCAGCGCGGCCTCGTCCGCCATCGCCGCCTCCGCCATGCCCATAGAGCGCAGCATCCGCGCGAGCGACGCCGAGTCGTCCATGTTCATCTGGCAACCGAATGTTTTAATGAAAAATTTGGGAGGGCCTGTCTCCGCCATGAAGCTCAGCCTTTCAACTCCCTGAAAAAGCAGGACCATGCTCCTGTGTGGCAGGCCCCCTCGCCGCTCTGCTCAACTATCACCAGAAGCGCGTCGGAGTCGCAGTCGTACATCACCTTTTTCACTTTCTGAAAATTGCCAGAGGTCGCGCCCTTGTTCCAAAACTCGCTGCGCGAGCGGCTCCAGAACCATGTCGTGCCCGTCTCGAGCGTCCGCCGCACGGACTCCTCGTTCATGTATGCCAGCATAAGGACATCCCCGCTTTTTTCGTCCTGCACTATCGCCGGGATAAGCCCTTTTTCATCGAATTTCAAATCCATGTCTAAACCTTCTCTCTTGGCGCAATGGGTCACAGCCTCATCGCTATTCCTCTGTCCCGCAGATATTCCTTTGCCTGCCTGATGGTAAAAATCCCGTAGTGGAACAGAGAAGCGACCAATACGGCGTCTGTCTTGCCGTCATGTATCGCGTCATAGAGGTGAGAAAGTTCGCCCGCGCCGCCTGACGCTATCACTGGGATTCTCACCGCGGAGGAGATGGCGAGATTCAACTCATTGTCATATCCGATTTTAGTGCCGTCGCGGTTCATGCTGGTGAGCAGGATTTCGCCCGCGCCCCGCCTCTCCGCTTCTACCGCCCACTCCACCGCGTCTATCTCCGTCGGCTTCCTGCCGCCGTGAGTGTAGACCACCCACCCGTCGCCCTCGCGCTTCGCGTCTATCGCGACCACTATGCACTGCGCTCCGAAAATCTCGGAGGACTCGTTTATCAGGCCGGGGTTCAGGACCGCCGCCGTGTTGAGCGACACCTTGTCCGCGCCCGCGCTTAGCAGTTGCCGGATGGTGGCGACTTCCGTTATGCCGCCGCCTACCGTGAACGGGATGAATACCGTCTCCGCCACCCGCCTGACGACGTCCAGCATTATGTGGCGCTTGTCTGAAGAGGCGGTGATGTCCAGAAAGACTAGTTCATCCGCTTCAGCTTCCTCGTATTTTTTAGCCTGCTCGACCGGGTCTCCGGCATCCACAAGATTCACGAAGTTCACGCCTTTGACGACGCGCCCGCTATCGACATCCAAGCAGGGTATTATCCTTTTGGCAAGCAAAACGCCCTCCGCGCCGCCTACTGCGGGAATCTTTCGACGGCGGCCTTGAGATCGAAGTCGCCGGTGTACAGCGCGCGCCCGATCACCGCCCCGTCAAGATTAGATTTTTCAAGCGAGGCAAGCCGCTCGACGTGCTCAACCAACGACACTCCGCCCGCGCACACCACCGGGATTTCCAGCGCGTCCGCCGCCTGCGACATCATGTCGAAATTCGGCTCCGTCAGCATCCCGTCCCGCACTATATCAGTAAGAATTATGAGTTTCGCGCCGTCGTCCCTCATCCTTAGGCACGCTTCAATCGTTTCGATTTCAGATTCGTCCGTCCAGCCCCTGAGAGCGACTTTGCCGCCCTTCGAATCTATGGACACCGCGACCGCTTCCGCGAACTCGGAAAAAAGCCCCTTTGCAAAATCCCGCGATTCGAGAACCGACGTGCCGACTATGACGCGGGACGCGCCCTCGTCCAGCCAGCGTTTGACATCCGCCGCCGAACGGACGCCGCCGCCCACCTGTGTCCTGATTCCGGGCGACGCCTCGAATATCGCCTTTGCCGCTTCCAAGTTGGAAAAGCACTTCTGGTCGAGCGCCGCGTCTAAGTCAATGACATGCAGCCACTTGGCCCCTTCCCTTGCCCATCGTATCGCCATCTGCTCCGGCTTATCGGAATAAACCGTGCATAACTCCCTCTTGCCCTGCGTCAACCGCACGCATTTGCCGTCCATCAAATCTATCGCCGGATACAGATTCATCCCTTCGCCATCCTTCCAAAATTCTCAAGCAACTTCATCCCCATCCTCTGGCTCTTTTCCGGGTGGAACTGCACGGCGGACACATTGTCGCGCGTTATCGACGAAACGAACTCTCCGCCATAGTCCGTGACCGTCATCGCCAGCGACGGGTCTTCCGGCTCCACCAGAAACGAGTGCACGAAATAGAAAAAAGAGCCGTCGGGAATTCCTTCGGCGACCAGCCCTCTGTTCCTGAATTCAAGCTGGTTCCAACCCATGTGCGGAACCTTGAGATCGCCTCTGAAGCGAGTCGCCTTGCCCGGAAAAACGCCGAGGCCGGGGATGCGCTCCCCTTCCTCGCTGTAGTCGAAAAGCATCTGCAGACCGAGGCATATCCCTAAGAACGGTTTGCCGGATTTGATCTGCGCGACGATTAGCCCCGCAAGCCCCTGCGAGTCCAGATTTTTCATCGCCGCCGCGAACGCGCCGACGCCCGGCAGAACCACGCCGGAAGCGTCCCTGACGTCCTTGGCGGAGGTGGTCACGCGCGCGTCCGCACCCACCCGCTCAAACGCCTTCTGCACGCTCCGCAAGTTGCCCATTCCATAGTCCACAATCGCAATCATGCCAAATAGTGTAGGAGTTCGATATTTATGTGTCAAACGATGACGCCCGGGCGCGGCGCGTCACTGATTGAGTTTTTCTAGGGTTTCAATGAATGAGTCGATGTTGATGGGTTTCGAAACCGCGCCGTCCGCTCCGATCTCGCGGGCAAGGGCCTCGATCCGGGCGCGCGGCATCGCGCTGAACAGGAACACTATGGGAGCAGGAGCCGGGCCGCGCTTGATCTTTTCGCAAAGTTCCGCTCCGCTTAGCCCCGGCAACTGCACGTCCAACATAACAAGTTGCGGCGCGAAAGCCGCCATCTCCTCGAACAACTCTGTTTCATTCGACGCCACCGCAACGTCGAATCCTTCGGATAGCAACATCGTCTTCACCAAGTCCAACAGGTCGCCGTCATCGTCCACAACCAGAATCCTGCTCACCCTGCGCGATTCCACATGCTCCACAGTTTTCAAGATCGGCATGGTGAACGAGAATGTCGAGCCTTCTCCGGGAACCGATTCGACTTCTATCCGACCTCCGTGCGCCTCGATGAACTCCTTCACTATGCTGAGGCCCTTGCCCACCCCGTCAGACACCGGATGCGAGCCTTTCCTCACTTGGAAGAATGGTTTGAATATATTCTTCTGGTCCGCCGGGGCGATTCCAATTCCGAGGTCCTTCACAGATATCCTTACGAAACCGCCCTCGCGGGTCGCCGACACGGCGAACTCCAGCCGCTCAGCCTTTGAATACTTAACCGCGTTTTCTATCAAGTTGTCCAGCGCCTGCCGGATCCTTCCCTCGTCGCATTTCACAACTACGCCTTTCAGCGCCTCGGATATCTCTTTTTTGAAAGAGTATTCCGTCGTTCTGAACCTGCGCCGCACTATGCTTTCGATCATCAGGCGAGTCTCGTTTAGCCTCGCTTCTAGGAAGTTGTATATATTAATCTCCGCCATGTCGTAGGTCGTCGTTCCGCTCTCGAACGCGTCCAGCGTTATAAGCTCCTCGACAAGTTTGAGCTGCTGGCGGCCCCTGTCGTTGATGGTCTTGATTTTCTTCTTTGCGGCGTGCGGCAGCTCCTCCTTGAGCAGCATCTCGCTGTATCCTAGTATCAGCGAAAGCGGCGTCCTAAGCTCGTGAGATATCGAACTGAGGAAGTTAATCTTCTCCTGTTCGATCCTCTTCCTGTCCGTGATGTCTCGCGATATGCCCAGCACGGAGGAAACCCGCCCGTCGGAGGCCTTGATCGGGACAAGCCTCGAACCCAGCCAGAACTCCCGGTCCGGGAACTGCGTGACGGTTTCGATATAGAACGATTCTCCGGATTCGAAAACCCTGTCGAGGCTCTTTTTCTGCCTGTCGGAGTCAGGGGATCCGAACAGTTTCGCTCTTGAAACCCCGATTGTCTGTTCCGGCGTCATGCCGAGTTGACGCGCGGCGAAACTGTTCGTGTACCTGACGATATCGTCTCGATCAACTATAAAAATGAAGTCCTCCGCGGCTTCGGCTAGCGTCCGGTATCTCTCCTCGCTTTCCCTGAGCGCCTCTTCGGCTTCTTTCAACCCGGTAATATTTACATCCATACAGATAAATTCTTTTTCGCCGCCGCCGACATCTATCGGAAATATGGTCGAGTACACTACAACGCGCGAGCCGTCTTTTCTTCGGCATGTCCATTCGGAAGGGCCTGTCGGCTGATTGTTTTCATTCATCTCTTTTAAAAGTTGATGGAACTCTTCAGTGGTCTCCGAGTCAAGCGTCGCGCCGTCAAGCGTCCTGCCAATCATCTCCTCGGCGGACCATCCGAATACCGCTTCGGCCGCCTTGTTCCAATAAATCACGCGGCCCTCGACGTCGTATCCCTCCACCGCCACATTCGGCGTGTTGCTGATTATCGCGTTTAGCCTTTCCTCGTTCCTCTTCAGCGCCGTTTCCGCGTCATGCCTCATCATAGCGTTGGCAAATATCTCCGCCGCGACTGCCATCAACGCGCTGTGGTCTCGCTTCCACCGCCTCTTCGTCTTGACGGAATCTAGCCCCATGAATCCTGTTAGTTTTCCATTTGAATAAAGCTGAAAGATGATAACTGACTTTATATTCTGCGAATCTAAAATGCTCTTCTCGGCAGAAGCCTCTAAGGGAAGCGCTGCCACATCGTCTATCGCTATTGCCTCTCCCCGGGTAAACTTCGGCTTGAGCCATATTAAGCTGTCGAGAGGAATATTCTTGCTGTTCTCAATCTCGGAACTGATTCCCTCCGCGCACCATTCATGTGTGTTGTCGACAAACAATCCGTCCTCTGAAACGCGGAACAAGTAACTGCGGTCGACCTGCAGAAACTCGCCAAGCCTCTTCAGCGCGTCGTTCAGAGCGGCGTCCAGATTGTCCGCGCCCACTCCCACAAAGCCTGCCGATATGTCCATCACGACGCTCTGGAAGTCGAAATTATATCGCAAAGCCTCTTCCGCCCGCCTCCGCGTCGTCACGTCTCTCATTACCGTCACAACTCTGGCGACGGCGTCCTTTTCAAATATGGGTATCTTGCGAGTCTCCGTTATAATAGTTTCCCCGCCGATTTCGTTTATCTCTTCGGAAAGCATCATATTGCCGACGGTGAAAACCGATTCGTATTCCTCCCGGACGGAGTCATCAAGGAAAGAGAAAACATCAAAAATGCTCCGGCCCGCGATGTCCGTCGGCAAACCGCTTCGCGCGTTCCATTCCTTCATGGTTTTGTTAAAAAGAACGATGTTGAAATTTCTGTCTACGACATGAATCGCGTCGGCCATAGAGTCCATCGTGAGCCTGTACCTAAGTTCTGACTCCCTAAGCGACTGCTCGGCGCGGCGGCGCTGCGTAATATCGCGCACAACTGATATGACCGTCCTGTTCGGCGATTTCAAATCGCCTTTCAGCGAGTGTATAGCTTCGAAATACATTTCCCCGTCTGGATAAGGAAGAGAATACGTCGCGGCTGATTTCTCGCCCGTCTCGAATGTTTTGTTGACCGCCTTGTTCAGCGCCTCTGCGGCTTCCGGAGGCAGCACGTCTGTTGTTTTTTTTCCGATAAAAGCCTCGGGCGGCGCGTAGAGCCTGTCCGCGCTAGCGGCGTGGTATCCGACTATTCGCCCTTCGAGATTCACTTCGAACAATATATCCGGCATCGCTTTCAGGGTGGTCTCGAGGCGATCCCTTGAATCCCTCAGATCTTCCTCCATGCGCCGCCGGTTCGATATTTCCTTTCTCAACTCCTCTATTACTTCGCTGAATTCCGCCGTGCGTTCCTTCACCGTCTCCTCAAGCCTTTCGTGATGGCTGAGCAGTTGTTCCTCTGCTCTTCTTCGCTCGGTTATATCGGTGATGACTGCGAAGCTTCCGGAGAAACCGCCTTGAGCGTCGAAAAGAGGGTTGGCCGACACGAGCGAATGCAGAGGCAACCCGTCAGACCTAGTGAACGTCAACTCGTATTTCCCGCCCTCGCCGAGTTTTCTCCTTGAGAACTGGTTTTTGAACAGGGCCACGTTTTTCGAGTCTAGAAAATTGGTTATAGGCTTTCCCATGACCTCGCCGCGCTCGTATCCGAGCATTTCCAGCGCGCGGTTGTTCGCGTACGTCATGGCGCCCTTTTCGTCTATCACTGTTATGCCGTCGTACATCGTCTCGACTATAAGCCTGAAATATTCCTCTCTCTCCCTGAGAGCGTTTTCCATCTTTATCTGTTCGGTCATGTCCCTGATTATTCCCTGATACCCGATGACCGAACCGTCAGGCCCCCTGCGCGCGGTCGCCGTCACTTTGCAGTCTATTTCGCGCCCGCTCTTATGCTTCAGTTTGATGTCGTAATTCCTGACCGAACCGCGAGTTTCAAGAAGTTTCTGAAACGGCTCCCGATCCCTTTCATCCACATACGTTTTCAGGACGCTCTTATTGATAATTTCTTCTTTTTGATAACCCAGCATCGAAAACGCCGCCTGATTGGCCTCCAACACGATGCCTTCCTTGGATGAAACATACACAGCGTCCAGAGACTGTTCGAACAGCGCCTTGTATCTGTCCTCGCTCTCCCTAAGCGCCTCCACCGCTTCTTTCTGCCTTGTTATATCTATTCCGAACACCGTGATTCCGGACTGCTCTCCGTTTTCATATATCGGGAACGAATTGTTGATCACATGCCTGATTTCTCCGGAGGCCGTCTTGATTCTTGAAACGATTATGTCCTGCTTTCCCGCCATCCCTCTTGCGAGAGTGTCAAGCTCCATTTTCACATCCGCAACAGGCACAAATTCTGTCACGTGTTTGCCTAAATCCGCTCTTGTGTAACCGTACATCTCAAGAACGGCGGTGTTTGCGTATGCGACTTTTCCCTGCATGTCTATTTCAATCATGAGGACGGGGATGTTTTCAGCGATTTCGCGAAAAGCAGCCGAGTCGATTCGCCCTGACATACTCGTCGGAAGCGTGTATGAAGCGTTTTCGCCGGACGACTCAAGCCGCGCGCGCAACTCGACGACCTGCCGCTCCAACTCTTCGTATGTGGGCTTCTTATCAGGCATATTCTTATTATATTCTTTCCGGCTTCCGTACCGCGCGCGCGGCCTCAAATATCGCGCGCTATCTCAGGAACATAAACGCCGAAATGGCAAGGCCCGCCACGGCCAACCCCCATGTCCATGCCAGCGTTTTCCGGGTGAAGACCTGAACGTCCTCTCCCAGAAAACCCGCGATCCAGACATTGTGAGTGTTGGTCGGGTCGCTCACGCCCTGAATCATCCCCACCGAATAGAACGCCGCGACCACCGCCATCGCCGGCAGAGCGCCGGTGGAAATCATTATCGCCGCTATCCCTATTCCCATGCCCCACACGTTCAAAGGCCCCCTGTACAAAGCCAACGGCGCGAGCGCGGTGAAAACAATCACGTATAGAACCGGCGCGCTCGGCGCTATCCGCCTCATCACAGGCTCCATGTATGTGCCTACCGCCGGGTCCCACACAACACGTATCACCATGCCTATCCCGATGATCAGCGCCACCACGGGAGCGACGCCCGTTATCCCGTCGAACACCGCTTTCGTCAGCCTCTGAATCCTTCCGTTCGGACCTCTGCCGGACACGATCAGGCAGTACAGCATTCCCGCAAGCAGCGCCGTGTTTATCGGGAACGCGTATCCTGCGCCGCCTCTCAACCGGCTGGCAATGTTGAATCCCAGAACGAGAGAGAGAGGAACAAGCGGCGTTAGAACCGCCAGAATCCCGGCCCGCCCCGCGTCCCCAGCCGCCGCCGCGCCTCCTCCCGGCGGAACCGCCCAGAACGACGTGTGGCCTTTCCTTCCGTGCAGAATTATAAATCCCAGAACAACCAGCGTGAACGGGATCATGAAAGGCAGAATAAAACCTATCAACTGATTCTGAGCGTCGATCGCGCTCACTGTCGAGCTTGCCGTCATTATCTCTGTGTAAAACTTCCAGTTGACCGGGTTCAACGCTCCGCCGAGGCTCATTCCGAACAGGAACAGAGAGCCTGCGACTGCGGGAGTCACGCCTATGCTCATGAGAATCGGCAGCATTATCGACGCCACCATAATGACCGCTCCAAGTCCCACCAATGACGAGAACAAAAGCGCCGTCACGCCGGTCAGCAACACGCATGAAACAATCTTGTTGTCGCCGCCCAGTTCGGACGCCCACCTGATTATGGTCGTGGTCGCTCCGCTCGATTTGAGCAGTTCGGCGAGCGCCGCTCCGAGTACGACCGTAATCACGACCGGCCACAGCCTCGGCATTCCCTCTTCTATCACCACTCTGAAAAATTCCCGCGCTAGAACAACGGCGTTCGAGCCGGGATAGCTGAATGAAAGACCGTGGTAGAAAGCTCCGCCCACGATGTACAGCGTGGCTGCCATCAGCGGCAACGCTATCAGCGCGGGCAGTTTTCCCAGATACATCAGAGCCGCGAAAGCCAGAAACACTCCGAAAAGAGCAAGTCCTACCGCCATTTCCATTCGCGTTCACCTTTGTTGATTAGTCTATTCCGCGACTTCGCGGGGCGGCGAGTCTCATTTCTCGCCGTTCTCGGATTCCGGCCCCGGATAAGACGGCCTTTTGATAATCACCGACGCTATCCTCCGCCCGACCATCCGCTCCACTTTCATCTCGTAACCGTCGATATCGACTATCTCTTCTTGTTTGGGAACTTTGCCCATCGTATGAAAAATCAATCCGCCTAGCGTCTCAAACTCTTCGTCGTCGTTGAACTCCGCGTCGAGAATATCGTTCAGTTCCGCGATGTCAATCCTAGCGTCCACTCTCAAAGTGTCCGCGTCCACCCATCTGTAAAGAGGCTCTTCGGTGTCGTACTCGTCCCATATCTCGCCCACGATTTCCTCGAGCAGGTCTTCTATCGTCACCAGCCCCGCCGTGCATCCATATTCGTCGATGACTATCGCCAGATGTGTCCGCTTCTTCTGAAAATCGTGCAGCAGGTCGTCCACCATCTTTGACTCCGGCACGAAGTATGCTTTGTGCACATAGTTCTTCACCGGGTCCGAGTCGCGTCCGTCTTTCAGCGCGCGCAGCAGCGTTCTCGAATTCACCACGCCGATGACGTTGTCCTCCCCGCCTTCGTAAATCGGTATGCGGGAATGCTTCTGCTCTTCCATGAGGACCGCCATCCGGTCCACCGTGGTGTCCGCCGGAGCCATCCGCATGTCCGGTCTCGGCGTCATCACTTCCCTCACCTGCGTGTCCCCAAATTCCACCACGCTGCGTATCATTTCCCTCTCTGACTTGTCAATGACCCCCTGCTCTCCCGCGTCATCCACAATCCCTAGAATCTCCGACTGGGTGATGAACGGGCCTTCCAAAGGTCCGGATTTGCCAGTGAATATCTTTAGAGTGACATTGGCCAGCTTAACCGCAATTTTTCCTATAGGCAATACTATCCTGTGAAAGAAAGCGACAGGCTTGATGAATTTCAGGACTACGTTGTCAGAATTATTATATCCAACCATTTTTGGCAATATTTCGCAAAATTCGATCACTAGAAAAGTGATAATGCCGAAGCTGACCATCGAGGCGCTCCACTCCGGCCATCCGCGCGCCTCAAACAATGAGCTAATTAGATTTTCCATTAGAATCGCCGCGAGCATGTTAACCGCGTTTAATCCGATTAGGATAGTTGTAAGCATGTTATTGGGGCTTTTCAGCCAATAATCAATCGCTCCGGAATGAGTCGGACGCCTTTCCTTGAGCGCGTTGAGCCGATGTCTGCTTAGAGCGACTAACGCTGTCTCAACCGCAGAAAACAGATAGCTCGCTATAAGAAGCAAAAACAAGACTATTGTAAGAAATGTCATTATCTTCTCCCAGCGTCATATTAGAATATCAAAAAATCAATGTCAAACATCGCCGTCTCCGCGCGCGACCGCGTCCGCCGTCAAAAGCTCCGCCCGGAATAGACGCCTCAACTCGGCGGATGTCACCTTCGCCGCTCCCGCCGTCGCGCGCCGCTGCGCAAACATGACGGACATGAATTTTATGAGCGGAACCGAAGGCAGCCTGTTGCGTTTGCGCAGGCGAGCAAGAACGAAAAAGAAAAATATCGCTCCGTGAAAAACGGCGGCCTTCAGAGGCGCGGAGGCCGCAGCAGGCAACCCCTTCACGGCCACGCCGGTCAGATGTATATATACTTCTTCAACGCCCAGCTTCCGGGTCTTGCCGCTCGAACTTGCCGAATAGCGATGTCTAACCCTCGCGCCGGGCGCGTAGAAACACTTGCGGCCCGCAATAGCCGCCCGTAGATTCAAATCCGTGTCCTCGTAATAGGCAAAAAAATTCTCGTCGAACAGCCCTATCTCGTCGAACAGCGATTTCCTGTATAGCGCCGCCGCCGCGCACGGCCCGAACACGCGAGCCGGAAGGTCGTAATCCCCGCCGTCTCTCAGTCCATGCCCCCTGTTGGATACGGCTCCCCACGGCGAGTACTCATCCCCCGCCGAGTCGATCGTATTAGGATCATCGTAAAAAACTATCTTGCACGCTACCGAATCGAAGCCGGGATTAGAATCCAGCGCCGCGACCACTTTTTCGAGCCAATCCGGGTCGGCAACCGCGTCGTTGTTCAGCAGCGCCACGAACTCGGTGTCCGCCGCGCGTATACCCTTGTTCACAGCGCGCGCGAATCCCTCGTTCGCGCTCGATTCTATCAATTCCACTTCCGGATGATTGTTTTTTATTATTTCGCGAGAGCCGTCCCGCGACGCGTTGTCTATCACAATAACTCGCTGCCCGCCCAGGGTCTGGCGCTCAAGCGCGCCGAGACATTCGCCGATATATTTCTCTCCGTTCCAGTTCGGGATGACGACTGTGACGCGTTGCGGGTTGTCCATCGAGTTCGCGCTCCGGCGCGGCGCGGGCGTTCCGCCGCCCTTGCCTGCCGCGTTCAGGTTGTTCTTCTCTGCGGCTGTTTCTGTATGCCCGTCATCAGCTCCAACAGATAGTCCCTGTCCATAGACTTGTTCATCGCGTCCTCTTTGGTGATGATGTTTTTCTTCATCAACTCATAAAGGGCTTGTTCGAGAGAGAGCATGCCGATGTTCTTTCCCGTTTGAATGGAAGCGGGAAGCTGGTATGTTTTTCCGTCGCGAATGAGGTTGCGCAAGGCCCCTGTGGGAACCATTATCTCGAATGCTGCGACGCGCCCGCGCCCTGCCGCCCTGCGGACAAGCGTCTGCGAGATTATCCCCTCAATGTTCTGCGACACCTGCATCCTTATCTGCGACTGCTGTTCGGGAGGGAAAACGTCGATGATGCGGTCGACCGTCTGGGCCGCGCCCGTAGTGTGAAGCGTGCCGAGCACGAGGTGCCCCGTCTCGGCGGTGGTGATCGCGGTGGAGATGGTCTCTAGGTCTCTCATTTCGCCGATAAGCACCACGTCCGGGTCCTGCCTGAGCGCGCTCTTCAACGCCGCCGAGAACGACCCGGTGTCCCGTCCGACCTCGCGCTGATTGACTAAGCTCTTCTTGTTCTGGTGGACGAACTCTATCGGATCCTCGATTGTTATTATGTGTTCTTCGCGGGTCGCGTTTATGTGGTCTATCATTGCCGCCAGAGTGGTGGACTTGCCGCTCCCGGTCGGGCCGGTCACGAGTATAAGCCCGCGCGGGCGCTCGCAGAACTTCTTCACCACCGGCGGCAGGCTCAAGTCCTCTATAGACCGAACTTTTGTCGGGATGACTCTGAGCACGGCGGCCTTCGTCCCTCTCTGATGGAACACATTGACGCGGAACCTCGCCTTGCCCGGATAGTCGTACGCGAAGTCCGACTCCCATGTGTCCCGGTATTCCTTCGCGTGCTCCTCGTCGAGCATGCTGTTTATCAGCTCGTCCATCGTCTGGGGGGTAAGTTTCGCCAGATTCGTCTGAAGAGCGATTTTCCCGTCAATCCTCAGCATCGGGTGGTTGCCGACTTTCATGTGAAGGTCGGACGCGTCTGATTGGAGCATTACATCCAGAAGCTCTCTTATATGCATCTGCTGTTATCCTCTGCCCACTAGTTTGGAGAATTCAGGGACGTTCTGGCATTTCGCCACCGCGTCTTCGAACTTGACGAGCCGGCGTTTCATCAGTTCGGCCAAGTGCTGATCCAGCGTGTGCATGCCCTGCTCCTTGCCGGCTTGAATCGCCTGATGAATCATGAACACTTTGTTCTCTCGAATAAGACTCGATATGGCCGAGTTGATGACCATAATTTCATGAGCGACGACGCGGCCTTTCCCTGTCGCCGCGGGCACAAGCGTCTGAGACACCACGCTCTGCAACGTCACCGAAAGCTGCATCCTTATCTGCTGCTGTTGGTGCGGCGGGAACACGTCGATAACCCTGTTTATGGTCTGAACCGCGCCCGTCGTGTGCAGAGTGGCGAACACGAGGTGCCCGGTTTCAGCCGCGGTGATAGCCATCGATATCGTCTCCAGAGTGCGAAGCTCGCCGACGAGTATCACGTCCGGGTCTTCGCGAAGCGCCGAGCGCAGAGCGCGGTCGAACGACTTGGTGTCCTGCCCGACCTCCCTCTGGCATACGCTGCAGTTCTTGTCTCTGTGCAAAAATTCGATAGGATCCTCGATTGTCAGGATATGCTCTCGCCGAGTCTGATTTATGTGGTCTATCATCGCAGCAAGGGTTGTGGACTTGCCGCTGCCCGTCGGGCCGGTTACAAGTATCAGCCCTTTCGGCCTGTCCGAAAGCTCTTCTAGCGTGTCCGGCAGCGCCAACTCTTTGATAGTCAATATTTTCAGCGGAATCGTTCTCAGCACCGCCCCGGTAAGCCCGCTCTGCTTGAATACGTTTACGCGGAACCTCGACACTCCCGGCAGACTGTATGACATGTCGCACTCGTTCGTCTCCACGAACTCGCGCAACTGTCTCTCGTTCATTATTGATTTCGCCATCTCGTCCACAAGTTGCGGAGGAACAACAGAGCGCGGGTCGCCCGGTCGCAGTCTTCCATCAATTCTGAAGAATACCGGGCTGTTCCCTTTGAAATGGACGTCGGAGCCGTTGTGCTCGGCCAGATACCTCAGGTATGCGTTCAGCCTTTCTTTCGGCTCCATGTTCTCTTCGAGCGAAGGCAAAACCGGCTGCGGTTTCTGCTGTTGCGGTTGCGGTCTTTGCATCGACATTTTTCTATGGCCTCAAATTCTGCGCTTCCGCCGGGCGCGTCTCGCGCCGCCTTCGGCGGTTATTTCAAAAATCGTCCGGCCGACAGGCTTACGCTGTCAGCGCCTTCAACACGATGCCGGCCGCCGTCTCCGAGCCTCTCATCGGCCGCAGATATCTGTCCTTGTCCAGCTTCTCCAGCGTGTCCCTGCTCCAGAACGAGCAAGTGTCCGGCGTGAGCGCCCCGCATACTCGGAAAAAGTCGTTCGAGTCCTTCCCAAATTCGAGATAGTAATCCGCCAGAGCGATCCCGCGCTTGTAGAGGAACGGCTGCAGAGCCTTGTTGACTTGAGCCGCCCTCGTTCTCATCGTCTTCACGTCGCCGTCCGTCACTTCCGTGTAGACGCGCGCTCGCATCCCCGGCTGAAACTCCTTGCCCGCGTCCATCTTCACGTTGAACTCGATGATGGTCACCGGGAGTATCGAGCCTGCGGCGAGGCGAGTGCGGGCGGCGAATTCATCTGAAACCATGTTGCGCACCGCCACGCGGGCCGGGATTATCCGCGCCGCGACGGTCTCCATCTCGGATCCGCCCGCCTCGCGCGCGAAATGTGTCGCCACTCCGCAATCTTCCAGCCTCTTGAAGAGCGCGGCTGCAATCTTCATGTTCAGCGCTCCCTTTCCCGGAAACATGGGCGACTTCTCAGCGCCGCATTCAACCGCGTCGTTCGTGAACTCGACCGCGAACCGGTCGGCGGACGCGTCCGACTGATACACCCGCATCCCCG
This sequence comes from bacterium ADurb.Bin236, assembly GCA_002069885.1. Classification (GTDB taxonomy): domain Bacteria; phylum UBP15; class UBA6099; order UBA6099; family UBA6099; genus UBA6099. Next base: position 116,806 of record MWCD01000002.1, on the reverse strand, counting down.
GCGTCTCTCTTATTAAAGCGCCTTTTCCCATGTCTTTACCCCGCGCGGGCTATTTCTTCGCCTTGCCCGCCCGCGCTTTCTTCTTCGGGAAAAATCTCTCGTATATTTCGTCCACGTGCCTTATGAAATACTCCACTTCAAAACACTCTTCCAACTCGGCGGGTTTCAGCAGCGCCGCCACTTCGGCGTCAGCCGACAGCAGCGACTTAAACTCCGCCTTCTCCGCCCACACCCTCATCGCGTTTCGCTGCACGATGTGGTACGCTTGCTCCCTCGTCGCGCCCTTGCCCACCAGCGCCAGCATCACCCGCTGCGAGAATATCAATCCCCTCGTCTTGTTGAGGTTTTCAAGCATCGCGTCCGGATACACCAACAGCTTGTCCAGAAGACGTTTCAGCCTGACCAGCATATAGTGAAGCAGTATGCAACTGTCCGGGATTATCACTCTTTCCACAGACGAATGAGTTATGTCCCGCTCGTGCCAGAGAGCCATGTTTTCCATGGCGGCGTGGGCGTTCGCGCGCAACACGCGGGCAAGCCCGGCCAGACGCTCGGCTGTGATCGGGTTCCTCTTGTGCGGCATCGCCGACGAGCCTTTCTGGCCCTTCGCGAAGAACTCCTCCGCCTCTCGAATGTCCGTTCGCTGAAGCCCGCGAACTTCGGTGGCAATCTTCTCAATAGTGCCGCCGACCACCGCCAGAGTCGACATGAACTCCGCGTGCCTGTCCCTCTGAATCACCTGCGTGGCGATAGGCGCGGCCTTAAGCCCAAGCCTGCGGCAGGTGTCTTCTTCGACATCGGGTGGCAGGTTCGAGTATGTTCCCACCGCGCCTGAAATCTTTCCGACAGATATCGTCTCCCGCGCCCTTTCGAGTCTTTCGAGGTTGCGCCCCATCTCGGCCAGCCACAGCAGCATCTTCATTCCGAAAGTCATAGGCTCGGCGTGTATACCGTGCGTTCGGCCCACCATGACGGTGAACTTGTGCTCTATCGCTCGGCGCTCTAATATGACGCGGATTTCCTTGACTTCCGCGATAAGAGCGTCCGCAGACTCGCGCATTCGCAGCGCCTGCGCCGTGTCCAGCACGTCAGACGACGTCATACCCACGTGTATGAATCTCGAATCCGGCCCGACATTCTCCGCCACGTTCGTCAGAAACGCTATCACGTCGTGGTCCGTCTCTTTCTCTATCTCGTCTATGCGCTGAATCGTGAACGCGGCTTTCTTTTTGATCGTCGACAGCGCGCGCGCGGGAATTTTCCCCTTCGCATGCCACGCCTCGCATGCCGCTATCTCCACGTCCAGCCACTTCCTGAACTTGTTCTCTTCCGACCAGATCGAGCGCATCGGCTCGTATGTGTACCTGTCTATCATCTCGTCGAACCGCCCTCCGAAAAGTAGTTCCTGTAGCCCGAAGTCCTCAGGCGCTCGGATTTCTTTATTACAGCTTCCGCCTGCTGCGCCCTGAACCTGCCGTAGCGCGAGGCAAGCTCCGGCCTGCCCAGCGCCAGTATCTGAACCGCAAGCAGAGCCGCGTTCTTGCATCCGCCCACAGCCACCGTCGCCACAGGCATCCCGGCGGGCATCTGAGCTATCGACAACAGCGAGTCCAACCCCAGCATCTTCGACTCCATCGGAACCCCTATCACCGGCAGGTTCGTAAGCGCCGCGACCACTCCCGGCAGGTGCGCCGCCGCCCCCGCCGCCGCTATCATCACTTTTCCGCCATTGTTGTCAAACGTCGTCACTATCCTCTTCACGTAATCATGCGTGCGGTGCGCAGACGCGATATGCGCCTCGTACGACACGCCGAAACTGTCCAGCGTCTCAAAACACGCCGTCATGCTTTTAAGGTCGGAATCGCTTCCCATCAGAACCGCCACATCCGGAGCCTGCGCCCTCTTCTGCCTAGCGGCGGCCTTTTTCTTCTTTTCCATTTATCATTTTTCTCCCTTGAGAGTATTTATTCTGGATTTTCTGATATTTCTTTTCGGAGAAACCTTCGGCAACTCGTCCTCCACCTCCACCCTTATCGACGCCACGCCGTCCAAAGCCCAGCCCGTCAGCTTGCCCGCTCTTCCATCCCTGTTCCGATCCTCGTCTTCATACTCTTCTTCGTCTTCGTCGTCCGGCCCGGAGAACCCTAATGACTCGATGTTCGCCACAAGCTCGTTGTTCATCGGACGACTCGAAAACTCCTTCAACACTTCGTCCAGACTTTTCTCCTTCTTTCTTTCGCGAAGGAAATGAGGGTCTTTTTCGTCCTGTCTTTCCTGTCCCTCGACTTGGATTTTTATCAGCAACATTTCCGGAGCCGCCGACGGAAGCTCTCTTGCTCCGGAGAAGACGCTTATCACCGCGCGTCCGGGCGCTATGTCGGCTGGCACTTTCAACCATATTTTTTCCTCGACCGTCTCGCTCCGGTACGGCCTCACAGACACCTTCAGCCCCAGCTTCTGCCCACGCTTCACCACCGGCGGCTTTTCCTTTTCCTTGCTTCCCTTTTCTCCAGCCGCGCTCGGCTCTTTTTCTTCGGCTTTTGCTTCCGTTTCGGCGGCGGATGCCGCATTTTCGCCCGTCTTCGTTTCTTCCGCTTCCGGCTTCCCTTCGTCCCCGCCGTCTATCTCCACTTTCTCTATAAGCGCGTAAGAGTTCCTTGAATCTATCTCTACGTTCAGGTTCAGCTTGCGCGCTTCCGCGTCCGCGTATTTGTTGTCCTTGAGCAGTTGAAGAGCCGTCACGAACTCCACCAGAGACAACGCCGCGATGTCGTCCCCGTCGTAAAACATGTTTTCCCTTTCTACAGGTTTTTCGCAGGCCGAGCATCCTATGGAAAACGACACTCTGGAGGTTCCTTTGCCGAGCCTGTCGATGGTGTTGTCGAGACTTTGCAGCGCGGCCATCGCCGCAAGATTGCTCAACAAATCCTCGTCCCGCGCCACCTTGAACGAATACCTCTCTGTCTTGCCGATATCGCCGTCAGTGACAGTAATGTCGAACGGTATCAGCAGAGGAAAACTGTCCAGCCGTCCCACAAGAGCGGGGCCGCGGTCCTGAGTTATCTCTCCTCGAAGCGCCCCGGTCGCGGCGGCTTTGAACGACATGTCAGTGCCTCGCGCCACCGCGAGCACCGGCGCGTCCGCCAACAGATACCGGACATCGCCCTTCCTGAACAGCGGATGCCCGAACATCAGCGCCCGCTTGCCCTCCACATGCGTCACCGTTCCAGCCGCCGACACTTCCATGTCTCCCGTCAACAACAACACAGCCACCGAACTGCCGGGCTTTATCTCCGAGCCGGGACCAATTACCGCCTGTCCCGTTCTCGCCCCTGCCCACGCGCCGCCCGCATCCGTCACTTCTATCCCCGTTCCTTCAAATATCCTCTTCGCAAACGGCATCGTCCGCGCCGTCACCCCGCGAACCATCGCCGGAGCCGCCGCCGCATTCGCAAATAATGTCCCCTCTATCTCGTCTCTGCCGGTTTCATAACTTATTCTCGTAAAAACCTTTCCGCCATGCTCGAAAGGCGCGTCGAACTCGACCGTCCCGGCCCTCGGCGCGTCATATTCTGCGGCCTTCAACATGGACGCGATATCCGTCACCCCGCCCAGATGATGATCCGTCATCGGAAACGTCATGGACAATGCTCCGATGAGCTTGCCCCCGACATATATCGGAGAGCCGCTCATCCCCATCGACACCCCGCCGTATTTCTCCCGCTCCGGCCCGGTCAACTCTATCAGTATCAGAGGCCCCCCGCTGACCCCGGCTCCCGGTATAACGCCTTTTACCTTCACTGGAAATCTCGATATCTCAAGCCCCTCGAACACCGTCAGCCCGTATCCTTCCATTCCGGGCTTGACCTCTGATGCGGACATATACGAAACAGCAGGAGCCGCCCCGGCACAGCGCGTAGCCCCCCGGGAAACGACCAGCGCAAAAACCGCTAGAATTCCGATTATTATCCTTGCTCTTGATTTCATAATTATTAGTTCCGCCGCGACCGCGCGCCTATTAAAATCCGCGTGGCGGCGCGGCAACAATCTCCACATCAATACCTCGCGCCTTGCTCCCGGCGCGCGGTTAAGTTTGATATTATATCTTATTATCAAATCAAATTAAAACCCTGTAAGGCTCAATCGCGCTCCGCTCCCTCTTTTTCCCCTCCAATAGCGCTATCCATCGGAAACATGTAAAATTCACATACATAAAGGAGCAGGGAAATGTCCGACATCGGAAAAAAGAAAGTCTTCATAGTCGCGGGCGCAAGGCCGAACTTTGTGAAAGTGGCCCCGATTATGCGCGCAATGGCAGAAAGCCCCTCCCTGCGGCCCATCCTCGTCCACACCGGACAGCACTACGACCACAACATGTCCCAAAGCTTCTTCGACGAGTTGAACATCCCCCGGCCCGACGTTTTCCTAGAAGTCGGCTCCGGAAGCCACGCGGCCCAGACCGCCGCCGTCATGGTCGCCTTCGAAAAAGCCGTCCTCGAATTAAAACCCGACCTCGTTCTAGTGGTCGGCGACGTCAACTCCACCCTAGCCTGCTCTCTCGTCTCCGCAAAACTCATGATCCCGGTCGCCCACGTGGAAGCCGGCCTCCGCAGCTTCGACCGCTCCATGCCAGAAGAAATCAACCGCGTCCTCACAGACTCGATCTCCTCTTTCCTCTTCGTCACAGAGCCTAGCGGGCGCGACAACCTCCTGCGAGAAGGCGTCGCGGAAGACAACATTTTCTTCGTCGGCAACGTCATGATTGACACTCTGGCGGAAAACGCGCGCCGCGTGCGCAACGGCGAATCGGCCCGACCTCTCGGCGATTTCTCCGGCGATTACGCCGCCCTCACCCTACACAGACCCTCCAACGTGGATGACCCCGCCACATTCTCCCGCATCATCTCCGCTCTCGAAGCCGCCGCCGCCGAAGCCCCCGTCTTTTTCCCGGCTCACCCCAGAACCGTCAACAACATACGCCGGTTCGGGCTGGACGACCATTTCGCCGCTTGGGACGGCGCTTCCACGCCCGCCGGAAAAATCTTCATCATGGAACCTCTCGGATATCTGGAATTCCTCTCCCTCACCATGAACGCAAAAATCGTCCTCACCGATTCCGGCGGCATTCAGGAGGAGACCACTTGGCTGGGCGTCCCGTGCGCCACAATCCGCGAAAACACCGAGCGCCCCGTCACTGTTGACATCGGCACAAACATCCTTGTCGGCTCAGACGCCGGAAAAATCTCCGCCGCCGCTGCCGCCGCACTGCGCGGCGACTGGAAACAGGGGCGCATACCCGAACTCTGGGACGGCCATGCCGCCCCCCGCATCGTCTCAAAACTGGAATCTCTGTTATATTAAGTTTGTGTCAACGTCGCCATACTTCTGGTTTTCATAAATCTAAGAAAAAAGCCGATTTTGCAAGAACGAAGTTCAGCAAAATCGGCGATCAAGAGTTTTTTTCGGAAGGGGCGCGGGGAAACCTGTTTTTTGCAAAAAAATGGTTTCACCGCAAATCCCCAAAAATCTATTATCCATATATTATTTTTTCCTCGCTGACATTGGTTTTTAATAATGATACAATACGGTTGCGGAGGAATCCGCGCGTTATATTGGCGTACCCGGATTATTTTCGGGTATGTTTTAACCCGAATCCGTCACTAGGATTCGGGAGCGATTGTTCAGAGCGGATGAAATGCGAGGCGCAAGACGCATTTTTGCAGTGAATAGAACTTATGGTTCATGAACAAAAAAATGCGTCGGCAACAAAGCAGTTCGCCGCTATGAAAATCGCCCCGGTTCGTCGGCTCTATCGACGAATCCGGGTCTAATGCGGCAGGTTGTCATATAGTGCTTGATTTGCTGAAAAGAAAAACATTGCTCGCGGTCGCAGCGGCGCTGGCCGCGCTTGCGGTTGTGTCCGCCGCCGTGCCCGCGCGCGCTCTCAACCTCCACTACACAATCACCGCAAACTACATAATGTTCGACATAGACCGAAAAGTGATTTACTGCGACGGACAGGTCGAGCTTCTTCACGGCAACCTTCGCTTTCAAGCCGACTCGATACGCGTGGACGTAAAATCGCACATCTTCTACGCAGAAGGCGGCATCATCGCCTCGACTATGAAAAAATCCGCCGACACAACAACTAGCAACGCTGGGACTCCATCCACCAACCCGATATTGACGGACATTGAAGAAACAGGCGACCTGCTCGACCAGCGTGTCGAAGCTCAGGTCACTGGCATGGACGGCGCTTCTTTCTCTGGCGACCAACTCAGGTTCGACTTGGACCGCGCGGCGGGCATCCTCACCCAAACCCAAAGCGGCGTAAGAACTTTTTATCTGGTCGGCGAAGAACTCAACGAGACGGCCCAAGAGCCGCCAATGGGACAGGCGTTCTACATCTACGAAGAGCCTTACCTCACCGCGAACGCCGTGACCGCCGCCCGCATGCGCATCTATCCCGGCGACCAGTACGAAGCGTGGCGCGCCACCATGTGGGTAAAAGGCAACAAAGTAATGTCCCTCCCTTTCTGGACCAACACCAGCAAAAAATACACCACCGGCAAATGGCGCATCCGGAACGTCAGCTACGGCTCAAACGCGGACTGGAAAGTCGGCGCCAACGTCCGATACAAGGAAGCCCGCGACTTCAAAGGCTTCGTCGATTTGAATTACCACGGGGACAACTCAAAAACATATTCCGCGGACCTGCGACAGTCGTTCCGCATGAACACCCAGACAAGCGGCCAGTTCAACATGCGCAACCTGTTCGGCGGCGACAGGGGCTACACAATGTCCATGTCGCGCTACGCCGCCGGCATGAGGTCGCAGACCCTTCAGATGGACTACGACCTTTCCGGGGCGAAAGGTTTCCGGCTCGGAGCAGCGGGCGGCATCAAGAAAACCAGAATTAACGGCTACCTCTCAGGCCGCAGAACCGGAGACGGCGACTACGGCCAGTCCACTATGAACGCCCTCGTAAGCTTCGACGGCAACAGAAAGTTCGTCAACGGAAACACGCGGGGCATCGGCTATTCCGTAAGCTCTCACATAAAAATGGACAACTACGATTATACCGACGCCGTTACGGCGGCTTACACCACCCTCACCGCCGTCAGCCCTTCAATCGCGCTGTCAAAAAAGACCAGCATCGATTGGAACACAGCCACCGGGCTTGGCGGCGACACCGAAGGCAGGCCCAGCGCCCGCCTGTCCGCCTCCGCCCGCATAGGCCACAGACCCCGGCAGGGTATGTTGATTCAGGCCAGATATAATTTCACTGACAGCAGATACACCGGCAACTCCACCGTCAAACGACAGCTTATGTTGTACGTGTCGAAGTCCAAAGGTCTTAAATGGAATTCCGCCCTGTCGGCGACTTACGACATACGCGAAGCCACCATCAGCAGCCTGTCCTCAGGTCTTGATTACACCGTCAACAAAAAATGTAGACTCCGCACGGACTTTATCTACAATCTGAAAAACAACCATTTCTCCACCAAAAACTTCAACGTCGACTACGACCTCTACGGCACGCGCATCAACACCCGCTGGTTCGCAGACACCAACGACTTCATGATCGACTTCACATCAAATTACTAAGCCGGAATTGCACAATACTGTTCAATAATAAGGTGTATTATTTGATTCTACCCATTGCGCTGGGCGCCACCCACAACCCCGTTGCGGGTGTGAGATGGGTAAAAACAAATCATAAATAGGCATAATCTGTCATTCACCCATTTTTCAGAGCGAGACTTGGTTATGCTTTAGGGGCGTCCGGATTGTTTTCCGAATTTTCCTGCTCTTTAATTTTTCCAAGAAATTCGGGAAGACTGACTCCGGCCATCTCGCAGACATCGTGCATCGCGGGCAACATTTTCGTGAAACTGCCCAACCAGTTGGACGCGGTCGAGCCGCCGCCATTGCCGCTGCCGCTGTCCCACACTACGATCTTGTCGAATTTAATTTTGCTGATAGCCTCAGCCTGCGCTCTCACGATTTCCGGCAACTGCTCCACTATGAGCAACATGGCGGCTTTTTCCGCGTCGCCGTTCGCGGCTTTTACCATCTCCGCGAAACCCTCGGCTTTCTTTTTGAGTATTTCCTGAATGCCAGCCGCTTCTCCGCTTAGCCGCTCTCTTATTTCCGCTCCTTCTCCCTGTCCTTTGAGCGTCTGTTGTTCCTTTGCCGCTTCCGCTTCTATGATTAATTTTTCTTTCTCTATCTCAGCCGGCACAATCACATCGGCTTTTCGAGTGGACTTCTCTCTATCCGCCCTTGCTTCCTCCGCCTTTTTCTCGGCTATGTAGGCTAGGGTGGCGGCCTCGGCGGCTTTTGTTTTTTCCGCGGCAACGGCTTTTCTCTCCGCTTCGGCTTCCGCTTCTCGTCTGTCAGCGTGCGAGTTGGCCTCGACTACTTTAGCGGTGTTCTCTCCTTTAATGGCTTCGGCGTTGGCTTTTGCAACGTTAACTCGCATCTGCTGTTGCGCGTTCGCCTCGCCGGTTTTGCCGTCTCTTTCAGCATCGGCAATGTTAACTCGCATCTGCTGTTGCGCGTTCGCTTCGCCGGTTTTTCCGTCTCTTTCGGCATTGGCAATATTTACGCGCATCTGCTGTTGCGCGTTCGCCTCGCCGGTCAATCCGTCTTTTTCGGCATTGGCGATATTGACGCGCATCTGCTGTTGCGCGTTCGCTTCGCCGGTTTTTCCGTCTCTTTCCTGCTGGGCCACTTCCACCTTGGCTTTGTTTATGGCCTCGGCAGCCGCTTTTTTCCCTAACGCCTCTATGTATCCAGATTCATCGGAAATATCGGTGATATTCACATTTATTAACTTGAGGCCGAGCTTCTCTAGCTCCGTCTCGACATTTTTCATCACTTCTTCTTCGAACTTTTCACGTTTCGCATTGATCTCTTCAATGCTCATTGTTGCTATAGTCGCGCGGAGTTGCCCGAAAATAATGTCTTTGGCGTTCTCCTCAATTTGCTCCCTGCTCATGCTGAGAAGGCGTTCGGCTGCTACAGTCATAACCGATGGGTTGGTGGAAATCCCTATGGTGAATCGAGATGGGACATCCACCCTTATATTCTGATTCGACAGCGCGTTTTTCAGGCCGATGTCGATTGTCATAGGGGTGAGGTCAAGATACTCGCAAGCCTGAAAAAGCGGCCAGACGAACGACGCGCCACCGTGTATGCACTTCGATGTTTGACCCTTCGCCACTTTCCCATAAACGACCATGATCTGGTCCGACGGACACCGCCGGTACCTTGTCATCGCGGCGAGCAAAGTCGCGAAAAGCACAACTGCCACTACAACAAGACCGATAAGCATGTACATTTAATATTCCCCCGCCAATATCTTTATTTGATTTTTTCAATCACCAAGGTTTGATCCCCGATTGTCTCTGTTACTTTTACCTGTTCTCCCTTATTTAGCCTAGCTCCCTTTGTTGCCGCATCAAGCTCTACCAACCTTCCCTGAAGGACAATATTTATCTTACCTCTTCCATTCATATTTTCTGGCACTGCTATTGTTACAGAGCCTTCTTTTCCGATGGCGTTTTTCAGCGACAAAGTTCCGCTGCTTTTCATGGAAGAAAGCCCTTTCATAAGCAGCATCACCAGCGCTACGGTTCCAACGCCACAAACACCTGCGATGATTACCGTGAGCGACTTCGACAAGCCTTTCTCCAAGCAGGCCAAACCAAACCAAGAGAAACCGAGAAAAAACGCCACCATGTTTCTGATGGTGAAAAAACCAAGAAATAAATCGCTATGCGTGTCGCTACTCGGATCTACGTCCCCGGAGTCGATGTCGTCGCCCCCTGCGAAAGTGAATATGAGTTGGAGCAAGAAGAACACCGAGAATACGACAGCAACAGCCCAAAACACCTTTTCAAAAGAGCTTAACGCACCCCACCATGCTTCCATTTTTTCACCTTCATAAACAAGAATATTGCTTAACGTTATTCGTAAATATCTAAAAAGTCAATAAATGATAGCGTCATTTTCCTTGATGTGGCGTCTGTAGTGATAAAGCGATTCTTTTTATTCACTGTTTCCATCTGATACCGCGATATGAATCGTATCAAAACTGAACAACTAGAATAACCAAATAACACTATTGATAATACAGGAAGAGTCAGCCGCCTATTTACGCCTCCGTTATTCGTGCTGTTCTCGCTTGAAGATACTATATCATATCGAGCGGTCTTGTTGTCAATCGTCTGTCGCTCTTTGGGTTGATAATAATCCCGAATCCTAATGAAGGATTCGGGTTCAAAGGGTTTTTCCCCAATCGCCGAAGGCGACGGGCTTTTTGCGCGTTTTTCGGGTTTGTTCGCTATTCAGGCTTAGAAGGTTTTCAGGTTCAGGCCGGGTCAACCGCGTCGCCGAGCAGAGCGCGGGAAAATTCCGAGGCGTTAAACGGGAGCAGGTCTTCCATCTTTTCTCCGACGCCGACGAACATTATCGGCATGCGCCATTCCTTGAGTATGGAGAACACGACGCCGCCGCGCGCGGTTCCATCCATCTTGGTCAGCACCAACGCGTCCACAGGGACGGCCTGCCCGAACTGCTGAACCTGATTGTACGAGTTTCTTCCGATGGTCGAGTCGAGGACGAGCCACGCTCTGAAGTTCTCGACACCGGCTTTTTCCACAGCCACGCGCTGGATTTTCTGCAGTTCGCGCATGAGGTTGGACTGGGTGTGAAGGCGTCCGGCGGTGTCGGCGATAAGCAGGTCTGCGCCGCGCGCGCGCGCCGCCTGTACCGCGTCGTACATGACCGCCGACGGGTCCGCGCCTTCCCTCTGCCTGATTATCGGCACATCCGCGCGCTTCGCCCATATCTCAAGCTGCTCGGAAGCCGCCGCGCGGAACGTGTCGCACGCCGCCAGCATCACCTTGCGCCCTTCGGCTTTGTAGCGCATCGCCAACTTGCCTATCGTCGTGGTTTTGCCGGAGCCGTTCACTCCCATCATCATGACGACGTTCAGGCCGGGGGCCAGCGGTTCGGCGGCCGCTCCCGATTCGAGTATCTCGGCGAGAACGTCCACGACGAGCGCGTTGAGCGCCTCCGCGTCCGCCGGGCGCTTTTCCATCGCCTTGCTCTTAATTTCATCCACGATCAGCGCGGCGGTGGACGCGCCAACGTCCGACAGCAACAGCGCCTCTTCCAGCCTCTCGCAGAATTCGTCGTCTATCTTCACAGCCCGCCCTATGGCGGCTGATATTTTGTGCCGTATGCTGTCGCTGGTCTTTTTCAGACCCTTCTTCAATCTGTCGAACATGGTTGTTATTCCATGGATACCGTAAGGAGCTTCGAGTATCCTTCCTGTTTGTCCATTGTTATGCCGAACAATTGGTCGGCTCCCACCAGCGTTCCCTTGTTGTGGGTGACGACCAGAAACTGGCTGTTGGTCGAATGTTTTTTCAGCATTTCGCGGAACCGCACAATATTGCTTTCGTCAAGCCCGGCGTCAACCTCGTCGAGCACGTAGAACGGGCTGGGTTTCACCTTGAGTATGGAGAAAATCAGAACCAGCGCGCAAAGGGCTTTTTCGCCGCCGGACAGAAGGGTTATCGCCCTCATCCTCTTGCCGGGCACCTGCACGGAAACATCCACGCCCGATTCGAGCGGATCGCCGTCGCCGACAAGCATCAGCTCCGCCTCGCCGCCGCCGAACATCTCGACGAACGTCTCCTGAAATTTTTCACGCACCCGCTCGAACGTCTCCATGAACTGCGACCTGCTGCGGTCGTCATACTCGTTCACGATGTCGAGCAGAGTCGCGCGCGCGTCTTCGAGGTCGCCTATCTGTTCGCTCAGCAGGTCGAATCTGTTTGACTTCTCCTCATATTCGCCGATAGCCAGCATGTTCACCGGCTGAAGCGTCTCAAGCTCTTTTTTCAGAGCGAGGTAGCGTCCTTTTCCCGCTGGGCCGCCGTCGGCAGTCTCTTCGAGCGCCCGCTCCTCGGAGACATCGTCGAACTCCTCCGAGAACTGTCTTCTTATCTCTTCGAGTTGCGTTTCAGCGCGCGCGCACTTCATCTCGCTGTCGAGCATCGCCTCTTTCAACTCTTCAAGCCGGGTTTCGACGGCGTGTATCTCTCCGCGCAGCCTCAGGCTTTCGTCTTCCATGCCCTTGAGCGCGGCCCGTTTTTGCGCGAGCGCTGATTCCGCCGCCGCGCGCGCCGCCCCAAGCTCTTTCGCAAGCGCCTCGCCGGCCTTCATCTCTTCGGATGTGCGCTGCCTGTCCGCAGACAGTTTTGACTTCTCCGCGTCTATGTCCCCGCTTCTCCTGCGCGCCCGCTCCAACTCCGCCTGCCTGTACTTCTCCGCGTCGCCCGCCGCCTCTATCTCCCGCCTCAGCTCCCCCATCTCGACGCGCAAGTCCACCTCGCGCATCTCCCGTTTCCTGAAAGCGTCCGCAATCTCGTCCAGCCCGCACTGCGCCGACTTTAAATCGGCTTCGAGGCTTTTTCTCTTTTCAGAAACATTCCGGAATTCGGATTCCAGTTTTGCGACATCCGACTCGGAGCCGCCCCCGGACGACGCGAAATCGGCCAGCGCTTTTTCCGCCGATTCTAGGTCTTTCGTCAGAATCTCGACGCGCTCCACAGCCGCCGCCGCGCGCTCGCGCGACGCAGCCAGTTCGATATTCAATTTGTTAAATTCTTTTCCAGCCGCTTCGGACGACGTCCTCATGGCCGCGTATTTCTTTTCAGCTTCTTCGCGCGCGGCGCGGCCCGCTTTGACTTCCGCGTTCTTCTTTTCGAGTTCGGACTTAAGCTCGGCCACGCGCTCTCTTGCAGCCTCGCTGGTAGGCAGAGCCTCGCCCGTGAACAACGTCCCGTTGATAAAACACGCCGCTCCATCCGCCCTCACAACCCCGGCCCCCGGAGGCAGTTCCGAAATCGCCTCTTTCATCTCCGCATCGGTGTCCGCGAGCGCGAACATTGAGAATACATTCAGCAACTCCTTCGGCGCGCCCGGTTTGACCGACACCGCGTCCGACAGGAGCCGTTTCGCCCATTTTTTCTTTGTGAGAGCCTCCGCCGCCGCCGCTCCGGCCCCGGCAAACCAGTCGAGAATCAGCCTCGCGGCCCCGCTGTCGGCGGCCTCTTCGAGCGCTTTCCCTATGTCTGCGGAAGTCGAAATTGAAGCGTTAAAAAGCTCATTCAGAGCGCGGCGCGCGGCAGGCTCGAACCCGGTTTTGATCTCAATCTCGTCAGCAAGCCGGGCGGTTTGTTTTCCTTTTTCGCTCACGGCCATCAGGCCCGCTACGCGTTCGATAGCTTCGACCCGCGCAGACAAAGCGTTGCGCTCCGCGACGACCGCATCAAGCGCCGCCCGCGCTTTATCCCGCCCGGCGGAAGTTTCCTCGATGCCAGCGCGAAGCTTTTCCGCCTGCGATTCTTTTTCGCGAATTTGCTTTTCAAATAGCGAAACTTTTTCGCTCTCGGACTTGCCCCGTTCGCGCGCCGAAGCCAGCCTTTCCCGCGCCGAATCCCGGGCGGAGGTCAGAGCCTTCACTCGCGCGGACATCCCCGCAAGCCTGTCTTTGGCTACCGCCAGTTCGCCCGCCAGCCGCGCCTCTATCTTCTTCAATTCCTCCGCTTCCGGCAGCAACCCGTCACGCTTCTCCGTCAGATCTTTCCGATTCAGTTTCAGGTCGTCGGAGGACTGTTTCGTCGCGCTTTCAAGCTCTGCGGCGGCTTCTTCGAGCCGGCGTTTTTTCTGTTCCGCTTTAGCTCGAAGGTCTTTGATATCTTTTTCTAGAGTTTGCTCCTGTTTTAAGGTGTCAGTCTTTTCAACGTCGGCGGCGGCGGCCCTTCTGTCCGCGTCTTCCACCGCGCGGGCCAGCAACCTCGCGGATTCCTCCGCGCGCGCCAGCTTCGAGCCGATGTCCGCCAATTCGCGCAGCGCCGAGTCGATTTCCGCCCGCGCTCCGTCTATCCCCGCTCCGACGTTCTCCCGCGACTGCCTCAGCTCGCCGACTTTCTTCAGCCCTTCCGCCCTCTTCGCCTTTAGCCCCTCTCCCTCTGTGGCAAGCTGTTCCAACCGGCTCTTCAGACGCCTTATTTCGGACGCGAAGACGCCCAGCTTCAGCTGTTCCATCTCCTCCACTATCTCGTCATACCGTTTCGCCTTTTCCGCCTGCTCTTTCAACGGCCCCAGCGATTCGGCGATCTCGGTCAGTATGTCTTTCAGTCGGGAGATGTTGATATTCGTGTCTTTGATTTTCGACAGCGTTTTCGTTTTTTCGATTTTATATTTATTTATTCCGGCGGCCTCGTCGAATATCTCGCGCCTCTGCGATGGAGACAGGTCGATGACGTATTCGACGTCGCCCTGATTGATAATCGAATAGTTGGTGGTGGACAGTCCGGTGTCGATGAGAAGTTCCTGAATATCCTTGAGCCTGCAAGGCTCGTTGTTGATGGCAAACTCGCTCTCGCCGGATTTGAAGTACCTTCTGGTTATGGATATTTCGCTCTGAGGGAGCGGGAAATAGCCGTCGTCGTTGTCGAAAGTTAGGACGACCTCGGCGAAGCCGAGGGGCTTGCGGCTGGCGCTGCCGTGGTAGACGACCTCTTCGAGTTTGCGGCCCCGGATCGAGCGCATGCTCTGTTCGCCGAGCGCCCACGTTATCGCGTCCACCAGATTGCTTTTTCCGCTTCCGTTCGGGCCGACCACCGCAGTAACGCCCTCGCGGAACTCAAAGACCGTCCGGCGGGCGAACGTCTTGAATCCGAACATTGACACCGATTTCAGATACATTGCGGGCCTTATTGTTTATTATCGACTCAGGAGCCGGAGCTTATGCCCAATATCGCCGAGCGCGCCGCCTCCGTCTCCGCTTCTTTTTTGCTTCGTCCCTCTCCGGTTGCGAGAGACTCCCCGTTCACGAACACCTCCACCCTGAACACCTTGCAGTGGTCCGGGCCGTTCTCGGATATCATAACATATCGAGGGAGATTCTTGTGGCGTTTTTGAGCGTATTCCTGAAGTTCCGTTTTGAAGTCGCGAGCGGCCTCGCCGCCCGCCTCCTCAAGAAACTCGGACATCCGTTCGATGACGAAGTCGCGCGCCCTCTCGAACCCTTGGTCGATGAAGACGGCCCCGATCAGCGCTTCAAAACAATCCACCACGAAAGCCGTGTGGTCTCTGCCCGCCGACTCCTCGACGCCCTTGCCGACCCTGATGAAATCCCCAAGCTCGATCCTGCGAGCGGCCTTCAGCAGCACGCCCTTGCTCACAAGGTGCGCCTTTGCCTTGCTCATCGCTCCCTGATTGTCTTCCGGAAAAGATTTGAACAGGCGTTCGCAGATGGAGAGCGCCAGAACAGAGTCGCCGAGGAACTCCAGCCGTTCGTAACTGCGTTCCAGCCGCTCAATTTCGGGCAGCACGCACGAGCCCCAGTATGACGGGTGCGTAAGAGCCGCCCTCAACGCCGATTGGTCGTTGAATTCCACGCCGATGATTCCCAGCAAGTCCTCGAGCGGCCTCGGGAATCCTTCTCTGTCCCGAACTTCGAGGGGGGAAAGTTTCAACGGGTCACACCTGCCGTTTTTTCAGATAATCGGCGGCGTCTCCCACCGTGACTATCATCACCGCGTCCTCGTCCGGCACTTCTATCCCGAACTCGTCCTCTACGGCCATTATCAAGTCGAATATCTTGCGCGAGTCGGCTCCGAGGTCGTCCCTGAACGACGCCTCCATCACTATCTTGTCCTCCGACACGCCAAGCTCCGCCATGACCACTTTCTTCAGGCGTTCTATCATGTCTGACATTTAGCGTCCTGCCTCCGTTATCCCTCGACTTTGGTCACAAGAACCGTCTTGCCCTTGTAGTAGCCGCATTTCGCGCAAGCGCGATGCGTCATCTTCACTTCGTGGCACTGCGGACATTCCGTCAGCGTCGGCGTCTTCAAGCCTCTTTTCCACTGCGCCTTCTGGCTTCTTGTGCTTGAACGCGATTTCTTATATTTCGGAAGCGCCATCTTCTTTCACCTCCCGCTCCATTTTTCTCTCTAAATACTTTCTGCCTTCCTTAACCGTGCTCATAACTTTGTGCAATGTTTGCTCCAGATTGTCAAGCGTCTGGAGGGCATACATCTCAGCTCCGGCCCCGACATCACCTTTGCCGGCCCCCTCAGGCGACGCCATTTTTTCCGCCGCCGCCCGCGCCGTTTCCTCTTCCGCCTCGGCCTCCATCTCTATCCTCATAGACCTCATTTCATTGAGGACAGAGTATATCTTCTTCTCATCCACAACGATTTTTCCAATAAATGAAAGGAAAAAACCGCCGTCCAGATGCGATTCCAGCGCGTCCAGCAACTTCTGAAACCTTGCCAGTTTTTCCTTCTTCAATCCCTTCCCGCCTTCCCCTGCCGCCATTTTCCTCTCCCACTCACTTCTTAGAAAATCTTTCCTTCAGTTTCGCGTCCACCAGCGGCGACACCAGAGAACTCACGTCCCCGCCGAACGACGCCACTTCCTTTATTATCGAGGAACTGATGAAAGAATGCTCCGTGCTCGTCACCAGAAACACCGTCTCGACGTTCGGAGCCAGCCTTTTGTTCACCAGCGCCATCTGAAACTCCATTTCAAAGTCCGTCACCGCGCGCAGCCCGCGCACAACCGCTTTCGCCCCGCACGCCTTCACATAATCCACAAGCAGAGTGTCGAAGCTTTCCACCTTCACATTGGCGATGCCCTTCGTCAGTTCCTTGGCAATCTCCAACCTCTCCTGAATAGAGAAAAGATGCTTTTTCGACGGGTTGTTGGAAATCGCGACAATAAGCTCGTCGAACACCGAGGCCGAGCGCTGAACTATATCCATGTGGCCGTTGGTAATCGGGTCGAAACTCCCCGGATAAGCAGCAATGTTCATTTTTCGCTGTCCTTATTTTTTTTCCAGATAGAGACCCAACTTGAGCCGTATCTCCTGACATCCGCCATGATCAGCGCCCCGAATTTCGCGCGTTCCGGCTCCGCTCCGTGCTGCCCGACGACTTTTCCGCCGTCCGCCAGCATATCGGCGATCCCCGGCGAGTCCATCGCCGCCTCGAAAAGGCTCCCCGCATACGGCGGGTCGAGGAATATCAGATCAAAAACTCCCCGCGCCGCCCCTCCGGCGACGTATTCCCTAAAGTCCATCCTGATTATTTCAACCCTGTCCTCAAGCCCGAATTTCCCTACGTTGCTCTCCACCAGCCGGATAGCTTTCGGCGCGTGGTCCACGAACGTCACTTTCGCCGCCCCCCGGCTCAACGCCTCTATCCCTACGCTCCCCGCCCCCGCGAACAGATCCAGAAACCTCGCTCCGTCCATCGGCCCTGTCAAGTTGAATATGCTCTCCCTGACCCGGTCGTACGTCACTCTTATGCTGTCGTCTCCATCCTCCGGGCCGAACAGCTTGGACCTCTTCAAATCGCCGCCGATTACCCTCAATTCTCTCTCCGGTCGGTTGCGCGCCTAACTAGGATTTTTCACAAGAAAAACCCAGCCTTGACAAGCGCGTCTGCCCGTCGAACATACGCGCGAATCCGTATAATATAACATATTTATATATTTTATCTAGTATATAAAAGAACTATTATTTTCTTCTATTAGTCTCAAAGCACGGTCCCCGCGCGAACGCCTGTAATTTCATCCTTCATAACCGCTATTTCGCCGTTTACAATCACCGCGTCAAACCCGCTCGGATACCTGACAGGGTCATCATACGTAGAATTGTCCCTGAGCGCGTCCGGGTCGAACACCGCGATGTCCGCAAAATAACCTTCCTTAATCAATCCCCGGCGAGCAGCCCCGATTTTCCTTGCCGGCATCGACGTCATCTTCCTGACCGCCTCTCCCATCGGCATCAGCTTTTCGCCAAGGACGTAATGTTTCAGAAACCTGACCGAGGTGGAAAACAGCCGGGGATGCGCCTTCGCCCCCTCGTCCGTCTCCACTCCGTCCGACCCTATGCTGCTGAGGGGATGCGACATGATGAACCGAAGGTCGTCTTCCGAAATAAACTCGCCCGCGACCGGGGCGTTGCTGAAACCCTCTTTGAAAAGGATATGCAGCGCGGCAGCCTTCGCTCCCTTCCCGGTGTCCTTCATCACGTCCGCAAGCGATTTGCCCTCGTACTGCTTCAATTTTTTCAGTTCGAGGAAAATCACCTTTTCCTCCATCCCCGGCTCGTTCAGCAGCATCGTCGTGGCGAGTATGTTGGAAAACGCCGTGAACGGATACACGTCCGCCTCGACATCCACGCCGCGCGCGCGCGCCTCCTCCATCATCTTCATCGTCTGCCGCGGCTTGCCCCAGTTGCGGCTCAATATCGCCTTGTGGTGCGATATCTGCAGCGACACTCCGGTCTCCTCCGCTATCCCGATTACCTCCCGGTTCGCCTCCTCCAGCTTGTCTATCTCGTTCCTCACGTGAACGCTGAACAGCGCGCCACGCTTCGCCGCCGTCCCGCAGAGAGCCTTCACTTCTTCTGTAGACGAGAACATCTGCATCGGGTAAGCCAGCCCCGCGGAAAACCCCCTCGAACCTTCTTCCAGCGACTTATCCAGCAACTTTTTCATTTCGGCTATCTGCCCCGCGTTCGCTTTCAACGGCGACCGCCCCATCGTCATCTGCCTCAAATTGCCGAACCCGGTCTGCAGAAACACGTTTGCCCCGATTCCAATCCTTTTAATGTGTTCGATATACCCGGCGGTGGAATCCCATTCAAACTGACACTCCGTTCCGAACATGCCGGACAGATAGCCCTTGAAATCGCGCCTCAGCCTGTCGTTCATAGGCGCTCCCGAAAACCCGCACGACCCCACCACCGCGGTCGTCACCCCCTGCCGCAACTTCGCCTCCATCGAGCCGTTCACCGCTATCTTGTAATCCGAATGCGCGTGCATATCTATGAATCCCGGACACACCATCTTGCCGGCGGCGTCGATGGATGAAAGAGCGGGATCGTCCGCGCGGGCCATCGCGCTAGCCTCTTCTCCCACTGCCTTTATCTTGTCTCCTTCGATGTAGACGTCGCTGTTGACGCCCGGCCCCCCGGCCCCGTCGTAAACCGTTCCGCCTTTGATGAATATCTTTCTTTCCATTCGCCGATCCCCCGCTCTTTCAGACGCCGGTTCCTTCACTTCGCCGCGACGCCGTTATATACTATATCCGATTTTATCAAGACTGCGCGCGGAGAGATAAAATGTCACAACAAACAGAACGAGAGCTTGTCGCCCGGCTCAAAAACAACATATCCTCAAATGCCAACGCGCCCGGAAAAATGCGTTGCGTCGTCGGGCTGGACGGCTTCATCGACGAGATAGTCCACGTGGTGGACACCCGCAAAAACAACTCCGAATACGCGCGGCTCGAAATGATGTCGGACTACGCCGAGAGGATAAAAAGCTACGCTGGAAAAAGCGGCAACATAGAGTATGTGCCGCAGCGGGTGAAGATAGGCGGCAACGGCCCCATTATGGCAAACGCCATCGCCTCCCTCGGAGTCTCAACCACTTACATAGGAACTCTCGGCAGGCCGGACATCCATCCCGTCTTCCGCCCCCTCAAAGACGCCGCAAACGTCATATCCATCGCGGAACCTTGCCATACGGACGCCGTGGAATTCCTCGACGGAAAAATCATGGTCGGAAAGATGGCCCCCGTCTCACACGTCACTTGGGACAGAATTCTGGAGGATGTCGGCAAAGAGCGTTTTGTCAACCTTCTGGACGAGGCCCGCCTTCTCGCCCTCGTCAACTGGAGCATGCTCCCCTTCATGTCCGACATCTGGGAAAATATAATCTCAGAAATATTCCCGAAACTTTCAACAACCGCTGACCGCTTTTTCTTCATCGACCTTGCCGACCCGCAGAAACGGGAATTGTCCGATATCAAACGCATGTTGAGCATAGTTCCGAAGTTTTCAAGGCTCTATAAAGTCATACTCGGCCTGAACGGACGCGAGGCCGGACAGATAGCGTCCGCGCTAGGCTTAGCGGCAGACGCTTCCGGGCCGGACGCCGCCGCCCGCGCCTGCGAGGAAATCTCCCGTGCCCTCGGCGTCTTTTCCGTCGTCGTTCATCCAGTGGAATTCGCCGTAACCGTCGTCGGCGGAAAAACCTACCATCAGGACGGCCCGCACACGAAACGCCCCGTAATCACCACAGGGGCCGGAGACCATTTCAACGCGGCTTTCTCCCTCGCCCTCTCCCTCGGAGCCGACCCTCAGACCGCTCTTCTCATGGGCGTCTGCTGCTCCGGCCACTACGTGATGACCGGCGAGACTCCCGACATGGACAAGCTGTTGTCGTTCATGTCCGACTGGCGCGACGACCCCTTCGGCAAAATGTGACGCGCGCCGCCGTTTTCTCTATTGCCAATAATATACCCACCATGCTCCCGCAAGGGCGTTTCACGAATCGCCAACATGCCAACCGGAACGCCGCCCGCCACACGCAAGCGGCCCGTATGGGCGACCCGGCGGGTCGCCCGGTTTTGCGATCATTGACGTTTGCCATTAAGCCATATGCGCAAACGCATGTATGACAATCAGCATTGTGACGCCATTCGCCTCGGATGCTTTTGATATAATAAAAAAGGGGCGGCCCGAAAGCCGCCCCTTGCGTTTCGCTTGTGCTTCTTAAAATGTCAGCCCAGCAGCTTCGAGATCATTCCGGCTGCTTTCTTCGGATTGAGAAGATCGCGGCGGGAAGCCATTTTGATCTTCTGCTGTTTCTCTCTGTCAGCGTACATTTCGAACATATCTTCCTTATAGTGGAAGACCTGAATGTAGTTGACTTCCTTATAATCGCTCGATATGTGAGCGTCCGGGTAGCGTTTCTTGGCCTCTTCAACGCGCTGGAGGGCGAGTTTAACGATATCCTCGCGCTTGCCGAATTCGAGCGCGCCGGTCGGGCATGTGGTGACGCACGCCGGCTGCAGGCCGTTCGTGATCCGGTCGAAACAGAGCGTGCACTTCACGTACGGCGCTCCGTCTTTTTCCTGCTTCGGGATGTTGTATCCGCAGTTCATCCCTTCAACCTTAGCTGTCCGCTCATTGTAGATCACGGCGCCAGTGTCGGTGATGACGACGGCCTGTTCATCCGTGCCGTCGGCGATCATCTTGCAGGCCGGCTCTATGCAGTGGCGGCAGGAGTCCTTGAAGAACGTCCAGATGATTCCGAGGTCTCCGCCTTCCTGTTCCTTGAAGCGGACCACTGTGCGGGTCTGGTGTGAAAGGTCGGGCGGGTTCTGGTGGGTTCCTCGGTTGGTCGTCTTTTCCGCGGGATCCTGATTCCAGTTCTTGCAAGCTTTCTGGCAACCGCGGCAGGCGATGCATTTCGACGAGTCAAACAGTTTTGCGTAAGCCATTCCCGATCACCCCTTCCTTTCAATATTAACCATGAACGCCTTTGATTCCGGGATCATGGTGTTGGCGTCGCCCACGGTGGGCGTGAGCAGGTTCGCGGTGTCTCCGCCGTTTACAGGCGCGCACCAGCCGAAGTGCCACGTCGTTCCCACTTGATGGACGGTCTGCCCCTTGACTGTGAACGGTTTGAATCTCGATGTCACCATCGCGACGGCGTCGATCTGTCCGCGCGGCGATTTGATCGTCACCATCTCGCCGTTCTTTATTCCCTTGAGAGCCGCAAGCTCTTTGCTCATCTCAACAAAGTTCTGCGGAGCCAATTCGACAAGCTGCTTGTTCCAGCGGGTCATAAGCCCCGTCTGCCAGTGTTCCACCACTCTGTACGTGGAGCACACGAACGGATAGCGCGGGTCGCAAGTCAGATACACGTCCTTGCCTTCTCCCTCGCCCTTCTCGTTGAACAGTTTGACGGTCGGGTTGATTCTCTGAGAACTGAACGCGTTGTTCTCCACCGGGCATTCCAGCGGTTCGTAGTGTTCCGGGAACGGGCCTTCGGCCAGTCCGGGACCGAACAGCTTGGCGACTCCTTCGGATGTCATGATGAAAGGAAGCTTTCCTTTTTCCTTGTCCGACATCGGGGGAGCCGCGTTGTCCGCGATGTCTCCGACCCACTTGGCTCCGTCCCACTTGATGACGGGCAGTTCGGGGCGGCGCGGGTTTCCGTCGAGGTCTACCGACGCGCGGTTGTATATGATGCGGCGGTTCAACGGCCAGCACCACGACCAGTTGGAGTAAAGCCCGATGCCCGACGCGTCGTTGTTGTCCCGGCGCATCATCATGTTTCCGGCTTCGGGGTAGCTTCCGCTATACAGCCAGTTGCCGCATGCGGTCGTCCCGTCGTCTTTCAGGCCGACGAAGTTCGCCAACTGCGACCCCTTCTTGAACACCGCTCCGTCCGCTCCGGGCACATCCTGCGTGTAGTAGCCGTTAATCTCGCGGGCTATCTTGCGAACGCTCAGATGGCCGTTTTCCTCGTAATCCCACGCAAGGCTCAGTATCGGGGCCGGGAACGCTCCGCCTTCCTTCTTGTAAAGCTCTTTCACGCGGTGGACGAGACCTTCTATAATCTCGGCGTCCGGCATCGCCTCTCCCGGAGGATTGGCGGCTTTGTAGCGCCACTGCGCCCAGCGTCCGCTGTTGCTGACGCTGCCTTCTTTTTCCACCGACGCCGCGCACGGGAGCATGAACACGGCCGTCTTTATCTTGCTCGGGTCCATCCCCGGGCCTTTCCAGAACTGTCCCGTCTCGTTCGGGAACAGGTTCACGTTCACAAGCCAGTCGAGTTCGCCGAGAGCCTTGCGCACTTTTCCGGCGTTCGCGCTGCTGCACGCCGGGTTCATACCCCACGCGAAGAATCCGGTGAATTTCCCCTTGCTCATCTGATCGAACAGATTGAGCCAAGAGTAGTTGGCTCCCACGTCGCCCTTCGGCAACCAGCCGTATCCGAAATCGTTTTCCTTCGTCGCGGCTTCGCCGTAGAAAGCCTTCAGCAGGCTGACCATGTACTTCGGGGTGTTGCTCCACCAGTTGAGGCTCTGAGGCTCCGCCGTCGTCGGCGTGGTGGCCTTCAGGAAGTCCGCCAGCGTGGCTTGTGAGCCGAGGGGGAACTTCAGGTAGCCGGGCAGTATGTGGAAGAGCAGACCGTAGTCTGTCGAGCCTTGCACATTCGACTCGCCGCGCAACGCGTTCACGCCGCCGCCAGCCACTCCCATGTTGCCCAATAGCGTCTGAATCATCGACATAGTGCGAATGTTCTGCGTCCCCACCGTGTGCTGCGTCCAGCCCATCGCGTACAGAATGGTTCCAGACTTCGCGGGACCGGAGGTGGAAGTGTACGTCTTATAGACCTTCAACAACTCGTCCTTGGTCGTTCCAGTCACTTCCACAACCTTGTCGATGTCATAGCGGGAATAATGCTTTTTCAGAAGCTGATATACGCAGTTCGGATCCTGCATCGAGGGATCCTTCATTATCACGCCGTTGGCGTCCTTCTGATACGCCCATGTCGCCTTGTCGTAACTGCGTTTCTCCTCGTTATACCCGGAGAACAGCCCGTCCTCGAACTTGAAGTCCTTGTTGATGAGGAACGAAGCGTTCGTGTAATTCTGGACATAGAACTTGTCGATCAGATCGTTGTCCAGAATATACTTAATCATGCCGCCCAAGAACGGAATGTCCGTCCCGGAGCGAAGGCGCGCGTAGATGTCCGCCTTGGCGGAAGTCTTGGTGAAACGCGGGTCGACGCTAATAAGCTTGCCGCCTTTCTCCATCGCCTTCGTTACCCATTTAAATGATATCGGGTGGTTTTCCGCTGCGTTGCTTCCCATCACCAGCACGACATCGCTGTTGGCGAAATCGATCCAGTGATTGGTCATTGCTCCTCGGCCGAACGACTCTCCCAGAGCCGCTACAGTAGCCGAGTGTCATATGCGGGCTTGGTGTTCTATATACACCAAACCCAAACCTCTTAGGAATTTTTGATAAATGTAACATTCCTCATTGTCCAGCGCGGCGCTCCCGACGGACGCGATTCCCTCCGTCCGGTTCACCGTCTCGCCTTTGGCGTTCTTCTCTGCGAAGCTCGCGTCGCGGCTCTTCTTTATCCGCTTTGCGATCTCGTCGAGCGCCCAGTCCCACGACACTTCTTTCCATTCCTTGCCGTACGGCTCGCGATACAACGGCTTGGTCACCCTGTCGTCGTTCACCGCGAGGTGATACAGCGACGCGCCTTTGCTGCATAGCGCGCCTCGGTTGATCGGAGCATCCGGATCGCCTTCGGTGTTGATTATCTTCCCGTCAACAGCGTGCACCAAGATGCTGCAACTGACCGAACAGTACGGGCAGATGGTGGTTGTTACCGTCGCGCCTTTTGTGCGCAGCTCTGCGGCGTAGGCTCGGGAACTCTTGAACCCGAAACCGATTCCGCTGAGCGACAGTCCGGCCACCGTCGCGCCCGAAACTTTCAGAAACGTTCTTCTGGTCAGCTTCATGTGTGTGAACTCACCCCTCTCTTAAAAGTTTTATTTTTAATCACACTAGAACTCTCAGACTTACATAAATACGGCACAATCTTTTCCAAGATACCCATTTAAAACGCCATGTCAATATCTTATCGAATATGCCATGTTTATTATGTCAATAGTGGCATATCTGCAAAAAACGTCTTTGTTGGTTTGGATATTTATTTATTCTATGGTTGCCATAGCTTCGATGTATAGCCCGCCATGCGAACACCCTATGAGCGTCCTGCCCGGCGCGTCCGCCGAGAACACTCCGCCAGCTTCCAGCGTCCCCGGGCCGGAAAGTATTTTCAGTTCCGGCTCCACCGCCACGAGCCTGTCTCCTGCGACTCCGTGGACGATTATCGGCTCTTTCGCTCCGACCGGGAGCGTCTCCCTCAATTCGCAGAACTCTATGCTTTCAATCTCTCCAGGTTCGGAATGGATATGCACGGTGTAATCCCGCGCGCCTTTTTCGTCCACAAAGAAATGGACGAAGTTCAAGTCCCGCTCCCCCGTCCTGTCCGGCGGCGCGCCCCCGCCTCCTAATTGTATATATATAATTCCTTCTATTTCTTCTCGACGCGCGCTGTGCTTGTGCCCGTAACAGACATACTCCACCCCGGCCTTCCGGAACATTCCTATCATTCTCTCAACTTCCTTTTCTCTTTCCTCAAATGTTGTGTTCCTTACATACATGGGGTCAAGCATGCTTCGGTTTCCATAGACCGGGAAATGAAAAAAAACGAACCTGTGCGCGGAGGGCCGCGCAAGCTGCTCCTCAAGCCACTCCCATTGTTCGTCCGGTTTCGGCCCGTCCATCCTCAACGTTGCGTCGTTGTGTTTCTGCGCGTTGTCGAGCATCAGAAACTGCGTGTTCCCGCAGTTGACCGCGTAATAAAGATTGCCCATCCGCTCCCGGTACAGTTTGGTCGACAGGTAGCTGTCGTGGTTGCCGATTGTCGTAAACAGAGGCGCTTCCAGCTTCGCCGTCTCGGTTTCAAAGACATTCCATTGCGCGGGTTCATCGACATCCACGTTGTCCCCCGCGTTCACCACGAAAACCGGTTTGCGCAAGTTGACCTGACGGCGCACGCGCGCGAACTGCTCCGTCGCCCCGTCCGCCCCTAGATGCGTGTCGCTGAAAGCAATGAAGTTCAGCCGCTCGCCGGTCGCCGGGTTGTATGCGGTTTCCAGAACGGCGCCTCCCGGCTGAGCCGCGTTCGCCCTCAGAACCACCGTTCCTTCCGACTCCCGGATATCCGCCGTCTCTACGCCCTTTCCGGAAAACGACAGCCTGCCCGCCCGGACATTCGTCAGTTCGATTTTAAATGCGTCCGTCGCCGCCGCTCCCCCCTGAATCCTGAACCCCGGCTCCAGCGATATGGCGCGCACGCGGGCGAAACCCTCTCCGCGCTGACGCACGAACGCTCCCCGCGCGGATATCCTAAGTTCCTCGCTCGCGCGGGCGCCGCCGAACGGCCATGCCGCCATCCCCGCCGCCACACCCGCTCCCGCCGCGGCCATCCCCTTCAAAAACTCCCGCCTCGTCATTTCTTTCATTCCGCTCTCCCGTTTTTCGTCAGAAAAGCTTCCGGTTCCGCGATGCCGACGCGACAATCAATGAACATCTTTTTGACTCGTTTCAAGCGAAATTCCATCTTCAGCCGTCGCGCGCAACTTCTTTTATTCCGGCGTTTCTGTTTCTTGTTCGAACGGCTCAGGGGAATCCGGTTTGAACCTTGATTTGTTGATTACGAATATGAATGTGTCTCCCTGAATGAAATAGGGATGAAACAAGTCTGGATTTTCCGCCGCCCAATATGCTTCCACCGGCGTTTCCACTCTCCCGCGCGCAAACTCCCGCGTGAGGAAAAGAACGTCCACATCTTCCTTTATCAATACAGCGAGCCATGCGTCGAAATCGGGATATCCCCTGAAGATGTGATTGAGCCATACCGATTCCAAGGGCGGCTTGTAGCCGGGAAACGAGCGGAGTTCTTTTTCATAGTGGTGAAAAACAGCGCCCTGCCTGCCGTCCACATTCGCGTATATCACTCTGTTTTTCAGCTTATGCCCGTACAGTCCGTACGGCGAACAGTTGCCTGAATACGCGACCGTCAAAGCCGAGTCGATGGAATTCAGCGCCCGCCATCCTGACGCCAGATAGTGCGCGCCGTACCAATCGTATCTGAATCGTTCCATGTGGCCGGATTTGTAAGGGAGCGCGAAATGCAGAGCCGCGGCGGCCACCAACGCGGGGACAATCGCGCGCGCGGGTTTTCGTCCCGCCGGGGCGAAAAACGCCGCCGACCCCGCGAGCGCCGCCACAGCGAACAGCGCAAGCGCCGGAGCCGCGTTTGAGACCCATTCCGGAATCCCGGCCCCGCCGAAAAACGCGTCCCGCGCGAACACGCCGAAACGCGACGCGGCCCCTATGTTGCCCAACAGCAACGCGACCGCGACCGCCCACCATCCCCTTTCCCACTTCCCCTTCCACATCGCAATCCCTATCCCTACCGCGGCAAGCATCAGGCCCGGAGCCAGGAACCTCGCGTTGTTCTCGATGTTGTAAGGGTTCACATGCCAGAACAGGAGAAAGACCGCCGGGACTAGCGCGATAACCAAGCGGATATGCGGCGCGCGGCGGGTTTTCAACGCTGTGGACATCAGCGAAAAAAACAGGATTCCCGATATCAGCGGAAGCGCCGCCGACGCCGACGCCGGCAAAAAACCGGGGTAACGCGCCTGCGCCGCAATCGCCCCCGCTGCCGACGCGAACGCCACCGCGCGCGCCGCAGTCGCCCTGCCGGGAGCCGCTTTCAGCGCCCCCGCAATCAGAGCCGCGCTGAATAAAACCGCAGCCGCTCCGCCGCCGAGCGCCCGTCCCACCACTATCTTCCCGAGCGTCCCCATGTCCGACACGTGCATGTGCAGGTATGAGCGGAACATCGCCGCCCGGTCAAAAGCCCCCTCGAATATTTTCCATCCGAATATGTCCAGCCCCATCGGGTAGAACGGGCTGCCTGTCAACGAAAGGTTGCGCGCGTACCAGAATATGCCTGCGGCGGCGGCGGCGGCGAAAAACACGTCCGCTCTGGACAGAACTTTTTTCCATGTCTCGCCGCGCGCGCGCGCAGCCACCAACGGAACCAGAATCGCCAGCATCACCGCCCCGAAATACTTCGAGCCGACAGCCAATCCCGCCGCTAGTCCTGCCATCAGCATGTCGCCTTTCGCGCGCGCGCCGTCCGCCCTCGGGATCAAAAACGCGACTGCGGCCAAGAAAAATGCCGTAAAATAAAGGTCGATTCCAAATTGGAGTGTTTGCGCGAGAACAATCGGGACCGCGGCTCCCGCCGCCGCAGCCGTCGCCGCGCTCTTTGGCGGCATACCCGCCCTCATCCCGATCACGCACGCCGCCAGCGACGCCGTCAGCAGGCTCGCCGACTCCATCAGCCCGCTCAGCAAGTCGTCGTTCAGCGGCAGCATCAGCCACATATACATCAGTTCGCCGTTCCCCGGATAATACGTAGTCGCCTGTTCCGGGCTTAGCGTCTGGACAAAAACTATCTTGCCTGCGCGCAGCCACTCCGCCGGAAAAACAAGATGATCCAGAAAAGCGTCCGTCGGCGCCGGAGGCATGGTCAGCGCAAACGAGCACATCATCAAGAAAAGGACAGCGGATATGACTTTTACGGCGGCCATCGCCGCGCCCGCCATCGCGTCAGGCTCCGTATGCGGCGCTTCGCCAAAAGAAAGAATGTCCGGGGAGTAAACCGCCCGCGAAGATTTCGCATTGATGCGCGCCGCCGCAACAACAACCGCCAGAATCACAATCTGCGCCGCGAACGCGTTTGAAAACCGTATCGCACCCGCCATAGACAACAGCAGCAGGGTAAAAGTGACCGTGGAGACAAAAACGACGCAGGCGGCAAGCAATCGCTCAGTCCCGCGCCGATTCCCCGTCAGCAACCCCGACGCCACCCACGCCGCCGCCGCTGCGGGCAGATTCAGCGCGAACAGCTTCGCGATGTCGCTCAGATTGTCCATTGTTGAATTATACCAATTATTTCATCCGAACAAACGGTTTTTTATATGGCATTGAACATAAACTGCGAAATTCCGCCATATATCGCTTGTCGGCAGATATACCCCTCTAAACCTCTTTATTACTCCTGTTTTCTTCGTTTATTACTCAAGCGGCTCTGTTAAATATTTCGCGGTTTCGTGTAAACCCTGAGGAATTTCGGTAATATAGTAATGAGGGATAAAACACCGGATAAAATGCTACAAGAGAGTTTTCCCTCGGAACGGAGACGGCGGCTATGAAAAAAATTGCGGCGGCGACGATAGCGGCGGCGATGATAGCGGTGTCAACGGTCGCGACCTTTGCGGCGGAAACATACAACTTCGGCGTTTACATGGGGCCGGACGAGCGGGACCAGCAGCTTAAAACCGTTCTCGGCGCGGTGGTTAAATACGTCGCCGACATTGAGAAAGTCGATATGAAACTCAAGTGGTACGACGACGAAAAAGCTTTCACGGACGACGCGGCGAAAGGCGCCCTCGATTTCGCGTTCACAAAAAACACCGATCCATTTTTTCTTCTGGTCACCAAGCTCGGATACGAGCCGATACTTGGCGTTTCGCTTTTCGACAAGAAAACCGCCCGGATGTGCCTCTACTCAAGCTCGGACACAAAAATCACCGGCATCGACAAGCTGAAAGACCTGCGTCTAGCCACCTACAAGGAACACGACGGCTACTATCCTCTTCGCAAAATGTTCGGCGACAAGATTTTCGACGGCCTTTTCAAGGAAGTGAAGATGAACAGCAACGGCATGGCCTCGCTCGACATGCTGGCGAAAAAAGAGGTCGACCTCGCCCTTGTGCACGAGATGAACGTGTTCTCCCTCAAGCTGTTTAACCCCGCCATGACCAGCAAGCTGACCGAACTTGTGTGCTCTGAGGCGACCGTCCAGCCGGGCATAATGAAACACAAGAACGCTCCCACGCTGCTCGTCAACAGGCTGTCCAGCGTGATGGAAAGCGCCCATACGTCCGAAACCCTGAAGCCTTACAGAAGCCTTATGAAAACAACGAAAATACGCTTTTTCCCCGTTACCATAAAAGACTTCGACCCGCTCATTAAGCTATACACCGACGCCGCCAAAAGCGGTTGGGACAAAGACTACAATAAATGGCTCGCCGCAGCTAAAAAATAGTTCGCCCAGCGTAAATTGCGATCATATAACTTCTTTATTGATTTTTAAATGAATATTCCAGAGTTTGCGGTGAGACATTTTTCCAAACAAACTCTCGCCCGACCATACTTGGCATTGCTTCATAGTCGCCGAATTTGCCTTTCATTCCCAGAGCGGCGAAAAGCGGGCACAGGCATCGCTGGGGCGCGCGCTGCCAGTCCCCATTTTTCTCATATAAATATTTGCCGGGTGGAATATTGCCCGCCTTCGCTCGCTGGTCAGAACAATTACGACAAAAACAATCCCACCCCCCGCCGACATTCCTTTCTGCTGTCCGATTAAATATTTTTAAAGATGGCAATTTGACGCGCAATAATGTCACAGGCATCGAGTAGAATGCATGACAAGGTTGTCGCATTCTAATTGATTGACAAAAAGGGACTATGTATCTGATATAATAAGGCGGCCATATCACATAACAGGAGGCAACGCTATGTTTAATTTAGTAGATGAGAAATGGATTCCCGTTCTATGGAACAACGGACAAGTAAGCGCCATCGGGATTAAGGAAGCGCTCACGCGAGCAGGAAGCATACGTCAGATAGCCGCGAGCAACCCTATGGACCGTTTCGCCATCATGAGATTTTTGCTGGCCGTGCTTTATTGGTGCAAAGGCAATC
This sequence comes from bacterium ADurb.Bin236, assembly GCA_002069885.1. Lineage (GTDB taxonomy): Bacteria > UBP15 > UBA6099 > UBA6099 > UBA6099 > UBA6099. The sequence continues at coordinate 86,469 of MWCD01000002.1, read as the reverse complement.
CGACAGGAGATGAAACAGAATTGAAAGGAGATTCATTTCCTGCCGAATGGTTTGAAAAACTTGAAGCGGAAAAAGACTGTTTCAATCTTCTTGGAGAAGGAAAAAGATTTTTTCAAAATCAATCAGCGAATAGGAAGAAATCAACAACGGAATTGCTCCAAGAAATACCTACCGGCAACAATTTTCGACATTTCCGTCATTCGACAGATAATATCAACGGATTGTGCAAGGCATGTTGTGCAATGGGGCTTTTGAGGCTCCCTCTGTTTTCCGTGTCCGGTCTGCCCGACCTAAAAGCAGGCATTAACGGGACTCCGCCAATATATATATTTGCCATCGGGCCTAATCTTAAGGAAACCCTCGTTTCAAATTGGATGCATGTTGATAGTATAGGCAATCCCTCATGGGTCGCGCCGTCGATTACCAAAATTTCTAGCTCATGCGCGCCTTTGCTTGACGGATTGACGACCTTATCAAGAAAGGTCTTTCTGCACAATCCCGATGATGAAATGTCAGACTGTATAGGATGTGGCAAACGGGACTTTTTGATAACAACATGTGAATTCCAGAGCGCCGGAGAACTTCGAAATGAATTATGGAATGATCCTCATGTTTTGTACACAGACAAAGAACCTCGCAAATCATTAAAAGCGCCGGATCCCACATCAACTGGGAGATTCAGAATGGATAGACAGTGGCCGGAAACGGCATCTCGAATATCCCAATCAAACAGATTCATTGGCGCAAATACGGACAATATGATTCTCGTGATAGGTTTCTCCACAGACAAAGCGAAAAATATAGATGTCTGGGAACGAACGATAAGAATACCGTCAAAACCTGCAAGCACAGATACGGCGGCCACGCTTATCGAATTATGGAAAAAAGAAAGTTGGCTGATAGAAAAACAGCGGATCGGTTCGAGATCTGATAAAGAAAAATCAGCAATGGCCGCAACCATACGTCCTCATGTTGAGCATGTGGTTTCGTCACGACTTGACGAATTGCTAACCGGCGAACCTGCCGCATGGGACGACGCCTCGCGCGAGTACCGACCATTAATGAGCGCGGTTGCCGGAGCTTTATCCCCGGGGTTTACTTCTTCGGCTCTCGAAAGACGCAGAAAGATATCCAGCGTCGCCCCGGACATGCGCGAAAAAAAATCAACCGGGAAAACCCGAGTGAAGAAAGGAGGAAAAAAGGATGAGTGAAACGAAGCGCTTTATCGACACGCTGACGAACCTTAAATCCGGCGAGTTAAGCCTGTTGCGCGCTCACTCAGGACAAAAACTTGACGAGTCCGTCCCCGCATTTGATTTGTTCACAGGAATATGGTGGCCGTTAAGACAACGGAGTCAACGCGCGCCGCGTCGCGAAGTGGCGTGGCTGATAGCGAAACTCTACGCTTTTCGTCCCGCCGTTTCCAACGAACAAGGAAAGACTCTCGCGTCTCAACTTGGTAGTTCTATGCCTCGCAATCAGACTTCCGACGAGTCAAACCGCCTGCGGCTGATTTTCGACAACCTGCTTCTTGCATCCCTTAGCGACATTGAGCCGAGTTTACAATGGGCTTTAGACAGAATCGAGTCAAAAAAACTCAATCTCGATTGGGTTAAGCTGACCGACGATCTTTCCATCTGGGAACGCGAGTCAACCCGCCTAAGATGGGCGGAAGAATTTCTAAACCGAAAAGGAGAATAACATGCTAATCGAAATCCACATGATACAGAACCACAGTCCGGCCAACTTGAACAGAGACGACCTTGGCGCGCCGAAAACTTGCTATTTCGGCGGAGTCATCCGCTCGCGCATTTCCAGCCAATGCGTCAAACGAAGCATAAGGATGAGCGAGGAGTTCAAATCTCTATGCGGCGGCGTCCGCACAAGACAGTTGGCAAAACTGATTTCAGAAAGAATCCAAGGCAAGGCAGACGCAAAAAAGAGAGCTGTCGCAATACTCAAAAAGTGCGGCATCGCTCCTAAAGACGAAGAGAAAAGCGATATGTTGGTCTACACCACAAAAGAAGCGATCTCGAAAATGGCAGACCTGCTGGAAAACAGTTCCGGCAAGTCCGACAATGAGCTTGCATCGGAATTCGGGGGGCTGATTTCTGAATTGACCGCTGTTCCCGACATGGCCTTGAATGGAAGAATGCTTGAAACCGGTGTTCTTAAAGACACAACAGTCGAGGCCGCGCTTCAAGTCGCTCACGCCATATCAACGCACGAAGCCCGCCCGGAAGTTGATTATTACGTTGCCGCAGACGACATTCCGGGAGCCGACACGGGCGCCGGGTATGTTGATGAAGCTTTGTTCTCGTCCGCATGCTTCTACAAATATTTCTCAATTGATTTTGAGGATTTAGTAAAAAACTTAAAAGGCAACAAAGAACTCGCCGCACACACCGTAGGAGCTTTCATCCGCGCCGCGGCGACAGTCAATCCCACAGGAAAACAAAACAGCTTCGCCGCGCATAATCCTCCGGACGGCATTTTGATTGAACTCAAAAAATCGCCCGTTAGTTATGCCAATGCATTCGCAAGGCCGGTCTCTATCGGCGGAGGGCGCGACATCGTTTCTCAGAGCGTCGCTCAACTCGGACAATACATCCTCGATCTGGACACTGGTTACGGCAAACCCGACAATAGGTTCTGGTTCTCACCCAACCTTAGATATCCGTTGAGCGTTATAGAAGACAACAAGGAAAACGAACTTGCGGAGAACAATCTAAAATCGATTGATGAATTAATTCCCGCCATCGTCGCCGCCATCGGTTACGACTGGAACAAAGTTAAGGAAGTCGCGTTAAGTTCAGAGGTGGCGTGATGGGCGAAAACACGATGTTTCTCCGTCTAGAAGGGCCATTGCAAGCGTGGGGCGGACATGAGTCCAAGTTTGTCGTCCGCAGAACCTGCGAAGCCCCCACGAAGTCCGGCGTTTCCGGGATTATTTGCGCCGCGCTTGGCGTTCCGCGAGCAGAAGCATCCTCATTCTGGCTGCCGAAGCTTCGCTCATTGCTTATGGGCGTCAGAATTGACAGGGCCGGAATCCGCTGGTGGGACTACCACACTGTGGGCGCAGAAATGCAGATGAGCATTGCGGAAGCCGAGGGCAAGACAAAGAAAGGCGCGCTGCTCACGCGTCGAGAATATCTTTGCGACGCTTCTTTTTTAGTCGCTTTGCAGGGAGATTCAGCAGTGATCGACCAGATCGAAACCGCCGTTAAAAATCCGAAATGGACGCTCTATCTGGGAAGGAAGAACTGCGTTCCCTCGCGGCCATTGAGCGAGCGCCCTCCGGAATCGCATCCTGATCTGATCTCGGCGTTGTCATCTGTTCCTTGGCGCAGAAGGAACAAGGAAGATGAAGCGCCGCAGTCAATCGACTGCCTGATTGACTGGACGCCCACGCAAGAACAGCCGGAAGCGCCGGATGACGCGTTAGTGTGGCACGATGTCCCCATACTGTTCGAGCCGCCATCCCATCAGCCTCGGTTTGTGATGCTGAAAAACCTCTCAGTTGGAACAGAAGGAGATGTCAGGATAGCGGAAGACGCGGCGCAAAGCAGAGTTCCCGATCCGCCACGTTCCCGCGCGGACTACTCAAACACCGCATACAAGAACGCGCGGGCCGAGCGGCTGAACTCCGACCACGGACTTTGCGTTTTCTGCAAATCTCCCGCGACAACAGTTCAGCATGTGACATATCGCCGCGCGGGCGGCAATGAACCTCAAGAAGATTTGCGCTCTCTTTGCCGTCTCTGTCACGACGCAGTCACCATGATAGAGTACGGACACGGAATGGGGCTTGACCGGATAAACCCCGAACACCCTCAATGGCGCGATGAAATTATCAAGAAACGAGAAGAAATAGTCCGATACCGGTCTCTCGAAACCCGACGGAGACGCCTGAGCGCAGAGGAGGTGGAATAACTGCCATGTATCTTTCATGCCTTTTGATCAACACCGGAGACAACCCGGACCGTCCGAGACCGGGAAGAATATGGTTGCGCAATCTTTACAGAGTCCATCAGCGCTTGTGCATGGCGTTTCCTTCGTCGTCCGCATCGTTAGCCGACCCGGATTTTCTTTTGCCATTCAAGCCTGACGGTTTCGCAAAAGGCCATGTGCATGTCCCTCGCAAACCTGATTCCGGTTTTCTGTTCCGCGTCGACCCTCTTGCGGGAAACGGCGCCGCAATCATCGTTCAGTCCGCATCAATGCCCGATTGGCAATATGCGTTCCACAACGCCGGGTTTCTTCTCTCCGCCGAACCGCAAGTAAAAGCCTTCGAGCCTGTCTTTTCCCTTGATATGCAATACCGGTTCAGGCTCCTTGCAAACCCGACTCGAAAAATCTGCACCAAGACCGGCGAAGACGGCAAAAGACGCAACGGAAAGCGTGTGCCTGTGGCCTCAGATAAACTTGAAGAATGGCTACATTCGCGAGCCGAACGCGCGGGTTTTTCCGTCGTTAAAAACTCTCTGTCCTTAACTCCGTCTTATGTCTATGTGAGCGCGCGGAACGAAAACCTTAAAGGGCAAAAGCTTCGTTCCGTCCGGTACGACGGCGTTATTACAATAACGGACGCGGATCTATTCAAAGAGGCAGTGACAAACGGCATCGGCGGCGGCAAAGGCTTCGGTTTCGGCCTTGTCAGCCTCGCCCGGATATGACCGCCATGAGGGACTTGCGTGAACTGCCGAAATTCGAGGATAGATGGAGCCATCTTTTCCTCGAACACGGAAGGCTGGACGAAAAGGCCGGAGCCTTGCTATTTCACGGGACCGACGGGTCTATCGAGATTCCGATTAACCAGCTAGGACTGCTTTTGCTAGGCCCCGGCACGACCGTCACTCAATCGGCAATGCGTTTTCTTGCCGACAACAACACGCTTGTGTGCTGGACAGGCGAACAAGGCGTCCGTCTTTACGCGCACAGCACGGGAGGCTCTCACTCCTCAAGACGCTTGCTTCGACAAGCGGGGCTTTACGTCAACATGGATTCGCGCACCGCCGTCATTCGCCGGATGTACAACATGCGCTTTCCGGAAAAACTTCCCGACTCCGTTTCTCTCGACACCGTAAGAGGAATGGAAGGGCACAGAGTCAGGGAGGCATACCGCAAGCTCGCGGAAGAGAACGGCGTGATGTGGCGCGGCAGAATATACAATCCGCAGAACTGGGATCAGGCCGACCCGCTCAACCGGGCGCTCTCATCCGCTTTCGCCTGCCTTTACGGCTTGTGCCACGCTGCAATACTTTCGGCGGGATATTCTCCTGCCATCGGATTCATTCATACCGGCAAGATGCTTTCCTTCGTCTATGACGTCGCCGACCTGTACAAGATGGAAATAGCAGTTCCGCTCGCGTTTCAAACTTGCTCTGAAAGCGATGTCGATGTCGAGCGCAATGTAAGATTGGCTTGTCGGGACGTTTTTCATAAAACAAAGCTGATGAAACGCGTCTTGCCGGATATCGCGGAGGTATTAGATGCTGGTGATGATATTGGAGAAATCCCCGGCGAGCTTGAGGGGAGACTTGTCACGCTGGATGATAGAGCCGCGACCGGGACTCTACCTTGGCAATCCGAGCGCGAGGATTAGAGATATTCTGTGGAACAAAGCCGTCAAGAAAATACGCGACGGCGGCGTCACTCAGATATGGAGCGACACCCGCTCTCCGCAAGGATATCTTTACCGCTCCTGTGGGAAACCGGCCCGGCCAATGATCGATGTCGATGGACTTGCCCTTGTTCTTTCTCCATACAAAATCGAAAGGACTGACGAGACTTTGATCAATCAAAAAAATAAGGAGTCTTCACAATATGATTGATTTGACAATACTACTAAAAGTGTTTTAAAAAAACCGGCATACAATATGCGGGAGTCTTCCCCACGCGTGTGGGGGTGAACCGGAAGAGGAACCGACGGAAGAGAAAGTCAAAAAGTCTTCCCCACGCGTGTGGGGGTGAACCGTGCAGATTGACTGCGGGATCGTTGTCAGCGAGGTCTTCCCCACGCGTGTGGGGGTGAACCGATATTTCAGGGTGCGCTATCCAACACCATGCCGTCTTCCCCACGCGTGTGGGGGTGAACCGCGTTACGTCGCTTTTCTGGATTGTGTAATATGGTCTTCCCCACGCGTGTGGGGGTGAACCGTGGTCGGGCGGCGCAGAGCCGACATGGACGGCGTCTTCCCCACGCGTGTGGGGGTGAACCGTAACGTGTGCGCTCGTGGCGTTGACGGCGTTTGTCTTCCCCACGCGTGTGGGGGTGAACCGGCGTCTCGGGACCGGGACATACGGGCGGCGTTGTCTTCCCCACGCGTGTGGGGGTGAACCGTGTAATCCCAGTCCCCCGCCGTTGTCAGTTCAGTCTTCCCCACGCGTGTGGGGGTGAACCGTCGCGGGGGGATCGGCGACAATAATTTTAATCGTCTTCCCCACGCGTGTGGGGGTGAACCGGGAGCAATAGCTATGAACAAAATAGCCGACATGTCTTCCCCACGCGTGTGGGGGTGAACCGTTTAGCGCGTTTTGTTGTTGTGGGGTTATCTCGTCTTCCCCACGCGTGTGGGGGTGAACCGTGTATTCGTTGCACACATGGCCTTGACGTTGTGTCTTCCCCACGCGTGTGGGGGTGAACCGTGGATCAGCACTTGATTGACGGTAAGCGGATCGTCTTCCCCACGCGTGTGGGGGTGAACCGCCTCCGCAGCCCGACACCGCTCGCCCAGCCTCGTCTTCCCCACGCGTGTGGGGGTGAACCGGTGTCCGGCGTCGAATCACAGAGCCTTGTCGAGTCTTCCCCACGCGTGTGGGGGTGAACCGACGGCGAGTGGATACTCGGCGTCCGAAAATCCGTCTTCCCCACGCGTGTGGGGGTGAACCGTTCGGAGATGGCTTTGCGAAGATAAGCTATCCGTCTTCCCCACGCGTGTGGGGGTGAACCGAATATTATCGCGACGTATTGCTGAAATTACACGTCTTCCCCACGCGTGTGGGGGTGAACCGGTAACGGCGTGCGGGGCGTGCGCTGCGTGCGCGTCTTCCCCACGCGTGTGGGGGTGAACCGTTTGAAGAAATGAAGATTGAATAGTCCACGAGGTCTTCCCCACGCGTGTGGGGGTGAACCGGCTAATAGAATTAATGGAATTAACGTCCGGAATTTCGGCGTCCGGAACAAAATTGCCGTTATTCTGTTTTATTATTGATTGTGAAACAAATCCATCACCGCGAGGCTGGAGATATTGTGAACGATTCCAAAGACCTGTTTGAAAAAGTTAAACATCTATTGCTCAGCCAGTATTTTGCGGTTCTTTCCTCGGTGCAGAGCGACGGCAGTCCGTATTCAAACATAATCGGTTTTGCGGCTACGGACGATCTCAAACATCTTGTTTTTGCGACGCCCCGAAACACAAGAAAATTCGACAATCTGGTCGGAGAGCCGCGCGTTTCGCTTCTGGTTGACAACAGGAGCAACAGCAAAGGCGACATTCATGACGCCGCAGCCGTAACCATTCTCGGAGCGGTCAGGGAAATCGACCGCGTCAATGATAGCGTTTACTTTGAGCTATACGCGGAAAGGCATCCTCATTTAGCGGATTTCTTGGGGGCGGACGATACCGCCGTCGTCGCGGTGAGCGTTAATGAGTACTGCTATGTCAGCAAGTTCCAGAGCGTTATGACATTAAGCATGAAATGAGGAGGCGGGCCGCAATGAAAGCATGGAAAATTGTGAAAAGAATCGGGACGACCGCGGCGACGCTGGCGGCGCTTGACTCCGTATGGCTGGGCGTCATTATGAGCGACTATTACAAAGAACATCTCGGAGAACTGGCCAGAAGGAACGACGCCGGGCTGACCCCGGATTGGACCGCAGTGATATTGGTTTACGTTGCGCTGACGGCGGGCCTGAACATATTCGCGGTGGATACGGGGTCCGGCGGCGGACGCATAAGGAAGTCGCTCATCAGGGGCGCGTTATTCGGGTTGATAAGCTATGGGATTTACGACCTTACGAACATGGCCACGCTCAAGGGGTGGTCGTGGGAAATGACGGTGGCGGACATGCTTTGGGGGACATTCCTGTGTTCCGTGGCAAGCGCCGCGACGGCCGCCGCCGCCGCAAAGTGAGCGTCAAATGAAACTGAACCAAATCGTTATCATCGGAGTCGTTCTCCTTCTGTCGTTCGCCGGGGGACAGTTCACGTCGTCCGGCATGGACTGGTACCGGACTATACAACTGCCGGAATGGACCCCGCCGGGTTCCGTCATCGGCATAGTGTGGACGACGATATACATACTGACGGCGATATCGGCGATTATAGCTTGGAGAGTTTTCACGGGGGATTCCCGATTCTATCTTGTTGCCGGACTGTTCATGATGAACGCGGCGTTCAACCTCGCATGGAGCTACATATTTTTTGCCCGGCGCATGATAGGCCCGGCGGTCATAGATTCCATTGCGATTGAAATCACGCTGCTGGCGCTCATTCCGGTTCTGTGGAAGAAGTCGCGCGCGGCGGCGGTTCTCCTCCTGCCATACGCGCTGTGGGTCGGGTTCGCGACATATCTTAATTACTGCATATACGCTTTGAATAAGACGTGAAACAGGAGACGCCCGCAAGATGAAAACTATGTTTGCGCGGATAACTTGTCTGAGTCTGATTATCGCCGCTTCCTCCGTTATTTCGGTTGCGCTCGCTTCGGATTCGGGATATGTCGCGACAGGCGCTAAGGCGAAGAATTTCAAACTGAACGACCAGCACATGCAGTTGGTGGAACTGGACAAGCTGCGCGGATCGACGGTTGTCATAATTTACACCGGCAGAAACGGGTTCGACGACGCGGCTGAAATCATCAAGAAACTCGACAAGAAACATAGCGGGCGGGAAGACGGAAAAAAAGCCGGCAAGGATATCCGCATAGTCGGCGCGGCGAACTTAAAAGGCGTTCCCGGTTTCGTCAAGAAGATGGTGAAAAACCGCATGAAAGAGCCGCGTTATCCTTCGTTCCTCATGGACTGGAAAGGCGAGATAGCGGCAACCTACGGGTATGACGAGAAAGGGATTGCCGCGTTTGTCGTGGACGGAAAAGGCATAGTGCGGTTTTCAGGCAATATCAAAAATGCCGACGATGATATCTCAAAAATATCCTCAGTTGTCGACACGATATAGAATTCGCGCCTGAGTTCATAGTAGAAACAACGGCGGAGCGGCGAAAAGCAGGCACAGGCATCGCTGAGGCGCGCGCTGCCAATCCCCGTTTTTCGCTCAGAGTTCACATTGGAAACAACGAATGTTTATTGAACACAAACAGACATTACGCAAACGATAATCAATCCCCCCGCCGTCATTCCTTTTCCTTTTGCCGTCATTCCCGCGAAAGCGGGAACCCATTTTCACCCGCCCGCGGTCTGCCAATAGCGCCTATTGAAGATTGGAGCGGTTTATTGTGATGCTTGTTTTCGCTACTGTAATAATATCTTCATAGTTGAATCCTGTTGTGACATAACCGATTTCGTCCTTAATCGTTGCGCCTGAAGCAAAAACCACAGTTATGCTGTAATGAGAATCGCCTTTCGCTTCGTATGTCTCTTCTATGCTGTCGTCTTTTTCAACATTTTCAAACGCAAAAGTTTTGCCGCAGATGGAAACTGTGCCATGAGCTATCATTTCATCGCTTTGATTAGTTAGCGTAAAATGTCCCGTATGTGATTTTGTGACATACGGCAAACCATATAGCATTAATTTGGCTGCGATAGCGCAGAATATGACGACGATTGAAATTAGCGCCGTTTTTTTAATGTTTTTGTTCATGTCATTATTCAACAAAGATAAATTTTAGCTCGAACTTTCAACAGCCCGTCACGGCCTGATTACGATTTACGCTCCAAGCAAACTGTCTGAATCTAAGCTGACTTGCCAGAGATTGCTTAATTTCGATATCAACAAACAAGAATCATTTCGGTCTACACTAAAGCACATTGCCGTCGTTGCTACTTAATATCAACCCCGGCGCTTGTTCAAGAACGCTTAGCGACGCCCGGAGTTTGCCTTTCTTGTCATGCATCTACAAGATTGGTTCATCTTTTCTTGCCTGACTTAGTTTTTTCGATAAAGTATTTTCTTTCAGAATGCTTTTTCAGATAGAAGTCATGTTTGGTTCTAATACCAATCCGAAGCAACAAAGAATCGGCCGTTGTTTGGCCACACACCCATTTGCCATTTTTATAAACGCACAATTTCCATTTATAGGGCTTGCCGTTGCATCGATATTCTAGTATTTTTGCGTCTCCTTCTATAAACAATTTCAATACGTTGGGTATTTCGTCGTGCTTGAAAAATGCTCCGTCATCATCATAATAATCATTTGCGTGCCATCCGCATATCCAAAATATATAGTTTGTTTCTTCTAGTATTAGATATATTGAGCATTTATTGATAGTGAATTCGATATAATACTCAAGCGTAAAGCCATTTTCATCATTCAGTAATTTAACGCTAGAATTCTCATAATCTACCGGCAAATCAGTCGATGCCGCGAGAATAGCTATAACTTGCTCGTAAATGACTTTTTGGTATTGATTCAGTTTGCTTGTATCTTCTTCGTTCAATGTTATTGTCATAAACATTTCTCTTTCATCTAACTAAGAATATGGGTGGTAATTCAGACAACGCGGATAATGTGTTGAGGCTCGTCGTGGCTTCATGGCGGTTATGAAGCAATTATGAACGAAGGAGAACGATTTGGCAACGGGGGGGAGTGTGACGTATGTGTTGTGGAGGACGGAGGGAATCGGCGTTACTTCTCTACGCTGGAACCGGGAATAAATTCCCGGAAAGGCAAAGCGGCAATGAATTGCCGCACTCCAAAGTCCCACATTTTTTTTGCTGATCCTTAGGCATAGGCAGAAACTAGTTTGGGGGGCGCGCCGGGGGGACAAGAGCGAAGCAGGTGTGGGCGCTAAAGCTCAAGGATGTCGGGACGGGACAGGCGGGCGCCTTGGAAATCGACTTCGAGTTCGGGCCATTCGCCTGTGCGGGTGATGAATTCGGCGCGGTCGTCAAACGCGATTATGGTGTCTTCTGATTTTGTGCCTGTAATGGAGGGGTTCCATGCGAAAGCGCAATTGGGTTTGACCTCGCCGGGGGTGTCGGGGCCGGCGCAGAAGTATCTGGACCTGTAGCCGCAAGGGCCGCCTTGATGGTGAAGAAGCCATTCGCGGTCGACGCCTTCGCTGGAGTAAACGGCGGCGGCGTCGCGGAAAACGGAGGAAATCTTCGCGCCGGGGCGGGTGAGCAAGTTGAAGGCCGCATCGACGCGGCAGCAGGCGGCGTGTCTGCGGCGGAGGTCGTCCCCGGCGGGGCCGAAGCTGACCATCCTAGTGGCGGAGGCAACGAGTCCGGCGCGGCGCGCGCAGAGGACAAGCATTGCGGCGCGCTCAAGGGGCTGCCGTGTCGGCAGCGGATGCCTGTATGCGGGGAGCCTGCCTCCGGACGCTACGAGGATGACAATCGGTTGCGCGTCCCGCGTCCAGCATTCGGAGGCGAGAGAGGCGGCGGCGGAGTTCTCGGTCATTCCCGGACGCAAAGCCCTCGCGGCGGACTCGAGCGCGGCCCCGGCATCCGCTCCGAGCGCCCTGAACCTGTCTATCTCGCTTTCCGTCAGTTCCATCATCAGGTCGGAGAAATCCTCGCCCGCCGGGACGAACCCGGAGGCCGGCATGTCCGCCGCCGCCGCGCCCGCCCCCGCGCACATCCGCGCTATCTTCGCGTTCCTGTCGTCGGCCCATGGAATCTCGACAAGCTCCACGTCCAGCCCGGCGAGTTCTTCGTCTCTGATTCTCGCGCTCTCAATTCGGTTGGTCACGACCGCGCATCGGTCTGGAAGCAGAACAAAGGAAGCGACGCCCGCTTCGGCTGCCATGTTCACGTGGCAACTGGCTCCGCAAGCGGCCCACGCAAAGTTGTCCGACCGCGACAGGGCGAGCGCGCCCCAGCCCCGCTCTTTCATTCTCTCCCGCATCCTGTCTATCTTTATGCTGAATTCTTCCGCTCTGGTCATTGTTCCGGCCCTCAGGTTATTGTTTGTCGCGACGCCGCCGCGATTTCGGATATTATATCAGTTCTTAATTGGTTTTGCCGATTCAGAGCACCCGCAACGGAAAAGCGGGCACAGGCATCGCAGAGACGCGCGCTGCAAGTCCCCTTTTTCGCTGCGCTGCGGAATAAGATCATGGCCAGCGGCCTATATAGTAATAATCGATTGGCGACATCTCATCCGGGCGACCCACCGGGTCGCCCCTACGGCTTGTTTATGCATTATTTCCGGCAACCCGGTTCTCACAAACACAAACAAGGAAATTGGGGACATTCAGCGCGGCTTTATTGCGATAGCTAATTTTATTTAATCGCTGATATAATGATTCGAGGCGGCTGCGGCGGGACGCCGCGAAACCTGCGCGGATTCGCGGGTTGAACCGGAGAATGCGGGGCGCGAACGCCGAGGAGCGAGAGTATGTTAATAGGCATTATATCCGACACTCACGACAACCTTGACCGGTTAAGAGCGGCGATATCGACGCTGAAATCCCGCGGCGCCGCGCGGCTTATTCATTGCGGCGATATCGTTTCCCCGTTCGTTGTGAAAGCTATCGCGGAAGCCGGGTTCGAGGAGTGTTTCGGCGTGTTCGGCAACAACGACGGGGAGTGGCTGTACCTGACGGAGAACTTCAAGAAGATAGGGCGGATAGAGAAGCCGCCGGCTTTCATAGAGATGGGCGGGGCGAGGTTTGCGGTTCTTCACGAGCCGATGCCGGACGACGCAATGGCAGCGCTGCCGGTGGACGCCGTGCTGTTCGGGCACACGCATCAGCCTGTTCTCAAGGACGGCAAACCCGTGATAGTGAATCCCGGAGAGTGTTGCGGATGGCTGACAGGCAAATCGACTATCGCCGTTTTTGACACGGCGGGAATGAAGGCAGAGCTTATCGAGTTGTAGGCGCGGAAGCCGCGTGGAGGCCGCGAGCCTTCGGAGGAAACAGATGAAAGTTAAAATGGCGATAATAGCGGCAGTTCTGGCGGCGGCGGTCTGCGCTCCGGCGTCGGCGGTTCTTCCGGACGCGCGGGGGCCAAACGCGGCGGTCGCCGCTGAGAACTCGCCGGAGATGAAAGAGATATTAAGGATACGGGTGGAAAACGCCGCAGGCGGCGCGGTGGAAGTGAGCGAAGACGGAGGCGCTTCGTGGACGGCCGCCGGAAAAGTCCTGCTGGCCGCCGGGACGATAAATCCGCGAGCGTACACCGCCAGCGGCTGGGCGGCTTCGGGGGCTGTCGCTGCGACAGCCGTAAACGCCATCCATATAAAAGTGAAACAGAACGAGGACAGAGGCGCGGTGTTCAGCTTGTTGCCGAAAGATTTTTTCACGCCGCCTGCTGATTACAAATCTTTCTATTCCCGGAACAGCTCAATAATAACGAACATCCCGGCTGGAGGGAGCATTTTCGGAGGAGCCGAATCGCCGTTCATAGGCTCGCGGGTTCTGGCGGCCCGCGCCGGTTCCGCTCACTCCCCGATTGCAGAAGATTATGTTCCGGCGGAGGGCGATTCTCTGCTGATAGTCGTGGAGCGGCCGGTGAAATATCCGTCGGAAATCGTCTTCGAAAACAGGTTCGGCGGGTTCATCCTTATAAAGTATCCCGGAGAGGAACCGAAACTCATCGGGCAGGTGTTGAAACCGGTGGCGGGGGTGGGAAGGTTCGAAGGCTCGCTGTACACGGACGTCGGGAGAATCAGGGCGAACCACACGGGAGTGGTATGCGTTTCGACGTCGCCGGTGGGAGAGATAGGCGGTTTTCAGATAATCCCTGAAAACCACGCGATGAGCGCGGAGATGGAGAACGCGAGGCTGCTGACGCAGTGGATGGTGGTCGGGCCGCCGGGGGCGGCGGACCCGTCGCTCGAAGGGGTGGCTCCGCTGTTCAGGCATTTCATCAGGCCGGTGAATTTCAAAAGCGGGCCGCAGGGAAAAACACTCGAACAGGCGCTGGGAGCATTCATAGTTCAGGCGCGGATCGGCGGCGGGGAGTGGACGCGGATGCCGTCGGTGTCCGGGCGGGACGACAAAGCTCTGAAAGACGTCACGCACATACGCATGCTGTTCCCGGTCGAATGGAAGCATTAGCCGGGCTATCGCCTATGCGGGGCGGCCGGGACTTTGCGGGTTGCGGGCGCGGGGTATACACCGGGGCGCAAATGCGTATAATTGAGACGAGGCAAGGAAAGCGGGACGATTAAGGATGTCGGAATTAAGACGCGACCCCGTGTTGGGTCGATGGGTGATAATATCCTCCGAGCGCGGCGACAGGCCGAGCGATTTCATCGCAGCGAAACCTCTTCCGAAGACGGGCTTCTGCCCGTTCTGTCCGGGGAACGAAGACAAGACGCCGCCTGAGATAGACGCGGTTAGGGACTCGTGCACGGAGCCGAACAAGCCCGGCTGGCGCGTGCGCGTGGTGTCGAACAAGTATCCCGCGCTCTCCATCGAGGGCGACCTCAACAAGCGGGCGCGCGGCATCTACGACATCATGAACGGCATCGGCGCGCACGAGGTCTTCATCGAGACGCCCGACCACGACAAAACCATATCCACCCTAGAACCGCAAAACATGGAACAGCTAATGTGGATGTACAGGGAAAGGATGATAGACCTCGAAAACGACGAACGGTTCAAATACATACTGATATTCCGGAACGCGGGTCAGTCCGCCGGGGCGTCGCTGGCTCATCCTCACTCCCAGCTCATCGCCACGCCGACAGTCCCCAAGAGAATAACCGAGGAGCTTAACGGCGCTCAGGAATACTTCAACTTCAAAGACCGCTGCGTGTTCTGCGACATGATAGACGAAGAGAGGGACTACCAGAGAAGGGTCATCAGCGAGAACGACCGATTTATCAGTTTCGCGCCGTTCGCGTCCCGGTTCCCTTTCGAGATGTGGCTTGTGCCGAAACATCACGACCCCAATTTTGCGGACCTTGAGGATTCGGACATCTCGGCGCTGGCGCAGTGTTTTCAGAAGTCGCTGAAGTATCTGGACAAGGCGCTGGACTTCCCGCCTTACAACTACATCATCCACACCATCCCCGTGAACACCAGCCGGCAGTACACCTACCACTGGCACATAGAGATAATACCGCGCCTGACCAACATAGCGGGATTCGAGTGGGGCACAGGGTTCTACATCAATCCTGTTCCGCCCGAACAGGCGGTGGAGATTCTGCGCTCGGCGAACGGAGACTCGCAATGAGCGGCGGCGAACTGAGCCACATAGACGAAAAAGGCCGCGCGTCGATGGTGGACGTGTCGGAAAAGGAACGGACGGCGCGGCGCGCGTCCGTCCGGGGCGAAGTGCGGCTCAGGCCCGACGTGATAGATAAAATACTGTCCGGCGGAATCTCCAAGGGAGACGTGTTCCAAGTCGCCCGCGTCGCCGCCGTGTGCGCCGCGAAAAAAACATCCGACCTCATCCCACTGTGCCATCCTCTCAGCCTGACGAAAGTTTCCGTCGAGTTCAGCGCCGACAGAGACGCGGGAATAATCGTTATCGAGGCGGAAGCCAAAGCGATGGATAGAACGGGAGTGGAGATGGAAGCCCTCACCGCGGCTACAGTGGCGGCCCTCACTATCTACGACATGTGCAAAGCTGTCCAGAAGGACATCTCCATCGGCCCGTTCCGCCTTATGGAAAAAGAAGGCGGCAAAAGCGGCCCTTATAAAAACGAAGCTTGAATCCGAACCCGAATAAAATAGTTGCCGAAAGATAACAAGCGGAAAAGCCGCCGACGGCTTGCCGCGCGCGGAGGCGTTCATGATGAAGGCGAAAATAATGATTTTGGCGATAGCGGCTGCTGCGGTCGCGGCGCGCGGCTCCCTCGCGCTTGCGAAAGGAGGCTCCCCCTCGCCCGCTCCGCTGAGGGTTCTAACGGCAAACGTCGGCAACGCGGACATACTGAACTGCGGAAATAAATATTTTTATAAACTGTGCCTCGTCGAATGGGAGAAAAAGGTGGCGGACGGGATAGCCAAGTTGTCGCCGGACATCGTGTCGCTGCAGGAAGTGCTGGACGTCCAGTGGTGCGAGGCGGCGGCTGTGGAGAAAAACAAGAAGAATGTGTGCTTCCGGTTCGAGGACAGGAAAGAGAGGCATCAGGTTCGGAGGCTGCTGGGGGAAGATTACACGATAGTGTGCGACGGGCGCGCCAACTACGAGTGCATAGGGGTGAAAAAGAGCGCCGGAACGGTTGAAGGCTGCGTGAGCGGGGAACTGTGCCGCGCTCCGGGCTGGCCGCTGACAATCGAAACGCCGGGAGGATGCTCGACAAAGACGGTCGTGTTCGGGGTGGATGCGGAAATTCGCGGAAAAAGGGTGAGGATAGTCAATGGGCATCCGTCTGCGGCGGACGCCGGATGCCGCGCCGAAGAGTTGAGAAGGTTGTTCGAGGGATACGAAGGGTTCCCGGCGCTTGCTGTGGCGGACAGGCCTGCGATTATCATGGGCGATATGAATATGGACCCATTTCAAGGGGACGCCGCAAAAGACGATGTGGCGGTTTGGCGGAAGCATGTGGGGGATGGAAAGGAATATTATTACTTGAGCGGGCCTGCGGAAAACGACCCGCCGTTCAGGACGTGCTCCGGGTTCACGCTGGACCATGTGATAACGAACGCGGCGCGCGGCTCTTGCGTCACTTTGGGACAAGCCCCCGGAACGGAACGGCTGGACGGGCATCCGAAGGGGGCTCCGATTCAGGAAGCGCCGGACCATTTCGCGTTGCTGTGCGAGATAACTTTGCCTGACGGGGATTGATGGCGCGGCGGAGCGCGGTTTGCAGCGGCAGGCAACCCGTTTTTAACTTGATTTAAATAAAGTTGCAAAAATATATCTCAATAACAATAATAATGCCTGTTGGCGGAGGGTCGCGGAAAGAATGGCGGCGCGCACGTCAAAATTCATCAGGGGAGTGCCGCGATGGATAAGGAAAAAGAAAAAGAATTAGTAAAGTCGTATCTTTACCTTAACGCCGTCCTTCCTCAGCTTGAGGAGATAATCGCGTATGACGCGGAGGCGCGCGAGCTGACGAAGGGCTGGAACTGCACGATCCAGATGCACGTGCCCGGCGGGGCGGGAGTAAGGTTCGTCTTCAAAGACGGCAAATGCGAGGCGAAGCTGGGCGCTGTGAGCATGCCCACGATATCGCTGAGGATTCCGACGCCGGAAGCCGCCAACAAGATGATTGAGAACACCGGCACGGTCATTCCCATGATATGGGGCTTCTGGAACATCGGGAAACTCGGAAAGTTCATGAAGCTGACGAAGCTCATGGAGAAATATCTGCGGCCGTCGGAAGAAGACCTCAAAAACAAGGACTTCTTCGAGTTCCACACGCGCGTGAAACTGATGATGGCCGTGTACGGGATGAAGGCTGTCGGAGAGCACGACACGTACGTGAAAGGGATAGTGTCGAAAGTGCCGAACGGGCCGATGGAGATAAAGGTGCTGCCGGACGGGCCGGTGGCGCACATCGTGCTGGACAACGGGAAGTTCACCGTGGCCAAAGGGCCGGCGGCGGACCCGATGGTCGTCATGGAGATAAAAGACATCAAGCTGGCGTACGATATGCTTAACGCGAATGTGGAGTTCATGGAAGAGCTGGGCCTGTGCCGAATCAGGTTGCGCGGGCACGTCGGAATGGCTGAAAGCCTCGCGGTCGTTATGGAGCGCATCGGCCTGTATATCAGTTGACGCCGGATGACTATACCCAACTGGAGGGCTTGAAAATGGAAACTTACAAATTCGATAAATCATACGAGTGGTTCGAGCGGGCTTGCAAAGTCATTCCGGGCGGAGTGATAGGGCACAAACACCCCGCGTTCACCGTCCCCGGCTCATATCCGTATTTCGCTTCTCGCGGCGAGGGAAGCCACTACTGGGACCCGGACGGCAACGAGTTCATCGACTGGATGTGCGGGTTCGGGCCGATGGTGCTGGGATACAACAACCCGGTGGTGGACGCGGCGGCGCAGGAACAGGCGAAACTGGGCGACGGCATGAGCCACCCGGGGCCGATCAGCATCGAGTACGCCGAGATGATGGTCAAACTCACCAAGGGCATGGACTGGTGCGTGTACGGAAAGAACGGCGCGGACATCACCACGTGGTGCATGAGGCTTGCGCGGGAATACACGGGTAGAAAGAAAATCCTGATTGTGCGCGGCGCGTATCACGGCGCTCAGGCGTGGTCCACCCCAAGCTACGGCGGCATCATCGACGAGGACCGCACGCACGTTCACTTCTTCGAATGGAATAACCTAGACTCCTTCATGGAACTGATCAACACATACAAAGGGCAGGTCGCGGGCGTGATGATGACGCCGTACCACCACTGCATATACGCGGATCAACAGATGCCCGCCCCCGGTTGGTGGGAAACCATCGGCAAAGTCTGCAAACAGGAAGATTTGATTCTGATATCGGACGACGTGCGCGCCGGATTCAGGCTCGACATGGCGGGCAGCCACGCCTACTTCGGATATGAGCCGGATCTGGTCTGCTACTCCAAGGCTATCGCCAACACCTATCCGATCTCCGCCGGTCTGGGAACGAGCAAGCTGAAAGAGACCGCCGAACACGTTCTGTTCACGGGAACGTTCTTCAGCAGCATGGTTCCGATGGCGGCGTCCATTGCCACAGTGAAGGAATTGAAACGGCTGGACGGAGTAAACTACATGATGAAAATCGGCAAGGCGCTCTGCGACGGCCTTGTCAGCGTAGGCAAATCCAACGGGTTCGAGATTATCATGTCCGGCCCGTACGACATACCGTTCATGCGGTTCGCCCGCGAGAAGAACTTCATGCTCAAACAGCTCTTCAGCGGCGAGGCCGCCATCCGTGGCGTCATCTTCCACCCGCACCATAACTGGTTCACCTCTTGCGCGCATACGGAGGAAGATGTCAAGAAATCGCTCGAAGTGGCCGACATCGCTTTCAAAAAAGTTAAAGACAAATACGGAAGCGACTGAGCTTCGAGAAATCGATAGACGCGGCAAATCCGCCTTTTAAAGCGCCTCCGGCGGCAAAAGAGAAACTTTTGAAAAAGTTTCTTGGAATCTCTTCAAAACGTTTCACTGGTCGTCGGGAATGAATCGCTGCCGCGCTTCTTCTCCCGACGCCCCATGTAAAATCATTTAAGAAGAAGATTCTCATTATACTCTTTCCCAATATCTTTTCACTTGATACGCGCCGAAGGCGGAAGCGAAGCTCCGCTTTCGGCGCTAGCGCGAAAAGTTTTGAAAGGGTTTAAGGGAAAACTTTTTCAAAAGTTTTCCCTTAACCGCATTAAAGCGCCTCCGGCGGTTCAAGGAAACTTTGAAAAGTTTCCTTGAAAATCCTTCAAACTTTTCCTTGCGCGTCGGTACGGGACGCTGACGCGTCCCGTACCGACGCTCCTGTGGAAATGTTTAAGAAGAAGATTCCTCATGAAACCCCTTTTTCCAATATCTTTTCGCATGATACGCGCCGAAGGCGGAAGCGAAGCTCCGCTTTCGGCGCTAGCGCGAAAAGTTTTGAAAGGGTTTAAGGGAAAACTTTTTCAAAAGTTTTCCCTTTTTCTTCCCCGCAAGAATCTTTCGCTCATGCCGCTTCCGCGCGCGTGAGCGGCGCGCCTGCGCTATAATATTCAGCGCGGGCGGCGGGCGGCCGCGCCTCGCGGGGAGACGGCAGTATTATGACCAAAGACAAATTGTTGTTGATTGACACATTCGGCCTTATATACAGGTTTTATCACACCATGCCCAAGATGAAGACAGCGGAGGGAATTCCCACCGGGGCGGTGTTCGGCATGGCGCGCGCGCTGCTGAAGATTTTTAAAGATAATAAGCCCGACTATCTGGTGGTGGCGATGGAGTCCGAGACCCCCACTTTCAGGCATGCCGAATATGCCGCCTACAAAGCTCACAGGGACAGAATGCCGGACGAGTTGCGGGAACAGATTCCGGCCATCAACGAGCTTATTTCAGCTTTCGGAATAACTCCCGCCAAGCTTGACGGCTACGAGGCTGACGATGTGATCGGCACGCTGGCGCGGGCGGGCGCGGAACACGGCCTTGAGGTCGAAATCCTTACAGGCGACAGAGATATGTTCCAGTTGGTGAACGACAACGTATCAGTCCTGATGTCGCTGAAAGGCTCCTCGGAACTTGAGAAGTTCGACCGCGAGGCGGTTAAAGAAAAAATGGGCGTTTACCCGGAGAGGATACCCGACCTCAAAGGGCTTGAGGGCGACAGTTCGGACAACATCCCCGGAGTGCCGGGCGTAGGCCCGAAAACAGCGACGGCTCTGCTTGAACAATTCGGAAATCTGGACGCTGTGTTCGACTCTCTTGAACAAATCGACAAGAAAGGGTTGCGGGAAAAACTGGCGGCGAACAGGGAGCTTGCGGAACTGAGCAGAAGGCTCGGCACGATAGAGAAAAACGCGCCGCTCCCATTTGAAATCGGCGCGTACAAACTCCCGGCGGTCGACAACGAAAAGCTTGCGGCGTTCTTTGAGAAATATGAAATGAGAAGTTTCATATCGGAGCTTGGAATGAAAGAGGAGGCGGCCGCCCCGCCCCGCCCCGCCGCCGTTCAGTTCGACTCAGTGTACAAGGCTGTGTTCGACGAGGCCGAAATCCGCGAGGCGCTGGAGCGCGCCGCCGCGCGCGGCAGGCTTTGCGTGGACCTCGAAACCGATGGGCTGGACCCCTTCGCCGACCCCATAGTTGGCATCGCTCTGGCTTCCGAGGCCGGCGACGCCATCTACATCCCCATTCGACACGGCTCCACCGTGAAACGCGGCGGCGGCGACCTTTTCGGCGGCGGCGACGGCTCGGACGATGAAGACGACTCCGACCCGGACGCTGGAAAACAGTTAGACCCGGACCGCGCAATTGCCCTGTTGAAACCATATCTGGAAAACCCCGACATAGAAAAAATCGGCCACAACCTCAAATTCGACGCGCAGATGCTTCGCGCGGCGGGCGTGTCTCTTGCCAACATCGCTTACGACTCTTTCATCGCGGCATACCTGATAGACCCGGACGGCCGCAGATACGGGCTGAAAACGGTCGCGGCGAACCTGCTGGGAGCGGGCCTGAAAACATACGAGGACATGGTCGGCAAGGGAAAATCTCAGAAGAAATTCTCAGAGGTCAAGATAAGGGACGCGGTGGATTACGCCTGCGCGGACGTGGACGCCGCGTTGAGGATAGAGCCGGAGCTTTCGAGGCGGCTGGCCGCAGACGGCCTCGACAGGGTGTTCGGGAAAATCGAAATGCCTCTCATCCCCGTTCTGGCCGAGATGGAGTGGAACGGGGTGGCGCTGGACGCGTCCGCGCTCGCGGGGATGTCCGAAGACTTCGCCGCAAGAGAGCGAGCGCTGAGCGCGGCGGTGGCGGAGCTTTCCGGAGCGGATGTCAACCTGAATTCCCCGAAACAGGTGGCCGAGTTGCTGTTCGTAAAACTCGGCCTCAGAAAAGTCAAAAAAGAATCCACCGACATAGCCGTCCTCGAACAACTCAAATGCGACCACCCGGCCGTGCCGCTGATAATAAAATTCCGGCAGGCGAGCAAGCTTCGCGGCACTTACATAGACGCTCTGCCCGCGCTGATAAACCCGCGCACGGGCAGAGTTCACACGAGCTTCAACCAGACGCTGGCCGCGTCAGGCAGGTTGTCAAGCAGCAATCCAAATATGCAGAACATCCCGGTGCGCTCCGAGGAGGGGCGCGAAATCAGGCGCGCGTTCATCCCCGGCTCCAAAGGCCTCGCCCTTGTCTCCGCCGACTACTCCCAGATCGAGATACGGCTCCTCGCCGAGATGTCCGGCGACCCTTCCCTGCTCGAAGCGTTCCGCAACCGGGAGGACATTCACGCGTCCGTAGCCGCTCAGGTGTTCGGCGTCCCCGTCGCGGAAGTGACGCAGGACCAGCGCAGATACGCGAAGACAATCAACTTCGGCCTCATATACGGGATGCGCGAGTTCAGGCTTTCGCAAGAGCTTGGCATCTCCCGGCAGCAAGCCGCCGACTTCATCGAAACTTATTTCTCGCGGTTCCCCGGCGTTCGCGACTTCATAGAGAAAACAAACGAAAAACTCCTTGAAGACGGTTTCGCAGAGACGCTGTTCGGACGCCGACGCCGCGTGCCGGAACTGAGGTCTTCCAACCGGCAGGAGCGCGAAGCGGGATTGCGCGCGGCTTTCAACACCCGCATTCAAGGCTCTGCGGCGGACATTATGAAACTCGCCATGATAGACGTTCACAAGATGATACTCGCGGGCGAAATGGACGCTCTAATGCTCCTTCAGGTTCACGACGAAATCGTGCTTGAAACGCCTGCCGAAAAAGTGGCGGACACGGCGGAGAAAACCCGCAGAGCAATGGAAGCAGCGGGACGCGATTGGGGCGCTCTATCCGTCGAACTTCCGGCAGACGTCAAAGCCGGGCCGAACTGGCTCGACATGGAAACGGTTTATACATGCTATTAGATGATTCTACCCACTACCAAGTGTGCCATGCGCAAAACTTTTTCTTTTGCGCATGATGCTTTTCACAAAATAGTTAATGGGAGCTTTCATTTAGTTCTTCGTATAACTTCCTCCCCGCTTACATCAACCGCGCTTCCCGTGGATAATCCCGTCAATCTTATAATCCCTTGCAGCGTTGTGTCTGCCTCATCCCCAATTACCACCGACCTAGTGTCTTCCACTTCGTTGCTTATCTCTGTGTCAAACAATCCCGGATATATAGTCAATGAACCCGAATCCGTCATTAGGATTCGGGAGCGATTGTTCAGAGCGGATGAAATGCGAGGCGCAAGACGCATTTTTGCAGTGAATAGAACATAGGGTTCGTGAACAAAAAAATGTGGCGGCAACGAAGCAGTTCGCCGCTATGAAAATCGCCCCCGTTCGTCAGCTCTATCGACGAATCCGGGATGAATCAGCGGTCTGTCCGTTCTCATCAACTGCCTCCATCACACTCGAGTCATACATAAACGTTATGCTCATCCCTTTGAGCCTGCTGGCCCCAGCCAAGACTATTTCTGCCGTGAATTCGTGTTGAACCGAATCGAATCCGCTAGTTTCCGTCACATGCGCTGGAACTCCGCGCAAATAGATCAGCGGAGACGCTTCCGCCCTTGCCGATAATAGCGCCATAGCCATCATTGCGTGTATTCCAATTAGAGTCATGCTCGACAGTAATCTGCTGTTTTTCATCCTGAGCTCCATCCATTATTGATTGTTCAACATTTTCGCCATCAAATATCCTTAATTAAAATGACCATCTGTTATGTCTTATAAAAACCCGCATCTATCTTTCCCGAGTTCCATCAAATTCATGTCCTTAAAGTCGATGACGCCGTCTTCGTTGAAGTCCAGCCGGGCCATGCCGCGCATCTCTTCTGGTAATAATACGCCGCGCAAGACGTCTTTCTTGGCTCTCGGCCCGCAATCAAGTCCGAAATTCCTCTTCAACGGCCCAAGATCAGCAACGCTCACCTTTCCGTCCTAATCGCCGTCTTGATCGCCGTCTTGGCCTTCAACTCCTTTTTGCCACAAACCCCGTCATGCGTCCGCTTAATGCTTATGTTTTTTTTACCATATTCTTTCCCCATCTCCCCCCGCTCCCTCACGGCCCGGGGTGGTAGTCGGGCTGTGACCCAGTGGTTCCAAGGCATGTATAAGCGCTTCCATCCGAATACATCACACAAATGTGGTTGTTTCCCCATTCTCCATCGTCATAAAATATGAATCTACCATCATCTGTCATAATAGGACTTAGAATATCGGTCACCCCGACAGGCATAGGCCACGCCTGCCTGCCTGTTCCGTCCGCGTTCATCACATGCAACGTTGATTTGCATCCGATGCAATCGGCGGTGGTGTACAGTATCCTTCCGTCTGGCGTCCAACTGATGTAGCCATGCGTTTTGTTCTCGTTTGTAAGTTGCCTGTAATCGCTCCCGTCTCTATTCATCACTACTATCTCAATTCCGTCGTAACTGACTTGGACAGTGAACATTATTTTTGTCCCGTCAGGAGAATAGGCGGCAAAAAACTTGTCTCTCGGCGTTGTAGTCAAAAGCGACTTGTCAGTTGCGTCAGGCGCGGATTGATACAATTGATCCGTGCCCAGATAGCTCCATTCGTACAATATCTGGCTGCCGTCCGGCGACCAGTCGCGCGTTCTTCCCATGGTGTCAGTCACATTGATCCCTGTTCCGTCCGCATTCATGGTGGCGACATAAAATGTCAGTTCGTCATCGCTCGGATTCGCTGTGTACAGAATCTTCCCGCCGTCCGGCGACCACTTTGGCCATCCGTCAAAGTAGTTGTTATCCGTCAGCTTCTTTAAATTTGTTCCATTGGCGTTTATCGTGTAAATATTTTTATTTCCTTCTCCCCTTGATGCAGTAAATACGATTTTTCCTGTCAACTCATTCACTTCAATAGCAACCGTATCAAGATTGCTATGGTTGTTCGCTGAATCTATTACTGTAAGTGAAAATACATATATGCCTTGCTCTTTTGGTGTGAATATCGGTTTAACGTCATTTATTGACGACATCTCTGTCGCAGGCCCAGAGACTTGGCCCCACTGATATGTAATGCTTCCTCCGCCGATATCATAACTTCCGCTTCCATCCAACGTGTACTCAAATCCGGCAAACCACTTTCCATCTTCTCCAGCGTTCGCCACAGGCGGGACGACATCCGGCGGCAAGAATATGAAAGTCACCTCAAATAATCCTCCTGCCGTCACGTTCACAGTTTGCGTCGAAGCTTGCTGATACCCGCTCTGCGATATACCGACTGTGTGCTCTCCCGGCGCGACGTAAGAGAATGAATAACTCATCTCATCAGGCATCACTATTCCCGTGCTTTCTCCATCAATCACTATCTCTCCACCTGAAACATTTGCTACGACTCTTATCTCGCCGTATTCATCAGGTGTCATTCTGACCCCGTCCGCTCCCCCCACCCTTGTTGTCTGATTAGGATACACAGCTATCTGATTGTAAACTTTGTCCGCATATCCGCTAATTTGTATCCGCAACGCGCACGACTCGCCTATCACGGTTTGAATTGAAAAATATCCTGTCGCGTCCGTCTGCGCCGTCTTGCTCTGCCCGCTGCAATTCAATAATACCAATGCCTCATTGGCAGGTTTGTAGCCGACAGGCTGATTCGCCGCCCTTGCCGCTGAACTTCCATAGGGCACGAATACAAAGCCATCAACACTTCCAAATGCAATATTTGGTAGATCAGGCAATAACCCACTGCCCCCACATGATGAAACAGTAAATACGCAGAATATCAAAAAGAAATCAAAACATGCAATTCTCACAACTTTATAAGCGCTTCTCATCGCGTCTTTACCTTCTCAGTTTGCATTTGTTACACAAGGATCAATCTCCGGTGTCCCATCATCATCATCATCGCAGACTAGACAACCGCCTCCGGGTTTGCTTTGAATATGTCCGCATCTATCTTTTCCGAGTTCCATCAGTTCCTCGTCCTTAAAGTCGATGACGCCGTCTTCGTTGAAGTCCAGCCGCGCCATCCCGCGCATCTCTTCTGGTAATACGCCGCGCAAGACGTCTTTCTTGGCTCTCGGCCCGCAATCAAGTCCGAAATTCCTCTTCAACGGCCCAAGATCAGCAACGCTCACCTTTCCGTCCTGATCGCCGTCTTGGCCTTCAACTCCTTTTTTTCACAATCTCCCCTCATTCGTCCGCTTAATGCTTATGTTTTATTTCCATACTCTTTCCCCATCTCCCCCCGCTCCCTCACGGACCGGGATGGTAGTCAAGCACAGCGCCGTAAACTCCAAGATTCAGATTCGCGCTACCGTCCGAATACATAACGTGAATAAACAAATCTTTAACATAGAATATAAAGTTGCCATCATCCGTCATTACCGCATCTTCTATGTCGTTCTCTCCCGCAGGAACATTCCATATTTGCTTGTTAGTCCCGTCAGCGTTCATCACATACAATTTGTCCTCTCCGCCAAGAGAATCCGCTGTCGTATATAATATTCTCCCGTCGGGAGTCCAATTGACAAAAGAATGCACCTTTGTGTCATCTGTCAGCCTTGCTTCATTGCCGCCGTCTGTGTCCATTATCATCACTTCATAGTTATCTCCGCCGTAGACCCTCATATACAGCAATTTGCTCGCGTCAGCCGAGCACGCCACTCCTGTGTCTTTACGAGTGTTTACTGTGAGCCTTTGTTGATTGCTCCCGTCAGAATTCATCGAATATATTTCCTTATTGCCATCCCTGTCTGATGTGAAATAAATCTTGTTGTCAGCGCACCAGTCCGGAACCCCGTCATACGCCGCATTGTCCGTCAGCCTAGTCTGACCGCTTCCGTCCGCATTCATCTTGTATATCTCTGCGTTCCCGTCCCTGTTGCTGAAATACACTATCTGCGTCCCGTCCGGCGACCATCGAGGCCATCCGTCGAACGCGTCGTCGGTCGTCAGTCGTTCAAACCCTGTTCCGTCCGCATTTACTTTGAATATGTCGCTGCTTTTTTGATACAAAGTTGATGTGTAAACGATTTTGCCGCCGATTTTTGCAATTTCCACATCGATATCGTCGCTTACGCTGTCATGATATCTATCATTGACGCGAAGGTTAAATTTATATACTCCTGCTTCAATCGGGGTGAATGTGGCGATGCTTGATGTCATATCCTTTATTTCAATGATCGGTCCTTCAACTTGTTCCCATATGTACGTCAGTTCATCTCCGTCAAGATCGGAGCTTGCGCTTCCGTCAAGCGCATAGCTAATTGGAATAAGATCATATACAACCACATCTCCATCCCACCTATAGTTCTCATGTTTATAACCCGCCAACCACTTTCCGCCCGCGCCGGCATTCGCCACGGGAGGCCTGTTACCTATCGGCGTCATTCGTATTTCCACACTTGCAATGCTTCCCGATAAAACCTCCACTTCAACCGGACTTACAGATTCAAACCCTTCCTTTGTTATTCCGATTGTATGGTTCCCGGGTTGCACATATGGGAAATCACAATACAAATCAGATGGCATGATCACATCCGTGAGTTCTCCATCCAACACTATTACTCCGCCCGCCACATTCGACGTCACCCTTATCACGCCATGTGTTATCGGCGTCATCGTTGTTCCTTGCGCGCCTCCAACTCTCACTGTTTGATTCGTGGTCACGCTTATCTGATAAGGAACTTTTGTGAATCCATTTAAGCTGATTTCAACTAAACATGAAGCAACAGGCAATTTCTGTATATAAAAATAGCCATCTGCATTCGTCGCCGCGCTTTTAACAGTGTCTCCGCATGTGGCGCTTACAACAGCGTCTTTCGCCGGTTTAGTCGCTATCACATCATTGGCGATCCTCGTCGCTGAACTCCCGTATGGCATAAAAACATAGCCATCCATATCGCCATACATAACAAGCTGAGGCGGCTGCGGCATAAGCCCCCCGCCACAGGAAGTCATTGACATTGACATTGATAATATGCCGATGACTCCTAGAAATATGCTTTTTATGCATTTGTTCATTTCTTTATATCTTTTCATCCCTGTACTCATGGCAAACAATCCGTATAGCTTGTCGGCGACGCATCATCATCGCAGACAAGACATGTTTCTTTAAAATCTAAATATTCGCATCTATCTTTCCCGAGTTCCATCAGTTCCTCGTCCTTAAAGTCGATGACGCCGTCTTCGTTGAAGTCCAGCCGCGCCATCCCGCGCATCTCTTCTGGTAATACGCCGCGCAAGACGTCTTTCTTGGCTCTCGGCCCGCAATCAAGTCCGAAATTCCTCTTCAACGGCCCAAGATCAGCAACGCTCACCTTTCCGTCATTGTTCCAATCAGCGTCGGAATACTTAATGAAACCCAACGGATCGGTTTCCTTGCTCCTGCAACACTTCTTTGCATTAACAAGGTCATCCGACGGATTGAAAGGCGCAGTGTTTTCGCAACCCTCTCTTTTTTTATCGACAATACAATAATTCCATTCCGCATTTGTTGCATCATACACGCTACGCGTAAAAGCAGCTTTCAAAAATTGCAACTCATGCATGCTTATCTTTCCGTCCTTATTCGTGTCTGTGCGAGAATGCTCTTCGCCCCACAAAACGCCATATCCATACAAAATGATGGTTTTTATTGCTCTTATCAGGCTTTTATGTCGTTTGATGTATCCACCGCCTGTTTTTGAGCGGCACCGCCGCAAAATTATTGCGTAGTTGTTGTCATGTTCGTAATAGTTGCTAATAGTTATTTTATCATATATTGGCTTATTTTTCGCAAACAAAAACAAAACGTGTCCCACCGCTGAATCTCGCGCCAACGCATCCGGAGCTTTAAATTGGGATGTTTTGGGTTGACTGGAGTTTATAACAAGCATTCAATAATGCTTTTCCGTGAATCCATATTTGAATTCTTTCTATCAATGCTGTTCGATCAAATATCGCCATGATTTATTGTTTATTAAGAAATCCGCCAAATATATCTGCAGCATTCTGTGATTCCGGCCTGCGCCAAAACAAATATCGTAGTAAAAGTTTCTCTTTTGACTGTTCAATGTTTGAACATCCTTTATCTTCTATGGATTTGCGTGGAAAACATTCTTCTAAATATTTCCCCGTTCGCTGATGGCGAAAACCGGCATGTGCGGTTTGTTGTTTCAGCCGGAGCCGGCGTAATTTGCGGGTCAATGCTTTCTGTTTGCATCCGTATTCTCTTCGTCGCGAATCCGTTTGTTGCTCTTGCACTCCCAATGATGCCATCTGTTAATTCCTTCCGGAGTGATGATGATATTGCAGTTCGTCCTGTCCTTAGTTCTTGCTTCTAATTTGTATCCG
This sequence comes from bacterium ADurb.Bin236, assembly GCA_002069885.1. GTDB lineage: Bacteria > UBP15 > UBA6099 > UBA6099 > UBA6099 > UBA6099. Next base: position 57,493 of record MWCD01000002.1, on the reverse strand, counting down.
CCATCTTCTGCCAATGATAAGCTGACGCTTCTGCATGCGTCTTTCAACTCTTGTTCTGAGAGGTTGCAATAATATTCGTTTGTCGGGCAAAGTTTTTGGGCGCGTTCATAAAGCTGATCAAGGCCGCCGGCGTATGCGCCGTATTCTTCGTAATGCTCCTTTTGCAATGTTTCAAGTGGGTATAGCGCCTTTGCGCATTGTCCAAAATGATGCTTAAGAGACGCTTCAGCAAAGTTCTTGCGAGCAACCGCCGTCGCGCAACCCGCTAACAATAAGAACGCTGTAAAATAGAGCGCCGCTATTATTCTGAACGCTTTTGTTTTGCCACGCATCAATAATACTCCGCAGGCGGGCAAATAAACGAACAGCGAAACAACCATCGCAATATAAAGAGAGCTGATCATGCAATAGCTAGCGATTATGCAAACTGATCCTATTAAGCAACCTGCGCCTCCAGTGATTCTGCCCAACAAGCCTGTCGTCGCGTCTTTAGAAGAGCGCACATAGAGGATAACCCCGCCGCAAAGCAGAAATACGCAGATAGCTTTGACAAGAGCTTCTATTTGCGCGTCTGTCGCCATCGTTCACCTGTTCGGAAACAGTATATCACTCTTTTGTCTTCGGCAACGCCCAATCGAAACCTGTCGTTTTATCAAACAACCGTTGACTTGGATTGACATATACGCCTCTTTTATTTTCCACCCGAACAAAAGGAGGCCATAAGCTTACCCCTGATTTACTTGCCCATACCTTAACTCCGAAGTGATTTGCCATTGCATGAGCAATGTCACTTCCTGAATCACTGATTGCATTACACGAGTATAGATGGATGAACCCATCCGGAAGAACATTTGCTTTGTGCAGCTTGTTCACCGGAATACTTCTTTTCATGTTTTTACTATAAGCAATATTATACCTTTCATGCCGGCGGTCGCTGATTCCAATGCCCGCGCTCCCTCCAAAGCTGTGTCCGTAAATAAAAATCGCGAATATGTTTCTATTATTCACTAAAGCGTCATTAACATCTCTAATATTGTGCGCGTCTATTAAGCGAACTTGATCTAATGAGGGATTGAAATCGTAATCGCCTCTTCTGATTCTCCTCCTTAAAGCTTGGGCAGGATAGATAAACGCATTGTTTTTGTCCTCAAAAACAAATATAAGAAATGTTCTTGACGCTCTTGAACGCATCGGCATTCGCTGAATATCACGCAAATAATTATCATGCTGTTCATCGCAAATATATCGCTCAAACATATCTTCTTTGCGATCGAGTTCTTTTGCGTCAACGCCGCTAAATATATAGTCTTCTAAAGCATTTTTCATTTTACTCATAATTATATCCTCCTATTTCAATCCGATGTGCCCCAGCAATCCTGTTGTCATAATCATTCCCCCCTTGTTATGCATTTTAAACCCTAGCGCGTAGTATGCCTTTACAGTTTTGTGGCAAATTATTTATTTCATATATTTCATAAGCTCGTCGATATCTTCGCTCTTGAGCGTTTCGGGTTCGAAGCCTATCTGCCTGAGGGCTTCTGTTATCGCCTTGAGGTTTTTCTTCTTCGCTTTCAGGTAGATGAACTGGCCGTCTTTGCTGAGCGCGGACATGGTCATCATGGCGGTGTTCTGCTCGAACCCGAAACGCGCCTCAACGTCCCTCACGGCGTCGCATACGGCGGATGCGAATTCCGCCTTCGCCCCCTTCTTCATATACTCGGCTATTTCGTCGAGGGATTTCCCTTTCTCTTTTAGCAGCCGAATCGTGAGGAATTCGCTTATCACGATGTTGTGATAGAAAAGGGTGAGGCGTTTTCCGACCATTTTGCGGATGGGCGGCGTGATAAGCCCTTTGTACCTGTAATAGTAAAGAACGCGGCGCACGTTCCGGTTGCTGCGCTCCTCGGCAAGGTCAACGCCCGCGCGTTTAAGTTCCGCTTCAAGCTCTTCCTGCGTCAGCCATTCTTTTATCGGTTTAGACATAAAACAACCCTCCTTGCGTCGTAAGCCTTTACAGTTATCATATCGCTATATCGCGCAGTTGTCAACCGCGCATGAAATATTAACGCGATTTGTTCGCGCTGATGCTAGGCAAGTTATTTCGTAAGTTTGAGCGAGGCCAGTTTTATTTCCGGGGCAGCGTGAAAACGTCGGCTATCTCAAGAAATATCATAGCGGCGGTCCTCGCCCCGACGCCGATTATCAACCCGATTATTATGCCGAGAATTGTTCTAATGTAAGAGATTTCCAGCGGAGTGTGGAGATGACAGAATGTGTTGAACATGCTCGCCTGCCCTATGACGCCTAAAAACAGAAGGGCGAGAGCCGCGTAGCGTTTTTTCGCGAGCGGGGCCACGCCGATAAGCAACATGGCGGGATGGCCGATGGCGAACTCCTTGAACCGGGGCCGGACACTGAGCAGGCCTTCGAGCCGGGAGCGCAGATCTCCCTCCGCCGAGGTGACGGCTCCGCCCGCTTCGTTGCCTGAGCGCAACAAATAGAGAGCGACCACCACCAAAAGAACCGCGCATGCCGCAGCCTCCGCTTTTCTCACAGGCGATTCCAGAAAAGACGCGAGCGTCTCTCCCGTGTGCCTGAGATAGAGAACCGCGATAAGGATGAGAGGAACCAGCAGAGCAATTTTTACGCCGGAAAAAGAGTCGAGCCTGAGGAAGAAATCTCTGTGGGAAAGCAGAGCCGCGGCAAAGGCGGCTCCTGCTAGGGTGATGGCGCAAGCGGCGGCCCACCTTGCCACCGCCTCGCCAAGTCCGGGAACCGACCGGGTGGCCTTCGACCTCAACCCGACGAGGAAAGCGACGCCGACCGCGAGCGCGGGAGTGAGAGCGCCGACTCCCAGAGAAACGAGTTTAAGCACCTGCCTGTAATGCCCGGCGGTTTCGGGCAAGGCGAATATCGCGGCGAGGGTCAGGAGAGAGGCTGCCAGAGACATCCAAGCGGGCAGACCGAACGCCACCGCGCAAAGCAGACCGACGAACGCCACCGCGCCCGCCGCCACCGCCGCGCGCGACCGTTTGGAAATTATGAGCGGTATCTGCGGCTCGGCCTTTCCGATGACGAAGCCGTCTTTGCGAAGCGCGTCCGCGATTTTGCCGACGTACTCTATGTTGCGCTCGATTTCCTGCCGGGCGGGTTGTCCATACATATTGGAATAGAACCTGACGTAGAGGACGCGCACGCCGCGCTCGCGGGCCGCGCGCCTGAACCGCTCCACCGCTTTTCTCTGTGGAGTAATGGCGATTTCTTCAGCGGAAATGCTGTGCGCCACGAGCACTCTGCCAGGCAGTTTCTTCGCGAACGTCCGCGCGCCCTCCTGCGCCGTCATTTCCACCATGCCGAACGCCCAGCCCTCGCGCCGTTTCATCTCCTCCACGGCCGCTTCAATCAGAGTCGGGCTGCCCATGACGGCGGACCCGTCGAATATCACGACCGACGGCTCTTTCTCCGCGTCGAGCGCTTTCATTTTCAGAGCTATGGATTCCCTTTTTTCAAACGGCGTGTTCAGCGGTCTGGGTGTCGTGCGGAAATCATATTCAGTCGCCGGCATGCCGAAAGAGAAATCCGATCTTTTTTCTCCGAGCGCGGGGATGTTGCAGATCATGGTGGCGGCGTCGCACGCGCCCGGCCCGAAATGCGCCTCGAAGAAAGAGGACGCCAGCGCCCACACCTTCGGGTCTGCGACTTTGGCTTCCCAGCCTCCGCCCGCTCCGCCCTTGGGCACGGTGTTCACTTCCAGCGACCCGTTGCCGACGAGGTCGTCGATTCTGGTTTCGAACACGCCGAAGCTGTAAACTCCGATTTCGGTCAGGCGTTCGACGGCCAGCCGGGCCGATTCGCCGTCCGGCGACAGGGCCAGAATTGAAGGGTAATCTACGACGATCTGCACGGTTTTGTCGGCGCGCTCGTGAGCGACCCTTTTTTTCAAAATCCATCCTGAAGCGACAAGCCCCGCAAGCGAGAGAGCCGCAAGCAACATAAACGCCAATCCCGGTTTTTTCATTTATCCCTCGTCCCCGCCCCTCGGCGGAATCCCTGCCTCACGAAAATGTGACCTCTATCGATTTGACTTCCGGGTCCAGCTCCACCCTGTCCGTGAACCCGAGAACCTCGCTCCTGCCGTCCACGGTGAGAGTGGAAATCTTTTTCGGGAAACGAATCTCGATGCGTCGCGGAGTGTTGAAATACCTGTTGTCGAAGGAGACCGACGCGCGCCCGCCCTCGATTTTCATCGAAACATTTATCTTGCCGAAATGAGTCGGGGCGTCGAAGATGGAAACGGATTTGCCGTCCTCCGCCCACTCTGGAGGAAGAAGAGGAAACACGACCAGAGAATCCCCGTCCTCGGAGAGAAGCAGGTTGCGGACCATGTGTAGGAAGTCCGCCGCGGCCCATCCGTGATGCCCGTCGCCCATGACGCCGCCCCGCGTGCGCGGATGCACGGCTTCGGGCCAAGTGAACGTCGGAGTGGCCAGATCAAGGATATGTTTGAGCATTTTCCACGCGTAGAGGTCGCCCCTCTTCGCCAAGCACTGGGCAATCTGCAGCGACAGATACGCGTTCACTCCGGAATGGAACATGTTCTGAAAGAAGCCGTCTTCGAAGAACGAGAATCGGCGAAGCTCGTCGAGAGTGTTCTTCATGCGCGCGTCTCCGGGCGGGTACAGATCGAGCGGATACTGGGCGCAAACGGAGCCGATGGCGCCGGAGTTCATGCGCCTGTACGGCGAAGCCGGTATCAGTTCCGCGCCGAGCCGCCGCGCGGTCTTTGACAGCGAGGCTTCTATGTGCCCCATGTAGCGGTCGAACTCCTGATGGAACTGCTTGAGGTCCTCTTTCTTTCCGAGAGCCTCGGCCGCCTCCGCCGCCGCCCGCACTCCCGCCGCGCACCAGAAATCGTCCCAGTAAAAATAATCGTTCGGCCCCAGATGCTCCGCGCTGAACCCGGCGGGCATCAGCCCGTAAACCTCGCTGTCTCTGTCCGAGGTCGTGGACATCCGTTTCTTCTTAATCCATTCCGCGCCTTTGACGATCGAAGGATAAACCGTCTCAAGGAACTTCTTGTCGCCCGTATATTTATAATGTTGAAGAAGAGTCCACATCGCCTGTCCGTTGGCGTCCCACTCCCCGTTCTGGGAGATGAAGAACCCGTCCTTGCGCTGGCGCCCCGGATAAGAGGCGACGACCTGAGCGGCCTCCCTCTCGAACCCCATTTTTTCGAGCGCCGTCACCTGATACGCCGCGTCCCTGAACCAGAAATGGTGATAAGTGAAAGGCCCCGGACAGATGGCGTCTCCGTCCCAGAGGAGCAGCAGGTACGCCTTGTTGACGTCGAAAGCGCGTTGAAGCTTGTCGTCCGGAATCTCTACGCGGGCCGTTCCCGCAAGCCTTTCCTTCCACTGGCGCAGGACGTCCTCCATCTCTTTTTTCAGATTGGCGTTATGCACCTGAGCCGACCATTCGCGCGGGGCCGCTCCCGCCTTGACCGGCATCGCGAACCAGAAAACACGCTCCGCCCTCGGCTCGACCGGCAGGCTAAACTCCGCCACCGCTGTGGCCATACCGCAACGGCACTTCGCCCGCGTTCTGCCCAGCCCGGCTCCGAGCGACAGAGAGACATCCCCGTCCTCCTCGTTCGAGCAGTCCACCGAATCCGGCTCGACAGTGAACGCGACCGCGCGCTTGCCGTTGACGAGAAAACCATCGGCGTCCGCCCCGGCCTCCCACACGACGCTTATGCCCTCCGGATTGTACGGCCTGAGGCTGAACGCCAGAGACGCGCTCTTGAGAGTCGCCCCTACGTTCCTAGTCGTCACCCTCATAACCACCGATTCAACACCGGCCACAACCGCGCCGAACGCGTCGCTCTCAACCTCCCTGCCGCCCGCCTCGAACACCGTGCGCACGACGGGAACCCTGTTCACGTTGTACTGTTTCACTTCCGGCATGCGGGACGGCGCGTGAAGCTTTTCTCCTTCCCGCAACCAAACATCCGCCGACCATCCGTTATACTGAGGCGTGACAAGCCCCCTCGGATCAACAACCGCTTCGTGGTCCGAGCCGACGCGGCCTATGGCCGTCCAGTTGCGGTGGGTCGTGTTCAGCGCGATGAAGAGATGCCCGCGTCCCGCGAAATCAGGCGAATGAGGATCGAACTGCCGCTCGATGAAAAAAGGCCACACCCAGTCGGGGTTAGGCTGAACCGCCATGTAAGTGAGCGCGCCGCGCCCGTACAACCGGGCGGCGAGCGGAAACATCTCGGACGGAAACGCGGGGTCTGACGGCCTGCCCACTTTCATAAACGCCCTGAATGTGTCGAGGATGTCCCCTTTGAATTCCTTGCGAGCCGCGAGTTTCCTCATAATGCTGTTCTTGAACAGCGATTCAAGCAGATCCATACGCCCCCCGCGCCGCGCCATTGCGCGCGCTCCTTGAATTTTAACAGATAGACGCCCGCCGCGCGCGGCATTATTCAATTTTCAATAATTGACTGTACGTGGGTTTTTCTCAGGATGCAGAATCAGCGCGCCGCCGACGGATTGCGTCATTGGTCCAGTTTCATCGTTTCGACCAGAGTTATCTTGACCGTCTTTATCTCGAACGGTTTCATAGGAACGGAAAGTTCGCCTATTTTCTGGTCGGGGATGGGTTTCTGGCTGAATTCGAGCAGGTCGGTTTCTTTGGAGTCGGTGATGGTCATGCGCGGGCCGAACTTGAGGGTGACACGGTCGTGAGCGCCTTCCGCCTCGACCAGCCGGACGACGACCTGATGATATTTCGCGGTCGGCGTGTCCGGGCTGTCCTCCGGTCTTTTGAGCGCGCCGATATATGTCGAGTTTGAAGAGCAGGAAAGAGCGGTCGCCTCCCGAGGAAGGGCCCCGGGGTGATGCTCGGCGCGAACAACCATGAGAGTGTTGCTGAACTCGGCGCCCATGCGCCACACCTTGGCGTCCCGCCAGTCGCCGGCGTGAGGGAACGCCGCGTACCGGATGAGATGCTCGCCCTGATCAGTGTAAACGGGACGCTCCGACGCGGGCGGCAGCCCCCATGCGTTGACAATCGGCATCGGATACTTCGGCGCTCTCAGGAGCGTGACCGACAGCTTGTTCTCGAACACGGAGAACCCGTATTTGTCCTGATTGAGAACCGACAGACCGTTGGTTCCGTCGCTCAAGTCGATCCATTTATGGGCAGAAAGCTCCCAGCGGGCTTTCTGCGCGGGCAGCCTCGGATGCGTCGGCCTAGATATCGCGCCGTAAGGTATCTCGCTGACCACCCTTTCAGCCTTTATCGCCGTGTCGAAGTCCACCTTGAGAATGGCTTTCTTTTCCTGCCAGTTTACATTCGTGGTGAATATGAGCATCTGCCTGCGCGGGAACAGCGTTATCAACTGGGAGACTTCGGACGCCTCGCCGATTTTTCTTTTTATCTCGACGGACGCGCCAAGCTCGCCGTTGTCCACAATCGTCGGAGGGCTTGTCGGCGGACCGATCTCTATCTCCCTGTGCCTGTATCTTTTTTCAATATTCCACGCCGGATACGCGATGTTGTCGTCGCGGTACAGCCTGAGCCTGTTGGACGGCCCGGCAAGAGTCTCCGCCCCCGTCGTCTTGTCCACTAGACTGACCAGCCATCCGGTCTCGCCGTCCACCACCGCCCTTATCAGCTCGTTTTCAAGTTGAATGGAGCCGTCTTCGAGAGGCCGGGCGGTGGGGATCGCCGGAGCCGCGCATGTCCCCGGCTCGCGCTTTCTCAGATAATATGTTTTGTACCCGATGTCAGGAACGTTCTCGGCGGTGAACGCCAGAGTTCTGTGTCCGTCGAGGTCTATCACCTTGGAATTCGTCGGGCAACCATCGGCATCGAGCACCTGAATGTCCTCTTCCTCAACCCGCAGGAACGCCGTGGACGTCCTCTTCCACGAAAGAGTGTTGAACACAATCACAGGAGTGGCGTCCGACAGTTTTTCGTTGACGGTGTGAATGCGGCGGCCAATGGATTCGATTCCCGAGCGGATCAACCCGTGCGTGGCGGAGAAAAATTCCTCGAAGTCCACCCGCGCGTCCTCGTACACCTCCGGGATGCTGCTGCCGGGAAGGATGTCATGGAACTGGTTGAACAGCAGCTTTCTCCAGTTCTCCCTTATAACCTCGCCCGGATACGGGTCGCCGAACAGAGAATTCATCGTGTGGGTGATTTCCGCGTTGCGAACCGCTATCTCCGCTTTCCTGTTCGCGCTCTTTATCCATCCCTGCGTCGTGTAGCATCCCCTGTGGAATTCAAGGTACATCTCGTCGTTCCACACCGGCAGGCGCTCGCCGTGTTTTTCCAGCTTGCCGAAGAACTCCTTGGCCGTCCCGATCTCAACCAATCCCGCGTCGTACAACTGATGGACCGCCTCGACCTCGAACGTCATCGGCCCCGCCCCGCCGTCCCCCATCCCGTAAACTATCGCCGCCTCTGGGATGACGTCGTTCGACAACCCCGCCTGAATGTCTCCGGGCCGCGTGTCGTAGTTCGCCACAAGCTCGCTGCGGAAGTTCGCCAGCCTGTTCGTCTTCTTGTAGTTCGCCATGTTCAGGAGGCCCTTGGCCTGCAGGTCTGAGATGTGGACAAGAACCTCCGAGCCGTCCGGCCCGCGCCATTTGAATGTGCTGAACGGAAATCTCGTCGTGTCGTTCCAGACGGGTTTCGCGGTGTAGAAATACTTCGCGCCGCTTTTGGCCAGTATCTGAGGCAGAGTCCAGCAGAATCCGAACGTGTCCGGCAGCCACTCAACCTCGCTCATCCGCCCGAAGTTGTTCAGGTAGAAGCGCTGGCCATACAGGCGCTGCCTCACGAGGCTCTCCCCGTCCGGCAGGTTGAGGTCGGGTTCCACCCACATCCCGCCCACAAGCTCCCAGTGTTTGCCTCTCACCGCGTCCTGCACCGCCCGGAATATCGCCGGGTTGCGGTCTTTCATCCATTCGTAATATTGGGGAGACGACATGGAGAACTTGAACTCGTCATAGTTCGCCATCTGCCGGAGAGCGTTCTTGAAAGTCTGCTTGGCTTTGCTCTTGGTCTGGAAAACGCGCCACTTCCACGCCGCGTCGAGATGACTTTGCGCTATAGCCGTGAAACGCCACATCTGATGCGGCGCGTTCTGCGCGCCGAGGACTGCCTCGAACAGAGGCCTCGCAAACCGGCCCGCCAAATCCTTCAGCGGATCAAACCTCGCCATCCCGCGCCGCCTTTCATCCGTTCCAGTTTCCAGACACTATACTATCACACCAGCGACATCCCGCAACAGTTTGATTATAACCGCTTGTGGCATTTTTCACAAGCGCGAAAGCCCCTCTTTCAACAACATTGCCGCGAAAGATTCCTCGAGATATTTATTTCCCCCTTCCCTTCGTCCTGCGCGTATGTCGTCTGCGTTTCAACAAGCAGCCGCTCTGCGCGCGTCCTTGCTTGATTGACATTCGTTTTCATTTTTCATAGTATGCTACGCGGAAGACGACGATATGCAGACATGCGGACGCCGCGCCTTCTGAATAGACGGGGACGCAACTCTGGGAGGCTTCATGAAAAGAATTTTATTGATGGCAATGTTGATTGCGATATCCGCTGCCGGAGCCCTGTCGGCCGCGCCGGAGAAAAAGATAAGCCAACCTTTTGAATACTCCGGTTATTCTTCAAAGGAATACGACAGCTACGCGAAAACAACATACCTCGTCGAGATGTCGGACGGGGTGAAACTCGCCGTCGACGTATATCTGCCCGACAAGGGGCCGAAAAGAGACAAGTTCCCGACGGTGATGGAGTTCACGCCGTATTCGAGGGCGTTCATCAGCGCGGCGTTCAAACCTCTGGAAAAGACCAAGGCGAAGAACCTGATGGGCGGTAGAGGCGCTGAGATTCCCATGCCCTTTTGTTTCAGCAAGCTGCTCCTTGAGCGCGGGTACGCGCTCGTCATCGCGGACATCAGAGGCTCCGGAGCCTCTTTCGGCCACCGCCTCGACCTTTCCCCCGAAATCGGCAGAGACGGCGCGGAGATCGTCGAATGGATAGCTTCCCAGCCGTGGAGCGACGGCTCGGTCGGCATGAAAGGCGGCTCCTACATGGCGATTTCCTCCATCCTCACCGCCTCCCGCAAGCCCGCCCCGCTCAAAGCCATCTTCATTATGGTCTATCCGTTCGGCTATCAGGACATCTATGTCGGCGGCGCCTTCAATCAAGGTTTCATCACTTCATACGCCGAACTGCTGCGCACAATGAACCTCAACATGAACAAAACAGCCGGGACTTTTCCGGTGATGCCCAGCGCCCCGGCGGTCGACGAGGACGGCGACGGCGAGCTGCTCGATGAGATTCCGTTAGACAAAAACAAAAACGGCGACTTCTTGGACGACTACGCGTATCCGGACAACCCGAACGACCCGCCCGAATACGCCGATGGCAGCCCGCGTGAACATCTCTACTACCTTGCCACGCGCGACCACCTGAAAAACGCGTCCCTCAACGACTGGATATCGAAAGCCCTGTTCATTGACAGCGACACGGCCAAGCTCGGACTCGACCCTTCCTTCGGCAACTTCTCCGGTTACGACATCAGCCCAATCGCGCGCGTCCCCGAAATAATGAGTTCGGGCATCCCCCTCTACCATGTCGGCGGATGGTTCGACGCCCAGCCCCGCTCAACCATGACATTCTTCTCCACCGCTCGCGAAACCAATCCTTCCAAACTTCTGATGATTCCCGGTTCCCATATCCTCATGTCCCCGTTCTACAAACACCTCGGAGTCAGCCAAGATAAAACTCTCAAGGGCGTCGAAACGGAAACCCTCCGCTTCTTCGACAGATACCTTAAGGGGATAGAAAACGGAATCGATGCGGAGCCGCCGATTACCATTCAGGTAATGGGCAAGGGCTGGCGGAGCGAAAACGAATGGCCCCCGGCGCGCGCGAAAAACGTGGATTTCTTTTTCTCGGAAAGCAATTCCCTCTCTACGGCGCAAGGAACCGCAGGAGCCGATTCACACAAATCGGATTTCAGTCACGACTCCAGTTTCGGGCCGCGAAAAGGCAACCGCTGGCTAATGTACATTCTCGATGAAGATGTTCCCGACCGCTCAGAACTTGATAAAAAATGCCTGACGTACACTACCGCCGAGTTGGAATCCGACATCGAAGTCACAGGCCACCCAGTCGCTCATTTCTGGGCTTCCTCCACGGCCGGCAACGGTGATTTTTTCCTTTATCTCGAAGACGTGCATCCGGACGGCAGGGCCGTTCTCATAACAGAAAACCCCATGCGCGCCGGGTTCGCCGGACTAAAAGACATCAATAAAATAATCCTTCGCGGCTCAACCGGAGTGGAAGTCCTGCCGAAGCTTCCGTGGCACGGTTATGAACAAGCTGATTACGTTGATGGTATATTCAACGGAGGGGACGTGGTCGAACTCAAGTTCGACCTCATGCCGACATCATGGGTGTTCAAAAAGGGGCATCGCATACGTCTGTCTATTGCGACATCCGACTGGCCGACGTTCCGTCTCGACCCGGCGCTCTCGCCTTCCAACAACCCCGCCGCTCCGGACAACATCCTGCCTACGGTGACGATACACCGCGACGCGGCGCGCCCTTCCCGCATCACGCTTCCTGTCATTGAGGATTAACCCGCATTCCCCACCAATGCGGGCTGAAATCGAAGAAAGGGATGAGATACGAGGCGAATCGAGCGAGAACAAGGGAGCATACTGTTTCGTATGTGACGGCAGTTCGAGTCGATGATTCAACGACGTAGATCGCCCTTTATTCGATTTCTCGGATTTTCTCGCGAAAAATCCGGGCCGACGGCCCGGACATTCGGGGACGGAGCAACAGATAATGAGATAGCCTGACTCCCAGCGCGTCAGTTTAATTTAAGAACCTTGCGGGCGTTTTCTCGCAGAATTTTCTTTCTTACTTCCGGCATCCCTTCTGTCGAAACAAGGACTTTTGCGATGGCGGTGGCTTGAGGATATATCGGCCAATCCGAGCCGTACAGAAGGCGGTCGGGACCGAGGCGGTCAAGCATCTCGCTCACGTGCGCCGGCGGCTGTCCGCCTATCTCAAGATACACGTGAGGATGCTTCTCGGCAATCTCTATCGCTGTCCGGTACTGGTTCATGGAAGAGTGCCCCATAATCGCCGGGGAGCCTTCCAGCGCTTCCGCGAACGCCCAGTAATGCTCCACCGCCGCGTGTTCTTTGGAACTCTTAGGCTCGAATCCATTGAATCCGCTGTGCGCCAGAACCGGCAACCCGCCCGATTTCTCCTTCCACAACTTCAACATGCTTATCATCTCCGGCTTGTCCACCGAGCTGAACTGCATTTCCGGATGTATCTTCAGTCCTTTTGCCCCCATCTCCAGAAACTCTTCCATAGTTCGCTCCCGTTTTTTGCTCTTCGGGTGCGTCATGCAGAAAAACACGAAACGGTCATTCCCCTTCAGCGCCTTTCCCATCTTTCTCGTGTTGTAGTTCGACCACTTGAAATCCAGCGACAGCATCACGTTTTTTTGTATCTTCAGCGCGTCCATCTCCCGGATTGCGTTGGGTATCGTGTGCGTGTGGTGTTTTCCCTTGATGAAAGGTTTGACGGTGCAGGCCGTGTAGTCCTGAACGCCCCATTTCGGCCTTTCGTTGTAAAAGTTCTGACCCATGTAAATATCCATATCCACCGCGAGGTCCGGATGAAAATTATGTTTCGTTTCAGGCGTCTCGCGAGTCACATCCACCCTAGCCGCGATAAGCGATGTCCATCCCAGATGCGTATGGAAATCAATAATTCCCTCAACGCCCGGCTCTACAAGCGCCAGACGCCCGTCTTCGAGCTTCTTGAAATATCCCAGTTCAGTTAGTTGCCGCCAGTTGTCGAATTTCCTTTTTGTCTTATCCATTTGCCGCTCCTTTTCCGTTCCTCGATCCCCAACCTGCCGGATTGGTTATTCCGCGCGGCTCCTGATTCAGGGCGCGCAGCAGATTTGAATTCTACATCTTTTTGCTCCCCTGTTCCATTTGAAAACCAATTTGACTTTCAAATCGCAGTTTTCTCTACAAAGAGGATTTTTTCAGAAGCAGTTGTTTTCCTCGCAGGATACACAAACAATTAATCAGCGGCAGACTGATTGCGGTTGCGGAGGATCATGGTTATAGACATCGTATATCTGGCGGCGGGGCTGGCCGTTATTTATTTCGGGGCCGAGTTTCTGGTGCGCGGCTCGAAAAACCTTGCTCTCGCAATGGGCATCCGACCGATGATCGTAGGCCTGACCGTTGTCGCGTTCGGCACGAGCATGCCCGAATTCTTCGTCTCATTCACCTCTGCTCTGAAAAACTCATCCTCAATCGCCGTCGGCAATATCGTGGGAAGCAACATTTGCAACATAGGATTGATACTCGGCATGGCCGCGCTCGTGCGCCCGCTATCGGTTAACAGCGGAATGTTAAAGCGCGAAATGCCGATTATGCTCGGAGCGTCTCTCCTATTCTGGGCGCTCATTGCCGACGGCTCCGTCGGCAGGTTCGACGGCGCTCTGCTTATGGCAGGCATTGTATTATTCACATTCCAGCAGATTCAGTCGGCGCGAAAAGAAATTGCAGCCGGAAAAAACGACGGCGGCGAAGAGGCCGCTCCTGAAAACTCCAAACTGAAAAATCTCCTTTTCGCGCTTGGCGGAATCGCCGGGCTGGTTGTCGGAGCCAACCTCATGATAACCGGAGCCATTTCTCTTGCTCTAAAAATAGGCGTCAGCGAACTGGTTGTGGGGCTCAGCATCGTCGCTTTCGGCACATCTCTCCCGGAGCTTGCCACGTCGATGGTCGCCGCGGCTCGGAAGGAATCCGACATCAGCATCGGCAACGTCGTAGGCAGCAACATCTTCAACATACTTTTCATCCTCGGCCTCACAGCCCTAGTCAGCCCCATCCCTGTCGAAGCGTCCGTCATTTCGACCCAGACGCCGGCAATGCTGGCATTCTCAGTCGTTCTGCTGCCTTTCATGATTTTCAAACGGGACATCAACCGCCTTGAGGGATTCATCCTCCTCGCGGCTTATATCGCCTATGTCGTCTGGATTTTCTCTTAACCAATGCAAGCCGCTTGATGCGCCTCGTAAAATATTATTTACCCCTTTATCGCTCTAGCTGATATAATTGCCGGAAAAAGACGGCGGAACGACAATATGTTTTCTATGATAACCAACTTTTTCAAAACCGGCCCTGACGCTCCGAGGCTGAACCTTTCCGATGCCGAACTTCGAAAAAGATTTACTTTCAGGCGATGGTCCGTGTTCATCGGCATAACCATCGGGTACGGTTTTTTCTACGTCACCCGGCTGAGCCTGTCCGTAGTGAAAAAACCCATGATGGAAGCCGGGATTGTCGACGCGGCGCAACTGGGCAAAATCGGCGCTATCCTCATGGCGACTTACGCCTTCGGCAAGTTTTTTAACGGCGTCCTCGCAGACAGGTGCAACATAAGGAAATTCATGTCGGCGGGACTGTTGATATCCGCGCTGATAAACTTGGCGATGGGTTTCTCGTCTCTCTTCTGGGTGTTTTTTATCCTCTGGGGAATGAACGGATGGTTTCAGGCGATGGGAGCCGCGCCCAGCGTGGTGAGCCTTTCTCAGTGGTTCTCAAAAAAAGAGCGCGGCACTTGGTATGGCATCTGGTATGTCTCCCACAGCATAGGCGAAGGCATCACTTTCATCTGCACTTCCGTTGTCGTCAGCTATTTCGGCTGGCGGTACGGCTTCGGCGCTTCGGGAACCCTCGGCGTCCTAATGGCCATAGCTCTGGTGTTCATGCTTTCGGACAGGCCGGAAACTCAGGGGCTTCCCAACATCGCGGAATACAAGAATGAACCGATGCCCGACCCCGCCACCGCTTCCGAATCCTTGCTCAAACAGCAGTTGCAGGCGATGAAATATCCGGCGGTCTGGGTTCTCGGCCTCGCCAGCGCGCTCACATACGTCGCCCGCTACGGCATAAACAGTTGGGGCATCCTTTACCTTCAGGAAGTCAAACATTACAGCTTGGTCGAAGCCGGCGCGATACTCGGAATGTCTCCCATCGTCGGAATCGCCGGCGGAGCGCTTTCAGGCATCATCTCGGACAAGGTATTCAACTCGAACCGCCACAAAGCCACCCTTCTTTACGGACTTCTCCAAGTCTCAGCTTTGGCTGTTTTCTTCTACGCGCCGCCCGGACACAAATGGCTGGACGTGCTCAGCATTTCCGTCTTCGGGTTCGCCGTCAGCGGAACAGTCGCCTTCCTCGGCGGACTGACTGCCATCGACCTAACCCCCCGAAGGGTGACCGGCGCGGTCATGGGCTTCATCGGCCTTTTCAGCTACATGGGGGCATCTGCTCAGGAGTTAATCAGCGGACATCTCCTCGAAAAGAATAAAATCATCTGCGACGGACAGTGTGTTTACAACTTCGACGCCGCAATTTACTTCTGGCTCGGCTCCGCCGTCCTGTCCCTGATTCTCGCTATGACAGTCTGGAAGGTAAAACCCAGAGCCGACTGACGCTCGCAAGTTGACGCCGGAGAGCCGTTTGTTTATACACTCGTATATGCTTTGCGGGAGGCGCGGGATATGCCTTTAACTAATCTGCACGCCATCGTCGGCGGAATAGCCGGAGCGTCGTTCTACGCCGTCGAAAGAACCTTTGCGGACAAGGAAATCGCGCGGGACGAAGCTATAGCCCATTTCTTGTTCGGCGCACTCGCCGGGTCCCTCCCGGACATCCTTGAGCCGCCTCTTCACCGTCGGCACAGACGCTTCTTCCATAGCTATTTCACCCTCGGCGCCGCCGCTCTTGCCCTTGCCTCCGTGGACAACCTAAAGGACGCTTCCAATGACAACAAGCTCGCTCTGAAAGCAATGCTTTCCGCGTATATGACTCATCTTCTGCTAGATTCCACAACTCCCATGGGCCTTCCGACAATCATCTAGCCCCGGCCAGATTCTCAAAGAATAACCCTATCCAATTTTTTATTACTTCCATATTATTGCGAGAAAAGGTAAAATGAACTCCGTGATTTTTTCATTCTGTAATTGACTTGCCTTTCGTGGTTTAAAATCGAACGGCCGAGAATAAACCTTATGCAAACTCCGGACGGCGGCAATCCGGCAAAAAAAAGAATTAATCTATCCGATAAAGCGAGATGGGCGTTGATTTTTTTTGAGTTCCTTGCGGCATACGCCGTCTTTTATATTTCATTCTCCGGGGAATGGAAAAGCCACATTTATTTGAGATTCTTGATGATAGTTCCCTTGTATCATGCGGGCGCGACTTTCGGCTACACGGGAAGCATAATCAGCAGCTTGTTGAATATCTTTATGTTCGTTCCGATTATCCCCATAGCGGCCCGCTCTCGGACATACGATTTCGACCCGTCATCGGCGATTATAATTCTCTTCTTTTATATCTTCTTCGGCATATTCGTCGGCGGAACAGTGGGCAAAACGCGGAAAACAAGCAGGTATGTGGACACACTGTCGCAGGTTTTCATGAGGATTCTGGCCGAGCCGGACGAAGCTTCGATAATCCGGCGCTCTTGCGAGGAAGCCGCAATCCTGACCGACGCGGCGGGCGGAGCCGCCCTTGTTTGCCGCGACGCAGAAATCACTCCCGGCAAATGCTCCCTGTCCTCGGTGTTCTCCCAAGACCCTCCCGGAGAGGAAAGCGTCGAGCCGCCTCCCGACAATATTCTCCTCTGGTGCGCGCGAGCCAACGCCCTTATATCCACCAACAGCGCCGGACACGACAAACGGCTGACCGTCGGCCCCCGCGCCGCCCACGTCAAATCCGCTTTAGCCGTTCCCGTTTCGTTCGAAAGTTCCGTCTACGGCTCTTTCCTGCTGATGGACAAGAAGAACGATGAGAACTTTTCCGACAAAGACATGTCCATCGCGAAAGCTATCGCGGAGACCGCCGGAAGCGCAATCCACAACATAGTTCAGGAAAAAGAAAGCCAGCAGGAAAAGCTGCGCGAGGAGCAGATGCGGGAGCTTTTTTCCCGCTTCGTATCTTCTTCCGTAGCCGATTACGTGCTCGAACGGCCCGGCTTGCTTAAGGGACGCTGGGAGGAAGTGACCGTGCTGGTTTCCGACATCAGAGACTTCACGGCAATCTCTGAAAAAGTCACGCCGAAGGAGCTTGTCAATCAGTTGAATGAATACTTCACCGCGATGGTGGACGTCATTTTCGACAACAAAGGAACGATAGACAAGTTCATCGGAGACTGCATAATCGCGTACTGGGGCGCCCCTGCCCCGGATCCGGAACACGCCGCCCGCGCAGTCAAGGCGGCCGCCGAGATGTCCCGCGCGCTTGATTCTCTCAATTCCGATTGGGAGCGTCGGTCCATGACGCCGCTGTCATCCGGCATCGCCATCCACACCTGCAAGGCGCTTATCGGCAATCTCGGAGACGAGCGCAAAAAAACTTTCACCATCATGGGAGAGGAAGTCGAAAAGGCAGTGAAAATGGAGTCTTTGTCCCGGACTCTGAACGCAAAAACCATAATCTCCGAAAGCGCCGCAGGAGCCTCGAACCTGTCATCCGCGCTGACGGAAATCCCTGATTCGCCGCCCGGTTTCGGCAGGCTTTTCAGCCTCTCAATGGAGCGGATATGAGCGCGCCGTTCGCAGCCGGAGCCGGTTATTATCCCGGCTTCCAGAAATTCAAGATAACCGCCGACCCGGCGTTCCGCAGATGCCTTCTCGCTTTCGTCCCTCTAATGGCCATGCTTATTCCGGGGGTGAACATAATCCCGCCGGGAATGCGCAGGGAAATCTTCTTCATCTCCATCTTTCTCGTTTACATGTTTCCCGCCGCCATCGTCATCGCAGGGGGGCTGCCTGTTTCGGGTTGGCTGTGGTACTCCGCCGCCGCCGCCCTGTTCGCAGCCGCCACTATACCCATCCCTCTCGGCTTCTCCTACAACTTCCTCTTTCTGATTATCCCGTCGCTGTTCTGTATCTCGAAAGTCAACAGCGCAAACCCGCGCGTGTTCCAAGCTCTCGGATACACCACGCCGGCCAAACCGGGAGCGGAAATAGTTTTCACCGCTCTTGCCGCGGCAGTCCTGATTTCATACGTCTGGATCGGTCAGGCGTTTATAAGAAAATTGGGCGTTAATGTTCTTCCATTGAATAAATACATCTGGTTTGCCGCCACCAGCGCCCTCTATTACGGCGTCCTTTGGGGAATCCTGTATGGCGTCCTGACTCGCAGATTCATGGAGTTCCGGTACAATATCATTCTGCCTATAGCGCTCAATATATTCATTATGTTTTGTTACTGGATTCCTTCCATACTCAGCTACGACATGAAACTTGAAATAGCCATCGGCGGCTCCATTATGCAGAGTTTCTCCTGCCATGTCGCTCTTGGAATGACATATTTCTACTGCCGCACGACCAGACCCCTGCTGGCGGCTTTCGTCATTCACTATTTATTCATCAAGACAGTCAGCATATAGGCGGAGGAGCCGGACCGGAAGCAAATGAAGAACGACTCGCAACATGACAACGGAGCGAACCGCAAGCGACGCAAGCAGGAAGCGGTTCACGCTTCCTCTTACGGCGTGGCCGTCGCCGCAGATATAAGCGCGGCTATGGATTCTCTCCAAAAGCAATCCCGTCCCGGCGCGTTCGCCAATTCTACGGTCATCACGGCGTCCCTAATTTTAGCCCTCGGCAGCCTCGTGTCAGGCGTTCTTTCCATCTTTTGGGAAAAGGGCGCTATAACCGTCGAGACGAAGGACATACTGGTGGGCGCGCTGTACATTCTGGGGTTCGGCGGCGCTCTCCTGTTTTCGGGAGGCCTGACTGCAAAACGAGCGCTTATGCTCGCCGCCGCGACTGTTTTGTTCCAGACATGGAATACTATTTTCTACAGCAACCCGCCGGTTGTGACTTTAGTTTTTGCGCTGGGATTGTGGCTGCCCGCTTATTGGACCGTTTCCGACCCTGCCGCGATGGAAAAGCTGGGGTTAGTCCGCAAAGGGCTTGTCGTCAACTCTATCGCCGGGCTGGCAATAGCCGCCGCTCTAGCTCTATACATGTCTTGGGGAATGAAAAACTTCGGGTTTGATTTTAAAATCGAGCCGTGGCGGCTAATAGTCAACACCGCTCAGGTGTTCCCGATGTATCTTGCGGTGTTCTGCCTTTTCTTTGCCGTCTGGAACAAACTGAAATCATGGGGCGCGTCGCCTTCCGACATGCTTATAGCTCTCTCTGTCATGTCCGTTTTTCTAAGTGTTCCTTCGTTCGCGGGCGTGGCTATCGCCACTAAGACGCCCCTTGGAACCACCGTCTCCGGTCTGGCCGCCAGCGTTGTCATTATGATTCTTTCGACTTACATTACTTTCTCGAAATTCAGGAGCGCAGTCCCGGCTGCATGCCTTTTCACCGCTCTCGCCGCGCTCCTTTTAATCACAGGCCTGACATGAGAAAGACCGCAACCTTAGCAGCCCTGAGCGTCGCAATTATCGTCATTGTATCGGTCGCCCATTACTACGACCGGGAGCACTGGGGATTGGGCTGGGTTCGCATGCTTCTGGCCGTCCCAATCGTTTATGCCGGACTCAACTTCCGCCGCTCCGGCGCCATCGCGCTCTCGCTTGTCATCTGCGTTCTGCAAGGCCCGCTCGTCATCATCAAATATTCGAAATATGGAAACTTCAGCCCGGACCACGTGACGGCTGTCATTTTCATCGCTATCTTCTCCGTCATGTTCGCCCACATACTTCGCAAAGAGCGGGAAAACAACGACTCGCTCGAATACATACACGAACTGATACGCGCGACGCGAGGCAGTATTGACGAAGAAAAGCTTTTTGCAACTCTTGAAAACGCATTCGCGGACAGATGCCAGACAAAAGAAACCGCCATACATGTCTTCGGGCCGGACGGCGCGCTCAGGCCGTGGAGAGACCCCGGCGCGGCCCCTCTGCCCGCGGGGCATCTTTTCTACAAGGTCGCCGAAACGCGACATTTTATCGTCAGCGCCAGCCCCGCGCACGACTCCCGCATGTTGTGGACCGGGCATGAAGGCGGCCTCGCCTCAATCTCCCATCTTGCCGCTTTCCCTCTAGGATACGCCGGAACCGTGAAAGGCGTAATCTCCGTCCTCAACTCTCCCCCGGAGCGCTTCGACAAAGAGACCATAACATTCTTGGAAGCCGTCAAACAGACGGTCGAAAACACGCTCCTGCTAGGCGAAAAGCTCCGCTCCCGCGTCCACCACGAAATGCGAAAAATAAAAATCCGCGACACTTTCACTTCCTACCTGTCTCGCTCAGTCGCCGAGGAAATCCTTAAAACTCCTGACAAAATCGACCCCGGCGGCGAACTTCGAAACGTCTCTATCATGTTCACAGAAGT
The DNA here is from genome assembly GCA_002069885.1 of bacterium ADurb.Bin236. Classification (GTDB taxonomy): domain Bacteria; phylum UBP15; class UBA6099; order UBA6099; family UBA6099; genus UBA6099. Next base: position 37,047 of record MWCD01000002.1, on the reverse strand, counting down.
GACTAATTTCAGCCTCCTTATGAAAACCTCCCCCCCGGAACAACTCCTTTCCGACCTCAATGAATTCTTCTCAGCGGCGATAGACACCGTGTTCGAGCACGACGGCGCTCTGGACAAGTTCATCGGCGACAACGTAATGGCGTTCTGGGGCGCGCCCCTTGCCGACCCCGACAGCGAGATGAAGGCCGTCTCCTGCGCTGTCAAACTGCAACAGAAACTCGCTCTTCTGAATGAGAAATGGCAGAGCGAAGGCCGCTCTCCCTTCAACGTCTGCATCGGCATAAACTCCGGCCCGGCAGTCGCCGGAAACATTGGCAGCGTCCGCCGCATGGAATACACCGTCATCGGCGACAACGTGAACCTCGCCGCGCGCATCAAGTCGCTTTCCAGCAAAGACAATATCCCCATCCTCGTCAGCGCCTCCACCTTCGCAAAAACCAAAGACGCCTTCAGCTATTCAGCGCCGCTCGAAGCCGCCGTAAAAGGCAAATCCGCCTCCATCACCGTCTACCGTCTTTTAATAGACGACTCAAAACATATTAACAATGGCTGAAAACGCTCAACACAATCATATTGCGGAACACGCCGCCGGCGGCGAAAAGGCGGGCCGTTTCGTTTTAATATCACTTTTCTTGATATGCCCTTTCGCGGCGCTGCCTGCCGCATATAATCCATACGGCGTTAAGACGGCGTTCTTCATGACGGGCATTGCCATAATATTTGCGACTGTTTCCATGTTCCGAGGCGGAGCGCCTGCGGCTCGCGCTTTGCGCGCCCCTGTCGGCGGTTCAATCTTATTGCTGACTCTTGCTACGATTGTGTCTTTCGAAGTGGCGGCAAACCGTTATCTGGCCATAAAGGACATCATGCTGTTCATCGGTTTTTCTTTGATGTTCATATCAGCGGCCGCAATCATCCGCGATTCAAGGCAGATTAAAACGCTGATGACCGTTTCGGTGGTCGCCGCCGTTCTTATGTCAATAATAGCTCTCCTTCAATACATAAGGATTTTTCCTTACTGGTATGTTGACTGGGGCGTGAGGGTGGCCGGAATGTTCGACGACCCGAACATTCTGGGCGGATATATCCTGTGGAACTTCGTTTTCGCGGTCGCCCTCATGATATTGGCGGAAAGAAGTCGGGCAAAGCTGTTCTGGGGCGCAAGCTGCCTCATGCTTCTTATATGCCTGCTGATAAGCTACAGCCGTAGCGCTTGGCTTGCGGGCATCGTAGCTTTCGCCGCTCTTCTCGTCTGTTTGTTGATTATCGACAGAAAACGTTTTCGCGCGCTCATAAAGCTTGCCGTCGCGATTGCTCTGGTAGGAGCGCTTTTTGCCGCTTACACATACAAATATTCTCCGCGCGGCTCGAACATCGTTCACAGGGCGCAAAGCTCATTATCATTTGCGTCCGGCGAAGGCAAACCGCGCTTGGTCATGTGGCGCGGCGGCGCGGAAATGGCTTTGGACAACCCGCTCTTGGGCGTCGGAGCCGGCAACCTTAAAATCTTTCTCCCTCTTTACACTAAGGACTTGATCGCCGACGACCCAAATATGGATTTCATTTATGTGTCGCATATCTATAACGATTACATCCAGATGGCCGCGCAGACAGGATTCATCGGTCTTGCCGCCCTGCTCTTTTTCGTGTTTTCTTTCTTCCGCGTTTCGGCAAAAAACATCCGCGCTCGCAGCGAGCTTTGCGTCGAAGACAAAATCATTGCCGCCGCCCTTTGCTCCGCCGCCGCCGGAATCCTTTTCAGGGGCATGGCTTTTCAGTCCGTAATATACAGTCCTTTGGAGTGGTTTCCGCTCGCGGCGTTCGCCGGTTGCGTGTCGGTTCTGCGGTCAAGCGGCGCTTCCGTGTCTCGCAACCATAATGCAAACCCTTCAGCGGCGTCCAGATACTGGCTTCCGCTCGCCGCGCTGATATTCCTATGCGCGTGCCTGATAATATATGTTCCCCAAACATTCGCCGACGTCTCGTTCCGAAAAAGCGTGGAAGCCTCGAACAATCTCGATTTCGACGAAGCCGAACTCCATGCCCGGCGCGCCATCGAAGCCTCTCCTTATGACGAAGAGCTAATTTTTCATTATGCGGCGTCGCTGAATGACGCAGGCAAATCGGACGACGCTCTTTGGGCTTTTTTCAAGGCCCGCGACATACAGCCCAATTACGCCCCGGCATATTTCAGAATCGGGAGCATACAGTTCAAGAAAGGCAGGCATGTCGAAGCGCTGGAGCAGTTCCGACGCTCGCTGTGGCTCGCGCCCAACCACGCGCCCTCAAAGGCGATGGCCGCCAGATGCTATTTGCTGTTAGGTGATTACAGGACCGCGGCAACCGAATACTCCTCTCTTGCGGAACTATTTCCAGACGCTTTCGAATACCGCCTTTACCTCGGAATATCCTATCGCAGGCTGTTGCGGCTTGAAGACGCCCGCAGGCAACTTCTCGAAGCGCGTCGCCTAGACCCGAAATCCCAGCTTGCCGCTTTCAACTTGGCCGCCGTCCTTTCCATGCAGGACAAACATGACAGCGCAGCGGCGATTCTTGATGAATTGCTGTCAAGCAATCCCTCGCATTCCGAAGCTTTGCTGCTGATGTCCTATGTGAGTTTCAAGCTTAATAAATTTGACTCTGCGGATAAATATCTTAAACAATATCTGACCTTCAAAGGAACCGCCATCGAAACCATCCTCGCTGAATTGGGACAAGACTCCCTGAACAAAGCAAATTACTTATCCATATACGATAAAGCCGCCAGATAACTACTTCCGCTCTTGAAATGATGATAAGCGGGAAACGGGACTCGAACCCGCGGCCCTCAGCTTGGGAAGCTGATGCTCTACCAACTGAGCTATTCCCGCGCGACTGCATGATTATTTTACACCACAGGGGCGGCAAGTCAAGAGAGCAGCGCGGCTTGAGACAGGGCGGGGGTTGTGGTATCATTACGCGCGGCTGACAGGTCGCATCGTGGGCTGCTGCGAGGAGCGGACGGCGGACGCGAGTTCAATAAAGGAAGGCAATGCCATGAGAGTGTCAAAACTGTTTGGAGAAACACTGCGGGAGGCTCCCGCAGATGTCGAATTAAAGTCCCACGAGGCGTTGCTTCGGGGCGGCTATGTTAGGATGCTGGCGGCGGGGATATTTTCTTATCTGCCGCTTGCCCACAGGTCGCTCAAAAAGATAGAGAACATTCTGCGCGAGGAGATGAATCGGATTGGCGGGCAAGAACTGACGATGCCGGTGGTTCATCCGGCGGACATCTGGAAGCGGACGGGCCGCTGGGACGCGATAGACGAGGTGTTGCTGCGGTTTCGCGACAGGTGGGACAGGGACATGGCGCTGGCGCTGACGCACGAGGAGGTGGTGGCGTCGCTGGCGGCCACCGAGATAAAGTCGTATCGGCAGCTTCCCTGCCTTGTGTATCAGTTGCAGACGAAGTTCCGGGACGAGGTGAGGCCGCGCGGGGGGCTGATCCGCACCCGCGAGTTCGTGATGAAAGACTCGTATTCGCTGGACCGGGACGAGGCTGGGATGCTGAAACAGTACGAGGCGCACTACAAGGCGTATCTGAGGATGTTCGCGCGCGCGGGGCTGCCGGTGACGGTTGTAAAAAGCGATGTAGGGTTGATGGGCGGCAGCGTGGCGCACGAATATATGTACGTAACCCCCATCGGGGAGGACACTCTGGCAATCTGCGACGCGTGCGGTTACGTGGCAAACGCGGAGGTGGCAAAGTTCAGGGTAGAACCGATTGACGGCGGGGAACTGAAGCCGCTCGAAAAAGTCTCCACTCCTGATGTGACATCCATCGAAAGCGTGGCGGGATTCCTCGGGGTTGAAAAAACGAAAATCGCGAAGGCTGTGTTCTTTATGGCTGGGTTCGGGCCTGACGCGCCGGAGAAACTTGTGTTTGCGATAGTGCGCGGGGACATGGACGTAAATTTCACCGGGTTGAAGAACCTGACAAAAGCGGCGACGCTGCGCCCGGCGCATGAAGAGGAAATTTCGGCTGTAGGCGCGGTGGCCGGGTTCGCGTCTCCGGTGGGGATAAAGAAGGGCGCGGCGCTGGTTGTAGTGGACGAGCTAGTGGCGCGCTCGGCCAACCTTGTTTGCGGGGCGAACGAGAAGGATTTCCATCTTCTCAACTCGAACTGCGGGCGCGACTATGAGCCAGACATGACGGCGCAGATAGCGATAGTTTACGAAGGGGCGGGATGTCCCGAATGCGGCGCCGCGCTGCGTGTGGCGAACGGGGTCGAGGTCGGCAACATCTTCCAGCTTGGCACGAAGTATTCGAACGCGCTCGGCGCGCAGTTCGTGGACGAAGACGGAGAGATGAAGCCTGTGATAATGGGTTCTTACGGGATAGGCGTCGGGCGACTGCTGGCGTGTCTGGCGGAGAAATACAACGACGAGTTCGGGCTTGCGCTGCCCGTGAGCGTAGCCCCGTTCGAGGCGCTGATAACGGCGGTTTCTAAAAACACGGAGACGAAGGCTCTGGCGGAGAAATATTACGAAGTTTTGAACGAGGCGGGAGTCGAGACGCTTTTCGACGACCGCGACGCGTCTCCGGGCGTCAAGTTCGCCGACTGCGATCTGCGCGGCATCCCGATGCGGATAATCATATCTGACAGGTCGCTTAAGGCGGGCGGCGCGGAGTTCAAGCTGCGGACGGAGAAGGAGTCGCGAATCGTGCCTCTGGAAAACCTAGCGAACGAAGTGTCGGGGACTCTGAGGTCGATGAAGCAGGCGTTGCTGGACTCGGCGGACGCAGTCGGTTGAGCCTCAACAGCGCGCGGACCTCTTACAACAATTCTCCCAACTCTGGTTGTCAGGCCGGGTCTGCGGATTCCGGCATCAATCGTACATGCTTTCTATCTCCGCGCTGTATCTTGCGAATATCACGTTGCGTTTGATTTTCATTGTAGGAGTCATTTCGCCTGATTCGATGGTGAATTCTCCGGGGATGATTTTAAATTTCTTCACTGTCTCGTAAGGTGGCAGCTCCTTGTTTTTCTCTTCCACGCCGCGCGCGATGAATTCATCGACCTCCGGGCGGCGCGCAAGCGGAGTTCCAGCCTCCTCTTTCAGCCCGCGTTCGGCGGCGAACCGCCGCAGGTCTTCCTCGGCCAGAGTAAAAAGCGCGGTGAGATATTTGCGACCGTCTCCGCAAATAACGACCTGACTGACCAACGGTATGCAGCTGAAGTGATGCTCCAGATTCTGAGGAGAGATGTTTTTTCCTCCGGCGGTGATGAGCAGGTCTTTTTTTCTGCCGGTGATGGACAGATAGCCTTCGGAGTCGAACGAGCCGAGGTCGCCGGATTTGAACCAGTCGCGGTCAAACGCCTCGCGGGTGGCTTCCTCGTTTTTGAAGTATCCCTTGAACACGCTCGGCCCCCGGATGATGACTTCGCCGTCGGGAGCGATTTCTACGTCCACGCCGTCGATGCGTTTGCCTACGGTTCCGATACGGATGGCGTCGACGGGAGTGATTATCGCGGGAGCGGCGGTCTCGGTGAGACCGTAAGCCTGAATGAGAGGCATGCCGACGGAACAGAAGAAATACTGTAACTCAGGAGCAAGAGGCGCGCCGCCACTGCCGATCCAACGGATGCGCCCGCCCGCCGCCGCTTTAATCTTTTTGAAAACTAGCGCGTCAGCGACCGCCAGTTTCAGAGCCGTCCTCGCCGGTAACCGCCCTCCCCGGCTTGTCAGGTTGAACGCCCGGCGTCCGACACCCACCGCCCAGTAGAACATCTTCTGTTTGAATCGCGAAGACTCCGCGACGTTAGCCATCACGCGCTCGTGAATTTTTTCATAGACTCTTGGCACGCCGACCAGCACGGTCGGCCTCGTCTCTTTCATGTTGTCGCCGAGCTTCTCAATGCTTTCGGCGAAATTTATGACGCCGCCCGCCGCCATCGACGCGTAGAAAACAACGCGTTCGAGCGCGTGCGCCAAAGGCAGAAACGACAGCGATTCGTCGCTCTCTTTCACGAATTCGAGGTTTGAACAAGTCTCGGCGATGAACACGCAGTTGGCGTGGGAAAGCATCGCTCCTTTCGGCGGGCCGGTCGTTCCGGAGGTATATATGATTGTGACAGTGTCGTCCGGTTTGAGAGCGTCGATTCTGCGAAGGCGTTCTGCGGCGGACGCTTCGTCCGCCTCCCGCCCGAAGTCCAGAAAATCCTCGAACGACACCGCCATCGGGTGTTCCGGCGCGCCTTCGGGGTCAAACACGATTATCTTTCTGATGTCCGGCAGATTGGGCAGTTCGGAGATGATTTTCCGCATCTGCGCTGCGTTCTCAACGAACACCGCCGGGCATTCGGAGTGAGCGAGGATATACGCTATATCGCGCGCGGGCGACGACGGGTAACCGGCGGTGGTGGCGCAGCCGACGGATATGATGCCCATGTCGGCGAAGACCCATTCGACGCGGCTGCCGGAAACAACGCCGACGCGACGCCCCGCTTCCACTCCCAGCCTGACGAGGGCCAAACCGACGGCCTCCGCCGCCGCGGCATGCTCGTCCCATGTAACCCCCTTCCAACGCCCGTCCCTCCTATGGCGCAGAAAAATCCTGTCTCCCATCCGGCCCGCGTTCGACAAAAATAAATGATAGACGCTCTTGTGCATGAATCCGCCCCGTTTCATGTTTACAGCGACAACCGATTTTTCGCAGATACCGAATGATGTGTTTTGATTATATCAAATAAAGTTTATTAATTGGAAGGTCGCTCGAGCAGGTGTAAGATGTCGCCCTCTAATCATGTAAAGCGGCGATAAGGCGGGAGGCGGCGAGGGCCATGTCGGGTTGCTCGGTGATGGCGGTGACGACGGCGGCGCGGCGGACGCCTGCGGCTTTGAGTTCGGATATCTGTTCGAGTCCGACGCCGCCGAGGGCGAATACGGGGATAGTCAGGCGGGCAGAGTCTATAATGTCGCGCAACCCGCGCGCGCCGACGGCTGGGCGGGGAAGAGAGTGGGATGTGGTCGGAAATATCGGCGAGTAAGTGATGAAGTCCGCTCCCGCGCGCTGCGCGGCGGCGGCTTCGGCGGGGTCATGTGCGGAGTAGCCGATTAGGGCGCGAGCGCCGAGGATGCGGCGAGCGTCGGGTATCGGAACATCGTTTCGTCCGAGATGGACTCCGGCGGCGCCTGCGGCGAGCGCGATGTCGGCCCGGTCGTTCAACAACAGAGCGCATCCGGCGGACGCTGCGATTGCGGCAAGCGCGCGGGCTGAGCGCAGGAACTCAGCGTCGGACAATCCCGATGGGCGGAACTGCGCGAGCTTTACGCCTCCGGCTACCGCCGCCGCGAGGGTTTCCTCCGCGCTCCGCCCCAAGCTGCGCCTGTCGTCCGTTATGAAATACAGGCTTGTTTCCTCAGCCTTGATTCCCGTCATAGTTTCGTTTCTGTTCCCCGTCTTCTGTTCGTCCGCTATAATTCTACACCGGGACGGCAAACATGGAGAATATGGAATCGATAAAGAACCTTACGCCTGAAGACCTGAGAGAAGCGGTTAAGTCATGCGGCGAACCGGCATTCAGGGCAAAACAGATAGAGCGTTGGCTTTGGCGCGGGCTTGCGGGGTCATTCGACGAAATGACCGACTTGTCCAAGGGATTGCGCGAAAAGCTGGGGCAGACTCACAATGTGGACGCGCTGACGCTCGACAAAGAAATCAAATCCTCCGACGGCTCTAGGAAGTTCATTTTCAACCTTTACGACGGAGCCAAGATAGAGAGCGTGCTGATTCCGGCGGACGGTTTGCGAACGCTGTGCGTGTCCAGCCAATGCGGATGCGCGCTGGCGTGCGGGTTCTGCCTGACCGGACGGCGCGGGCTAATACGCAATCTGACTGCGGGCGAGATACTCGATCAGATAATACTCGCGCGCCGCGCTCTCGGGCCGGATGACGCCCTGACAAACATCGTGATGATGGGGATGGGCGAGCCGCTTATGAATTTCGATTCTGTGGCGCAGGCCCTCAAAGCCATCACCGGCGAATTCGGGATGGGCATGTCTTACCGCAGAATCACTGTTTCGACATCCGGAATAATTAGGAAGATGGGCGACTTCGGGCGGCTCGGACTCGCTAAGCTGGCGGTGTCTCTCAACTCGCCGGACAACGAGATTCGCTCTCAGATAATGCCTGTCAACAAGAAGAATCCTCTGCCGGACCTTATGGCCGCGTGCCGCAGGCATCCGCTTAGACCGAGAGAGAGAATCACTTTCGAATACGTGATGCTGGACGGAGTGAACGACGCGGAGTCCGACGCCCGCGCGCTGGCCGCGCTTGTGGCTGACATCCCGTGCAAAATCAACCTTATTCCGTTCAACGAGTTTCCGGGCGCAAAATACAAGACGCCGCCCGCCGACAGGGTGGACAAATTTCGACGCGTGTTGCTAAACAACAACATTGACGCCCTTGTCCGCCAGAGCCGCGGAGCGGACATATCGGCGGCGTGCGGCTGCCTCGGCGGGGAATAACCGCCGCATTCCGTCAGTTCCTATCCATATTGTCAATTTATGAAATCTGATTATTCGCAGACGCGTTTAAGGTTTGTCCGGGCCGATGAAAGTGTCGAGATTGCGGTCGGTGTGTCCGCATCGTTTGCAGACAAGAGAGCCATCCCGGCGTTTCCGGAACGCCCTGAGCACGCAGTCGCCGCACACTTTGTAATCGCATACCGGGCAATAGTAAGCCAGAGGAGCGTTGCCGCAGCGCTCGCAGAGAATTTCGGCGAACTCGCCCGCTTTCAGTCCCTGAGCGTCAATCTCAATCATTGCGTTCCAGCATCCTTTTTTTTCTGACGACGGCATCCGCCAGCCTAACCGCGCGGACAGTCGCGCGGACATCGTGGACGCGAACAATGTCTGCGCCGCGCGCCACGGAGAGCGCCGCGGCAGCCAGAGAGCCTTCCAGCCTTTCCTCCACCGGCAGGTCCAGCGCCGCGCCTATGAAACTCTTCCTCGACGCCCCTATGAGTATCGGCCTGCCGTGCGGCCTGAACTCGTCCAGACGGTTTAATATTTCAAGATTATGCTCCGCCGTTTTTCCGAAACCTATTCCGGGATCGATGACTATCTGGCTCTCTTTCACCCCGACATCCAAAGCGGCGCGTATGCGTTCGGAGAAAAACGTGTTAATCTCGAAACACACGTCGCCGGGATATGAAGGATTCAGTTGCATGTTGCGCGGCTCGCCCCGCATGTGCATCAGGCATAGCGGAGCGCCGAACTCCGCCGCCACCCTCGCGATGTCCGGGTCGATTCTCATTGCGGAGATGTCGTTTATCATTCCCGCGCCGGCTGCGAGCGCGGCATCGGCAGTTCTCGCGCGGTATGTGTCAATCGATATTCTCAACGCCGGGAAAGAAGCGCGTATCTCCCTTATGAGAGGAAGGGCGCGGCGGATTTCCTCCTCTTCGCCCACAGGAGCCGAACCCGGTCGTGTTGACTCTCCGCCCACATCCACGATATCGACTCCGGCTTCCGCCATTTCTGCGACGGTATTGAGCGCCGCGCCAACATCAATGTTCCGGCCTCCGTCGTAAAACGAGTCCGGCGTGGCGTTGATTATTCCCATTACGTAAGTGCGGGAGCCGAAGGGCATAGGCCCGTCCGGCCAAAGCGCCGGCGGCGTCGGCGCGGAGCCGTCGAGCCGCGAAATCAGCCGGTTCATTGAAGCCGCCACGGATTCGAGAGCGCGGGAGCGCGAAACGATTGCCGAAGCGCAACGGCGATGCGAGTCTAAAGCCCCTGTCAAAATCACGTCGACCGCGCCGTCTCCGCCCCCCTGATAAACGGACAACGGCAGAGTGGCGTCTCCTCCCGCCGCCGACATCTCCTCCTTGAGCGCGAGCGCGTCAGCCGGGGACGCCCCTCTGACCAGAAGCGCCTGAAACAGAAGGCGCGACCCTGCCGCGCCCTCTCCCTGTGCGCCAAGCCGCAACAATTCCACCTCGGCGTCTTCCGGCGTTCTGGGATTTATCTCGAATATTTCCATCCCCGCTCCTCTACATGCTCGCTCCGGCGAGATTGACGTACCCGCCCGGAGACATGAACATATTAGCCATCGACGGGGCCGACATCGGGCACGCGCACACCCCGGAATTGACCTGTTTGCGAACTTGTCGCGCGGTCGCGGATTTCAACACGCGCTCAAGCGAATAGTCGTTTTCCCGCAGGTCGCCCATCTCGCGCGCCGCCACCGGGCAGTCGCACACAGAGCCTCTCGGATCAATATAAAGATAGGCGTGAGCCGCGAAACAGTTGCCCGCCCTGTCATTTGTCCTAAGGCTTTCCAGCGCCGTTTCGGCCCGCCGCGCCAGAAGCCGTTTCATAAACCTTATCTCGCCTCTGCCTCTAAGGGCGTTGAGCTTTTCGAGATACGCCTCGACCGCCGTGGCGAATTCCTCGGCAGTCGGGGAAACATCCACACCGGCGACTCCCAGCGACTCCGCTCCTCCCGCCGCGTCCATAGACACAAGGTCGGGATACAGCATGAAGAGGTCGTCCAGCAGCTTGGGCGCGAGCGCCGCGTTGTAACGCGACACCACCGCGTTGAACCCCACCAGAAGATTTGTCGCCGGAGAGCCGCGCAACAACCGGTATGTCTTCAGCGCCGACTCGAAAGACCCCGGAACCCCGCCCCGCATCGAATCCAGCGCTTCCCCGGTTCCATCCATTGATATCCACACTATAAAAAGAATGTCGGAGTAGTGTCCGGCCAACGCGCTGACCACGCGGCGAACCCTTTCGGGATGATCTCCGCAGGTCTCGAACATCACAATCGCCGGCTTCAGCTTCTTGCACGCCAGAGCCGCTATCTTGCCGAAATCCTGCCTGAGAAACGGCTCCCCTCCGGTGAACGTCGCGCAGAACGGCGAGAATGTCATCTTGTCGAACACGCTCGAGTATTCGTTGAGAGTCAGTTCGCGCATCCGCGATTTTTTGAAGCTCTGGCATGTCTGGCACAGGTTCAGACAACGATATGTGACTGCGAAAGATATGTGAAAAGGAGCAAGCACGGGAACGCCGAAAGACCTGAACGACCTGTGAAAAGGAACGTCCACCGAGCGCAGCCATATTTCCCTGCCGATTCCGTTCATAGCACGCCTTCCGGCAAAATTACGATCGCGGCCAACTCGCCAAGGCTCACCTTCCGGCTCCCCGCTTCGAGCGCACATGCTCGTCGAACGTGCGGTTGAACACATGTCCGCCATCGCCTCTGGCCACGTAATATAGATAGTCCGATTTCTCAGGATAGAGCGCGGCGCGGATGGCGGCCGTCCCCGGATTGCATATCGGCCCCGGAGGAAGCCCAGCCCTCTTGTATGTGTTATACGGGGAGTCAACTTCTAGGTCTTTATAAAGCAGCCTCTCCTTGCGCTCCGGCAGCGCGTACTGCACCGTCGCGTCAATCTGCAGCAGCATCTTCGCTTTCAGCCTATTGTGAATCACGCCGGATATCAACCCGCGCTCGGACGACAATCGCGCCTCTTTCTCCACCAGCGACGCCAGCGTCACAACATCTAACGGCGACATCCCAAGCTCCGACGCGCGCGCCGACTCGGCAGACCCGAACTTTTTGAAAAACTCCGTCGTCATCCTCTTTGCCATCGATTTGCATGTCGTCATTTCATCGATGAAATACGTGTCCGGGAAAAGGAATCCCTCAAGCGTCGGCGGCTCAATCCCGCGCGTGTCTATTCCGTGCGCCTCCGGGTCTTCCACTACTGACATGAATTCGTCCGCGTCGCACAATCCGAATTCCTCAAGCCTCAACGCCGCTTCTTCGGCGGTCATCCCTTCAGGAAAAGTCACTCTGTCGACCGACTCCTCCGGTTTTCCGTAGGCGAGCCTTGCAAGTATGTCTCTCGCGCTCATCGAGCCGGATATTGTATACCTTCCCGGCATAAAAGAGCGCGTCTGATCGCCCAGCGTCGCCGCCAGAAGAAAATATGACGGGCTTCTGATGAAACCCTGCTCGCGCAGTCTCATCGCCACCGCCGTCGCGTTGTCCCCCCTCTGAATCGCAAACGTTCTCGGCCCGTCGTTTCCGTTCGCTGGAGAATTTACGTAAGCCAACATGAAAACTGTCGCGCCCAGCGCAACCAGCAACCCGATAAGCGCGCCCTTGACGAATCTAATCATCGCCCCTTCCTCCTAATAGCATGACACCTATTTTAACCCGGTTCCTTCTGCTAAACCATAGGCTACGCTTAACCGTTTTCTCGCAGTTGACAGCATATTCAACATGGATTATCTTAAGCGTCGCTCACATAATCGCCGATTCAAAGGTATTGCGCCTTCAACAGAATAGTTGTAATATAATCCGCAAATACTCTAATTAGGAGGCCGCTATGCTCAAGGAATTCAAGGAATTTGCATTGCGAGGCAACGTGCTGGATATGGCCATCGGCGTGATTATCGGCGCAGCCTTCGGAAAAATCGTGACCTCTCTGGTCAACGACATCGTCATGCCCCCGATTGGCAAGTTGACCGGCGGCATGGATTTCGCCAACCTTTTCGTGGCGCTAAACGGAGCTACTTACGCGTCTCTGGCGGAGGCTCAGGCCGCTGGCGCTCCCACCATAAACTACGGCGTTTTCATATCAACCGTCATCGACTTCGCAATAATCGCGTTCGTCATTTTCTTGATAGTCAAACAGGTGAACCGGCTTAAGAAACAGCCCCAGCCAGCTCCCGCCGAAGCTCCGACAACGATGGAATGTCCATTTTGCGTCTCGACTATTTCCGTGCGCGCAATCAAGTGCCCGAACTGCTCTTCAGAACTTTCGTCAAAATGAAAACGGCTCATATTCGTTTTCGCGTCCGCGGCGATGTTTGCATATTGCTTTAAAGCCATTTATATTATCGTTTTGATAAAGACGAGTTAGTCGCGCGATGATTGACATTCCGGGCAACGCGTCTTGCGGAGAATAAATGAAGAACTCGACTGAGTTAGCCATTCTGAACAACATCGACGTCCCGACTCTCATAATAAACAAAAACGGAACTATCGAGTTCTGCAATAATGCGGCATGCCTGAATTTGAATAGAACCGCCGAAGAGTTGATCGAAAACCACTTTGAGAAATTTATGCTCCCGGAAGTGTCAGAACGCAGAAAAGCGATATTGAAAGAATGTCTCGAATCCGGACGCAAAATGGTTTTCGAAGACGTCAGGGACGGCAGGAACCTGCTCCACTCGGTGACCCCCCTGTCGAGCGAACGGGCAATAATAACTCTCGCCGATGTCACGAATTGGAACATAAAAGAACAACAAAACATCCATCTGGAAAAGCTGGTGAAAACCCGGACGTCCGAGTTGAAGAAAACTAAGGATTTTCTTCAGAGCGTCATAGACGCTATTCCCTATCCGCTCGCCGTTAAAGACAGCGAACACAAGTGGGTTCTCATCAACAAAATAATCGGCGACATGTTTCAACTGCCCGTAGAAGAGATGATAGGAAAAACCGATTACGATTTTATTCGCAAAGAAGAGGCGGACGTTTTTAGAGCAGTCGAAGAGAATGTGTTCGCCACCGGCGAACCCAACATCAATGAGGAAAAGCTCACCGAGATCGACGGCAGGGAAAGATGGCAGATCGCGGAAAAGGCCCTCTTCCACGACCCCGACGGCAACAAATATCTTATCGCCATCGCGCACGATATCACGGAGAAGAAACTTGCTGCAATCGAATTGGAAAAACACCGCGAAAAACTCGAAGAATTGGTCGCCGAACGGACCGCGGAACTTTTAAGAACTCAGGATCAGCTCATTCAATCCCAGAAGATGGACGCCATAGGAAAACTGGCCGGAGGCATAGCACACGAGTTCAACAATATACTCGCCATCGTTATCGCCACTACAAGCGTCGTTCTGGACAGTCTGGACGAGTCCGACCCAAATTTTAAACACATGGACAGAATCAAGAAAGTCTCCGCCCGCGCAAAAGACATGACCATGAATCTGCTAACATTCGCGCGCAAGGAAAAACTGGATGTCCGCTCAACTTCCGCCGAAGCGATTGTGTCCGAACTGCTCGACCTGCTCAAGCGCACCGTTTCGAAAAATATCAATATCTGCTCCGAAACCGCAAAAAGCTCCGCCACTATGTCTCTGGATATGAACCAAGCCATTCAGGCTCTTCTTAACGTTAGCATTAACGCTTGCGATTCAATGTCGGAAAACGGCGTCATAACCATAATGGCAGAGGATGTTTCGCTGAATGACAAAGATTGCGCCGCAATCCCCAACTCGTCCTTCGGAGACTACTGCCGCATATCAGTAATCGACACCGGAAAGGGAATGCCGGCGGATGTAATCAATCGAATCTACGAGCCTTTTTTCACCACAAAGGAACGCGGAAAAGGAACCGGTCTCGGTATGCCTATCACTCTTGGCATAGTGCAACGACACAATGGCTTCATGTCCGTAAACAGCGCGCCGGGGAAAGGCACACGGGTTGACATCTATTTTCCAGCGATAAAAGGCTCGTCTCCCGCGGCTCCCGCGGCTTCGAGCGAAGACTCTCCGCCGAAAGTCGCTGGAACGATACTTGTTGTGGATGACGACAAGGATTTTCTGGAGATAACAGCCGAGATACTCGCTCTCAACGGCCTCAACCCGATTCCGGCCTCAGGCGCGGCGCGCGCGCTGGAGCTTTATAGAAAACGCCGAAATGAAATCGACTTGGTCATACTCGACATGATGATGCCGGAAGTCGACGGCGTCGAAACCTTCAGGCTTCTCCGCGCCATCAACCCGGACGTCAAGGTCATTGTTTGTTCCGGATACAGCATAGACAGAAGCGCGAGCAGAGTCATAAACGACGGCGCTCTAGGCTTCCTTCAGAAACCTTTTGAAAACGCCGCTCTAATTTCTATGATTGCTGATGTTTTAGACCAATCTAGTCATTAACCCGGATTTCTCTTGTGAAAATCTGTGTTAAAGTTGCAGTCCGCCGACGAAAACCGACTTAAAAACCGCTTTCCCTATCGACGATTCCTTGAGATATTATGATGATGCCCCCAAGAGGACTCGAACCTCTGCACCCGGATTAGGAATCCGGCGCTCTATCCGCCTGAGCTATGGGGGCGGCGGTCAAAACGGTGTTATTATAAGATTTTGAACTTCATCCGTAAAGACCGGTCGCCAATACTTTGCGCGCCCTTCAACCCTCATTTTTCACCGCTGCAAGCGGTGTCGCGCCTGCTGCGGCTTAAGGCCGATTGATTTATTCCATGCCGGGCCGTATACTGGTGTCGGAACTTCTGCGAATGCGCTATTGGAAGAAGCAATAGCATGAAAACCATAGCGCGTCAGGTTCCGATTATGGAGCGCGACCGCCATGCAATGCGAGAAATGCGGCAAAATACTCGACCCCAAGAAAGAAAAGACCTTTTGCACAGGCTGCGGCGCAAAGGTGTCCCCGGACGACGGCGGCAAACCGCAAACCGGAGCGTATAAACGCCCGGTAATTTCGAACAAAGGAAAACCCGTCGGGATAACGTCTCTGGAAACAGAAATCCGGGCGCGCGCCCTGTACGTCGGAGCCTTCGGCGGATTCGCTCTTTGCTACGTGACGATGTCGATAATCCTTCTCAGCAGATTGATGGCCCTGTTGATAGCGGGTCTCTTCGCCTGTTTCACCGGAATCGTCCTGATGACAATCATAGCCAAATCAGCCCCCAGCATGAAAAGCTCGTTCAACGACGCCGTGTCAGTATTGCCGATCAGAGAGAAATCAAAAAAGCTCGTCCGCTCCATCTCCTCAGCCCTCCCCTTCATCGGCCCCCTCCCGGAAGATTGACGTTTTTTCAATTAATCTTTTCCACCCCGCGAATATCGCATCTAAAAGCTTCTTCAACGAGACCAGCAATAGACGAAAATCGATTACAACAGGCTTGAATGAGAGAGCAAAACAGGTATTTTGCGAACAGCGTTCAGCCCATCCAGACGTGCCAGACGGGCGGGTATGGCGCTAGGCTACGATTCCCCCGAAAGGTCTGGGACGAGGCTGTGGAAAAAGCCGGCATAAAGGATATTCGTTTCCAAGACATCCGCCACCACGTAGTCACTCAGGTAGCGAACCGTCATGGAATCCACATAGCGGAAGAAGTAGCCCACCACAAGTGTATAATGACCACCCAGATTTATGTAAACCCGACACATGAGAAAGTCATGCAGGCGTTCGCGGACATTCAGGTGCCGGAGGGCGTGACAATGGGCAGTTGACAGGTGTAATGTGAGATAGACCGAGATGAAAGAAGTAAAGAAAACCAGTTATGTAAAAAAGGAATCATCATCTATTGAAGCAGGTGTTTCCCCTATCACTTCAGGGACCATGTCGCTCAAATATTTATGAATTGTTTTTATTGCAGACAGAGATTCATCGAAACGTTCGGCATAGGAATTAAGGTCTTTCACAGAATCACTACGACGTTCTGGTGATAGTAAAATGATGGCATTGTAGTAATACTGCGCCGCAGAAACCCATAGTTGACTAAGCCATAAGGGCATATTGTCACGATCGTATTTTCTCAAATGAAGGTCCGTGGGACTCTTAATATTTGAAGAAAAAAGTTCTCTCATTGAATCGCTATTTATGTTTTGAACTATTCTCTTTATTTTATCAGACTTTTCCGTCAACTCTCGTATCCATCTCGTCAAGCTGGCATTTACAGAAAAGACCCAACCATGATTGGGTAAAATTTCTAGTTGCCTACTTAGCTTTGCGTCATCTACACTTTGTCGAGCAGCTTCCAACGAACGATGTGCTAATAACACAGATTCCTCGGCTTTTTCTACTGATTTTCGCGAAAGAACAATTTGCCATAATACAAAAATAACACCAATTATGTTTAAAACTGAAGCAACAACTTGAAGAGTTTCTTTTATATTGCACTCCACAACAATATCTCCTCATTCCTTTTTGTGTATTTTCTGCTGAATATTATATCACAATCATAATCAGGTTAAATATTTCGCCCTGTCATAGACACCCACAGACAAATCCCGGCACGCTCCACTCGTGAGCAATGCTTATCGGTTACTCTCACGCACACTCCCCATTTCCCGCCTTGGCGCTTGAGATAACACTGTCCACGCCCATGCCGCGACGATGAATAAACCCTGATTTGCTCAAGACCTTTACATTCAACAGCGGCGACCCTATAATCTTTTTGCGAGGTGGAGCAGTCCGGTAGCTCGTCGGGCTCATAACCCGAAGGTCGTTGGTTCGAATCCAACCCTCGCGATACGATGAAAGCCCGCTTATGCGGGCTTTTTTCGTTTGTCCTTTCGAGCGCCTGTAATCGCGAATGCCAAAGTCTGTTCCGATTCTCTTGCGGCGCCGGCTAGCCCGCAATCTTCACCAATGCGGATTTAAATCGAAGAAAGGGATGCGGCACGAGGCGATTTGAGCTAGAACGAGAGAGCATGCTGTTTCATATGTGACGACAGTTCGAGTCTATTATTCAACGACATAGATCGCCCTTTATTTGATTTTACAGATTTTCCCGTGAAAATTCCGGGCTGCGGTTTCATCAACAACTCAAAAAAGAAAATGTATTTATGAGGTCGGAATCAAAGCGAATCAATTATAATATCAAACATAGTGTTTACTTAAATTTGGTTGGCGCGCGGGTGAAGATTTTGTATACGTCGGCGCTATACGCGGAAGATATATGGATTATCGCAACGCTCTCAAAAAAATCGAATTATATGAACTGCTGACCAAAGAGTATAACCTATTTAATCCTTATGTTTATCTTTCGACCGGGATAGACAGTTATATAGCCCCTGACGAAGCTCTCAAGCATTGGCGCGGATTTCTTTCTGATAAAAACGAGCCTTTTTTATCTCTTTACGTTCACGTGCCGTATTGTGAAAAGCGCAAATGCCTCTATTGCATGTATAACTCCCGGATAATTGAGAGCGAATCGGAACTAGGAAAATATGTCGGGTATCTGGCAAAGGAGGCTTCATTTTTCTCCGGAGCTTTCAAGAATTTCCATTTTAAGACAATGCACATCGGAGGAGGGTCGCCGACGCTGTTGTCCGAGAAGCTTCTGAAAAAACTTTTCTCGGAGATAAACTCGAATTTTAGCTTTACCGCCGGTGGGTCGCGGACACTGGAAATAAAACCCACGCAAGTCACGGACGAACAACTTGCGGTTGCGGTCTCCTCAGGCGTAAACAGGATTAGCGTTGGCGTTCAATCTTTAAACCCCGCTGCACTTAGCAATGCCGGAAGGGATTACGCGGACATCGACTGTCTTTCTCGGATAACGGATCGGCTTCGCTCTCTAGGAGTGGACGCGGTGAATTTCGATCTAATAGCGGGATTGCCGGGCGACAGCGTCGATGGCTTCAGGGATTCATTTGAAGCAATTTCTCAATTAGGCCCCTCAACCATCAACGTTTATTTCTTCAGACTTGAGAACTCCCGATACGGTGAAGAAGCAAGAAAAAACTATATTACGGAGAACTCGGAAGATTTCGCGGTCAGGTATCTTGAGGCGACAGTCGACGCAGCCTCGCGCGCAGGATATACTAATTATTCTTCAAATCCTTTCCTTAATAGTCAGTTGTTCGTGAGAAAGGATTTCGTCTGTCTAATCGGCAACCAGCCTACCGAGTGGCATCCCGAAATGAGAAACTCGATGATCGGGCTGGGAGTCGGGGCAAGGTCGTTCATGGAAAACGCGGCCGAGACTATCAACTTCGGTCCGGGCGGCTCCGCTGCTCTCGGTCGGGTTCCGAACCCGCTGGATCCGGGTTTCAGATTCAGTGACTCTGTTTATCGATTCTCCCGGCGCGAGCCTGCCGATCGCATGAGGGACTTCGTTCTGAAAGCCTTTTACAAAACTGGAAATGTTTCGCGTTCTTTGTTCAAAACCGTCTTCGGACTCGAAATCGAGTCGGTTTTTAGAGATGAAATTGAAACACTGCAAAACTTGGGCAAGTTGAGCGTCGGCGACGATTCCATAGAGATGCTCTGCGATGGTTTTGAAAAAGCCGTTCTTTCGAAATTTTTCTACAATCAGGAGGAGCTTATATCCGTAGCAAAGCGCCCGCGCGGTGAAATCATCATTTCCACATAATCCAAAAGACAAGGCCGGATTCGCCGTTAGCCGCTACGTCATATTCCGAACGGAATGTTTGAAAACCCGAAAGCTCTCACATGGTTTATATGAATCCCCGGACAATCGGCATAATGACTACATCCGGCGCACCTAGCGCTCTTTTCGCTCATCCAGTTTGCCATATAGCAGCCTACATATTCGTCCAAATCGATTTCTCCGCTGCTTTTGAACACGTTTGCCGGCACAGCGTCAAACACGCGCATCTCCTCGCGCCCGGTCAGACATCGTGGGACATTTAATATCTCTATTTCCATGTTTCCGCTTCTTAAAAACTCTCGCATGAAACCAGCTATCGGAATGTCTTTTCCCAATGTTTCCTCAAGCGTAGCGCGCCCTCTCATAATAATTTTCAGCTCAACTTTATCTAGCAAAGCGCTTCCGATGTTTGACAGGTTTTTTGCGGTTTCTCTATTGATTTCCAGATAAACCGTAGAAACGATATCCGGGATTCTTTGATAATTTTCAAAAGGTTTATTAATGATCGCCTCAATGCGAATGTCCCTTTTCAAAAAATAACGCTTCATCTGCTCGTTTTCCAAAATGCCGAGACCGTCTATAACAATCGTTTCCGGCTCATAAGGAAAACCCCCGCCAAGCCGAGCAACGTTGTTCTCCGTTATAATAATCGAAGGCGATTTCTTTGATGCGATTGCGCCCGAAAACTTCCTTAGCGAGCGGCAGAAATCGGTCACATGACAAAAAGCGCATCTATCTCCAGAGCAAGGCGGTTCCACTCCTCTATTCGCAAGGTCTTCGAACATGCCCCTCTTAGCTTCCACCTCGACTCTGAGTTTCAACGGCGATTGAATAAACCTTTCCGCGCCCTCGAACACTCTAGCCGGTATTCTGTTCGACCACGCTTTGACGCCTCGTTCTTCGCAGAACTCGAACGCTTTGACAATATCCTTTGCGCTCTCATCTAGGTTGAAAAAAATATCGTTTTTATGCTTCCACGCCTCGCCGAAAGGAATCGGATACAATATGTCGAACTCAGACGCCCCTAAGTCAGACAATCTTTTAATCCAATCTGTAAGGCTGGGTATTGTGCTTGCTGTCAACAAAATGTCTACAGAAACCGCAAGGCCGGAAAGTTTTGCCGCTCTCATAAAACCTTTCAAAGCCTCGTCATAGCTTCCGGGAGTCCGGGTGAGAGTCTCGAAGGCGGACGGGGCTCCGGCGTGCAGAGAGAAAGTCGCTTCATCCAGCCCGGCGGCAACGGCTCTTTCGGCAAAGCCGGCATAGCTGAACATCCGGCCGTTGGTTATGGTTTGCGTCCTCCTGTATTCCATTTTCTTTGTTTCTGACACAATTGCGAAGAAATCAGGATGAAGAGTGGGTTCGCCGCCGGACAGAACAGCTTGATCGAACCCCCTCGCGCGGCCTTCCCGCAACAACGCAAGGATGCTTTCCGTCGGCTCATAGCTTCCGTTCTGCTCGTCTGCGTCTAGGCAGAACAGACAGTTGTTGTTGCAGACGCGCGTAAGCCTAACCCAATATTTTTTATTCTCTGAGTTATATTCGTTCATCGCAAGTTAGAGGAGTTCGATTTTCTTCGCGACATCCGTTCAGTCAAGGGCCAGAACGGCGTTCGGCATAGTCACAATGCTTCCGCAATGTTGGCGTTCAGCGACTATTTTAACGGCGGCGTCGCGGAGCCGTTTCACTCCGTCCGGATAATACTTAGCGAGGCTTTCTCCGCTCGGGGGCGGAAGCAGAACCGCCGCTTCCACAAAACCCGGTTGCGAGCCGAACGTTTCAAGAACGAAATCCAGAATTTTCGGCAGATCTCCGATGTTTGAGTCGCAGAGAGTGATTCTGGCCGAAGCTTTCATGCCGGAGGAGAGAACATTTTTAATCCCGGCGACTGTTTGAGCGTGGCTTCCCCTCGCCCGAGCTATTGCGTCGTGTTTTTCCGGGTCCGCCGAATAGACTCCGGCTTCGATTGTCATGTTTGACACATTGGCCTCGACATGCTTGTTCAGCCGTCTCTCGTCGAAAAACACTCTGGCGTTGGACCTTACGCGAATCGAAATGTCTTTTCTAGCCGCCACCAGCATCCTCACTATTTTCAGGTAATCAGGGTGAAGCGTCGGTTCTCCGCCCTTGAGCACGAAGTCCTTAATTTTCTTCTTCCGCGCTTTGATAAAAATGTATCTGGACAACGGCAAAGACCCGATTTTTGTTATGCGGTCCTCGAAATCATAGTCTCTGAGCCTGACCGGGGTGTGGCATATTTCGCAATTATTATTGCAGGCGCCGTTGAGGATCAGGTATTCGGTGTCAAAAGCAGCTTTGCTGTCGTATCCTTCTCGAATGCCGGGATCGCTCTCCGCCGCGCGCCTTACGAGTCTGTCTAAAATGCTGATAGACTCCTTGTTCACTTCCCGGAAATCATACTTCAAATAGAAGTGAATAAAGTGGCAGAGATGAAATCTCATGTTTAGATGAGTGCGGTATCCGTCGGAAATATGCGATAGGAAGAAGCATACGTCCAGCCATGCGTCCAAGTCCGTCGGGCGGAATTCGAGAAGGGAAGTCGCCAGATTCACGCCCTCGTCGAACTCCCTGTCCGCATAGCGGCAGTATGCGGCGCTGGCAAGAGACTGATCGGAGACCGCATTTCTTGCATAGTTGGCGAGGAATCCTTTAAGAGACTCAAAGCGCTCCGGGTTGTTGTAAGCCATCAACGTGATCTGAGATATCAGAGTCATGTTGTTTGAGATATCGAATGAATAGTCGTTGTACTCCCTGTACGGGCGCAAGTCATAATTGACCGACAGCATCTTTGCCAAGCCTTCGTCAAATGGTGTTATCATCTGCAAACGAAATGAAGAACCATTCCGCCCTTTCCGTTTTATATATTGTGTTAGTTATCTTTCCGTCTCTCATCACAAGGATTTTATCCTCGTGAATCACTAGAGTGTCATTGTTGGCGAAAACGCCTAGAAGTTCTCCGGGATAAAGGTAGTTGTCAACGAAGGCCGAGATGTTGTATCTGAGAACATTTCCTTCGGGAACTCCGTCGAAAGCGTATATGTCTCTCTCTCTGAAAACGATGAAGTTGAGTTTCATGTGCCTGTCTATGTAATCCGCGTAACCGCGATCGTGTTTCTGGATGAAATCCCTCAGTTCGGCGGAGAGTTCCGCCGTGGCGCAACAGTCGAACCCGCAGGGAATGTGATAAAGATAGCAATAAGCGTCCTTCACGAGAGAGTTGCACAGGTAGTTGGGCTTCGACTTGGTATTCTTGAACGGAAGCATAAGCGTGTTGGGGTACAGCGAATGATTGTTCACTCTGGAGAAGTAATCGATGCAGCATTTCGGGTATCCGAGATGTTCTCCGAACCACATATAGTCTATCTGAGGCTTGGTGACTATTCTCCGATTTATTGAAATGGGATACCATCCCGTCCTTTTGATTCTATCAAGGGCCTCCTCGGATTTGGAAACATAAATATGAGCGCGCCCAGAGTAGCCCGAACCGGCAGGCGCGCCGCAGGCCACCGTAGTGGTGAGGAACTCTCCGCCTATGGAATCTCTCACTTCGTCTGAAGTTTCGTTGTAGAAAACGGATTCAATTTCCGTCAGCAGGCCGTGTTCCTCGCAAACCTTGAGATATCTATCGAGCCTGTCGGTCGGGACCCACTCGTCGAGCGCCGGCTTAAGACCCGCCAAGACGGAATAATAGAGAAATAGCTGCCCCGTGCCGCCTCTCGCTTCGCAGATGTCTCGTAGATACTGCGGTTCATACCATCCGAAAAGGGGTTTCTCGGATTGAGAGGAAATTCCGCTTGCGCATTCGGTTTTTTTTTCGCTCATCTACAAGCTCTCCGACCCTTCATTCAGTCCGTTATGATTTGGCGGCCGCTTTTACAGGGGCTATAGGCTCGAATTCCTTCCAGCCGTAAGTTCTGGGATACTGTATCCACGGGCCTTCGCAAACGCTGAAGCAGGCGCACTTCCTGCAGGAGGGAGCCTTTTCTTTTTCGTATGTTTTCCGCACGTAGTCGAAGTCGGCCACGGTGTTTGTGACATCGTTCAGCTTCACTTGCGGTATATAGTTCTCGGCAATATTTCTTTCATAGCCCTGCATCAGGCAGAAAGGTATCGCTTCGACATAAACGGGAACGCCAGCCGCCCGCCCTATATCAATGCCCATCTTGATGAAAGGAACGACCAAAGATTTTTTAGGAAGGATGGATAAGATGTTTTTATCGGCGCTGCCGAGCGCGTGGACGAACGCGTACTGATAAACATCGACGCCGATTCTTATCAGGAATCTTGCCAGATCCGGGAATGTCCTGTAATTAACCTTGGTGACCACAGTGTTTATCGAAACCTGCTGCCCGCGCGCTTTGAGGTTGCATAGCCCTTTGACGGTCTGTCGGTAGCTGTCTGCTCCGGTGAGGTAGTTGTGGCAGTCGGAGTTAGCCGAAAGCAACGCCCCAGTCACCGTCATTATCTTCCCCTGCCCGGCGGCTAGGAACTCGTCGCAAAAAGCGCTGTACGCGAATCTTCTGGCGTTCGTCTGGATAAGAATCTTGTAGCCGAGAGAAGCGGCATGGCTCAGCAGCTCGAAACAGTCTTTCCGTATGGTGAATTCGCCGCCAGTGAAAACCACTTCCTGATAATTGTCTTTTTCTTCTTCAAGCACGTCCTTCAACTGCCTTGTCGTCCTGTCGGGTATGAAAAAACGCTTGTCTCCAATGACGCAATGTTTGCAGTAGTTATTGCAGTTATATCCGACTTTAAGGTCGAGCCTGTTGTCCATTTCCTTCTCCAGTAGGCTGCGGGCGCGCCGCTCGCAACCGCGTCACGGCGCGTTTGAAAGAACTTTCTCGGCGACTTCTTCCTTGGTTGTGTGAAACACCGGGAACAGTTCCTCTGACATATAGCGATCGTCCATAGAATACAACCCTATGCAGATGTCGTTCAGATAGCAGACTTTGCAACATTCGGCTTTCCCGTACAGGAAATCGCCCTGCGCTTGGTCCACCTCCCCTTTTTCGTCAAGAAACAAAATTTTTACTTTTTCGTTTTTCACTATTCGCCGGGTTTCAGTCGAGTTGTGCTCGTATCCGCCCATATAGCAAAGGGGAACTCTCTCTATTCGATATGTCATTTTGTTGCTTCGCAGCATGTCAACCGCCCTAGTCAACTCTATATCGATGTCGTTAAGCCTGTGCAGGGTTTCCGGGTGCTGGGCGGCCCTGTTCATCAGCGGGTCCAAGTTATTGAAAACCACGTGGTTGACGCTCGGCATGCGCTTTGCGATGTGTTCGACGTTTCGGCTGAGGTGATCCGCATTGAGCTTGTTCATGGTTATGGTGACGCTCAGCGTTATTCCGCCAAGCTTCTCCAAGTTCGCCGCCGCTTTGTTCACGTTGCTCAATGAATCCGGGTTGCCGGTCAGTTTGCCCTGAATTTTCGGGTCGCTCGAATAAAGCGAAAGGACAACCTTCTCCAGCCCTGCCGCTTTCAGTTTCCTTGCGAAAGCCGTTGAGGCCAAGTTCTGCCCGTTCGTGATGAGAACGCTGGGAAAACCCTTCCTGTCGCAATGTTTCAGGTATTCGGGAAGGTCTTCCGACAGGGTCGGCTCTCCTCCTGTAATAATAACGCCCTCATACCCGCCGTCAGACATCAGCGAATCAAGATACGCTATCCCCTTCTCAAAGGATATCGAGTTGTCGTTCTCGGGATTTGAGCAAATCAGGCAGCGCTGATCGCACCGCCGTGTTATCTGAAAGTAGCCGAAACTCCCCATTGTCGCTATTCCTTGTCATTCTTCAGCGGGTTCAAGATGTTAAATCCGTCGGTGAAACCCATGCGCCTCCCGACCTTCATATCCCCCAAAGAAAATATTTAATTATCTTTGCTCATTTTTGCAATTAAAACAATTGCTTAAAAACTCGCGCGGCCTCGCGTCACCATGAGCTGTGCGAGTTATGCGCTCCATGCGTGTTTGCGTTGCTGTGCATGTTTACGGCCACAATGCTGGCGTGGACGTTGGTTGCCACCGCGTTGGAATGGGACGTGATATGCGCGTGCCTGTTCACAGCCGGCGAGCTTATCGAGTTATTGTGATTTCTATGAGTGTTTAATGCTCCGGCGCTGGCGTGTGAGTTCACATTCGAGTGAATGCTTGACGCGGCCACATTGTTGTGGGTCGTAGTTGCGGCGGTGTTGGTGTGGGCGCTGGTGGCTTGGCTCGTGTGCGCGTTCCAAGCAGTGTGTTTTCCCTGAGCCGAATTGTTGTGTAAGTTGCCTTTTGTCACAGCGGCGCTCGCGTGGACCGCCGCCACGTTAATCGCCGGCTTGCTGGCGTGGGTGTTCACAGCCGCCGTGCTGGCATGGACGTTAGCGCTGTTGTGCGCGTCTACCAACGCCGTGCTGGCGTGGGTGTTCACGTTGGAATGAGCCGCTGTCGCCGCTCTGCTGGAATGGGTGTTGGCGTTTACATGCTGGTTTATGGCCGCTACGTTGATGTGGTATGCCTCGGCGGCTCTGTTTGCGTGATTGTTCCAGCTTACGTGGAGGCTCTCATGCGCCGACTTCACTATTTCCGGGAAAGACATCATTCCAAGAGCGGCCAGAGCAAGCCCGCCCTTCATTACGGACGACGACGTAATTTTCGCTTCTTCTCGCATGAAATACGAGAGCGCGTCCGCGGCCGCTCCGGGGAGAGAAATCGCTCTTTCAATCTGCTTGGAAGGCCGGTCGTTTTTTTTCATATTCCACCTTCTCCTATGCGATTCTATAAATCCTTGCGGTTGTCTCAGCCCTTTTTCACCATGAAGCGTGCGAGCCGTGGTTCACATGACTCGAAGAATTGCTGTGCAGGTTGGTCGCTTCGAGGTTTCTATGTCCGCTGTAAGCCACTCTGCTGGCGTGGGAATTGGCGTTTGCGTGCTGGTTCTGCGCCGGTGAACTGGAATGAGCCGCTGCGCTCGTATGGGAATTGACCGCCGCCGTGTTGCTGTGGTTGGCTACCGAGACATGTCTCGAAATAGCCGCTACGCTGGTGTGGGTGTTGGTTCCCGCCGAGTTTACGTGCGAGGATTCGCTCGCGTTTGAATGCGCGTTGTACGCGCTGTGTTTTCCTTGCGAGCCGCTGTTATGAAACCCGCCCCTTGTGACGGTTTCGTTGGAATGAACCGCCGCCGCGTTTGTGTGCCCAGCGTTGGAATGGCCTCCAGCCGCCGTTTGGTTGGTATGGCTGTTGATGCTCGAATGCGTGTCCACCGCTCCGGCGCTAGAGTGTGTGTTTATGCTCGAATGCGTATTGACTGCGGCCAGATTAACGTGCGATGAAGAGTTGAAATGCATGTTTGCCGCGCCCGTGTTCGTGTGCCCGTTGACGCCGCCTTGGTTCGTGTGAAGATTTATATTCGCATGAACTGAGGAATGCCATCCCCAAGTCGGGTCCGATATCATTCCTAACGCTATCAGCGCCGCAGCTCCGGCCGCTATCCCTTTTGTGCTTACCTTGGCTTCCTCTCTAAGAAAGTAAGCTGCAGCGTCGCTCTTTATCGCGGGAAGCAGTTTTTTTTCACCCGCCTTCGCCGATTTATTCTTTTCTCTTTCCATTTGTTCCACCCCTCGGCCTGCGGCCAGAGAATAAGGCGCAATTTATCACCAAGACGCGTGAGAATTGTGGTTCGTATGTTCTGCCGTGTTAGTGTGAGTGTTAACGGCCGACACGTTCGTGTGAGCTGTGAAACCGGCGGCGTTTGCATGGTTGTTGACGCTGATGTGAGTATCTACCACCGGCCAGCTTGCGTGCGCGTTCACATTGGAATGCGAATCGACTCCGGCTCCGCTCGCGTGCGTGTTGACGCTGTTATGTTTGTTGAGACTCGCCGTGCTCGTATGCGACGTGGTGGCCGCCGTATTCGCGTGGACCGCCGCCGCGCTCGCGTGCGCGTTCCAAGCGGTGTGTTTGCCTTGAGCGCCGTTGTTGTGGAAACTGCCCTTCGTCACGTTCTCGCTAACCGCCGCTTTCACCGTCACGTTGGTCGCTAGAGTGCTCGCATGGTTTGCGACATTCGCGTTTGTATGATTGTTCACGCTGTTGTGCGCGTTTACTACCGGCTTGCTGGCGTGGTTCGCTATGCTGTAGTGTCCGGTCGCGGCGGAAGCGTTGGCGTGCGAGCCTGCGTTGGTGTGAAGATTAGCCGAAGCCACGCTAGAGTGAGTGTTCACTCCGCCTTGGTTTGTGTGCGTTCCGAAATTGGCGTGAAAACTGGTGTGGAGGGCAGGAGTCGGAGTCGCCACAAGGCCCAACGCCACCACGGTCAACGCGCCTGTCACCACCCCTTTGCTCGATATCTTAGCTTCTTCCCGCGAGAAATATGACAGAGTGTCGTTTACTGCGGAAGGAAGCGCGCCCCTCTTATTCATAGGCGCGACGGCGGTCGGCGTTTTTTTCGTTGGTTTGTCCATGTCCCACCTTCGTTTTCCGGAACATTCGCCGGCATCCGGTCGAACTAGTTCCGTGTTGTCGGCTCAGACGCGGCTCCGCGATTCTCCCGCGCGGCGCCTTCAACAAAGCCTATTCTTTCCCGGCTTTGTCCTCCTCCGTCTCCTTGACGCCTTCTATTTCTCTGCTGCTCGATTCCATATAGTTTTTTGTCCACTGGACGAATATGTCTCCAATTTCGGGAATCATCAGCCTTTTGAAGATTATATCAATTATTCCTTCGTTGACAGTGTGCCTTCGCGTGGTAAAAACATTCGGGGATAACTCGCCGGTCTCATGATAGTTAAGGACGGGGCATATCCCGCAATACGGCCTGTATGCGCACTCTGAACACCCCGGAGTTGTGTCCAGCGTGGAAGCGATCGCGCAAGCCTTCGTCGCCCTGTGCATTATTAAGTCCGCAAAACTCGACTCGCCGCATTTGCCCACCCTGAAAGTATGGTCTCCCTGATGTCCCAACATACGGCCCTCGTCGCATGTGTACACATCTCCATTGTAATTGTAGGCTAGTTGTCCTATGGAAGCCCCGCACGGCGACTTCATATCCACATATCCCGGTTCGAAGCCCGCGACGATTTTACACAGCGCGTATATAGCGTATGTTTCGGTAAAATTCTCTCCCTTTATATTCAACTCGATTATGTAATCCAACATCCTCTCATAAAAATCGAGAAACTCTTCCGGGGTAAGACCTATCTTCTCCCAATTCCTGCCGGCATAGCCCAGAGTCGTGGCGGGACGCACAAAAATCGACCCGGCATTTAGAGAACGATATTCATCCACGATTTCTTTGTGATACGGCATGGAGTGTTTAGAAAGGGTGCCGATTAGAGAAGGCAGCCTCTCCGTTCCGGCTTCCTTGTATCTGCGATAAACTTTCTTATACATCTCAACCGCGCGGTCGTGAGTGATTCCCCGGTTCTTGTCATGCACGAAAGCCGGGCCGTCCAGAGACATGCACATAACCACATTGTGCTCCAGCAGGAAATCCAGCTTCTCGTCGTCCATCAGAAGATGGTTGGAAACAATGTTGAATCTCAGTTCTCTCTTTTTCGTTTTGTTAAGCTCGACGGCGTATTCGATAATAAACTTTACCGTGTCCCAGTTTAGAAGAGGCTCGCCGCCTTGAAACTCGATGCTCAACAGTTTCGTAGGGGCGTCGAATATGGTTTCGACCACCGCGCGCGCGGTGTCCGTGTTCATGTCCGTTTCGTAATTATCGCCGCTCATTGCCGCAGCCTGACAGTAAACGCAACGCAGGTTGCATCTGAGGGTGGGCACTATTATATGAAGGTTCGTCGCTCGCGCCGCATCCGCGAACCTCGCCCTGAGCCTCTCGGCGGCTCTGGCCGCCGTTTCTTTTGTGAACAGCATGTTCTGCGCCGTAAG
This sequence comes from bacterium ADurb.Bin236, assembly GCA_002069885.1. Taxonomy (GTDB): domain Bacteria; phylum UBP15; class UBA6099; order UBA6099; family UBA6099; genus UBA6099. The sequence goes on along the minus strand of MWCD01000002.1, from coordinate 7,998 downwards.
CTCTTTTATCACCGGCCTGCTCAACGCCGAAGGCCCGTTTTCAACAAGGCTGACGAATTCTTCTTTCGTTAAAAAAACGTAATTTCCATACTCGTTTACAACAATATACGTGTCGCCCATTTTTCTGAAACTGAACGGCATCATTCCGCTAAAGTTCGAAGTTTTGACTTTTTTTATATCTATCGCGCTCATTGTCTCACGCTCATTTTGTGGATCACGTAGTTTCCGAATTCACCCAGAAAAACTTCCTTCGGCTCGTAGTCAATATTGTCAATCTTCACGACGATTCGGTCTTTTCTCTCAGTCACGTCGAAATTCGCAAAATCCTTGTAGTCTTTCACGGCGGATTTCACGGCCTTCATTGCAAATATCTTTTTGTCAAATTCAACAGTCGACAATTTCTTTCACCGTTTCTATGTTTATGAGATTGTTTTCGGCCTGCCTCTTTAACTGATCCACGGGGTGCAACAGATCGCCGGGCATTCCATGTTTCTCCTCCCACGGAACAGCTATTCCGAGCGGGTCCTCCTCATAGCCCATCGACTCCTCGCTTTCAATCTCCTCAAGGAGCTTTTCAAGCCGCGCGCTGAGTTTGACCGAATCCGGGTCCGCCTTGGTTTCAAGCTCCGTCTGAAGCTGTCCGCCGAGCGCGTTCAATCTTTCCGGGTTGAACACTATGTGAAATATCTGGTCTCTTATTTTAGCCGACCCTTTGTTGATTTTTTGCTTCACTGCATAATTCAGCGTTTCGGCCCGAAACTCGTCTTCAAGCCCCTCTGCGGATACGCCCTCTCTCGCTGTAAGACTAGCGATTATTCTCTTGCCGTCCTCGCTGTGTTCTAATGTGATAAAACATTTTGCCAGAAATTTATGACAAGCCCCAAGAATGGCGTCAGCAGAAAAAATCTTCGAGTCAAAAACAATTTCAATCGGCATTTTAGGCATAGTTATATCCCATTCAATAATAACATATCTTATCTATAGTATATTTAAGTCTGTATATATGTCAATGTGGATTATTGAAGCAACAATAAAGGAACTTCGAATTCAATCGGCACGCCCTCTGACAACACTTCGGTTTTCCCATCCCCTCTGTCAATAATAATTCTTGCGTTCAAAAACGCCGTTTTATTCAAGCCTTTTATTTCTTTCTTTGATAATGTTCCCTCGGCAAAAGACGCCCCCACGTGAAAATTGTCAGGCAAGTATCTCATTTTTTCATTAAAACCATCCGGGGCAGTCATTGATGTTTCATTCATCGAATACTCCTTGCCTGCGTTTACGCCCGTCCAGCTATGCACTCCCTCTTCAGTTTTGCCGCTAACTTCGTTTAATAACGAAACCACGTACATAACATGAGTCGTTTCGTCAATCAGAGCAGCGGAAGCGTCGCCGAAACTCTCTTCAAATAAATTATTTGTGTTTTCCAATCTCCAGAAAATGCCGTGGTCATCGAACGCCATATATATCGAGCTAAGTTCAGCCTTTTCCCCTTTTAATCCGCTCTTTGATGTGAATTTCGAAACACAAGGTCTTATGCCCGTCCAATCCGCCGACGAGCCGTCCGCAAAAATCAACGCGCTTGCCGGCTCGCATTTCTTCATTCGTCTTTCCTGAAGTTTCCATTGATTTTCATTTTTTACAAAGATATTAACAAAGCCCATTCTGATGTTTTTTGTTATCGAGCCTTCAGTTTTGTCTGACAGAATGATTCTTTCCAATGTTTCAACTTCCGCGCGATTCTCGTTGACGATTATTCTTTCGCATGAAGCGTCCCATTTCAAAACTTCGTATTTATTCCTTAATGACCGAAGAGAATCAATTATCTGATCCCCAGTCACCGTTTGACCATCAATTTCGATTTTAGCGTCGACAGTCAGCATCATTTTTAATGCTTCTACGTCGCCCTTGCCGAATAAACTAATCCCTTGACTCATGGTCTCATTGAGCTTTACATATTCTTCCAATGTGTTTCCGGGAGTCGAAAAAGAGATAGCCATATCGCCGAGCATAAGCCTATACTCCTCGTCCGAAAAAAGCATTCGTATCGCGTCCGAGTCGTTTTTTGCTTTGGATAATTCATCTGCATCAGCCGCTTTATGAAGCTCATACAAAATATGCTTCATTTCCTCAAATGTAATGTTCTCCATTCGCGTTTTCATTTTCAGCATTGCTTCCATAATCGTGGATGTTACATAGTCCACAACCACGCCTTCTTCAATGTTAAATATGCCGTATATATGACTCTCTTGTTCGCCGATTTCCACGTATAACCATTCATAGTCGTCCAATCCGGGAACTTCAATGGAAAACGTTTTGCTTTGCTCCATCTTTCCTTCCGCCAAAAGAACCAACGAAGGGCTGTAAACCTTCACAATCACATCGTCTAAAAACTCTAAATCAGTATTTGCTAGCGACTCTCTGGTAATCTCCAAAGCTGAAACTGCTTTCATATCTACTGCTGCCGCCGAGTTGGATATATCGCAAAAGACCATAAAAAAAGCAAGCCAGACTGAAAGGCCATGAGAAAATGAAAAAAACATCAGCGTTTTAGATTTGTCCTTAATTCCGATTAAACAGAGCGGGATATCCAATCGTATTTTAGTTGAAAGAATCTCCATAATCTTCTCCTGACATCAATGGTTCGCGCTCTATGCGGCGTCTCTCTCATACGCTCAGAATTAATGTTATTATACCATGCTTCTCTAACGAAACAACCTCGTGATTTCATTGCTTTTTGCGTAATATATTTTATGTTCTTTATAAATTGGGACATGTGAAAGCATTTTCGCATAATGCTTCTTCAAATGCCTCTTATAATGTCCAGAAAAGCCGAATTATTAATAGCTGTCATTTGTTCTATGCTATATTGAGCAAGTCAGTTAGTTTTACGTGCGAGAATAGAATTTCTGTCTCTGTCCAAGAATGCTGACGAAACACACAAGCAATTTCTAATAATCAAATACGTTGCCGCGATTCAAGATTGTAAACAAGGCTAAGCTCGTTTTTAAAGCGACCTTCAAGTGAAATAGTTGCTGTATATTGCGCGAGCCGCGCAACTATGCGAGAATGTCTTTACGTGATTTATCAGAATCCTTCATTAGGATTCGGGAGCGATTGTTCGGAGCGGATGAAACGTGGAACGCAAGGCGTATTTTTGCAGTGAATAGAACATAGGGTTCATGGACAAAAAATACGGCGGCAACTAAGCAGTTCGCCGCTATGAAAATCGCCCGGTTCATCAGCTATATCGACGAATCCGGATTTATTGAAAAGCTTGTCGGGTCAAGCGTTTTGACAATAGCAGCCGGCTCAGCTTTGCCGGTCGCGAACCATTATGGAAAGGTTGCGTTGCGACAGCGGATTCGCAGCCGGACGGGGATTGCCCCGGAGAGCTGCCGGTCTTGGCCGCTCTCGCTCATTCTGCCCCGATGAAAGTCGCTCTGGTCTTTCCAAGAGAAACGAACATGGCTACGGTTCCCAACTTGGGCTTGGGATATCTGTCCGCGGTCATTTCGAGGGAAGGCTTCGAAAACAGAATATACCATTGCGCAAAGGAAAAGCTTGACCCCGCCGGCTTGGCCGCTTCGCTACTCGAATTCGGACCCGATGTCGTCGGATTGCAGTCTTATTCCTTCTTCCACAACAAAGCAAGGCGCGCGGCGGCGGTCGTTAAATCCAGTTTGCCCTATACGAAAATAATCATCGGAGGCCCTCACGCCTCCGGGCTTCCCCATTCAGTTCTTTTGGAGGAGCCCGCCTTCGATTTCGGGTTTTCCGGAGAATCGGAAATTGGTTTTTCCGCGCTGTTGCGGCTGCTAGCCGGAGACGGAACAGACGAGCGGACTATCCCCGGATTGATATGGCGCGACGATGGGAGAATTAATGCAAACCCACAACAGTCGGTAAAAGACCTCGACTCGCTGCCTTTCCCTGCTTGGGACAAAATGGATGTCAAAGGATATCCTCACCATGCTCATGGTGTTTTTGCTCCCGGTTTCCCCGTTGTTCCGATGACTTATTCAAGAGGATGCAATTACAACTGCTCCTATTGCGCGGCGAGAACAATATCCGGACCCGGCGTCAGATATCGCTCCCCCGAAAACATGATCAAGGAAATCGAATACGTCTATTGCGAGCTGGGCGTCAAAGTCGCGGCGTTCGTCGATCAGAACCTGACCGCGAACAGGGAAGCCGCAATGCGCTTGTGCGATGGCCTGATAAAGTCGGGCTTCAATCTCAAGTGGTACTGTCCGAACGGCGTCTATCTGGACTCTTTGGACGATGATTTGCTGGAAAAAATGAGCGCGGCCGGATGCGAGTCCATTGCGGTGGGAATCGAATCTGCCTCTTCCGTCTCCCTGAAATCCCTAGGCAGAAAAGCGCTCGACTTGAAAGATGTTCGTGAAAAGCTACTTATGATAAAGAAACGCGGCATCGGCGTGACCGGAAATTTCATGTTCGGTTTGCCGGGAGAAGGCGAGAATGATTTCAGAAACACATTCTCTGCCGCCCTGAAGCTGCCGCTAGACAGGGCTCAATTCGCCTTCTTTGCGCCTTTCCCCGGCACTCGCTTTTTTTTAGAGCTTTTTCCGGATTCAACCGCCGACTGGGACGATTTCAATGTGATCGCGCCGAATTTCATTGCTGCTCCCCTGCGAAACAAAGCGCGGCTGCTGATGATTGCGGCCTTTTTGTTTTTCTACGCCCGGCCCGCCGTCTTCTGGAGAAACCTAAGAGAAATCAGGTCAGCCCGACACGCGGCCTTCGTTCTTTCAAAAATAATCAACATCGCCAAGATATTAAAGAAATGATTGGTTGCCGTTTTTTTCTTGGCATGGATATGTGTTTTTGCATATCGCATGTTTTGAACAAACGGCAAATTGTTCGGACTAAATCCAAATGACATACTATTATAATTAAATCAAACATATAATATGCGCAGGCGAGGCAATGCGCCTTATAATCGGCGTCTCAAGAGGTGTTCTGCGTTGATGAACTACAAATTCAGAGTTTGTCTGATGTCTCATTCAAGCGGCGAAAAACTTTCGGCTTACGGATACGGCCCCGCTAAACTTTTAGCCGCAGCCAAAGAAAAGTTGCTGGAACCCGACGTAAGAATTTCTTTTTTTGATTTGAAAGAGAACTTCGGGGACGCGCAACAAGACGTTGAGATTGTCAGAAATGAAAACCCTGATATTCTTGGATTGTCTGTTTTTCTCTGGAATTTCGATAGGGTTGAAAATATTCTTTGCAATATAAGAGAAACCCTTCCTGACACTATTATCGTATTAGGCGGTCCAAACGCGCCGGGGTACGAATTATTATCGAAACAACCATGGCTTCCCGATTTTATCGTGACCGGTGAAGGAGAAGAAGCGTTCGTGTCCATTGTGAAAAAACTTGTCGACGGAAGTCTTAGGTCCTTGGACAGTATCTCCACAAAAACGGATATGCGAAAAAAGGGTCTCTTCAAACCGCAAATATTGTCGGGCTGCGCGCAGTCTCTTGAATCATCGCCTTCTCCGTATTTAACCAATGTTTATGTCCCCCCGGGTGAATTAGTTTACATGGAGACTAGCAGAGGCTGCCCCAACCAATGCTCATTTTGTGTCAGCGGAAACGAACAGGCGAAAATCAGGTTCTTTAGCCTAGACATAATTCGAAGAGAAATCGCATGGGCATTTGAGAATTGTAAAAAAAACATCAATTTCTGCGACGCTGCGCTTAACTACAACAACAAGCGCCTTGAAGAAATCGCGCAAGCCGCGTTAGATGTCGATCCTTCCGGAAAACTGTCTTTCACTTTTGCTCTTCACGCGGATCATCTTTCCAAGGCGCAGATAGAAATTCTATCGAGACTCAATATCGCATGCGCCACAATGGGGCTTAACTCGACGAACCCTGCCACATTCGACACGGTCAAACGATCGATCGATCCGGAAAAGTTCAAAGAAAAAGTCTCACTGCTGAAAAAACTGCCTAACTCCAATATCACAATCATGATGGGCCTTCCCGGCGACACTGTGGATGGATTCAAAAGAACTTTGGAGTATTGCGCGTCTCTGGGCGTTCAAATCAATTGCTTCGAACTGAGAGTTTTCCCCGGCACATTGTTTTTCGACAAAGCTTCGCAATTCGACCTCAAATATGATTTATCTGACGGCCTTAAAGCGCTTTCATGCTTCAGTTACAGCAATGACGATTTGAGCGCGATGCGGGAATTGTTCAAACAATATGCCGCGTCATCGGAGAAATTTGTCCGCGGAGACCAAGTACTATCATAGAAAAACCAACGCGCAGGAAAAGCTGTCATGCAAAGCAATAATCGGTAGATTTGAAACCATCCGGACGCGCCTGCCGTGTCTGCCTCTCAAAAAAATTATTACTGGCACGGACAGCACAACACTCTAAGCGTGGCAATCTGCGCGACGCCTCCGTTGAAATACAGCGACGCGCTGTCATGTTTCGCCGACGCGCTGGTTGTGTAGGCGGCGCCGTCCACAGCGGCAATGGCGCAGAAACCTGCCGCGCATGATGTGTCTTGAGCCGCTACGTTCAAAGTCGTGGCCGCAGTAAACGCGCAATTTGTGTGCGACTTGTCCAGCGAAAGGTTGTATGTCCTATTGGCTGTCAGATCCTGTGTTTGAGATGTGGTGCCGTTAACGAGTATTCCATTGCTTGTGGCCAGCGTTATCGATCTATCCGCGCGCACGGCATGCCCCGTTCCTGTGGCTTGCGTTCCCAGCGTTAATAGTCCGGAAACGGTTCCTGTTCCAGATGCGTTAAGATTTACCATATATGCCGTGCTGTATCTGAGGGCGGAGGTTCCGAGGGTATATGTATTGTTCGCCGTCGGGTTCAACTGTCTGCCCTGCAAAGTTCCTGTCATAGTGTCGCCGGCTTTCAAAACATAGAATGAGTCCGTGTAGTCTTTGTCCAGCGAAACCGACCTCGCGGTTGAGCCGTCGTAGGCAGTCAACAAAATTCCTGTGCCGGCTGTCAACTGCGCGTGTGTGTGGCCTGATGTCGCGAATGCGGAAGCGTGATTGCCATCCAACAAGTCCGCGTTCAGGTTTGTCACGAGATCGGTCGACGCCACCGTCAGAGGCGCTGTTCCCGTAGCAACCGTGGATATCAGTCTTGTTCCCTGAACTGTGCTCGACCCCGTTATCGCTCCTGTCACTCCAAGCGTTCCGCCTATCGTCGTGTTGCCTGATATGTTCGCCGTGCCGGACACGTTAAGCGCATATGTGCCGGGGGCGACCGCAACGCCCAACCTGCTGTTCGTGTTGTCCCAGTAGAGGCCCCCTGATGCTATCGTGCTTGCAGAGTTCCAGTACGCCACTCTGTCCGCCGTGCCTGTTCCTGTCACCATATTCGTATGCGTGTGGTTGCCGGCCGCCACTGTCGTCGCCGTCGTGCCGAAATCTACCGCCCATGTCTGCGCCGCTGAGCCGTCATAGTTCGAACCGGTCAATCCTGTGCCACGCGTCAACGTGGAAAGCGTTGTGGTATATGTCACCCTTTTGCTGGCAGGCGTGAATGACACCGTCGTTCTTCCGCCCGCTGCGAATTGGATCGTGTCGTTATTTGTTGTCGCTGAAAACTGCGTTGTCGGCGTGGTGTCTGCGATGTTTTTGAATATGAATTGAGAAGACCCTGCGTCATTGTTATTAAGAGTCACCGTGCCACCAGAGCCAAGCGTGATGCTTCCGCCTCCGCTCATCCCGGTTCCTGCGGTTATAGTTATTGACGTGTCGCCTTGCACCGCCGTGCCGGCAGCCGAGCCGTATGAAACCGCCCATGTTGTTGCGGTCGAGCCGTCATAGTTCGAGCCGGTAAGTCCTGTGCCACGCGTCAATGTCGCGTGTGAGTGCGCAGAAGCCGCAAAATCAGTCGCGTGATATCCGTCCAACAAGTCCGCGTTCAGGTTGGTCACCACCGTTGTGGATGCCACCGTCAGGGGAGCCGTGCCTGTCGCTATCGTGGATATCA
>MWCD01000001.1 GCA_002069885.1 bacterium ADurb.Bin236 | reverse complement strand
TAAACTATCGACGCCGCGGCGAGAACGCCTATCCCTGCCCATGTTTTTTTATCCGTTGCGACGCTTTTCTTTGCGAGCGCCAGAACGAACATGTTCGCAATAACGACCATAAATGAAACCAGATAAATGCCGCCGATTGAAGCAAGCTGCGCCGTTACAAGGTTGGATGTCTGGGTGTATGCGAGAGACCACCATGGGAGAGCGAAAGTCCCATGAGACATGGCGAATTCAAGCAACGCCCACAGGCATGCAGGAGTCAATATTCGGAGAGCGGCGCTCGTTTTTTTCATGAAGAAAGCCGTCAGACAGGCCCACGGGATAAATATTGCCGGAACAAGGACGACAAAAGCCGCATACCCAAGCGGGGCGGGCCAACGCACCACCACAAGCCACCAGAAAAGAGCAGCAAGATACCCCATGCCGAAGAGATATCCGCGCAGCGCTGCTCCCGCGATATTTGCGCGACCCAACGCCAATAAAAGCGGGACTAGCGCCGCCCATGCCAGATAGAACTGATTGTAAGGCGCGAAAGCCAAGACCAGAGCCGCTCCGGACACCGGCATTGCGGCAAGTTCAACCGTTCTCTTCCACAACGCGCGCGGCTCTGTTTTGACCGCCACGACGGATTTTTTCTTCTTTTTGTTTTTTCCCATGTCCGTGTTTCCGTCCAGCGGATATTCTACCATACGAATGAGCAACGCATAACTTCAATCAGGAATCTCAAAATCATACCGCATGTTGTGGACATACTGGCGTTGAAGTTATAATAGCCTTGAGAGTCAATGGGAGCGGAATGTGGATAATAGCATGGAATTCAAACTGGAAGAGAGAAGCCAAGGCGACGTGGTAGTACTCGACGTGCGCGGCAATCTCGACGTTCAGTCCGCTCCGACTCTGAAAGTCAGGCTGGACTCTCTTGTGAACTTCGGACATCAGAAGATTGTGCTGAACCTGTCGGATGTCGGATTTATTGACAGCACCGGCGTCGGCTCTCTCATCTACGCCCAGAAGATAATCAATCCTATCAAGGGCGGCCTTCGGATTATTGGCATAACACCGAGGAATCTTAACGTCTTTTCGGTTATGAATCTGACTGATGTTTTCTCAATCATGAAAACCGAAGAGGCGGCTGTGGGAAGTTTCCACAGAGACGATTCGACAGTGCATTGATCCGCGAAAATATCCTGTTGATTAACGCTTGAAGCGAAAAAACATAACCGTTATTGCCATTATCTATGTTATTCCTTCTCAAAGTTGTTCAATCAAATAGCGCTAGGTTTGTTCGGGACTAAAACATTTTAAGAATCACAAGCGAACAATGAGAAGCGCGTCGCCGATGGAGCGTTCCTCGCCGCCCGCGCCGATATCGCCGGGCAGAGGCAACGTGCCCGGAGTGGCAAGTTTGCCGGCGAGTTTCAGGGCGCGCGTCATCCAGCCGCCCGACTCGCCCAATTGAGGCTGATTGAGTGACCCCCCTCTGAGAATCATCTGAGACGAGGCCCCTCCGTCAAGATTCACGGCGTCCCGGCAGCCGATGGCAGCCATCAGTCTTGCCGCCTCGTTTAGTGTCACGCCCTTGCTCTCGCCCGGCATTCTCCCCTCGAATACCGCCGCCGTCGCGTCTCCGTTTTCAGCAATTCCCACGCATGTGCGGGGCGCCGGAATCCTGTAGTGGTTCAACACGGAATTGAAAGCCGGAAGCGGAGGCGTTCGGGGAGCGAACCCTGACGCAACAAGGCTTTCGACGTCGATTTCGAGAGGCATTCCGTCTGAAACCAGCGCGGGGCCTGCTTCTATCGCGTGCGCGGCTCCGCCGAATTTTTCTTCTGCCGCAGCATTCAACTCGTATGCGACGCGCGCAGGATGCGAATGCCATTTAGTTCCTGCGACTCCCCATGCGTGTTTCTCGGCGGACGCCACAAACCCGTTAATCGGAATAATCGCTCCGCCGCCCGCGCTGGATGAAACCGTTGTCGCGCCGATAACCGAAACGTCGATTGCGCCCGGCCTTCTCGGAGACTTCGGCGAGTTCCACGCCGGAGTGTAACATGCTACGCCAGAAGTCCATTCGCGGTTCACGGCGGACGGCGACAATCTTGACTCGGTTCCGTCGCGCCAACTGAAGACCAATGTCATATCAGTCAATCGCGGAGAGGCCGCCCGCGCGCCGCCTGTTCCGCCGAACAGAATAGAGGCGCGTCCGTAGAGCGGCGGAAACGTCGTCTCTCCGGCTGTCATCCGCCACCCGATAGGGTCGCCGACTCGCGTTTCGGAAGGAACGAACCTCGCCGCGCGGCTCCATAAGCGTTCGATGAATATGAAGAAACCACCGTTCAACGCGCCGACGACTTCTCCGCCGAAATCCCCGCGGGCGGCGGACGAAGCATAAATCTGCGAAAGCTTGGCGCAGCCGAATCCCGTGGACTGCCTAGCCGTCACAGGGACAAGCGCGTATTCGTCAGCCGGCAGCCGCATAAAAATGGCGCGTTGTCTAGTCCGGGAGCCGTCAGCCGCCGCGAGCGTGAAGCGCGTTTTAAGACAATCGGGGTCAGTCGCGATAATTTCCGCGCTCTCGATGTCTATGCCTTGGGCGGCCTTCAGCCGCTCTGCGATATCCATTTGCTCCTCCGCGTTGTCGATTATAACATCAGGCGGCCCGCGCGCGGCAAGTCCGCGAACCAAACTAGATGATGGCGGCGGAGTCGGCCTTTATTGACACGCCGGATGGCGGCTCTTATACTTTTTGCGTTCGGCGCGCGGTGGAAATATCGTAGCGGCGCGGCGGGCGCAGACCAGCGACATTGAGAAGGAAACGGAAAGATGAAACAGGCAGTCGGCATAATAGGCATCATCATTATGAGGCCGCCTGTGGCGTCGGCGCTCGATTGAGAGCGAGATAGACGCCGGGGGCGGCCAGAGGTGACGGCAAGGGCGCTCGCGGCGAACAACAAGCGACAACAGCCGCGGGCGATGTCCCGCGGTTTTTTATGCGCGGCCCGTTTTCGGTCGCCGGCGGCGGGGCCGGCAAAATTCAGATAGACGTCAGGGGAAAATCATGTTTGACAAAGTGGAAAAAAATCCGGATTTCGCAAAACTCGAACTGAAGGTTCTCGAAAAATGGGAACAGAACGACATAATGAAGCGGAGCATGGAACAGCATCGCGGCGCGGATAAGTTCACGTTTTACGAAGGGCCGCCGACCGCCAACGGCATGCCTCACCCCGGCCACGTTCTCACGCGCGTCATGAAAGACGTATTCCTGCGCTACCGTTCGATGCGCGGCTTCGACGTTCTCCGCAAGGCGGGTTGGGACACTCACGGTTTGCCGGTCGAGATCGCCGTCGAGAAAGAGCTTGGAATCGACGGCAAAGCCGACATCGAAAAGTTCGGAGTCGCCGAGTTCATCTCCAAGTGCCGCGAAAGCGTGTTCAAATACGAAAAAGAATGGCGCAAGATGACCGAGCGCGTCGGATTCTGGGTCGATTTGGACGACCCCTACGTCACCTGCCAGAACAACTACATCGAATCGGTTTGGTGGATACTGAAACGATACTGGGATGAAGGCCTGCTGTACAAGGGCCACAAGGTGGTTCCCCAGTGCCCGAGCTGCGAGACCGCCCAGTCTAGCCACGAGATAGCTCAGGGATACCGCGAGGTCGAAGACCCTTCGGTGTTCGTCCGGATGCGGGTCAAAGGCTCTCCCGACACTTCTTTCCTTGTGTGGACGACCACTCCGTGGACGCTTATCAGCAACGTCGCCATCGCTTTGGGCGCGGGGCTGGATTACGCGAAGGTTAAATACAAAGACGAATATCTCATACTCGCCGAGGGCAGGCTCCCCGCGGTTTTCGGCGAAGAAAACTACGAAGTGGCCGAAAGATATAAAGGCGCAGATCTCGAAGGGACGGAGTACGAGCCGCTCTACACATTCTGCGCCCCTGAAAAAAAAGCTCACTACGCCATACTGGGCGACTTCGTCACGATAGAGGACGGCACGGGGATTGTCCACATCGCGCCCGCGTTCGGCGAGGACGACTATCAGGTCGGCGTCAAGTTCGATTTGCCGTTCCTCCAACCGGTGGACACCAAAGGCCGCTTCACCTCCGAGGTGACGCCGTGGGCGGGCGTGTTCGTAAAAGACGCCGACGCAGGCATCATCGAAGAGTTGCGCGAACGCGGCATACTCTACCGCTCCGAGGGGTACGTCCACACTTATCCCTTCTGCTGGCGCTGTCATTCGCCCATCGTCTATTACGCGCGCCACTCATGGTTCATCCGAACCACCGCTTACAAAGACACCATGCTCGAAGTGAACGACAGCATCAACTGGATACCGGAACACATACGCAAGGGGCGGATGGGCGATTTCTTGGAGAACAACATCGACTGGGCCGTGTCGCGAGACAGGTACTGGGGGACGCCTCTCAACCTTTGGATTTGCGAGGCGGACGAGTCTCACGTGCTGAGCGTGGACAGCGCCGCAGACCTGAAGAAGAGCGCCATTGACTATCCCGACGGCGAACTTGACCTGCACCGCCCTTACGTCGACGCCATACACTGCAAATGCCCGCAGTGCGGCGCCCGCATGTCCCGCACTCCCGAAGTCATCGACTGCTGGCTCGATTCCGGAGCCATGCCTGTCGCTCAATGGCATTACCCGCATGATAACAAAGAACTTTTCGACAGCCTATTCCCGGCCGACTTCATAACCGAGGCGATAGACCAGACGCGCGGTTGGTTTTATTCTCTCATGGCCATCAGTTCGTTCCTGTTCAAAAAATCCCCCTTCAAAAGCTGTCTTGTTCTGGGACACGTTCTGGCCGAAGACGGCTCCAAGATGTCCAAACACCTCGGCAACTATCTGGACATGGACGTTGTGTTCGAACGTTTCGGGGCGGACGCTTTCCGCTGGGTGTTCTACCGCGACAACAATCCGTGGCTGCCCACGAGGTTTTCGGAGCGCGCCCTCGAAGAAGCTCACAAGAATTTCTTCCTCACGCTATGGAACATCTATTCCTTCTTCGTTATCTACGCGAACATAGATGAATTCGAGCCTGCCGAGCACGAAGTGGGCGCGGAAGCGCTAGACGCTTCCGATCGCTGGGCGCTCTCAAGGCTCAACAGCGCCGTCGCTCTGATAAAAGAAAACATGGACGCGTTTCAGGTGACCCCTGCGGCGCGCGCCATAGAGTCCCTCGTGGACGACATCTCCAACTGGTACGTACGCAGGTGCAGGCCCCGCTTCTGGAAAAGCGAGAAGGACGACGATAAATGGGCCGCTTACTCCACTCTAAGGGAAATCCTCGTCACAATTTCAAAACTTCTCGCTCCTTTCGCTCCGTTCACCGCCGAAGTGATTTACTCGAATCTTGCGCGCGACACTAAACGGGACAAAGCCGAGGACAGCGTTCATCTCGCAGCCTTCCCGGAGCCTGACTCTTCTCTCATCAACGCGGGCCTCGAAGAAGCCATGGAATTTGTCCGCGATCTCTGCAACGAAGGACGCAGCCTTCGCAACAAGAAACAGGTCAAAGTCAGACAGCCTCTCCAGAGAATTTTTATACGACTCAAGGAAGGCAAACTTAGGGACGGCATTGCTCCTCTCAAGGATATGCTTACCGACGAGCTTAACATCCGGGACATCGCTTTCATAGACAGCTTCGACGACCTGATGTGTGTCAGCTTGAAACCCAACTACAAAAAACTCGGGCCGAAGTACGGAAAAGACTTAAAAGCCATTGAGGAATACTTCAAGACGCTCGAAGACCACGCCGGAGCTTGCCCGTCTTACTTCAACGATGGCCGGCTCGAAGTTGAAATCGGCGGCTTTAAATTCGAGTTCGTCGATGGCGACCTCGAACAGGTAAAAACTCCCTCGCCAGACTATCTAGTCGGGGAGACCGTCGCTCTCGACATGAGGCTGACTCCGGAATTGATAAGAGCGGGCAGGGCGCGCGAACTTGTTCACAAAATACAGAATCTCCGCAAAGAGATGGACCTCGATTATGCCGCCCGCATAAATATCGCGTATTCCTGCGGACCGGACCTGAACGAGATTTTCGGAGACCCCGCGCTGGCCGAGTACATAATGAAAGAAACTCTCGCCGTCTCTCTCGATTGCCTGTTGCAGGACGTCGACGCGGACGCCGCCAGATTCGACATAGACGGCGTGGCTTGCGGCGTGAAACTTTCGGTGAGCAACTGAAGAGGCCCCGCCGTCTTTATTCGCGCGGACATATTGAAAACTCCGCCCTCCGCGTGATACACTCTCTTGGCCTCTAAAAACGGCCGCATTATAACTACTACCCGCGCCCATTCATTTGAGAGTCGCGGGATAAAGTCACCGCTATGGAGGTTCCGTCGTGTCAAAGATTCCCGGCATTAATAAAGTATTGATAATCGGCTCAGGGCCGATAATCATCGGGCAGGCCTGCGAGTTCGACTACTCAGGCACGCAGGCGTGCAAGGCGCTTCGTCAGCTCGGTTACGAGATTGTTCTCGTCAACTCGAATCCGGCGACGATAATGACTGACCCCGGAATGGCCGATATCACCTATATCGAGCCGCTCACTCTGGAGACTCTGGAAAAAATCATCGCAAAGGAACGCCCGGACGCGCTGCTGCCGAACCTCGGCGGCCAGACGGGTTTGAACCTGTCCTCCGAACTCGCCCAGAGCGGCATCCTCGACAAATACGGCGTCCAGATAATCGGCGTCAAGGAAGACGCCATCAAACGCGGCGAGGACCGCACCGAATTCAAAAACACGATGGAAAAACTCGGCATCGGCCTGCCTCCCAGCAGAACCACCACCAGCGTGGATGAGGCTGTCGAGATAGCTCGCGAAATCGGGCTTCCAGTCGTCATCCGTCCCGCCTACACTATGGGCGGCATGGGCGGCGGCTTCGCTTACACATTCGACGAAGTTCGCGCAATCGCCGCGCGCGGCATGTCTTTCAGCCGCATCGGCCAAGTCCTCATCGAAAAATCCGTTCTCGGCTGGGAAGAGCTTGAACTCGAAGTCGTTCGCGACTCCGACAACAACATGATAACCGTCTGCTTCATCGAGAACGTTGACGCTATGGGCGTTCACACAGGCGACAGCTATTGCACCGCCCCCATGCTCACCATCTCCCAAGAGCTTCAGGACAGGCTTCAGGATTACTCCTACCGCATAGTCGAGAGCATAGGCGTCATCGGCGGCACGAACGTCCAGTTCGCTCACAACCCGCAGACCGGCGACGTCACCGTCATTGAAATCAATCCGCGAACATCTCGCTCGTCCGCTCTCGCATCAAAAGCGACCGGATTCCCCATCGCTCTCGTTTCGGCAAAACTCGCGGGCGGCCTCGCTCTCAAAGACATCCCTTACTGGCGCGACGGGACGCTCGATAAATACACTCCTTCCGGCGACTACGTTGTGGTCAAATTTGCCCGCTGGGCATTCGAGAAATTCCCCGGCTCAGTGGACAAACTCGGCACTCAAATGCGCGCAGTCGGCGAAGTAATGAGCATCGGCAAAACCTACAAGGAAGCCTTCCTTAAGGCCATCCGCTCTCTGGAAAACGGCAGGCACGGCCTCGGCTTCGCCAAAAACTTCAACGATCTTTCTCTCGACGATATCAAGAAAGCCATCGCAGAACCGACTTCGGAACGCCAGTTTCTCATGTACGAAGCTCTTCGCAAAGGCGCGGACGTCGATGAGCTTTTCAAAATCACGCACATCAAACATTACTTCATCGAACAGATGAAGGAGCTTGTTGAACTAGAAGAAGAATTGCTCAAGCACAAAGGAAACTTGCCGCCGGACGATTTGCTCGTCAAAGCCAAAAAGGACGGCTTCGGCGACAAATACATTTCCAAACTGCTCGGCGTCAAAGAGAAGGACATTCGCGAAAAAAGGCTCGCTCTCGGACTCAAGCAGGCTTGGAACGCTGTCCCGGTAAGCGGAGTGGAGAACGCGGCTTACTATTATTCCACTTACAACGCCCCCGACGAAGTCCCGGTGTCCGGCAACAAGAAAATCATGATTCTAGGCGGAGGCCCGAACAGGATAGGGCAGGGCATTGAGTTCGACTACACCTGCGTTCACGCCACTCTCACCCTCAGAGAAATGGGCTACGAGACCATAATGGTCAACTGCAACCCGGAAACGGTTTCTACCGATTACGACACCTCGGACAAACTCTACTTCGAACCGCTAACTGTCGAAGACGTGCTCAGCATTTACGACAAAGAAAAACCAGAAGGGATAATTGTCCAGTTCGGCGGCCAGACCCCTCTCAACATCGCCTCCCAACTCGAAGAAGCAGGCGCAAAAATCCTCGGCACTTCCGTCAGAAGCATAGACCTCGCGGAAAACAGGGAACTCTTCGGCGAAGTAATGAAAAAACTCGGCGTTCCCATGCCCAACGCCGGAACCGCAGTAAATCTGGAAGAAGCAATCGCCGCCGCGAACCGCATCGGATACCCTGTGGTCGTCAGGCCGTCCTACGTTCTCGGCGGGCGCGGAATGGAAATCGTTTACGATGAAGAAATGCTAAAACGCTACGTCTGCGGAGCTATCGAGATTACGCCAGAAGCCCCCATGCTCATCGACAAGTTCCTCGAAGACGCCCTCGAATGCGAAGTGGACGCCATAGCCGACGGCGAACAAGTCTACGTTCCTTCCATAATGGAGCACATCGAAGCGGCAGGCATCCATAGCGGCGACAGCGCCTGCGTCATCCCTCCCATCGGAATCTCCCCCGAACTCATCGGCGTTCTCGAAGAATTCACCCGCCGCATCGCCATCGAACTCAAAGTTGTCGGCCTCATGAACATTCAATACGCGATAAAGGACGGCGTTGTTTACATACTCGAAGCCAATCCCCGCGCGTCCCGAACAGTGCCCCTCGTCTCGAAAGTCACCGGCGTCTCCATGGCTCGCATCGCCACAAAAGTGGCCCTCGGCGAAAAACTCAAAAACATGGATACTGCTCCGCGCGTATATCCTCATTTCGGCGTCAAGGAAACGGTCTTCCCGTTCAACATGTTCCCCGAAGTTGACCCAGTGCTAGGCCCGGAAATGCGCTCAACCGGCGAAGTTCTCGGTCTCGCCGATTCTTTCCCACTCGCTTTCTTCAAATCTCAGGAGGCGGCAGGAAATAAACTGCCACTATCGGGCGCCGCTCTAATAACAGTCGCAGGCGGCGACAAAGAACGCATCCTGCCCGCCGCAAAAGACCTCTCAAACGCCGGGTTCAAAATTGTTTCTACATCCGGAACAGCGGACTTCCTTGCCTCTAAAGGCGTTCACTGCGACAAAATCAAGAAAGTCCATGAGGGTAGGCCGAACATCGTAGACGCTATTCAGAACGGCGAAATCAACATCGTCATCAACACTCCCATCGGCAAAGATGGAATGTATGACGACAGCTACATCAGAAAGACCGCCATAAAATACAAGATTCCGTATTTCACCACGACCGACGCCGGCAAGGCCGCCGCTCAAGGCATTCTCGCCGCAAAGAACGACTTGCTCGAAGTTCGCGCCTTGCAGTCCTATCATGAAGATGTGAAGTGACCTTAAAACCGAATCAGGCAACAAGATTCAGAAGCCATGAAAAATACGGGCGGGAGACAATGTTCTTCCGCCCGATTTCTTTTGTTATGACGCAACATTAGAATATATAAATTCGATACAATCAGATTCAACAAGATTCAACTTGTTGTCTAGTCATGCCGACTGAATTAAAAGACGTGAGTGCCGGCCCCTTCGCGGTGCCCGGAAACCCTGTGGTGCGGCGAGACAATAAGCTGATATGAAGATTCGTCGAGCGGGCAGGTCGGTATCCCGTCTGGAAAATATCTAGGATCAATCTTTATATCGTCAAGTGTGTCCATCGGCCATGTGGCCTCGAACTGATAATAACTCTCGACTTGAGTGTTGATTATCGCCCTGTTCATCTCGCAGGCCTGAACTTTCGCCATACGGGTGTTTATCATAAACCGGGGGATGACTATTGCTGCCAGTATGCTGATGGCTATTACTATTAGAATGACTTCGATAGCGGTGAACCCGGATGCGTTATTCTTCATGTTTGGCCTTTGTCCTCGATTTTAATTCGCAAACTTCGCGAAAAAGATCGCGACGTCGAATCGCCAGAATCGACATCTAAAAATATGGTACAACAAAAAAAACGCATGTGCAAAATGTTTTTATTGTGTCATTTATTTGTTTTTGCAGTTATTCTGTCATGCAGGGCGTTACATAAGCCACAATCTTTAGCTTTAACGTCAATCAATATCTATTAAGCAAATAACACAATAGCAAAACGATTATTTGCCGAATCGTGATTGCGCTATCCCTTATTATTGATAATGCCTATATGGGCAACGCGCCAAAACGCACATAAACGACAATCAAGACAGGCGGATTGTATTTTGTCTCTATTGTAAAAAAAAGCAGGGATCGCTCATCAGTCAAGTAAACATATCAAATGTAATCGGCATGCGCGAAACAAATTAGTAAATGAAAGGGCCGTAGCAGACGGTGGTCATTATTTCGGTAATCTCATCGATGGAGAAAACCCGTCCGCGGCCTATGCCCGGACACATAGCTCTCAATTTCTCCCATTCGTCGGGGTTCGATATATTCTCCGGCCAGAACGGGAACGAGCTGCATTGCGCGGGGCGCACCTCGTATATCGAGCAACCGGAAGGCTGGAGGAACCTACAAGGCTCGTCGTCGTCGAAGTTAAACTGGTAAACTCCGCCTAGATGCCTATTCAGGTGCGCGCTTATGAATTCTTCAGGGGTTAGGTTGAAAAACTTCGCCATCGCGGGGATTTCGCTTTCATGAACGAAAACCGCGCCGGGAATCTCGCAACACTTTATGCAACCCTTTTTGCACTCGAACCTCAGTCCTTCTAGTATCGGCTTTTCGGCGTCTCTTCTCTTGCTCATAAAAATGACTTCCCTGACGTTTGCGGTTTTGCCCTCGCCCCGTCATTTGATATTCTCTCTCTTTTTTATCGCCTTGTAAAACACTTTCAGGTTCGGGGAGATGAGAGCGCCGATAAACGGTTCGAGTTTCTCTATTGCCCGGCGCACAAGATTTTCCGATATTCCGGGGATTTTCATCGGATCGACCCAAAGCCTGCCGTCGATTTCCACGCGACTGCCTTCGGGCGCGTCTATGTAGTGTGTCACCCCGTCGCAATGAAAATATTCCGTGAAATGGTTGGTGATGATTTTCCATTTAATTGTCAGGTCGCGCGGGTCGCAGATAAGTTCCTCTCGCCAGCGCAGCATGTCGGGTTTCACAACCGCGCGCGCTATCAGCGGTATCGCGCCGTCGCCGTGAAACATGAGCATCCAGCGTTCGACGCCTTCCGGGGATTTCTCATGCGTCTCCGTTTTTATCATAGTCACATTTTTTATATGTTTCTCGAGACCGTCGAAATCCCGCGTCGTCGTTTCGAACGCTTTTTCCTTATCGCACGCGAACGGCTCGATCACTTTGAATTTATACATAAGGAAACCCTCCGCGCATTTATTTTAAGATAAAAGCCGCGCGTCGAACCGGCAGCGTCAAAAATATTTCAAACTGCCCCGGATAATGGCATATAATGTAATAATTCGATAAGCAGCGGCCCTGCCGATGGAGGAACCATGAGAAAGAAGTCGGACATACAATTAAAAACATTCAAAGGCTCGCACAAAGAAATGGGCGCTCAGCAGGGGCGCGCTTGCGTGGACATCATTAAACACTCGCACTCAATGCTGGCGACTTCTCCTGAGTTAAGAGCCATAAAGCCTTTCTTTCTTCCGATCGGGCTGTTCCTCAAACTGGCGAAAATGAAAATGTGGGGAGATTTCGCGGCTGGCATTAAAAAGGATTCTCCCTGCCAGCACGCTAGGCTTGAAGGCATAGCTGAAGGCGCCGGCGAAAACATGAAACACATGATTTTCCTTCAATCAATGGAAATAGAGATGGCAAAGACTCATTTTATCGGCGGCGCGTGCAGCGCGGCGGCTGTCGCCGCCGACAGGTCCGCATCCGGCGAGCCGATTATTATCAAGAATTTCGACTATCCCGAATTTTTCTCCCCCACACATCTTGTCCGCATGGACGTTCCGAGCGACGGATACCGCATTCTAGCAGCGACTAACGCCCCTCTGGCGGGCAGCCACGACTCTATTAACGAGCATGGCCTTTCCATCACTTACAACTACGGCTACGGGCAGGACGCCTCCTCAAATTCGGTTCCCATGACTATGGCTCTTCAGGACACTCTAGAGAAGTGCAAAACAACTGCCGAGGCGATAGAGTTTCTGAGAAAATGCAAGTATAACGGGTGCGCGCTTTGGATGATTTGCGACGCTCAGGGCGACCTGCGCTCGGTCGAAATCTCGAAGACTATGGTGGACGAGCGTAAGCCGAAGGAAGGCGTCATCGCTCACACGAACCACTATCTGACGGAAAGGCTCGCGAAAGTTGACGTTCCGCCGTCGGCCGTCTATTCGAGGACCAACGTGCCGGCTCTTCGCGGCAAAAGATGCAGAGAGTCCTCCGAAGTCAGGCTGGCACGGCTTGAGGAACTTCTCTCCAAGCAACAGAAGTTTTCTGAGGAAGACCTTATCAGGTTTTTCTCCGACCACGGCGCGGACGGCATAGGCTCGGACAACACTGTCTGCAGGCACAGCGATTATTTCTGTACCACGCTGTCCGTGATACTCTATCCGGCGTCAAAAAAATTCAAAGTCCTGTACGGCCATCCCTGCGAATACGAATATGCCGAGTTCTCGTTCTAGAACGGGCGGAAATAATTTTATTTAAGAGTTCTTCCGACAGCCGCCGCCACTGGTTTAAGCTCTTTTTTCATTTGTTTAAAATGTTTGAAGTTCAGCGTCTGCTGTCCGTCGCTGAAAGCCTCTTCAGGGCGGGGGTGGACTTCGATTATGAGAGCGTCCGCGCCCGCCGCGACGGAGGCTTTAGCCATAGGCGACACAAGCTCCCAGCGTCCTGTACCGTGGCTCGGATCGGCGACCACCGGCAGGTGCGTGAGCGACTTCGCCGCCGCCACCGCGTTCAAATCCAGCGTGTTCCTCGTATAAGTCTCGAAAGTCCTTATCCCGCGCTCGCACAGCATTACCTTCGGATTGCCTTCTTTGACGATGTATTCGGCGGCCAGCAGCCATTCCTCGATTGTCGCCGAAAGCCCGCGCTTCAGCAGCACCGGTTTATCCACTTTGCCGCACTCTTTGAGGAGGTTGAAGTTCTGCATATTGCGCGCCCCGATTTGCAGTATGTCGGCGTAATTGGCGACTTTTTTTACATCCCGGCCCTGAATCACCTCGGTGATTATCGCAAGTCCTGTTTCCTCGCTTGCTTTTGCCAGCATCTTCAGGCCCTTTTCCTCATAGCCCTGAAAACTGTACGGCGAAGTGCGCGGCTTATACGCGCCTCCCCGCAGTATCTTCACCCCGGCGGCTTTGAGCATGTGCGCACACTCTATCATCAGCGCTTCGCCTTCCACCGCGCACGGTCCCGCCATCAGCATTATCTCTTTTCCGCCGATTTCTATCCCGTCCCTCACCTTGATAACGGAACGCTCCCTTATTTCCCGGCTCACCATTTTGTACGGCTTGAGAATCGGCACGACGTTTTCCACGAAGGGCAAAGACATGAATTGCGCCATGACCTCGTTCTTGTTCTCCACGTTCGAGCCGACCGCGCCGATAAGGGTCCGCTCTTTGCCTTCGGAGACATCGACCTTGTAGCCCATCTTTTTTAGCCGGTCGATCACCGAATTCTTGTTGTTGTCCGTTGCCTTGTGAGAAAGAATGATAATCATTTCGCGCCTCCATTTGCGCCCGGGACGGAGTCGTTCTCCCCGCGTTTTTTTTCACAAACGAAAAAACCGCGGGGTTTGATGCCGCCCCGCGGTTGTGTTTTCGGTCGGGCGCTGAATCTCAGCGGCTCAACCGCGCAACCGTGGGGTGACCCCCGAAATAATAATAATAGCCGCTCCAGAATGCGCGCCTATTATCCGGTTGCATTGTTGTTCCGCTCATCTCAGCTTCCAATCCTTTTCGCAGTCAATCTAGCACAGGGCGCAGGCGGTGTCAAACCTAAATATCCGGAGATTCCTGCGGCTCTCTTGCTCCGCCCCGCAAGACCGGCGTATTTTACATTTTCTGATTTGATTTTATAATCTATTCCAGCGTTCACATTTCAGACGGTTCGGAGAAGTTGTCTGAAAAAAAATCGCGGCCCGCGAAACTTTTCTTCCGCGCGGTTGTCAGATAAAGGGAAATGACTGAAATGGCGACACTTTTGATTGCGGACGACAACATGGACATTAGGGAACTGTACAAGATGGAATTCGAGTGCGAGGGGTACGCAGTGGTGACGGCGGCGGACGGCGTGGAAGCTCTGGAAATGACCAAGATTCATTGCCCCGACCTTGTTATTCTGGATATCGGGATGCCGGAAAAGGACGGGCTTGAAGTCATCGGGGAGATATCGCGGCTTAACGGGGGCACTCCGGTGATTGTGAACACGGCTTATCCGCTGTTCAAGATGGATTTCAGGGCGCACCACGCCACGTCTTGGGTGGAAAAAAGCTCTAACACCGACCCGCTCATTAGCGCGGTCAGGCAGATTGTGGAACCGGACTCTGAATCCGGTGGCAACGGAGGAGAATGACATGAAAACGAAGACGAGAATAGCATTGGTGGCGACGCTGATCATGGGGATTATGATCGGCCTTGTGATTGCGGCGCGGTTGGACCTGATACCTATTTCCAACGCGGCGGACGCGTCAAAGGGCGGCGTAGAGGGGAAAGCGTTGCAGCCGTCGTCGGCGGCTCTCGACGTCCAGAACGATTTCGTTCGGGTCGCAGACCTTATTAAGCCGAGCATGGTCAACATCAACACGGCTAAAATCGTCGAGATGCGCTCGCATCCTTTCTTCGGGTTTTCCAACCCCTTCGGCGAAGACGACGAAATGATGGAAAAGTTTTTCGGGGGCAGACGCCAGCAGCAGAACCAGAAACAGGAATTCAAACAGACCAGCCTCGGTTCCGGCTTCATCATCAAGTCGGACGGCTACATCCTCACCAACGCCCACGTCGTCAAAGACGTCGATGAGATAATAGTTAAAATTCCCGGCGACGAAAAAGAATATGACGCAGAACTGGTCGGAGCCGACCAGTTGACGGACATTGCGGTTATAAGGATAAAGGCGGACAGGCAGCTTGCCGCCGCGCCGATAGGCGACAGCGACAAGGTTAGAATCGGCGAGTGGGCCATCGCGTTCGGCAACCCGTTCGGGCTGGAAAGCACGGTGACCGCCGGGATAATAAGCGCGCGCGGGCGCGTCATAGGGCAGGGGCCTTACGACGATTTTCTACAGACCGACGCAGCCATAAATCCCGGCAACAGCGGCGGACCGCTCGTGAACATCCGGGGCGAGGTCATCGGCGTCAACACCGCCATCTACTCCAACGGCGGCGGGATTATGGGCGGCGGTTCTGGCAATATCGGCATCGGCTTCGCCATCCCCATCAACATGGCCCGCGAAGTGTTCGAGCAGCTTATTGAGACAGGAACGGTTTCTCGCGGATACCTCGGCATCTACATTGACGACATCACCGAGCAGTTGGCTCGCGCGATGAAGATTGAATCAAAAGACGGAGCCATCGTCACAAACATAATCCCCGACGCTCCCGCTGACAAAGCGGGCATGAAGGTCGAAGACGTCATAATCAAGCTGAACGACATCGACATCAAGAACGTCAAACAGCTACAGAAAGAAGTGGCGAAACTCGGCAAAGGCGCAAAGGCGACAGTGACCGTCATGCGCGACGGCAAAAAAGTGAAACTGAACGTAAAACTCGACGAACGGCCGGACGAGACCGCCGACGCCTCGCAACCTAAAAAAGACGACGCAAAGACTTCTCTCGGTATGCAGTTGCAGTCGCTGGATTCGAAGACCGCAAAGCAGCTCGAGGCGAAAACCGAAAAAGGCGTCGTCGTGGCGGGGGTCGAGCCGAACGGCCCGGCGGACAAAGCCGGCATCATGCAGGGCGACATTATTATCAAAGCCGACAGAAAAGAAGTCGAAACGCCCTCCGACCTGCGCGAGATTATCAAAGACGTTTCGAAGGGCCGCAAAGGCGACGAGCCAGTAGAAATTCTTCTCGTAATCGAGCGGAGAGGCTACAACAGATTCATCGTCGTCGAGATGCCTAAGAACTGAGCGTCGCCCGGCAAAACGCAAGCATTGACATAGCGCAATCTATCAAAAAGCTTCGCGACCGAACAGTCGCGAAGCTTTTCTGTTATTCGACCCTACGCGCTCGGCGATTAAAAAGACAATACCAATGTGACAAAACAAGATAGAGCTTGATTTGGTGAAGGTTCTCTTATAGACTTCATTAATCATATGAGGTTGTAAATGTCTTACATGGAAATACTTACAATAATTGCTTTTGTCGTGAATATAATCGTTTTAATTATTGTAATTTATCAAACATGGCTTTCAAGAAAATCCTTAAAGGCAGCCATTCAAACCATTGATGATACAAAAAACAATCGTCAATTAGAAATGTTGCCAAATTTTAGATGGGTTATTGATGTCGATGTCAAATTAATATCATGGCAAAAAGACTTAATTAATATAATCCAATGCTGTTCAACCATGAAAAACTGAGCGGACAAAAAGCCGCGTAGCGGCTGTATGCATGCGCGCCTATAGGCAAAAGAGACATTGTTTTCGATTTTTTCATATTATAAAAATATAGGCTTGATTTTGTTCTTCTTATTAATATGTTTCAGTTGTCAGAAAGATACTCTAAAAGGAGAACTCAAGCCTATGCCGCATTCTAACACAATATACCGCCAGTTGTTCACCCCCGGACTAAGAAATATTTTCTCCCGGCTGGCAATCAAACACGACTCCGACAGAAAGACCTCAAGGCTCAAAACATGGAACCAGTTCATGGCGGTTCTGTTCGCGCAACTCACCGGCAGGGTCAGCCTTCGGGACGCCGCGACCGGCTTCAACTCCGGCGTCAAGAAACTGTATCATTTGGGAGCGGAGCCTATTGTTTACAACACGCTGGCTCACGCCAACAAAACACGCCCATGGCAGCTTTATCAGGACTTGGCGCAAGAGATTTACAAGCTGTGTTGCGACGCTCGCCCTCAGAGCAAGAAGTTCAAGTTCAAGAGCCGACTTTTCATCATGGACGCCACCGTCATCTCGCTGTGCCTTTCCCTGTATCCGTGGGCCGAGTACAGAACCAGAAAAGGAGCCGTCAAGACGCACGCTCTTCTTGACTGGCAGGGAACTCTCCCGGCGTTCGCCGTGATCACCAACGGCAAAACCCACGAACTCGACGCCGCATGGAACCCGCCCGTGCCCTCCGGCAGCATTGTGGTGTTCGACCGCGCATACCTCGACTACGCCATGCTCAACCACTACAACTCCAAAGGCGTCTTCTTCGTCACAAGGCTCAAGTCCAACAGCAAGTGGCGCGTCCTCGCGTCCCGCAAAAGCGACGAAAAGAAAGGCGTCATTATCGATCAGGACATCCGCACAATCGGCGCCTAGGAACACAAATACCCTCAAACCCTGCGCCACATCCGCTTCCGCGCCGCCGACGGCAACGTCTATGATTTCCTGACCAACCGCTTCGATCTGGCCGCCACAACAATCGCCGAGATTTACAAAGCCCGCTGGGACATCGAAATCTTCTTCCGCTGGATCAAACAGTACCTCAAAATCAAATCATTCCTTGGAACTGCGAAAACGCCGTTCTCACTCAAATCTGGATTGCCATCTGCGCTTACCTTTTGCTCTCATGGCACAAATTTACTTCCGGCTCGCCTCTCGCGCTGTCGCCTATCTTATCCCTCATTCAGTTGAATATATTCCGCGCCATCCCCTCTAGTATCTGCTTCACGAAAAATGGAAAAGAACCTTTTCCACCGCGCGCTTTTACGCAACTATCTCTGGAGGTCGCTTGATTGAACAGCATTGTGTAATAGTAGAAAAAACTATTATGGAAAAGTCAATTTCTGGATTGAATCTGATAGTTACATCCTTGTCATAAGTTTTCGAGAAAGATATAACAGGGAAGAGGAAAAGGCAGATAAAGGTTATGAGGATGAATTTTTCATGGCGACCACCTATAATGTAAAGTTGTTACATAATACGCGAGATTGATGCGAAAGGTCAAGCAAGCAATACCCCCGCTATCGAAAAACAATGCCGGAGCGGGATTTTATTGGCATCCCGTGTGAGGGAGCCATGTTGCGGCCCGGCAACGTGCATTCTGGCATCGGAGGCTTTTTTCATCGTTACCAAGGTCTCCTTGGTAACGGATAGACAGGAAGAGCAGACTTCCTTGTCACTGATTCCGTGTTGCCAAGGAGACCTTGGCAACGATGAGTAAATTTATGGCGCGTTAAGGATTTCATCGCGGAAGGCGAAGCGCCCGGCTCGTTCGCAATGAAATTATAACATCAGTCGTCAGCTTTGAATGCCGCGGGCGAGGTCTTCGGCGTAGAGCTTGGCGTAAGCCGCAGCGCGCTTAGAGAGTTTGCGCTTGTACTCTGCCGGGAAAGGTATCTTCTTCCAGAACAGTATCCGGGTTTGAGCCGACAGAACCTGAAATCCTTGAGCTTCTTTCGTCATCCAGTTCACATAATCGTCCGTGAAAGATTTCTCTAGATTATTGTATGTAAGGTCGGGGTAGATAAGCTGATACATGCTGCCGAGTTCGCCGGGAAGATGTTTCCAGTTGAAAGACGAAGTCGCTATGTGCCAGCGGTAGCCGGCAAACGTCTTAATGAGGCTGATGTCAGGCTGAGTGGCGGGAGGCGGGAACAATGAAACCATTATGCGGTCTTTCCAAGCCATGCCCGCTCCGACGCCCGGTAGAACAAGGACTTTCGGAGCCTTGCGAGCGCCCTTCGCGTCCGTAAAAATGGTGTAATCAAGACTTTCAAACTCCGAGAATTTGCTCTCAACGTGAGATAAGGTGTTGACGCTGACGCGGGAGTCCATAGGAATCCATTTGTCTATGAGAGCGGGAGTGTTTTTAACAAGACCGCCTCTGGCCGCGCAGCTTCTCATCACGGTCACTAGAATGTCGAATTCCTCTCGCATTCTGGCGAATCTTGTCGAGCGGCGGCTTTCAGCGATAGTGCCGCCTCCGGCGGTTTCCTTGACCGTAAGCGACTCGATTTCCGCCATCTTGGCATTTTGTTCTTTGATGATTCTCTCCAGATTGGAGACGTTTTTCCTGATATCGGCCAAATCTTTAAGTTTGCCGTTCTGGTCGGCGTCGGGGTAATAGTTTCCGTATAAATCCTTGAATATCACGAACGCGTCAAGCTCTTCTCCAGAAAGAGACTCAAGCTCAATTTCAAGTTTCCTTTTCTTTTCGCGCCGGGCGTCTTCCACTTCCTGACTTTTTGTCTTTGATTTGACTTTTGCGGCCTCCGACGTGGGAGCAATAGCGCCGCGCGCTATTCTCTCAAGCCATTCATCCATATAGTAGGATTCGAATCTTTCGGAGGGTTGACGCGAATCTATCTCCGCCACAAGGTCTCCGATTACGGTCAAACTTTGAAAAAGCCTCGGATCCACCACGCCGAAATTCAAAAAAAGCCTTTGTTCGGGCGAGAACGCTCCGTCAGTGGCGCGAAGGATTTCCTGACACAATCTTACGAACGACACCGACAGTATGCTGAGTGATTTTTCGAAATTTATCGCGGCGTCGGTTCTACCGGCGCGGTCGTGTTTGCCCTGATACAACTCAATCGCGCTCTCTATGTTGGCAAGCGCTTTATCGTCGTCAACGCCGAGTTTATTATAGAATTTTTCATCGACTCTCAGTTCGTCTTTTTGTTCATGATGCGGCATGTTTTCGCTCCGGCATGTAATGCGTCAAAAAGAAACCGCTGAATTACGCATCGAGAATGGAGCCTGAATACACTATCGCGTCCGTCCCCGGCAGATAGAAGTATAACATATACGAACGCGTTCCGGGGCAAAACCGAGAATCGTCAGCAGAAAAACGCGCGCAAAGAGAAGTCTCAGAGGTCCTTGAACTTTTCGGTTATAGACGCGATTTCAGCGAACTTGTTCGACACGACTGCAAGGTCTCCGCCCATTCGGTAGATATCCTTGTCGAGCCTGCCTGCGGGATTCAGTTCTGAAATGACATTCGGCTGGTTCAGGTTTGGATTTTCCTTCGCGTACGGCCACAGCCTGAAAGACCCGCCTGTGATTTCGTCTATCAGAGTTGTTTTTCCATCGATTATGCCGTATTCGAGCTTGAAGTCGACAAGCTGGACGCCGAACTCTGCGAATGCCTCTTCAAGGATGAGGAAGACCTCGACATTGATGCGCCGCATGTCGGCGTATTCGAAGGAATTCTTTTCGCGGATCATGAAATCGATATAAGCCTCGTCGAGCATCGGGTCGTGGAGAGGGTCGTCTTTATAGTGGAATTGAACGGAGGGCGGATCAAAGCGGGCTCCTTCCGCCACATCGCTCCATTTGAGGATCGAACCTGCGGCCACACGGCGCGCTATCACTTCGAGATTGATTTTTCTGTCCAGTTTCTTAACTAAAGAAACTTTTTCAGCCGGGCTGGATATGTAGTGCGTCCGAACGCCTCTGCGGTTGAGCAGTTCGAATATGTCCCGGTTCGTTTTCCAGTCGATGAGCGCTTTGCCTTCAATCACGTCGCGCTTGACTCCGTCTCCGGCGGTGATGTCGTCCTTGAACGCCATGTACACCGAACCTGCGTCGTCAGGGTTCTGATATATGATTTTTGTTTTGCCTTGATTGATAACTTCCATTTTGCTGAAATCAAGAGACATTGTTCCCACCCTCCGTCGGCAGTCAATATTTTGGAGTGTGATTATAACATACGAGCCGTTTATATGGATAGATGGTTAAGCTATAAAACACAACTAAAAGTCATACGCGCTTCTCAGCGACGATTCCGCAGGTTCCAGATTATTTTGTGTGTTAATTAAACATATAACATTCAGGACGTCGATAGCCGCTCAAACTACTTCGCTTTGTCGGGTATTCTGTCTCTGAATATCTCTGTTTTTTCAGAAGCCAGCAAGCTTTGCAGATACGTCTGGGCAGCTCTCTGTTGCGCGTCGAGATTTAATTTTGCGTATATCTGGGAGCTTGCCAGTTCAAACGGGGCGATGTTGCCGTTTTCATCGGTAAAAAGGTTCTTATTCTCATCGTAATAACTTTTTACGACTTCCGGCGACACTCTTGATTTTCCGCGTATTTCCTCCTGAAAAACCTTGTTGGCGAGTTGAGCGCGCCTGAACTCTTCGACTTTTTTCTGAATATCCGGGTCTTTATGATAGCCTTTTTGCAAAGCGGCGTCGGCCATAAGCTCCTGAGATATTCTGGCGCTGAGCAGTTCGATTTTTTCTTCTCTGGACAACTGGCTTGGGTCCATCATCGTGTCTCTGACAATCTGATCCAAGTCCGACAGCGTAATCTCCACGCCTCTAACCACCGCTACGATGGTTTCCTTTTCGGCGTCCGTTTTCTCGCCCTCAGCGGCGCGGCGCGCGTCCATGAAGCGTCCGGTTTTTTCCATACACTCTGAAATCAGCGGGGCGGCTTTCTTTGCGAATCCCCCGTCCGGTTGAATATACTCGATCATTACGTAGTGGGCCAGAGCATTGTCGCAGTCAGACATCTTCTCTCTGTATATCTCCGCAATGGCGAAATGAATTTCCGCCTTATCGGAAGCGGTTATGCCGGACGCTGAGAGTTTGTGTTCGTATGCTTGTATAGCCTGAAGATTCAATCCTCGCTCGGACATCTCAGAGGCGTAGTCTCCCATCCATTTTTCAATTTGACCGGAAGATGAATCAGGTCGACATCCTGCAAGGAGAAACGAAAAAACCGACATAACGAGAGAGAAACACAATATGCATGCAAACCGATTAATAAGCTTGAATTTCATTTTTAGTTCCGCCTTTCAGTTTATGCGGCCGCCTGCGAACGCCTGAAGTATTATAACAGGAACATGGCGCATTAAAACAATAAAATGCGCGCATGAGAATGCTGCGATTAGACAAAATGACATTTTGATTAACACGCACAACAAAAAAAACCGCGAGCTGAATGCGCTCGCGGTTTCGGTTGCGTGTTGCGATGAGAATTAGAAAAGTTTCAAAGGTTCGTAGTTCTCTTCTTTGATCCAGTCGGTCATCTCGATAAGGCCGACGCGGACGTCGGGGTATGCGAACTTGAACCCGATGTCTTTAAGCTTCTGGTTGGAGAAAATGTAATCGTACTGAAGGTAGCCGACGGTCGCGTCTTCTAGGATGGGGCGTTTGTGAGTGAGGTGGATTGCGCCTGCGGCGGATATCTTGGCGGCCAGATGGCCGATGCTAATCAGGATGTTTCTGTCCAAGCTGATTTTAATCGGCATGGTGGGTCTGCCGAGAAGACCGGCGATGAGGTACAGGAAGTCGGACACGCGGATGTTGGAATCGTCGATAAGGGTGAACACTTCGCCGTTTGTTTTCTCGTCTGGAGCTTCGAAGAGGAAGATGCCGGCGCGAGCCACGTCTTTGACATGGATGGAAGGCAGTCTGACTTCAAGCTTCTCCGGCACCGGTATCGCTGGGGCGGCTGTGGCAAGTTTGACTATGTTGATGAAGCCGTACCTGTTGCGCGGCCCGTAAACAGGAGCGGGGCGCATCACCGCCACTTTGATTTTTCCTTGCGCGGCGTAGTCGAGGAAAAGTTTTTCCTGCTCGTATTTAGAGATTTCGTAAGCGTTTCCGGGGTTTGGCGGGTTCTTCTCGGTGACAGGGAAGACCTCCTGCACGCCGTAAACGCCTATCGTGCCCCAAAGGATAATTTTGTCCACGCCCGCGGCGATGGCCGCATCGAGAAGATTGCGCCCGCCGTCAACATTGATAACGTTGTTGGCTTCCAGCGTGGCGCTGTAGTCAAAGAGCGACGCAGTATGCATAATGCATTTGACGCCTTTCAGAACTGCGGGAAGCGTTTCAGGCTTCGTGAGATCGGAAGGGATGAACTCCACTCCGAGAGAATCGTAATAATCTCTGCTTGCGGTGCGTTCGCCGACTTCGAGGTCCGTCGCGCGCACTTTATATCCTTTTTCTTTCAGCATTTCCAGAACGACACGACCGTTGAAACCGCCAGAACCTGTAACGAGAACTATCTCGTTTTTCATAAAACCCGGCCCCCTTGTGTATTTTTTCACATGCGCCTTGCGATTAGTAGTTTAGCAGACTTTCAACCGCGCGGGCAAGGGTTTTAAAAATATTGAAATTCGTGGAACGCATTGCGGACAGGCAATATGCGGGCGTGAATAAACGGCGGCATAATTTCGCGGCTGGGCATGATATGGTTGAATTCGTTTTCGACATGTAATTAAATATTGCCGGTAGTATAATATGCGGAGACGACGACAGGGGAGGCGCTTGCATGGTTAAAGCGAAGAGTCGGAGAAAACCCGACCTTGTGGGACGCGTCGAACAGGACGAAGTCAACGGCGTAGACCTTCCGATAGTGGTGTTCAAGAAATGGTGCAAGGGATGCGGAATTTGCGTCGAGTTCTGTCCTAAAGGCGCTCTGATGCTTGACGAAGCCACGCAAAAAGCGAAATTGGCCAAGCCTTCGGATTGCGTAAGCTGCGGCGTGTGCGAATTGAGATGTCCTGATTTTGCCATCACGCGAACAAAGAAGAAAGGAGGAAGCGGCAATGGAGAAAAAAGCGACTGAAAGAAAAAACGGAAAGATTAAGGCACCATCGCGGCAACAGCCTCAAAGAAAGGCCAAACGCGCCGCCGCTTCCAAGAGCGACGCCGGACAGATCGTTCTGATAAGCGGCAACGAAGCGTGCGTTGAAGGCGCGCTTGCCGCCGGTTTGGGATTCTTCGCAGGATATCCGATTACTCCGGCGACTGAAATATCAGAAGTTTTGTCCACACGGCTGCCTGCGGTGGGTGGCAAGTTCATACAGATGGAAGACGAGATAGCCAGCATGGCGGCGATAATCGGGGCGTCCATAGCCGGACTTAAATCCATGACAGCGACGAGCGGGCCGGGTTTTTCCCTGATGCAGGAAAACATAGGGTTCGGAACAATCGCGGAAGTTCCGTGCGTGGTTGTCAACGTGATGAGGGGCGGTCCAAGCACGGGGTTGCCGACCAATCCGGCTCAGGGCGACGTCATGCAGGCGAGATGGGGCCGTCACGGAGATCAGCGGATAATAGTTCTCTGCCCGAATTCGGTCGAAGAGTGTTACACGCTAACAATAAAGGCGTTTAATTTTTCTGAGAAGTACCGCACGCCTGTGATACTGCTCATGGACGAAATCGTGGGGCACATGAGAGAGAAAATGACTCTGCCCGCTGAGGCGAACATACCGGTGGTCAACAGGGTCAAGCCGTCAGTGCCTCCGGAATGGCACATCCCGTATGAAAACACGCCTACCGGAGTTCCTCCGATGGCCGCATTCGGAGACGGATACCGCTATCACATTACGGGGCTGGTTCACGACCAGCACGGTTTTCCGACTCAGAGGCAGGATGAGATAAAGGAATTTATTACGAGGCTAACAACCAAGATAGAGAAGGCGCGCAGAGAACTGATAATGGTCGAGACGGAGTTTATCGACGACGCGAAGGTGGCGGTGCTCTCGTATGGTTCAACATCGAGGAGCGCGCGGCGGGCGGTGACGATGGCCAGAAAGGGCGGTTCCAAGGCCGGGATAGTCAGACTGCTGACGCTGTGGCCGTTCCCGGTCAGAGCCGTGCAGAGGCTGTCGGAGCATGTGGACGCTATAATAGTGCCTGAGATGAATCAGGGGCAGTTGGTGGGAGAAGTCGAAAGGCACGCATGCGGTCGTTGTTCAGTTGTGCCACTCAACAGGTTCGACGGAGCGATGATAGAGCCTGAAGAGATACTTCACGCAATTCTGGAGGTAGAGTGAGATGGAGCGAACGAAACTGGTTCACAAATACCTCCGGTCGGAAAAGAAATTCCCTCATCTGTGGTGTCCCGGCTGCGGAGACGGGATTCTGATGGGAGCGATGATAAGGGCGATAGACAGGCTGGGGCTGGATCAGGACAACGTGGTGGTGGTTTCCGGGATAGGGTGTTCGGGCAGGCTGCCTGTTTATGTGGACTTCAACACGCTTCACACCACGCACGGCCGGGCGCTGTCCTTCGCCACCGGCATAAAGCTTGCCAATCCGAAACTGACCGTGATAGTCGTAATGGGAGACGGGGACGCGACGGCGATAGGCGGCAACCATTTCATACACACCGCGAGACGCAACATCGACCTTTGCGCGATAGTGATAAACAACAATGTGTACGGAATGACGGGAGGACAGTATTCTCCGACGACTCCGATGGGGGCGAAGTCCGCCACCTCCGCGTTCGGCAACATTGAGCGTCCGTTCGACATCTGCGAGCTTGCGCGCGGGTCGGGCGCGTCTTGGGTCGCCCGCGGAACCGTCTATCACGTTCCCATGCTGGACAATCTGATAATGAGCGCGATTACGAAAAAAGGATTCTGCATGCTCGAAGTAGCCGCTTATTGCCACACCACTTTCGGAAGAAGGAACAAACTGGGAAAACCGACTGACATGATGCGCTGGATGCGCGACAACAGCGTAAGGACAGAGGCGTTTCAGAAACTCTCGGATGAAGAGAGGATGGGCAAGATGGAGATTGGGATTCTTGCCGACTTCGATTATCCGGAGTATTGCGAGATGTATGACGAGGTAATCCGGAAATCCGGAGGCGGCGCATAAAGATGAAAATAGAAAAAGAGAGAATAAAAATAAGGATAGCCGGTTCAGGAGGCCAAGGAGTCATTCTGGCCTCGATAATTCTTGCCGAAGCGGCCGGGATTCACGACGGGCGATACGTGTGCCAGACGCAGAGTTACGGGCCGGAGGCCAGAGGCGGCAACTGCAAGGCCGAGGTGGTTATCAGCGACAGTTACATCGATTACCCGAAAGCGAAGAATCTTGATATTTTGATGTGCTACAATCAGGCCTCGCTCGACGAGTATTTTATGGACTTGAAAGAGACTGGAACGCTGATTGTCAATTCTGATTTCTGCTCCCAAATACCGATCTCGACGGCATACGAGATTCCGATGACGACGTTGGCGAGGGAAAAAGCCGGATCTTTGCAGACGATGAATTCCCTGTCGCTCGGAGCCCTTGCGGAAGCGACAGGAGTGGTATCGAAAAACGCCATTAAAGCGGCGGTTCTTTCGCGTTCACCGAAAGGAACCGAAGCGTTAAACATGAAGGCGTTGGAAATAGGATTTCTCGAAGGCAAAAAGGCGGTAGGGCGAGCTAAGAGCCGCATCCCGGCGAAGTTCTCAAGGCTTATTCTGATGAACGATTGACATTGAATCGGGCTGAAACGCGGCGGAATTCCGGATGAATAGAAAGAAAATAATATCGCTAGCGGTTCTAGCGGCGACATCCGCCGCGTTCTCGCTTGCGTTTGTGTTTATGTCAGCGTCCCGCACCGCTGACTTAGGTATTATCCGCGCCCGGTTTTCAATTGCTCCCGCGGCGAACGGCGAGACTCTCCTTGAGGTTTACCCGTTTGGCGAGGTTTCAGCAAAAACGCATTCAGCCCCTGTAAAAATCATTGTCGGGCTGGAAAGAATTCACGAGGAGTCCATCGACGAGATAATCGCAGACGGCGTCGGGTTTGACGACCTTCTTGAGACAATGAAGGATAATGCGCAGAAGGCGGTAGGAGAATTTATCCTAGTAGTGTTAGCTCTCGCCGCCGTAGGCGGAGCCGCCGGAGCTTCTATAGGAAGAAGAATCAGACTAATTGAAATCATTTTAGGAGCGGGGATCGGACTCGCGTCAGCGGCGGCTTTGGGCGCTGTTGTGCTATCCCAATATCAGTTGGACGCTTTCAGACAGCCGACATACCGGGGTCTAATAACATACGCGCCGGAGATTGTGGACAACATTAACAGGAGTGTCGAAGGAGGCAGGAATCTTCGCAAATATGTGCGAGATATGGCGGCCAACATGTCGTCGTTCTATGTCGAGTTGGACCGTTACAGCGAGAAGGAAAATGCCGGCAGAATCAGAATTCTTCACATCTCGGATATCCATAATAACCCTCTCGCGGGCGACTTCGTGAAAGTTCTCGTCAAAGGCCTTTCGCCGGATTTGATAATGAACACAGGCGATATGACGGACATGGGAACCGCGCTTGAGCTTAAATTGATGGATTCTTTGAAAGGCATCAGCAAGCCGCACTTTTTCGTGTCAGGCAATCATGATTCGCCGGAAGTCGTCGAAGAGTTGAAACGGGATTTCGGACTGCGGGTTCTGGACGGAGACATCGCGGCTCACGGCAAACTGCGAATAATCGGATTCGGCGATCCCAAAGCTAATGTTTCGTTTGACGCGGAAGTGGATCCTGAAGCGATGCTTGAGGCAGCCGGAATGATTGCCGAAAAGATTTCAAAAATGAGGAAAAGGCCGGATGTGCTGATGATACACAATCCTGACATCGGGCGAGCGGCGGCGGGGCTATCGCCAGTCATATTAAGCGGCCATGCTCATTCGATAAGGGCGGAGAGGATAGGGGGCTCGGTTTTGATTGTTGCCGGAACGACTGGAGCCGCCGGAGCAAGATATATCGAAACAGAGGAAAAGCCGAGCTATTCCGCCGCCTTAATAACACTGCATGTCGACGAAGATGGAGCTTTTGTTTTCGACCATGTCGATCTAATACGAATGAACCAGAGCACAGGAGAGTTTGTGGTGGAAAGGAAATTCCTTCCCATTCCCGAAGAGGAGCCTGAAGAAAAAGAAGTTTCAACGGAGAAAGAAATCCAAGAAACAAAAAAATGAGCGAGTGTTTTGAAAGACATTTAATTCACCCCGGCGCTTGTTAGCCGGGACGATATGGATATCATGTTGGAATGAGCGCGCCGGACGGACTCGATCCCTCCGAAGATGCTCGCAAAAAACAATAATATTAGAAGGAGTGTAAAATGGTCACCGCTAAAACCAATGAAGAGGTCCTTAAGATAATTAAGGACGAGGATGTGAAGTTCGTAAGGATGTGGTTCGCGGATATACTGGGCCGCGTAAAGAGTTTCGAGATAACCAGAAGAGAGCTTGAGAACGCGATGGAAAGCGGGATGGGGTTCGACGGGTCTTCGGTGACAGGGTATCAGGACATTGAAGAGAGCGACATGGTGGCGTTCCCTGACCCGACGACGTTCAGGCTCGCTCCGTGGCGGCCCAAGGAAAAGCCAGTGGGCCGCATGATCTGCGACGTTAAGACCCCGCAAGGGGAGCCTTACGACGGGGATCCCAGACAGATACTGAGAAAAGCGGTGGAGCGCGCTCAGAAGATGGGCTTTGACAACTATTTCGTCGGCCCTGAGCCTGAGTTCTTCTATCTGAAGCAGTCCGCCGAACTGGACCCGCTCGACAAAGGGACATACTTTGATCTGGACCTCGATTCCGCCAGCGAGGTGCGGCGCGAGACGGTGCTGGCCCTTGAGGAAATGGGAATCAAAGTCGAGTACAGCCACCACGAGAACGGCCCGAGCCAGCATGAAATCGACATGAGGTATGGCCCGGCTCTGGACATGGCGGACAATGTAATAACGTACAGAGTGGTAGTAAAAGAAGTCGCGCGCAAGCATGGCCTTCACGCCACATTCATGCCCAAGCCGTTGTTCGGGGAAGCCGGGAGCGGAATGCACGTGCATCAGTCTCTGTTCAAAGGCGGACGCAACGCGTTTTTCGCGCCCGAAGAAAAATACAATCTGACCAAGGAAGCCAAGCATTTTATAGCAGGACAGTTGACGCACGCCAGAGAGATGAGCGCGATTTTCGCGCAGTGGGTGAACTCGTACAAGAGGCTGGTCCCCGGTTACGAGGCTCCAGTTTACATCGCATGGTCGATGAGAAACAGGTCTGCGCTGATTCGCGTTCCGATGTATCATCCCGGACGGGAGAACGCCACTCGCATCGAGTTGCGCTGCCCGGACCCCGCATGCAACCCGTACCTTACGTTCGCGGTGATGCTCCACGCCGGTCTTGACGGCATTGAGAGAGGCTACGAGTTCACAGAACCGATGGAAAAGAACCTTTACGAGTTGACTTCGGCAGAGAGGAAACAGCTAGGCATAAAGTCTCTTCCGGACAACCTCGGAGAAGCGGTGGCGATCGCAGAGGAAAGCGAGCTTGTAAGGCGCGCCCTTGGAGAACACGCATTCACAAGGTTTATCAACGTAAAGAAAGCGGAATGGGAAGAATACAGAATGCAGGTCACCAGATACGAGCTTGACAAGTTGTTGCCGATTCTGTGAAAAGCTGAGGGAGCAATAGTTTTCTCGTCGCGCGTTTTCGGCTGAATGTAAGTCGCCGACGATACAGGGGGGTTCAAGGCAAGATAAACTTCAAAAAGGCGGGTCTTAAATATGGGACCCGCCTTTTTTGGATTCAAATACCTGATTCTTTTTATGATATAGGTCACATAGACAAATTTCGACAGAGATAATACAATAACTGAAAAGATTATCTTAATATCATATTCACCATGTGTTTAAGCTCATTTCTTGCAAATATATTATTTGAGGAGCGCGATATGAGAGATTTGCAAGTTGAAGCCAAGAATTTTGACAATGGCGTCGAATTGAAGCTTGCTGGCGAATTGAGTTTTTGCGATTCAAAAGATTTCATGATGGAAGTTCCGTCAAAGGTCAGGGACAAAGGAAGCAGGGTGGTGTTCAATTTTGAAAAATTGAAATTCATCGATTCGGCGGGGCTGGGGGCGGTGTTGTATGTGTCTGAGGCGCTCAGAATGCAGTGCCAGTCCATGCAGATTACCAATGCCAACGAACAAATCAAGGGGTTGTTGTCAAAGATAAAAAATGTCGGCACGTTCGAATTGTAAAGCGCGCGAGTTCACGCCGGGCAAGAAGGCATAGGAATGGCGAAGATAACTCCGAGGCAGGAGAAAATTTTAAGCAATCTTGCGGATATCGTTCACGGCGAGGTCGGTGAAATATCCCTGCCTGCGGCGAGAGGGATTATGCATTTTGCGATAGAGTCCGTGTGCTCCGAGTGGGGAATCGAACTGGCTCAGGCGGAAGCTTTCGAGATTGATAAAAGGAGAAAATTCTTTTCTGAACTGATGGAGAACGTCGGGCAAAGAATATCGAGATACCATGTGCAGCCGGACAAAGTTGAAGGAATACTTAAAAAGCTTTTTGAAGAATATTCCAAACACTGACAATAGAGATTAAACGAATGGGGCGGTTGTCGCCGCGTGTTTTTTGTTGATAT
Organism: bacterium ADurb.Bin236; assembly: GCA_002069885.1. Classification (GTDB taxonomy): domain Bacteria; phylum UBP15; class UBA6099; order UBA6099; family UBA6099; genus UBA6099. The sequence continues at coordinate 143,374 of MWCD01000001.1, read as the reverse complement.
ACGGGACGGCCGCTGATATGTTATATGGGCAAAGCGCGAATCTTGCGCTTGTTTTTCTCCGCCGGGAGGCAAGACGATGAAGAAAATCATCAATTGCGGACACAGGGGCAGTCCTGTTCACGCTCCTGAAAACACGATGAAAGCGTTCAGGACCGCTGTCGAGATGGGCGCGGACATGATTGAACTTGACGCGAGGATGACATCCGACGGAATCGCGATAATAAACCACGACAAGACGTATAAACGCACGACAGGCAATCCAGCTCCCACTTCGGAACTTACATACAGGCAGGTTAAGGAGCTTCGTTTCAAGGGCGAGCCTGTGCCGACTCTGGAGGAGGCGGTGGCCCTCTGCAAGGAAAGCGGCATAAAGATTAACATCGAATGCAAGGAAAGCGGGGCTGTGAGCGAGGCGATACGTCTGATGAACAACTACGGCATAGCGTCCGGGTCGATGATATCCGAGTTCGACGCGCGCGCTCTCAAGGAATCCAAAGAGATTGATCCTTCCGTTGACACCGGGTTTCTCACGCTGCCGGTTCTGACGCCGTTTCCGCTGCTGAGAGCGAAGAAACTTGGATGCGCGTGGATAAACCCGAACAAGGCGCAAATAAATTCGATGTTCGTGTCGAGGGCGCACAGGCTTGGTTTGAAGGTTATTCCGTGGACGGTCAACGACGCTGACATGATGCGCAGGTTCATCGACATAGGAGTGGACGGTTTTATCACCAACTATCCTGACGTGCTTTCAAAAATAAAGGCCGAACGCGGAGTCGAATGACGCCAGAGCAGCCTCGGCCTTATTCAGGCGCCGCCGATGGTGTATAATTCGGAATTGTCCGGGCTGTGGCGCAAAACCCGGAAATAATTTGATTGGAGCAATGCCGAAGTGTTGATGGACCCGATGAAAATATTCGCAAGATCCGAACGGCTTATAAACAGGCTAGAGAAAGCTGTGGTCAAACTTGATTCGGCGATAGATGGGACTTCGGATGTGGTTGTGATAGCGGGCAATTCGCTGAAGGCCCTCGAATCCACGATAGACCGCACGGAACAGACATTCAACAGGATGGACGTCACTCTGGACAGGGTGAACTCCACGATAGACAGGATGGATTCGCTGATGGATACGGTCGGCGAGACGTTCGAGAGGGTGAATTCGGTTTCGGTGCGGATGGAAAGAATTATGTCCGAACTCGAAGACCGGATGAAACAGGTGGAGAAGGCGATAGACCTCACCGCGAGAGCGACGTCCGCGCTGGAAAGGCTGCCGCTGACGAAACGGTTTTTCGACCAGCACAACAACGGCGACTAATTCAGAATGATATTCGATCCGGCAAGATTCAGGAGGAAGGCAGCGATAGCGGCGAAGTGGGCCGCGCTTGTCGCTATGGCCGCGGTTCCCCGGCTTGCTATGATGGCTACAGTCGAGCGAAGGCTGGACGCCGACGAGTCCATCGTCGGGCTTATGGCGAAGCATATCGCGGCGGGCGAGGGCGTCCCCTTCTTTTTCTACGGACAGCATTACGGCGGCGGGCATGTCATCGAAGCTCTATTCGCCGCGCCTTTATTTAAAGCGTTCGGCCCGTCTGAATGGGCGATTCATCTATCTCCGGTTCTTTTCTCAGTCGGCATCGTTTTGCTCGTTTACATATATATGCAAAAAGTTTACGGCGGGAAAGCGGGACTTCTCGCCGCTGCGCTGACGGCGTTTTCGACGCCATTCCTGAAGTCATCCCTGAAGGCCGACGGCTATGTCGAAACGATATTTTTAGGGATGGCCGCGCTGATGGTCGCGCGTCTGATCGAAGAGGCATATCGCGCAGGGGCGGACAGGAGAAGGATGATGCTGTGCGCGGCGCTCGGCGTCATTCTAGGGTTTGCGTGGTGGAGTTACGATTTTGCGCTCATATACGCCGTCGCGCTTATCCCCGTCGCTCTCAGGTTCGGCATGTTGAGCGTGCCGGGAGCGGCTGTTTTTGCGGGGGGATTCGCGGTGGGGGCCATCCCTTTGATTGCCGCCAATCTTTCGTCCGATTTCGCGCATATCAACCAGCTTTTAAGCGGTAGCGGTGGCGTCAAAGCTATCGTTCAAGCTCCGAACGCTTTCGTAACCATGTTGGTCTCGGAGATTCCGTCATTTTTTTCCGTTGATTGCGTTCACAACTTTGTGCGACCCGCGCCGTGGCATTCGTGGCTGACATATTCGGCGCTCATTATGTCCGTTGTCATTCTTGCCGGCAAGAGAAAAAGCGTCCCCGGCGCTCCCGTGCTTGTGCTTGCCGCAGCGGTGGTTGCCTACGCCGCGACCGGGTTCGCTGGAAAATCTCCCCGATATCTGTTGCCGCTGGAGCCTGTGATATCGATGGCGGTGGCCGCCGCGCTCGTCCTTTTGTTCAGAACGAAACGGCACATAAGTTTTTTTACCGGGTGCGTAATATTCGCGCTGGCCGCCTCAGGAATAATTGTCGGAGCCGCCGCTGTTTTTTCAGACAACTCAATAGTCGAGGGCAATGTCAAAACCGACCCGGAATCGCTCGTTCACGTGGTTGAATTTCTAGACGAGAGCGGCGTCGATTGCGTTCACACGACGTATTTCATCAAGTGGAGGATTCTCTTCCTGAGCGACGAAAGAATAAACGCGGTTGATATCCGCGCGAACGAGAGGGAGACGGCGTATCTCAGGTACGAGCAGGCCGGATGTCCGCCTGACGAGCCGGGTTCGTATGTCTTTCACAACCTCAGCAGACATCGTTACATGCTCGCCGCCGAGATTAACAGAGTGAAAGCTCCGTACAAGGTTTTCTATGCGGAAGACCACATGGCTGCCATACCCGCCCTCGATGAGGCTTTTGAAGAATCGGCTCGGTGATGTTTCATATAGCATTATCGCATTTCAATAGGCATACTGGAAAAACGTAAAAACACGTTCACATCAATCATTTTTTCAAGTCTCTCTAAACAGAAACAAAAATTGAATATATAAATTACGCGTTTCTGTTTTCTTCTTGATATTAAAGTTTATTTGTCAGCAGCTATTGGAACAGCAACAGGATAATAATAAAAGATAGAACAATTTGTCTCTTTCCTGTTTGTCAAACTTATCATTTCAGAATTATAAATGTTTATACTGTATATGTTGTAGCAGTATTGTTCCACAGGCCTTCCTTCGAAAATAATCGTATTTCCATCCGGAGCAAAGTTATTTATATGGGTGACATATATGTCATTTGCGGTTATTGGTTCTGTTTCATAACCATCATTAATGTACATTGCATACATTGTAGAAACAAATTTATCACCCATTTCGCCATGGGACTTTCCGCATTTGAATATCACCATATTGCTATCAGGCGTAAAAACAAAATTATCACATATCCACTCTTTTTCCGGCGAATAAGAAGCAACTATTTCGCCATCCCAAGTCATTAGCGCGAATTCATTCCTTTTTTCGTTATATTGTATGGATGTCGCTATATATTCACCATTCGGCGAATAGACAGGAGCGTTGTAACCATATTCAACATCTCCTAAAGACCCGGATTCACCGGTCTCAAGGTCAAGGTATTGAAGAGTGTCATCAGACAAATTGTATGATGAGTAATGACCGTAATAATCATAATCAATATATCCATCATATATTTTTCTTTTTTTGTATGTGTTTTTGCTTTGAAGATATACTATCTCTGATTCGTCAGGCGACAACGCCGGAAAACGCTCATTTTGATTGCTTTTAGTCAATTTTGTTTTTTTTCCTGTTTCGATATCAAGTTTCCACAAAGAGTAATCATATTTATTGTTATCAACGTCAGCGGTTTTTAAGCTCGAATAAATTGCCCATGTTCCTTCCCGGTTAAATATAGGGTAGTAATCAAGACTTTCACCGCCATCGTCGGTTAGGTACTCTACTTCGTCATCTTTAACTGATAGATATGCAATATCAACGTATTCACGATCAGAAATTTCAAATACTAGCCCTTCTCCATTGAGCGCAAGCCGCAAATTCTGGTAAGAAAAGTTTTCATGTGTTACCTGAGTTGTATCCGATCCATCTGGATTCATTTTAAATATTTGAGGAAAGCATTTTTCATCATTTGTTTCGCAGTTGAGATTTGAAATGAAATAAATGTTGTAATTAAAATCCTCTGAAGATGCTGGTTTTGTATGGACAGCGACAATAAAAGCTGCGATAAACAAAAATATGTACGGTTTCATAAACAATCCTCCTTCAATGTGGTTCAATCAGCGACTTCTTTGTTTAATCTGGCAAACAGACATTCTCCAAGTCAAATACTATTTTGCGTCAAACAGCCCTGTGGTGTCGCAATTCGAATGCCAATGTGAACCATATTGCTAAAAGCTTATTATTTTGCGCATATTCTATCAAAATGTTTTCGGAATGTGCAACCATGACAGAAAAGTTTCTTGGTCGCGCTTGTTTATCGAATTTTCGGCGGTGTGCTTATTCGTGACATTCAATGAATTAACTTAATTGAATACATGGTCATAACTTTCAAACTATTCAATCACATTGATTCCTACATGAGACGAACGTGGTCAACATAAAGTTTAATGCGCCGGTGAATCGGAAACGATTCAATCGGATATCGGGTTGAATTCGGGGAGACGGAAGTATATACTTTGCGGTGACCGCTGGGGGCGCCTGTGGGCTGAGAAGAAACCCCTCGAACCTGATCCGGGTAATTCCGGCGTAGGAAACGCGGCGACCGACAGCCGTTGCGCGACCCCCGCGAGAACGGTATTTTTATGAGCAACACTCGAAAATCGACTTACAGGGCTATCGACGCCAACCTGAACCGCGCATCTGAAGGCGTAAGGACGGTCGAGGACATATTGCGTTTCGGACACGACGCGAAGCGAGTCGCGGGAACTCTGCGTGCTATTCGACACGACTTGCGCTCGGCGGCGGAATTGTTGCCCGGAGGAAACGCGGCCCTAGTGTCTGCGAGAGATTCCCGGCGAGATGTCGCCCGGAACGCTACCACTCTGGAAACTGGAGCCGGAGCCTCTGACCCTTTGGCGGCCAACCTTAAACGCGCTCAGGAAGCGGCGCGGGTTCTGGAAGAGTTGTCGAAGGCGATCAACGCCGCCGCTTCTTCGATGTTCGGAGATATAAGGTTCAGATTGTACGATATCGAGAAGGACATTGCGAAAGTTGTAGCGCGAACGCGCCGCATGCCGGACGCGCCTTTTCTTTACGCGGTGGCAGGATACGAAGACTTGAAAGGCGCTCTGACGGCGCGGCTGATACGCGCGGGCGCGGGGCTGATTCAACTTCGAGACAAAGACGCCGTCGACGCTGTGAAGCTGGCGCGCGCTAAATCCGTCAGGAAAAAAATCAAACCCGGCTCTTCGCTGTTCGTGGTCAATGACAGAGTCGATATCGCTTTGGCGGCGGGAGCGGACGCCGCGCATCTCGGCGCTGAGGATATGCCTGTGGACGCCGCAAGGGATATCGCAGGCGACAGCCTTCTCATAGGCCGCTCGTCGAACTCTTACAGGGAAGCGATGACCGCTCTTGAGCAGCGCCCGGACTATCTGGCGGTCGGCGCTGTCTTTCAGAGTCCAACGAAACCCGACAGGAAACAGGTCGGCCTGAAACTGCTGTCCAGAGTGGCGGAGGCCGCGGGCGACACTCCGGTTGTCGCCATAGGTGGAATCAACCTCGGAAATATCAGGGAAGTTCTGGACGCCGGGGCGTCAGGCGCGGCGGTCGTCTCCGCTGTCACTCAGGCTGACGACATCGATGCGACGCTGAAACGGATAAACGAAATATTTGACGATTACAGGAAAACGAAGAACCGGAAGGGCTGATTGATATGAGCGAAGACGCCGGCTCGGCAATGATAAGAGTTAAAGTGAACGGAGAAATAAGAGAGGTTCCGGCGGGTCTCACCGTAGGGGGGCTGCTGGATTATTTCAAGGTGAGGAAAGCGGCGGCGGTTGTGGAACATAATCGAATCATATTGAAACAGAGGGAGAACGACGCGGTTGCCGTCAACGAAGGCGACGAGATAGAAATCGTGCGGTTCGTAGGCGGCGGATGAACAACAAAACGGAGGCGCGCAATGCGTGAGGACAAAGAACTGAAGGTCGGCAAGCACACATTCAAGTCAAGGCTTTTCACGGGAACCGGCAAGTACGCCACATTCCAGCTTATGAAAGACGCTCTGGCGGAATCAGAATCGGAGCTTGTGACGTTCGCGGTCAGGCGCGTTAACATAGACAACCCGAACGAGGAGTCGCTGCTAGATTATCTGGACAAGAGCAAGTTCAAGCTGCTGCCGAACACGGCGGGATGCGCGACTGTGGACGAAGCGGTGAGAGTGGCGAACATCGCCCGCGCCGCCGGGTTCAGCGACTTGGTGAAGCTCGAAGTGATAAACGACCCGGAGACGCTTCTGCCGGACGTGGTCGGAACGATAGAGGCGACGCGCGTTCTGGCGGCGGACGGTTTCACGGTGATGCCGTACACGACGGGCGACCCGGTTGTGGCTAAAAAGCTAATTGACGCGGGGGCGGCGGCGGTAATGCCTCTCGCGTCTCCCATAGGCTCCGGGCAGGGATTCATCGATTTCACTTACATAAAACTTATTATTAAGAGGTTCGGCGGCATCGTGCCGATAGTGGTGGACGCGGGGCTGGGCGTTCCTTCAGACGCGGCACAGGCGATGGAGCTTGGCGCGGACGCAGTGCTGATAAACACCGCCATAGCGAAAGCGGATGACCCGGTGGCGATGGCGCGTGCGATGAAGCTCGGCGTTCAGGCCGGACGGCTCGCCTATCTCGCCGGAAGAATCGCGAGAACGGAAATCGCTTCGCCCAGCAGTCCGGTCGAAGGCGTTATCAAATAAAAGGCGGCGGCTCAGCCGCGACAGCCCAAAGGGATTCGTGACAAAATGACTCTAATTGACAAAGCGAGAAAAGGAACGATAACGGCCGAGATGAAGGCGGTGGCGAAGAAAGAAGGCGTCGCGCCCGAATTCATTAGGGATGAGATAGCGTCCGGACGTCTTGTGATTCCGAAAAACGTGAAGAGAAAAATACTCGACGTCGAAGGGATAGGAGCCGGAATCAGGACGAAAGTCAACGCCAACATAGGCACTTCGAAGGACCGGTGTTCGACGAAGACGGAATTGGCAAAGCTTGCGGAAGCGCTAGACGCAAAGACGGACGCGGTCATGGACTTGAGCACGGGCGGGGATTTAAAACAAATCCGGCGCGAGATTCTGGACGCGTGTCCGAAGCCGCTCGGAACAGTTCCTCTCTACGAGTTATTCGTGAAAGCGTCGAACCGCTGCTCATCCGCGTTGAAGCTGGATGTGGAGGAGTTGTTCGACGTGATAGAGGGTCAGGCGGAAGAGGGCGTGGATTTCATGACCGTCCACTGCGGGCTGAACCTGACGGCGCTGGAACGGGTGCGGCGCGCCAAAAGAGTGACGGGGATAGTCAGCCGGGGCGGCGCGTTCATCGCCGCGTGGATGGCGACAACCGGAATGGAAAACCCGCTCTACGAACATTACGACAGGTTGCTGAAGATAGCGAGGAAATACGACGTGACGTTGAGCCTCGGCGACGGACTGCGGCCCGGCTGCATGGCCGACGCGTCCGACAGGCCGATGATTCAGGAGATGATAATGCTCGGCGAACTGGCGGAAAAAGCGGTGTCCGAAGGCGTGCAGACAATAATCGAAGGCCCCGGCCACATGCCTCTGGACGAGATAGCCCCGAACGTAAAGCTGCAGAAATCGGTTTGCAACGGAGCGCCGTACTATGTGCTCGGCCCGCTCGTGACGGATGTCGCTCCGGGATACGACCACATAACGTCCGCCATCGGCGGGGCGATAGCGGCTTGGGCCGGCGCGGATTTTCTTTGTTACGTGACTCCGACGGAGCATCTCGGACTGCCCGGCCCCAAAGATGTCAGGGACGGCGTCATGGCTTCGCGCATAGCGGCCCATGCGGCGGACGCCGTGAAGCTCAAAGACAAGTCATGGGACAGAGAGATGTCGGCGGCGCGCAAGGCTCTGGATTGGGAAGCGCAGGAGCGGCTCGGCATCGACCCGGCGAAATTCGATATCGTCAAACAGGATTTGGCGAAGAAGAAAAAGACATCGGACAAGACATGCTCGATGTGCGGAGAGTTCTGCGCGATGGAAGTCAATTCGAAGCTGGGCGGAGTCTGACGGAAGCGCGCCCGATTAAATTGACACTCGTTATGCGTTTATATATGATACCCGACGTGGCGCGCCTCTGAAACGCGCTGAAAGGAACGCGACCGATGACTACCCGAATCGAAGTGTACATAAGAGAAGACCTCGTGGACGCCGCAGGCGAAGGCCTAATCAAAGATATCGAAGACTTGAACGTCAAAGGCGCGAAGTCCGCGCGGTTTGTCAGAGTGACAGAGATTGAAGGCGGAATCTCGAAAGGCGAAGCGCGCCGCATCGCCTCCGAGCTTCTCTCAGACCCCGTTTCGCAGAGACATGTAATCGGCGAGGTGTCCGGGCCGGTAGTGGACGGCGCGTGGGTGATCGAAGTGAAGTTCAACAAAGGCGTAACGGACACAGTGGCGGACACCACCCTCAAGGGAATCGCCGACATGGGAATCGCAGGAGCGACCGGAGCAAAAACATCCACCAAAGTGATACTGAGAGGGAAAATTTCCAAGAGCGACGTGGAGAATATCGCCCGCAGACTGCTGGCGAATTCCGTCATCCAGTCTTTCAGCATTGCGAAAAGTTGAGATTCGTCCGCGCGGCGTCGCCGCCGCTCAATCAACCGGAAGGGAAATATCATGGCTAAGAAAACGGCATCAGATAAAACCGAAAAGAATGTCAATATCGAGACGGTCGAGATAATCGGAGCGGGCGACGACGCGCTGGTCGAGATAAGCCGCTCGCGCCTGCTTTCGCTGAACCTGCTCGAGATGCGCAAAATAGCGGCGCATTATAAAAAGAAGGGCCGCAATCCAACCGACGCCGAGCTTGAATGTCTCGCGCAGACATGGTCCGAGCATTGCAAGCACAAAGTCTTCAACGGCATCATCGATTACTCTGAAAACGGAAAGAAAGAGCTTATCGACAACCTGTTTAAGTTGACGATACGCAATGCCACGGAGACCATCAGGAAGAAGCGGGGCGAGAAAGACTGGTGCGTGTCCGTGTTTGAAGACAACGCGGGCGTGGTGGAATTCGACGACGACTGGCACTTTGCGTTCAAGGTGGAGACTCACAACCATCCCTCCGCGCTCGACCCGTACGGCGGGGCGAACACCGGAATCGGCGGAGTCATCCGCGACCCGCTAGGAACCGGGCTCGGCGCAACCCCGATTTTCAACAACAACATATTCTGTTTCGCTCCGCCCGATCTTCCTCATGATAAAGTGCCGAAGGGCATCCTGCATCCGAAAAGAATTTTCAAAGGCGTGGTGGCGGGCGTCCGAGACTATGGCAACAGGATGGGCATCCCGACCATAAACGGCTCTCTCCATTTCGATATGAGGTATCTGGGCAATCCGCTTGTTTATTGCGGGACAGGCGGGCTGATTCCCGTCGGCAAGATGGAAAAGCAGGCGCGCAATGGCGATTTAATCGTCGCAGTCGGCGGCAAGACGGGCAGGGACGGCATTCACGGCGCGACTTTCTCTTCGCTTGAACTCGACCATGAATCGGAAACAACGTCGAGCGGAGCAGTTCAGATAGGCAACCCCATCGTCGAGAAAAAAGCGATGGACGTGATACTTCAGGCTAGAAAGCTTGACCTTTACGACTGCATAACCGACTGCGGCGCTGGCGGTTTCTCTTCGGCGGTCGGGGAAATGGGCAAAGACACAGGCGCGGAACTTCAGCTTGATAAAGCGCCTCTCAAATACGGCGGGCTGGCTCCATGGGAAATACTCCTTTCTGAGGCGCAGGAGCGGATGGTTCTGTCCGTGCCCCCGAAGAACCTCGCCAAATTCATGAAGCTGTGCGAACGCGAGAACGTTGAAGCGGTCGTCATCGGGAAGTTCACAGACACCAAGCGGTTCGTGGTGAAATACGAAGGCCGCATGGTTGCGGATTTGGAGATGAGCTTCCTGCACGCGGGAGTTCCGAGATATCCGAGACCTGCAGTGTGGAACACTCCGAAACACAGCGAGCCGAAAGCTCCCGCGCCCGCAAACCTCACGGCAAGATTGGAAAAAGTTCTTTCCAGTTACAACGTGGCGAGCAAAGAGTGGGTGGCGCGGCAGTACGACCACGAGGTTCAGGGCGCGAGCGCGCTCAAACCGTTCGTCGGAGCCGACAACGACGGCCCGTCGGACGCAGCCGTCATCGCTCCCGTATTAGGCTCTCCGCGCGCTATCGTCGTCTCGAACGGCATTGCAATCAGGTACGGCGACATTGATCCTTACTGGATGGCGGCGAGCGCGATTGATGAAGCGATACGAAACGCCGTAGCGGTCGGCGCGGACATCGACCGCATCGCGATTCTGGACAACTTCTGCTGGGGCAATCCGGATAAACCCGACAGGCTCGGCGATCTGGTGCGGGCTTCACGCGCCTGCTTCGATGTCGCCGTAACTTACGGAACTCCGTTTATTTCAGGCAAAGACAGCTTCTACAATGAGTTTGCGGTGGAGGGCGACACCATAGCGATTCCGTCCACTCTGCTCATCTCCGCCGCCGGAATAATCCCCGACGCTCGCAAAGTTGTTTCAATGGACTTCAAGAGCGCCGGAAATCCGGTGTACGCGCTAGGCGTCACATACGACGAGTTGGGCGGCTCCCAGTATTACCAGACGCTCGGTCACATTGGCAACAACGTGCCGAAGTTGAACGCGCGCGAAGCGAAGAAGATGTACAAAGCGCTCGGCTCGGCGATTAAAAAAGGCTTGGTCAGAGCTTGTCACGACGCGAGCGACGGCGGGTTGGCTGTTGCGCTGGCTGAATGCGCGTTCGCGGGAGCGCTCGGCGCGCGGATCGACGCCCGCCTCCTGCCAAGAGACAAAAAAGTAAAAACCGACGAGTCGCTGCTCTTCTCCGAATCGAACAGCAGGTTCATCGTCGAAGTCGAAGCAGGCAAAGAAGAAGAGTTCGCCGCGCGATTCAAAGGATTGCCGTGCGCGAAAATCGGAGAAGTTACGGACAAGAAGCGTCTCGTCGTCACAGGGCTGAAAGGCAAGCCCGTTGTAGACGCGGACATCAGAAAACTGAAGGCGGCTTGGCAGTCTCCGCTGGCTTGGTAAGCGCGCGGAGGCCATTAGGCAAACTACGGGAGACATCACAATGAAAGACGTTAAAGTTATCGTGCTTCGCACAGCCGGAACGAACTGCGACAAGGAGACGGTGTTCGCTTTCGAGCTTGCCGGCGCCAAAGCGGACCTTGTGCATATCAACGAGATATCGCGCGGCGAAAAGAAACTCGACCGCTACCAAATATTGGCCATCCCCGGCGGTTTCTCCTACGGCGACGACATTTCAGCCGGAAAGGTGCTCGCCGTCGAGATGATGAACAAAATCTCGGCTCAGGTCGATAAATTCGTCGCCGACGGCAAACTGCTCATCGGCATCTGCAACGGGTTCCAAGTTTTGGTGAAGACCGGACTTCTGCCGGGATTCGGAGCCGGAGAAGCGGGTTCCGGCGCGGCAAAACAGAGCGTCACTCTATTCGACAACGATTCAGGCAAATTCGATTGCAGGTGGGTCCATCTCAACCCGGTCGAGGGAAATGTGTGCATATTCACTCAAGGCATTGAAACCCCGATATACCTTCCGATAGCGCACGGAGAAGGCAAACTGATTTTCGACAACGAAAAAACTAGAGACAAACTTCGCGCGGCGAAGCAGGGCGTGTTTAAGTATTCAGACGCTGCCGGGAAACCCGGCCCGTATCCCGTCAACCCCAACGGCTCGGAAGACGATCTTGCGGGGATTTGCAACGCGACCGGCCGCGTGTTCGGACTGATGCCTCATCCGGAGCGCCATGTCCTATCCACTCAGCATCCGAGATGGACTCGCGGCGAGGCCTCAGAGCGTGGCGACGGGTTCGCAATATTCCGCAACGCTGTCGCCTTTGCTTCGATGGAGTTATAAAAGACTCGGCGTTTCGTTTCTGCGGCTTTAAAATATATCTATCCCAATTAACATCCCTGATGTATATTATCGTTTGAATGACAAATTGACATTAATCAGTCTAATGGTTGCAATACATTGAATAGCGACATCGCGGCGACAAGGCGCAAAGAAAGCAAGCTTTGGGCTTTGATATTGATTGAAATCGCGGTTTGTTTCGCCGTAATGTTCTCCGCTCTGGCAGTTGGGTGGAGCGGACGCGATTATATAAAGTTCTTTCTTCTTTTTCCAATCTATCAAGCCGGCAGCGGGTTCGGCCTCAAGGGCGGCATCGCGACAGGGATAATCGTGACCGTTTTATATCTTTTATACGCGCCGGTCGAGCCGTTTCACGTCGACAGCGCGGTGGGCGTGTTGGTCATTATCCCAATGCTCGTGTTTTTGAATCTCCTCGGCGTGTTTTCAGGGTGGGCGGTAGGCAGAGGACGAAAAGCCAATAAAGACGCAGAGACAGCTTCGGAAGCGATGCTGACTATAGGAGGCTCGACCACGGAGAGGGATGTGATGATGCGGCTGGCCGAGCAGACGGTCAGGCTCACAGGCGCGGAGGCTGTGGCGGTTGTTCTGAATCCATCCGCTGATTTGGAAGTTTCGTCCATTCCGCCTGTTTTATATCGTATCGAAACCGGTTTCGCTGATTTGCCGACCTTTGACGAAACGCATCCTCTTATGAGATGCGCCTCGGAAAACAAATTGTTTTCATGCAGTTCGGCGGACGCGGATGAAAGGTTTATTCCGAGCGGCGACTCAGGGATCAAATCAATGCTGGCCGCCCCTATGCGCTCCAAGAACGGCGTGACAGGCGCAGTGGCGCTTATAAACAAAAGCGACGGCGTGGATTTCGACGAAGAGGACGCGTCCCTCATACAACTGGCTGCGGACGCCGCCGCGGCGGTCGTGGCGAACATCGGTCAGGAGCGAAGAAGGCAAGAAGAGTTGGCTCGCGAAAAAAGATCCAAAGAGTTGTTTTCAAGATTCGTTTCGTCGTCCGTCGCCGAGCACATGCTATCGAACCCGGATTTGCTGAAAAGCCGCCGCCAGTTGATTTCGATTCTAATTACTGACATCAGGGATTTTACGACAATCTCCGAGAGGATATCCCCTCAGGAGCTTGTCCGCAGACTGAACGAATATTTCACCGTCATTGTCGATGTGGTGTTTAACCGAAACGGCGCTATCGACAAATACATAGGCGATTGCGTGGTGGCGTACTGGGGCGCCCCGGCGCCTGATGAAAGACACGCCGAAAACGCCGCTCTCGCCGCTCTCGACATCCTTGCGGCGGTCGAAGGCCTGAACGCAAAATGGGCTTCTGAAGGAAAGGAGACCTTTAGGACAGGAGTGGGCGTGCATACCGCAGAGGCGCTCGTCGGCAACGTCGGCGACAACAGAAAAACCATGTTCACCATAATCGGCGAAGAGGTCGACAAGGCTATGCGGACGGAATCCCTCACCAAACGGCACGGCGAGAAACTGCTGGTTACCCGCCAGACCGCTGATTTGATATCGGACAAGTTTGACATAGAGAGAATAGACGAAACCGTCGCCGCGCGCGACGACGAATTGTTTGTAATAAAAGGCATGCGGCTATGAATTACTATTACAGAAAAACGGAAGCTTATTACAACGGTTTCCAGAAGATGTCTCTATTTACTGAGCCGACGTTCCGCATATCGGCGTCAGTCTTTGCGGCGGCTTTTTTCGCTTCGGCTATTGTTTTTGCTTTTTATGAAGAGCAGGCTAGAGAAGCTACGGGGGCAATGGTTTTTTTGTTTATCGCTTTTCCAGCGGCTCTAGCATCCGCAGGCGGAATGTCTCTTGCGGCTTGGTTCAGGTTTATTGTTTTTGCGGGTTTTGCCGTATTTGCGATAGCAGGGAGCATTTTTATTGCGCCTTCGTTTCTGGTGTTTGCGTTCCCTGCTTTCCTGTCGCTGGCGGCCTTGATAAAATCCGCCCCCAAAACGCTCTCGTCTCTCGGATATGCGGCTGCTTCCGACTTGAAGAAAGAAGCCGCTTTCTCCTTATTGACTGCGGCTGTATTTATAACAGTGACATATTTTTTCATAAGCAAAGCGCGAGGAGCCTCGGTCTCCTTCCCTTCGCCCGCACAGTTTGTTTTCTATCTGGCAGTTAATATCGCGGTTTACGGCCCCGTTTTCGGGATAATCTACGGTTTGTTTACCCGCGCGTTGTTGGATCGCAGATTTGAGCTTTCCGTTCCTGTGCTAATCAACACGCTCTTCGTCTTTTCAATGTGGGCTCCGAACGTAATCGGAAGCAAAGACCCGGTGACGGCTTTCATCGGCTCACTCGCCGCCTGCCTGCTCACACAAGTGACTCTTACTATGGCTTTCTATTTCTGCCGTTCCACAAGGATGGTTTTTTTGTCATATCTGCTCTATTACATGTTTTATAAATCGCTGGTCTATTGAGGCGCAAACGATGAGCTTAGGCTCGGCTGAACTTGAAAAAACATTCTCTGAATTGCGACTAAAGGAAGACGCTTCTCTTGAACGCGAAAAGTTCAGGTCGTTCAGCGACCCTGTTTTCATCCGCGCTATTATTCTGCTTTTCGCTTACGGATGCGTTTCAGGATTCATGGTTTTTATGCATAAAGCAGGATTGTTTGAAAGACAGGTTTCCGACTGCTATGCGGTCGCGCTGCATTTGATAATCTTTATCGGCGGGCTGGCGGTTTTCGGCGCGTTGAATCTCCGGCGCGCGGTATTGATTCTAATCAGCATGCCCGGTTTTCAGTCGTGGGAATACTTTTTCTACGACACTCCGAAAATGTATGTTTTTTATCCGGCGTTCGCTTGTTGGGCGGTTTTTTATCTTGCCGTGTCCGAACCCGGGCTTATGGCAAAATTCGGGATGCGAAAAGGCAGAATGACTGCCGACATTGCCAAATCCGCGTTGGCTGGATGCGTTGTTCTTGCGTACACTGTCATCTTCGTCTCAAACTGGGGATTTCCGGTGAGTTTTGATTTCTGGAAAGTCGCCCCTCATTTTGCCGTTATGTGGTCACAGGCGCTGATTCTGTTCAGTTTCATTTACGCAGTCTGGAACAGACAAGACGAAAGAGGGCTGACAACTGTCGGAACGACCGTTATTCTGCTGACGATGATTTCAGCCGTGCACCTTCCTTACTTCGCCTTTTTTTCTTTCCTCGGAACAATCCCGATACAGTCAATTATAGGAGGATTCATAGCGGAGGCGCTCCTTATGACTCTTGTTATGAGCCTGACTTTTAAGAGGATGCGCACATCGTTTGCGGTGTGTTTTGTTATGTCGGCTATGAACGAAGTTTTGCTTATGGCGGGAATAATATGAAACGAGTCGGGCTGGTCGCGGCAACGTCGCTGGCGGCGTTGTCCATAATCGCATTTACCACGTGGTTCAACTTTCCGATGGAAGAGTGGGCGCGCCCGCTGGTGGTAGTCCCTGTCGCTCTCTCAGGACTTTACTTCAGAAGAACCGGCTCTATTCTGACTTCTTTAATCTTGTTGCTGAGCCTGTCTCCTTTTTTCATACTTCAGTATTCGAGAGCGACGAGGTCCGGAACAAATTTCGTATTTGCCTCTTTCGCTCTAATGGGAGCCGGCGTTTATCTCGGCCACATCCTCAAAACGATAAAAGAGAGCAGGGAAAACGTCGCGGGCATCATCGACGCGATGAAAAAGTTTCAGGACAACCCTGACGAAGACTCGTTGTTGGCTGCGCTAGAAGATAACTTCGCCCATAGAGCGAGCGCGGCGAGCGCTGATGTTTTTCTGTTCGACGAACTCGGGCAACTGCGGCCTCGCGGCGAATTGTCTGCCGAGCCTCTTCCTTCAGACCACCTATTTTATGAAGTCGCAAGGTCAGGCCGACTTTTCGTCAGTCGCTTCACCCACAGCGACCCCCGCCTCGAATACTGCGGCCCTTCCGACCAAAGCGCACAGTTAGATTTCCTATCAGTATTCCCTCTCATCTGGAGCGGCTCGGTAAAAGGCGTAATTGCCGTCGCCGACAGTTCCGCGGAAAGATTCGGCGCAGACATGGTTTCTTATCTGTCCTCCATAAAAAGGGCGATGGAAAGCTCTATAGAACACGCCGAACTTTTGAAAACCACCATCAATCATGAAATAAACAGAGAGAGGATTCTGGACACATTTTCTTCTTACGTCTCAAAACGCGTCGCTGAACAGATTCTAAAGGACCCTGACAAGCTTGACCTCGGAGGCAGCAGCGCTTGGGTGACAGTGTTTTTTGCCGAAGTCGTCAATTTCCGCGAGTTGTCAAAGAGCATGGACGCCGCTCTTCTTCTGGATATGCTCAGCGAATATTTCTCAATGGCGATGGACTCGATTTTCGAACTGGACGGAACAATCGACAAGTTCATCGGAGACAACATAATGGCGTACTGGGGCGCGCCGCTGCCCGACCCGGACGGCGAAAGAAAAGCTGTCGAATGCGCTATCAGGCTGCGCGACGGATTGGCCGCGCTCAATCGCGTATGGGCGGAGCGCGGGCTGCCGGAATTCAATGTGGCCATCGGCGTCAATTCCGGCAATGTCGTCGCAGGCAACATTGGCAGCATCAGGCGTATGGAATACACCGTCATAGGCGACACCGTGAATCTGACTTCGCGCATAAAGTCTCTATCGTCGTCGAGCCGCGAGGGCGTCCTTGTCGGAGAAACCGTCTATCAGAAACTAAAAGAACATTTTCAATTCGGCCCCAGCCGCCGCGTCAAACTAAAGGGGAAAACGGACGATGTCGTCGTGTACAACTTGAAGTTTTGATTTAGCATGGAGAGCGCGATTGAATTATTGTCGAAGATGTTTCTAGGCTGAAGTCTCATTCTTTACAACACCTAGATTATCGGATAGACTTTTCCTCGTTTTAACAGTGGTTTTTTTAACGAACGGCGGGCTGGAAGCGGCGACCGTTCAGGAGAGCGTTCTTTTGTTTGTGCTCATTATCTACAACGCGGTTCTGATAGCCGCATATCCTTTTCTGCGGCTTTATTTTTTATGGCAGGGAGCGCGCTCCGAGAAGTTCACGGGAACTATGCAGGAGCGATTCGGCAGATATCCCGCCGTCAAGCGCCGCAAATCGGGCGAGCGCGTGATTTGGGTTCACGCTGTTTCCGTAGGCGAGGCCGTCGGCGCAACAAAGTTCATAAGGTTGCTGCTTGATAGGGAAAAAGACGCGTCGATAGTGGTCACCACAGCCACCAAAGGCGGCATGAACATACTTGAGAGTTCTTTCGGCGGTTCCATCACCGCGGCATATTTCCCGTTCGATTTTCCGTGGGTCGTCAGGCGCGCTTTGAAAGCGTTCAGGCCTTCCTCGCTGATTCTCATGGAAACAGAGATATGGCCGAACCTCACGACGGCGGTCGCGCGGCGCGGCGCTCCGGTGATCCTCTTAAACGGCCGCGTGTCGGACAGGATGGCTTCGGCGGGAGCGATGGTGAAAACAGTTTACTCAAGTGTTTTCAGCGCGATGCGCGCTCTGGGTATGCAGACGGAAGAGGACGCCGGGAGGATTATCCGGCTGGGCGCTCCGGCGGCGAAAACGCATGTCGTCGGCAACATGAAATTCGACGCCTCTCCCGACGCTCCCGACGCCGAAAAGACGGCAGAACTGAAGGCGCTCCTCAATCCCGGCGGCGGCCCTGTTTTCACTGCGGGAAGCACGCACCCCGGCGAAGAGGAGATGATACTCGACGTATTCTCGCGTCTGAGGAGGAAACGGCCGGAGTTGAGGCTTCTTCTGGCGCCGCGGCACATTGAGCGCGCGGCGGTTGTTCTTGATCTGGCGCAGGCCTCGTTTCCGGACGCAAAGCTGCGCTCATCGCTGGCTTCGGCTGGCGTCGTCTCAACTCCATCAGTGGTGGTTATGGACACCATAGGAGAGTTGAGGCTGGCATACGGTCTCTCAACTCTGTGTTTCGTGGGCGGAAGTCTGGTGGAACGGGGCGGACACAACATACTCGAACCCGCCGCTTGCGGCAAGGCGGCTTTCTATGGTCCGCACATGATGAACTTCATCGCCAGCGCCCGCGCCCTCGAAGCGGGCGGCGGCGGCGTGATGGTCAAGGACTCTGAAGATTTGTTCGCTCGGCTGTCTGAGTTTCTCGACGACGAAGAGGCGAGGGCACGCGTAGACTCAAACGCATTAAAAGTAATTATGCGGAACGCGGGCGCGACCGAGCGCGCCCACCGCATCTTTAAGGAATCCTCCCTATGATAATAGACTCCCGGAGCGGTTCCAAACTATATCCCATAATGTCCGGCGAAAAGAAAGGCGCGGCGGCGGCTGTTTGCCGCGCCGGCATGTTTGCTATGTCCGAGTTTTACCGCGTCGCTCACGCCGCTAGGATGAAAAAACTTTCCGCCGCTCCGGCGCTCAAACTCGATGTTCCGGTGGTCAGCGTTGGAAACATTACCCTCGGCGGCACGGGCAAGACTCCTATCTGCAGGATGCTCGCCTCCGGTTTTGCCGAAAGAGGAATGAATCCCGGCATAGCGACTCGCGGCTACGGAAGGGAAGGCTCAGGCTCTATCATTCTTTCATCCCGCGCCGACGCGCTATCATGGCACAGTTGCGGAGACGAGCCGATTTTATACCTCGAGGACGGCAGGCCGGTCGCGGTTGACATTGACCGCGCGCGCGGCGCGCGCTCTCTTATCGACCGTTTTTCTTGCGGCTCGATTGTTCTCGACGACGGCTTTCAGTTTGTTACGCTGGCCAGAGACGCCGACATCGCCGTGATCGACGCCTGCAACCCTTTCGGGTTCGGAAAACTTTTCCCAGCAGGTTTGCTCAGAGAGCCTCTGACCGAGTTAAAACGGGCAACATTGTTCTGGATGACCCGGATAGACGCGGCGGGCGCGGAAAAAACAGCGCAGACCCGCGACGCTCTCTCCCGCATGTTTCCCGGAACGCCTATCGTCGAATCCGTCTATAAAATATCCGGAGCGAAAAGGATAGGGGAGGGCGAATCGCCCGGCATAGACAGTCTTAGAGGGACGCGCGCTCTGGCGGTGAGCGGGCTTGGAAATCCCGAACAGTTTGAAAGAACGGTGGCAAACGTTACTGGCGAGGCGGTCATCGCATATAGATTCACGGACCATCATCCATATGGAGACGCGGATTTGGAGCGGGTGGAAGACGCGGCGGCGAGAGCCGGGGCCGACTGGATCGTGACCACTGAAAAAGACGCCGTGCGCCTGCCCGGCCATTTCAAACCGAGGCGCGCATGGATCAAATTGCTTATCGACGTCGATATCGCGTCCGGTTCGCGGCATGTCGAAGACATCCTGAATTTGCGACGGGATACTGCGGGCGGGGCCGGAGCGCTATAATATTTACTATCGTCGCGGTTACAGCGGCGGGCGGGGATAACATCTGATGACTGGATTCGACATAAGCGGCATCCCCATAGGCGGGGGCGCGCCTTTTGTTCTAATCGCCGGGCCTTGCGTCCTCGAAAGCGAGGATAGCTGTTTCTCCATCGCGAAGGAGCTGAAGAGCATCTGCGGCGAAATCGGCGTGCCGCTCGTATTCAAGGTGTCATACGACAAGGCAAACAGGTCGTCCGGCTCCTCCTTCAGGGGACTCGGCATCAAATCTGGCAAAAAACTATTCGCAAAAGTCAAACGCGACCTTGGACTGCCTGTAACCACGGACGCCCACTCGTTGGAGGAAGTCGACGAGATTGCTCCTTTCATCGATATCATCCAGATACCCGCTTTTCTTTGCAGACAGACCGACCTTGTCGTCGGCTCTGCCAAGACAGGCAAACCGGTCAACATCAAGAAAGGCCAGTTCCTTGCTCCATGGGACGTTCGCAACATAATCGACAAATGCCTCAGCGCCGGAAATGATAAAATAATTATAACAGAGCGCGGCTCCACATTCGGCTACAACAATCTTGTGGTGGACTTCAAGTCGCTGCCTATAATCAGACGGTTCGGATATCCGGTCTGTTTCGACGCCACGCACAGCGTGCAGTTGCCCGGCGGGGCCGGCACTTCCAGCGGCGGACAACGCGAGTTCGTCGATCCTCTGGTCCGCGCTTGCATGGCGGTCGGCGTGGACGCGCTTTTCCTCGAAACTCACCACGAGCCTGACGAGGCTCTTTCGGACGGCCAGAATATGGTTCCGTTGAAAAATCTTAAAAACCTGTTGCTTCACGCGAAAGCGCTGGACGCGATGGTGAAAAAGCAGGACATGATATGAAAAATCAAACAGCGGCATCGCGGGTTGTCCTCGCTCTTATGATGATTGTCTCCGCATGGGCCGTTTCAGGCTGTGGAGGCGGGGGCGGAGGAGGTGGGGCCTCCACTCCCACAGACCCGACTTTTTTCCTCACCGTCGACAGCCCTCTATATGACGGCCAAACATACTACGTAGATAGAATAACCGTCTCAGGCAGCACGAACTCAAACGCAACGGTAAAAGTAAACAATGTCGCCGTCACAGTCGCGGCCAATGGAACTTTCAGCAGAGCAAACGTGGACATCTCGTCCACCTCGACCATAACAGTGGTCGCAACTCGCTCCGGAAACACAAAAACCGTAGCTCGAACCGTGAACTATCAGAACCCATTAAGTTGCAATATATGCGACATCGCCGCAGGCGATATGGTGTACATCGCCGCCGACCCGGTGTCAGGCTACAACAGGGTTTTTGCGGCCAACCCGTCCAACTCTGCCACAGCCCGCAGGATTTGCGAAGACCTTCCCGGCAGAGCTCACTCGTACGCCGCGCTCTCTCCAGTCGGCAAACAGGTGATTTTCGTCCGCGACGACGGAGCTGGCAATCAAAGCATCGCAAAGGCCGCTTGCGTTTCAAATGTTGAAACTCTGACCACGCTGGCTTCCGGAACAGACGTTAGATACAGCGGTCTTTCATGGAGCCACGACGCGGCGAAAATCGCTTACTCATCCGACGCTCCGGGCCAGTACGACATCTACACTATGACTTCGACCGGCGGAAGCGTCACAAGAATAACGACTCACTCCGCGAGAGACGAGGCTCCCGCTTGGCAGCCCGGAAACAACGCTCTCGTATATTCGTCTTACCGCGCGGTTGACGGCGGAGCAGGCTCGGCGTCGAACTCGAACCTCTGGAAAATCACGGTGAATCCTCTTGGCGCGGCCTCGCTTCTTTATAATCCGTCAGGCGCAGGAGCTCCCGTTTGCGACGCAGGCGATGGTCAATGCTCCGCGAAAAATCCTGACATCGAGCCGAACGGCAAAGTCATTTTTCAGTTCGACCACGAATGCGCGGCCCCCGGCGGCGGGCAGGTCCCTCCCGTCGGCGACACTTGCTCCGACCTTTTTGTGATGAGTTCCATTTCTTCAAATCCGGCTGTCGTTTCGTCAGACCAGATTTATCTTGCGCCTAAATGGAACGCGGCGGGGAATTCGATTGTTTTCGCGGACAACTCAGGCTTGTCTCCTTTGATCAAGAAGATTAACTTTACAGGTTCCGTTCCCGGAGTAGTGTCTTCAACGGGCGTAACGGGCTATTACCCCGACCACTGACGGGGAGTTGCCATTTCATAACGGTTTTTACTTCTTGAAAGAAGTGTGAAGCGAGACGCAGTGTTCGCCGAAGCACGGGGCGGCGGACAGTTCCGCTGAATGCTTGGAGACGCGGTCCAGAACCTCCGCAATGTCGTCGCGGCGGACATTCCCGCATGACAAATCCCGCCTGTGAAAACAAGGATAGACTGTCCCGTCCGCGTCAATGACGAACGAGTCAGTCCCCATCCCGCACATCTTAGGTTTCAGTTTCCCGTCGCGATATATGTCGTGCGTCAACTCCAGATAATCCTCGTAACCTAGTTGAACCGCCCACGGGCGCAGCTCTGAATACAACTCCGACCACTCGAACTGGCTGAGCGAAGCCGGGCTGATAGCGGCGCGCAACGGGTTCTCCGAGGGGATCCATGCGGGCTGGAAAACCAGCCCGGCGTCCAACGCGCGCGCAAGTTCAGTCACAGGCCGGACCAAAGCCGTGTTTTTGCTCGTCAGCACGAATATGAAAGAAAGAGCCGCGTTTTTGAATCTTGCCGCCAGCGAAATCGTCTTCTTGTCTTCGAGCGACAGATCGTTCAGCGAAAGGACGAAAACATCCAGCCCCGCGCGGTCAAGTCTCGCCACTCTGCTTGAATCAAGCAGCCTTCCGTTAGAAAGCAAAAATGTGTTGAGCCTCATAGCGGTCGCCGCAGAGACTATTCTCTCAAGATCGTCCCTCAACAAAGGCTCTCCGCCCGTAAGATACACATTGCCGACATTGAGCAACATCAGCCGCCTTAATATCGACACTATCTTGTCCGTGTCAAGTTTAGACTGAACAGATCTTTCCGGCTGAGTGTTGTAAAAGCAATAGGAACACTCATCCCGTTTGTCGCAATCCGTGTTAAGGACTATGAAAGCGTTTTGTGGCCGTATCATATCCGCCCGCCGCGCTTAGCCCGCATTTTCGAAAAATGCGGGTTAGCTTTGCGCATGTTGATTATAACCTCAAACAGGTCGCAGTTGAACAAATAGTGTCCAATAAGGATTCGACAGAAAATGCAAGAAGTCCCGCCGGCGGCTTAATCGGATTCCAGCCGCGTTCCAGCCGTGACAGCCACATCGACAACGCCCGAACAGGCGGCCGGTATTATCAGGGTTTTCCTCTCGGCGGAATAATCCCATTCGGCGTCGCATTGGGATTCCACAGTTATCTGTGGCGAGCCGCCGAAGAGTTCAGGCGGAACGTATATTTCAGTCGGAGCGCATATCTTATCATCCGCAGAGTATCTGTACCTGAATGCTTTTGCCGTCGAATCATATTGCATTTTTTGAGGCTCGCCAGCCGTATATCGAGGGTAGGGACGGTGAAGGATGGGCATTTTGTCAGGGTTAGGATTTCCTGAATCGTCCAAAATCCCCCAGCCGTACTTGCTTTTTCCGTAATCCCAGACGGCGGACGAGGCGAACAGCCGCTCCTGCATCAGCATGTTTTCTTCAAGCCATGGAGTCATGAAATCATAATCCTGCCATCCGCACATTCCGAATTCGCCTATAAGCAAAGGAGCTTCGATGCCTGCGGCCTCCTTCGCGAATCGCCTGTATTTCACCCGCGCGTCCGCCGGAGTCTCTTTCCCGTCCACAGAATAACCTTTTTCGCCGTATGAGTGCGCGTAGTATGAATGCGGAGCCCAGATAAGATTGTCGAAAGGCATCTTCTCCGTGTAAGCGGGAAGAAGCACGTTCACCGGAGGAGGTTCAAGAGCCACCGGAGTGTCCGGGTCGATCTCGCGTATCTCCGAGACTACGTTTCTGTAAAACGGATATAGACAGCATTTCTCGAAATTACCGTAAGACAACGCGCCGTATGAGAACGGCTCGTTAATGACGTCATACGCGAAAAGCCCCGGAGTCCCCTTCAGTTCGAAAGCCAGAGTCTTCCACAATCCCGCGAATTTCGATTGAAGTTCCTCGCTGCCCCAGAATCTGTCGGTCTCCCGCTTTATCGCGTCCACGAGTATGCCGTGCCCGGATTTCTCTTTGCACATCCAATCGGGTATCATGCCTGAAGCGCACCATTGAACCTGATGGACATCAGGCATCACATAGTACCCGCGGCTATGCGCCATGCGGATAAAATTCTTATAGTCATCCAGTTTCTCATGCTGGAAATCGCCCTCTTCGGGTTCCAGCGAGCGCCACGACATCGGCAGGCGGATGAGGTTATATCCGAACGGCTCTATCGCGTCGAGGTCTGCTTCTCCGTAAGGGAAAGGGTCTCGGTAAGCCGCAGGCATGTTGACCCCTCTCATTACCGCCACTCTCCCGAACTGGTCGCGCACAAAATCCGACCCCGCGCGGAAACGCAGTGTTGTGCCGGGACGGTAATCACAATCGTTTTCCGCCGCCGCGCATTGCGATATGAAAAACGCCGCGGCGATTATCGTTAAAAAATACGCAAACAGTTTATTATTCATCGCGCCTCGCCGGAATGAGTTTATAGTTGGAAATGTGAAACTCAAATCTTTTCCACTCTGTAGTCGAAAGTGTTCTTGCCCGCCGAAATCAGCATGAAGTGGTGGAAATTGTTTTCGATATCTGGAGTCAGCCTGCCTCCGGCTCCGCCGGAAACTATGTGCGTCACTCCGTTGATTTTATACACCGCGTGGTGGTGTTCGTGTCCGGTCAGAACGGCGGTCGCCCCGCCTTTCTCAATGAGAGAGCGGAACCGGCCCGCGTCGTCGCGCATCGGCGTGTCATATCTGACATTGAGAAAATTTGCGGGCCTGTGCATGAATACGACCTTTTTCAAATCAGTTTCAAGCGATTCTTCGAGCAGGTCGTAGTCTGCGTCTGAGAGAATATGGTTCGCGTTATTCAGCGCGATGAACCTTACTCCGGGAAGATCGAACTTATAACAGGACGCGCCGAACCTAACCGTCCATTCGCGCTGGTCCGCGTAATCTTCAAAAGCGGTGTCGTGATTTCCCATTGCGCAGATTACAGGCATGTTGAACTTCTTCAGTTCGCGCTGTAAAAGCGTGAAGTTAGCCGGGTTTCCGACCTGAACGGTATCTCCGCCTATAAGAACGAATTTGACTTTGAGATCGTTAGCGGCTGAAATGATTTTCTTGAACACGCCTCTGTCGTCAAACGGTATGTGCACATCCGCGCAAAAAATGAAATCGAACGGATCCGGCAGGGCGTCCGAGCCGAGGAGCCGTGCAAGCATCATCCCGTTAATCGGCTTGCCTTTATATTCCTGCGCAACGGCGCTTGAGGGAAGCTGCGGCAGGAAAAGGAGCGCCCCGCCCGCTATTCCCAGCCTGATGAATTCCCGCCTGCTTATGTCTCTTCGGTTGTCCGGCACGACGTCCTCCGTAACGGAGAGGATACTGTTCCCGTTTCATAATAACCTTCCGCTTTATGCGCGTCAAATGAAGAACAACTTATACGCCTGCTCTATGCGGCTTTGTTCTCGACGAATGCGACGCCTGCCTTTTTGAGCGAGTCTTTAAACGATGCTCACAATTCGGTTATACTGCTAAAAACGCGGAAGACGGCAATCTGATTAAACGTCCGCGCTGAAACGTGAAATTGAACAGCGGCTGAGAGGAATCTTCTTAACCGTTTTCGGAGACACAGCGTTGAGAACTGACATTAGAGAAACGCCGGGCGCGCTGCAAAAATCCGGAGCGTCGATGTTGACGCGGGAAGCCGTTCGGGAATGGCTTATCAACTTCCAGCACACTGAGGTCATGAAGCGGTATGAAGACCTAGAACATGGAGACCGTTTCAGAGAACTGTTCACTGACTACATGTATCCGAGCTACGAAAACCGCGCGGCGTATGAGTCGCGCAACGAAATGTTCAGGTGGGTGGCTGCGGCTCAGAAAAGCGGCAAACTCGACAGGCTTCTCGGAGCCGCGCAGTTCTTCGTACGCAGATACCTCGATATCCTCAAAGGCGAGAAAGACCTTTCCAAATATTTAAACAACGTGGTTGAGACATACGACTTAGCCGTAAAGATAGACGAATGTATGATTGACTTTCTACATGAGCGAGCGCGGAGCATGGCCGACCTTAACCGAGAAAGCTACAGGCTGGCTTACGAAAATTGCTCGACATGGGAGCAGCGCATACTTCAGATTGAATCTCTGGTTGAAAGCGGAGAGTACGCGAAATCGATAATCGAAAAAGGCGGATTGGTGGATTTTGTGATTGAAAGGATACCTCAGATTCCGCTGATGTCCCGCAACCGGTTCGTCCGGGCGTTGAACGAAGCTATTAAGATGATAAAAGCGGCATACAGGACTTTTAAAGCCTCTAGAGAACATCTCGACTACATACGAGACACAATACGAGCGCGCGAAATCGCATACGTCGAGTCCATGCTGGGGCCGATGCCTGAAAACGCTAAACTCGCGGGAGACACTTCAGGAAATGAAAAGGATAAATCGTAAAACCGTTCCGCTCTGCGAAACGGGAGTAGTGGAAGGTTTTTTCGGCAAACCGTGGTCGCGCGCGGCGCGGCTTAGGACAATCGAATTCATGGGCGCGGCGGGGCTTAAGTCTTACATCTACGCGCCTAAAGACGACATATATCACCGGATGAACTGGACGACGCCATATCCGCCCGCTGAGTGGCGGCGCGTGTCCGAAGTCATCCGCGACTGCAAAATACACGGCGTCAAATTCATTTGGGCCGTCAGCCCCGGAATGACCATGCACTATTGCAGAGACGCCGACTTCGAGCTTCTCGCCGAAAAGTTTGTAAGGCCGGTTCCCGACGGCGTCACTTCCTTCTGCCTTTTCCTAGACGATATTCCGCCGGAGCTAGTGCATGAAGACGACCGCCGGGCCTTTTCTTCGTTGGGAGAAGCGCACGCGCATGTGTGCAATCGTCTCTTCGAGAGATTGTCAGCAAAAGTCGAGGGCGCGAGACTCTGGATGTGCCCGACAGACTATGCGACGGTGTCTCCGACGCCCTATCTTGTGACAATCGGCAAGTTGCTTCGACCCGAAGTAGGGGTTTTCTGGACAGGGCCTAAGGTTGTTTCTCCCAGCATCACAGTTGATGACGCCAAAACGTTCGCAGAGATAATACGGAGAAAACCGCTGCTTTGGGACAACTACCCTGTGAACGACTATAACCGCCACAAATTGAACATGGGGCCTTTGCGGGGACGCGACCCTGAATTGCCTTCCATGCTGGCAGGATATTTCACGAACCCTATGAATGAAGCTTCCGCATCAATGGTTCCGATGCTGACAATCGCCGACTATCTTTACGATCCTGCCGGTTACGACCCTGACGAATCAGAAATAAGCGCGATAAAGAGTTTGGCAGGCAAGAAGGGAAGGGCGGCGCTTGCCGATTTCTGCGACGCATGGCCGGCAGGTTTCTTCCCCGGCGAACCGAAAACAGAACTGCAAATAGCCGTCGAGCGCGCGCGAGCCGGTAATTCCGCCGCTCTTGTTACTATCCTTAAACGGCTTGATTCGATTAAAGACACGTTTAACACAACGCCTGAATTGAAATTCATCTATTCCGACGCGGCTCCTTTTCTGAAAGGCTTATCGTTATATTCGAGAGCCGCGCTTCTACTATTGGAACTGAAAGACAATCCGTCGGACGCCGCCCTGCGCCGCTCTTTCAAACGCGAGTTCATAAAAGCTGAACGCACTAAGATGCAGCCCGGCGGAGGGCATTTATTAAGGAAATTCATCAATGATATTTATGAAACGACTTGATTTTTTATTGAGACAGGAAAGAACAAACAGGGAGGCGCGGCGATGTCGAAAATATGGACATATCAGCACAAGACGAAAATAACATTCGGAGCTGGAGCCTTAGAGAAACTGCCCGAAGAGGTTGTGACAGCAGGAGGCGGGCCAGTGTTGATTGTCGCCGACCCTGCCATGCGCGCGATAGGCGCTCTGAGCCGCGTCGAGGCTCTGCTTAGCGGAGTCGGCGTTGCCGCAGTATATGACAGCGTATCACCCAATCCTGAACACACGCAGATGGACGAATGCGCGGCTCTCGCCTTGAGCGCGGGTTGCAAAACCATCGTCGGAATCGGAGGCGGTTCCACTCTCGACGTGGCTAAAGCGTCCGCAGTGATAGCCTCCAACGGCGGTCCCGTTATGGAATATCTCGTCGGTGGACGCGCGGTATCGAAACCCGCCATGCCAGTAATCGCCATCCCAACCACCGCCGGGACAGGCTCCGAGGTTAATCCGTTCATGGTCGCCACGGACTCTCAGAAGGACCTCAAACTGGCTTTCGCGCCAGAGCAGGCTTTCCCGCGCGCGGCGGTTCTCGACCCAGAACTGCTGTTGACATTGCCTAAGAGGCAGACGGCGTCTACAGGCGTAGACGCGCTTTCACACGCCTTGGAAGCTTACTGGGCGAAGCGTGCTCAACCGGTTTCCGATATTAACGCGCTCGAAGCGGTCAGATTGTCTTTCAGATGGCTGCCGACGGCGTTTGAGAACGGCTCAAACATCGCCGCCCGCGAGAAGACCATGCTGGCATCCCTGCTAGCCAGCCTTGCTTTCTCTTCTACAGGCACTTGCGCGTGCCACTCCATTTCCTATCCTCTCACAGCTAGATACGGGCTGGACCACGGTTTCGCCTGCGCTTTCACAATGCCAGAAATTCTGGAATGGAACTGGGAAGCGTTGGGAGAAGAAAAACAAAACGCCCTGCTTGCCGCTATGGAAGTTCCTGACGGCCCGTCAGCGGTCGCAAAACTCCGCGATTTCTGCGCTTCTCTCGGAACTCCTCAGAAACTATCCGATATCGGGGTTAAACCGGAAGACTTGGAGTCCATACCCGCGCTCACGGCTCAACGCAACCTCGACAACACACTTTGCGACTTCACTAAAGCGAATGTGATAGATATTCTAAAACAGAAGTTTTAATAATTGAGTCCGCGACGGATTTCAAGGCTGGAGGATTCGACTAATACCGGAATATTTCCAGTAAAGCTAAAGTTTTTCGCCGCAAGGCCGATTTATTAACAGTAGCGAAAGCGCCGGACATGTTGGCGAAGTATATCTCAAGGCGCTTTCAGGGCATACCGGGGCGGGTTAAGTTAGACGGCGGTTCCGGGGCAAACGGGAAAAAAGGATTTTTCCCGCAGCGGCAGTAAAATACATGGAGGTAGCGAAATGATATCGGTCAACACCAATATCTATGCGCTCACGTCACAGAATTACTCCAGACTCAATCAACTGGAATTTACCGAAAAAACCACTCGGCTCTCATCCGGATTGAAAATCAACTATGCTTCGGACGATCCGTCCGGCATGGCGATTTCATCAGGCATGAAGGCTCAGATGCGAGGCGTAAGCGTCGCTATCGGCAACGCTCAGGACACCCAGTATCTGTTGGATCTGACCGACCACTATGTTTCGGATCAATGGGACGTTCTGTACGAGATGCGAAACCTGACTCTAAAACTCGCCAACATGGCGGTGAACAACGTCAACCCCAATACTGACCCGGCGTCTGTGCCCAGCATGAGCGACTGCTGGTCCCTCACTAAAGAAATCGAAAAATTACAGGATCATGTTTACAGAGCGTTTCATAATCAGCTCGATCCGAGCGCGCCTATCCACACAGCGAGGTTCAACTTCAATCTTAAAACAATTTTCGGCGACGACAGTTTGGGCAACGGTTTCGAGACCGGACAAGCTTCTCAGGTCGGCCCAAACAATTCAGCCGCAAATCAGATTCAAATCGTAATTGACAACCTAGCGGCCGAATTCGTAGGGTTTAACACTCCGTACGCGCCGCCGCCTCCTTTCGGCGACGCTGGCTACAACTACTATCTCGGATATGCCGACGCTATGCTTGATAGGGTGGACGGCATGATGGAGAAGATGAACGCGGTGCGCGTGCAGGTCGGCATCCTGCACGAACGGCTGGACAAAACAATTAACGATCTGAACACACAGTACATCAACGTCTCGGCTTCGAACTCGCGCATCGAAGACGCGGATTTCGCCAACGAGATATTCGAGTATACCAAGAACATGATTAAGCAGCAGGGCGCTACTATGATCGCCAGCCAAGCCAACGCTCAGCCCTTGATAGCCGTCCCCTTGCTTGACGCCATATATGATGGATTGGAAGGACAGAAGATGGTCGGTTATTCGGGAGTCGCATCGGATAGATAGCAAGCATCCGGACCGCGAAAGCAGAGATCCGGCGAATATATTACAAACGAAAACACAAAAGCCCGGCCCGCAAGGCCGGGTTTTTGGTTTGAGTTCATTCAAGCGGCCACTGCAACCCGGCATTATCCAAAAATCCAGATTAAACTATATAAAACAGGGTAAAAAGAAACTAGGGATATATGACGAAAAGGGGTGAAGTTTATGAAATTAACGGTTGATTCTGCGATGATTGATAACAACAACATGATAAAACTGACAGGGGAGATGGTCGGCGAATACCTCGAAGCCCTTATATTCGCCATAGACGAGGTCAAAAGCGGAAACAACCTGCCTGTGATAATAGACATGGCCGGATTGACGTTCATTGACAGCAAAGGAGCGGCCTTTTTATTAAATGTGAAACAGAAGTTTAACGACAGAAAAATCGCGTTGGCCGCCGTGCCTGCGGATGTAAGAAACACTCTCGCCCGGCTTCATATAGATGAACAATACAGGATATTTTCGAATAAGGAAGAGGCTCTGATGAGAATATAAAAGTCGCGAAACGTTATTGCTTGACAGCGCTCCGACACGCAGTTTGAGAATCCATTGTCATTAATAATGCCAATAATAAAGCAAATATTTATGATTATGCGCGCGCTTGCGCGGGTATATTAATAGTGGAGGGGAGGTGTGGACAATGAAAAAGACTGTGGCGTTTGCGGCGGTAATTATATTGCTGGCGGGGTCAGCCCGCGCGGCGGAGTTTTGGGATATTTACGCGGAAAGGCTGGCAAAGAACTATTCGGTTAAGGCCGGAACCATTCCGAGGCAGGGCGATGGAGATTTGTTGGAGGCAAGCGAGATAACAGCGTTGTTGACGAAGTCTTTTTCCCAAAGCTTCGGAGTGAGGTTCTCTGAAAACGCGAAAGACAGGCGCGCGCTTGTGTTCGTTTGCGTATTTTCGAACGAGCCGGAAAAGTGTTACATAGACCCTGTGGTCAGGGCTACCTTCAGCGAAACGAGGATATTGCGGTCGCCTTCTTTTTCACAGAAGTTCTTAAAGAAAGCTGTCAGAAAATATTCTCACTCGTTGTCAAAACCGGATTCGATTTCCGCGACGAAAGCCCGCTCTGAAGAAGTCCCCGACTGGAAAGCGTTCAATCCGAGGTTCGCCGTAAATTTGAACGAGTTTGACCTGATCCTCGCCTCTCCGTTCCACACTTTTGCCGGAATCTATGCCGAACCGAGGTTCAGCGCGAAAAACGGGCCGGCCATGAAACTGATGAAGGGCAAAGCCGCTGTGGATTTCAGACGCGAGGGAGTTGTTTTCAATTATCTGATCAAAAACGAATCAAAAGGCTCCGGGAAGGTGAAGATTACGATTATGCCGGAAGGCGAGATATACATTGACAATGTGGTCTTCTTCTGGTGATCGAACAGGGCCTAGCTCACAGCCTGTGCAAAGTCGGATGCACGCATTCCCCGTCTGATATTGTTCTGCGTCCCTGAAAATCCACAGAACGAACATCCGGATACACTATGCAGTTTCTTCCTATGATCGTGTTGTCGGGAATCTCCGATTCCATGCCGACGAGAGTGATGCTGGAATTGAGCGCGTCGGGCTGCTCGATATTCGGGCGAGCGTCTCCGTAACCGCCGATAACGCTGTCTCGCCCGATGTTGGGCTTCATGTCGTTATGCTGCTGTCGTGACACGGTGTCCAGTATTGAGCGGCGGATTATCGTTCCGGCGCCGATGTGGTTGTTAGGCATGATAAGAGAGTCGTACACTTCCGCCCCTTTGTCGATTCGCACGTGAGGGAATATTATTGAGCGCTCGACGTGTCCGTCAATAAGGCTCGCTTGGGTTATTATCGAGTTTTTCACGCTCCCGTATTCGCATATCTTCGCGGGAGGCTCGAACCGCAGCCGCGAGCGCAACGGGTTCCTCACGTCGTAAAGGTTCAGTTCCGGCATTATCTTTATCAGTTCCAGATTGGACTCGAAATATGAATCTATTGTTCCGATGTCGCGCCAGTATCCCTCGAAGTTGTACGCGAAAACACGGTCCTCTCCCAGCATTTTCGGCAGCATCCCGTATGTGAAACTTATCGGGCTGCCTCCGCTTGTGCGGTCCTCTTCTATGAGCCTTCTGACAAGCACGTCCAATGTAAAAACATAAATGCCCATTGAGGCGAAGTTCGTGTCGATTTTTCCCTTGGGTTTTTCGACGTATCCTGTCACTTCTCCGCTCGGGTTCACCTTCATCATTCCGAACCGGTTCGCTTTCGAAGAATCCACCATCGTTCCGGCTATTGTCAGGTCAGCTTCCATCTCCTCGTGATACCGGACGATTTTTCTATAGTCTATCAGGGACACGTAATCTCCGGGGACGATGAGGACGTACACAGGATTCTTATCCAGAATGTAATCGAGCCTTTTAAAAACAGCGTCAGCGGGGCTTTCGTAGCTTTCATTTTTTCTTTTCGGGAAAAGCGTGTCTATCCTAGCGATTCCTCTGTCCATCGTCCATGCAAAGGAGAGGTGTTTAAGAACGGAGTCAGGCTCGTACTGAAGCAGCATGCCGATGTCTCTGAAACCTGAGTTGATTATATTGGAGAGCACGAAATCAATGACACGGTACATGCCTCCGAAAAGGACGACTGGTTTTGCGCGCCTTTGTGTCAGTATGGAAAGCCTTTCCCCTTCGCCTCCGGCAAGCACCATGCTCAAAACCTGAACCATTATCCCGTCGCCTCCATGTGTTGTCTCGGAAATTATAACACACCGGACATTCCGGCATAAGCCGTTGAGAATTTATTCGGTTGAGAGAATGCTTTATTTCACAAATAAAGACATGAATAATCGATATTTGATGATTTTGGAGGCGCGTCTCGGTTTTAGTTGTAAAGTTATTTTAAAAACTGTCGTTATAATGTAGTACAGCAACGTTATGCGTGTTTGCGTCATGACCGAGAGGCCAGTCAATGATATACACTCTTGTTAAAGACATAGAACAAACGAGGGTCGTCACCGTTCTGGTGGAGGTCATACAGTTTACGAATTATGAGGAAACTTTCGCCAAGGTTAGAAGCTCATTCAGCGATTATAACTGCAATATTTGTTTAGACCTTTCACGAGTGAAGTTCATGGACAGTTTGGCGCTAGGAATGCTCGCGCCGCTGCTATTGTTCGCGCGCCGTTTGGGCGGCGACATGGTAGTGGTGATTAAAGACCCGAAAATCAACGAGTTGTTCGGCGCGTTGCATCTGAATAAAGTGATAAAAGTTTTCAATAGCGTGGAAAGCGCTGTAGCATGGTTCAGAGAAAGGGAGGAAGCCGATGTCAGCGATTGAAGGCGGAGGAAGCGCGGCGCAGATAACATGGATGGCCGGCGGACTTTATAAGAGCGCGACATGGCTCAGGGTCATGGCCGAGGCATTCAAATCGATTGATGAAAATAGGCGGCCGCTCATCGAGCAGGGGCCGTGGACTGCGCGCACGGATAGCATTCAACGTTTTTCCAGATTCGACTCGTATGCTTGAGGAGCCGCATGATCGAGAAACAAGACAACATGGATGTTGAGACGCGCCTCAGCGGCGGCGCTATCGTCATCACACCCCTAGTCAACGAGATAACCCACAACAACAACAGAGGCTTTCTCAACGCCGTGAAGGATTCATTGATAGATCACTCCGGCGACGCAGTGATAGATATGTCCAACATTCAGATTATCGACAGCGTAAGCCTCGGTTCGCTTGTGGCGGCATTGAAATACGTGAGGTCGCGAGGCGGGGAGATGTTTATTGCCGGGGCCGCTCCCGCTATTCTCCAACTATTCGACATGCTGAATTTTAGAAGCATTTTCAAGATTTATGACAATGTCGAAAATATCCCCTGAAGTAATCATTCTGTTTTTCGAAATCGACATTATTAAAATTAGCGGTTCACGCGGACGCTGATTGTGTTAGAATTTATTGCGTAGGTCGCGACGGCGGGGGAGCCGGATGTGAGGATTCGCAGAAAAGGAAAATTCTGTGTGGTGTGTCCGGGCGGAGACTTGTCGATGATAGAGGACTCCTCCCGTTTGTCCGAACAATTGGCCGTGCTGTTCGATTCCGGCGATCATGCGATATGCGTGGATCTCATGGAATCCCCTGTTATCAACTCAAGCGTGATCGGAACGCTTCTGAGGTTCCACGAGAAAGCCATTGCCGAAGGCGGCGAATTCGTGGTTTTGAACGCCAGAAATGTAGCCCTCGAATCAATGCTTCGAACTCGCATGAACCAAGTCATACGTTTCGTCCGTTCGGAAGAAGAACTCTGAAATCACACAAAAAAATGCCAATGAATGCGCCGCCGCGCCCTCGCGTGTACAATATTTCCGGGAGGCGGACGGATGAAACGCGTCGCGTTTGCTACTCTTGGCTGCAAACTGAATCAGGCCGATACCGAAGCGATTAGGTTCGCGTTCGAGCGAGCGGGATATGAGTCCGTCCCGTTCTCGAAGGATGTCGCGGCCGATGTCTATGTGGTAAACACATGTTCGGTTACAGGCTCGACGGACCACCAATGCCGGCAGATTCTGCGGCGAGCCGTCGCCATGAAAAACGCCAATCCCGGATCGGTCGTGGTGGCGACAGGCTGCTACTCTCAAGTCAATCCCGGCGAGATCGAATCGATGGTTTCCGGCATAGACATCATTTCCGGAACGCTTGAAAAAGACCGCATTCCTGAGCTTGTAGATGAAGCATTAAAGGCAGGGGAAGGAGCGCCGCGCAGGGCTGTTGACGATGTGTTCGGACAGAAGAAGTTCCGCGTTATGGAAATAGAAGGGATGGCAGGGCGCGACAGGGCGTTCCTTAGGATTCAAGAAGGATGCGACAGACGGTGTTCATATTGCATAGTGCCTATCGCCAGAGGAAAAGAGCGAAGCGCTCCAATGGAAGCGGCTGTCGGCATGGCGACCCGGCTGGCGGCGAACGGTTACGAGGAAATTGTTCTCACTGGCGTTCACATAGGAAGATATGGAAGAGGTTCCGAAGAAAACAAAACGCTGGCCGACCTGCTGCGCGCTTTGTTTGATGTGAGCGGAATTCGCAGAATAAGGCTGGGATCAATCGACCCCGGAGAGATTTCGCCCGGTTTTCTTGCCGCGCTAAAAAACGGCAAGGACAAAATCTGCGGACATTTCCATGTTTCCCTTCAGAGCGGGGACGACTCGATATTGAGGATGATGAGAAGGAGCTATACTTCGGACGAATACCGCCGCTCGGTTGACTTATTAAGAGAAATATTTCCTGAAGCTGCGATAGGAGCGGACGTGATTGTGGGATTTCCCGGCGAGAGCGATGAAAATCATCTGCGAACGAAAGCGTTGCTCGAATCGACAAGGCCGTCGCATCTGCATATATTCAGATATTCGCCGCGCGAAGGAACGCCTGCCGCAAAGTTGCCGGGACAAGTTTCTGATGAAATAAAAAAAAGGCGAGCGAGAGACCTGTCAGCGATAAAAAAGCGGTTAGGCGAGGAATTCAGGCTCCGGCATGTGGGTGAACGCGCGGAGATTCTATTCGAGTCGCGCCGCGATCCTGCGACGGGGAGGCTGACGGGCCTTACGCGCAACTATATCCGCGTGTTTGCCGATGGAGCGGATGAACTGAAAGGCCGAATCGCATACGGCTCTCTGCGCAGTGTTTTTTCGGACGGAATGACGGCTGATGATATCAGGATTGATTGCTGACAAGTTTGCGCAGACGTTCGTTTCACGAAACAAGGTCTGCGGCGGGATTGTTTGATATAATTGCAAAGAAAAATAGGCAGATTTGGCGGATGGTCGCGCAAATGTCAGATGAAAGAAACAGAAAACGCGGATTTCACAGGGCGGCATGGACTATGTCTCTGTTCTTCATCGCCATGTTTTATTCAGGATGCGCCAAGAACGGGCTTATGCCGTTTGCGGTCGTCTCCGCTGTTTCAGGCGAAGCTTGGAAACTCGCTGCCGAGGAAGTCGAGTGGAAGAAGGCGGCTTCTGGCGATTCTCTGGAAGCCGGAGACAGGATAAGAACCGGAGAAAAATCTGCCGCAATGATAGTTTTCAGAGACGGAGGGGACGCAAGATTGGCAGGCGGCTCCGAAGCTTTGATATTGGGAATTCGTCCGGAAACAAAGTATGAGGAAGGAAAAGTCCCGGCGAGGGGCATATCCCTCTACCGAGGCGAGGCGTATATTGTCGCAAAAACGCGATGGTCGGAGCGAAGAACCAAGCCTTTCGAGGTAGAAACATTCTCAGCGGTTGCAAGGATGGGAAAAGCTAGGCTGTTCGTAAGAGAGGGCGGAATTGAAGCAAGCGCCGCGCAGAGAGGCTCGGAATTCTACTGCATGGCAGGGGAAGCCGACATAACTGATGTTGACGAGCAGTCGATTCTTCTCAAGCAAGACAAGGCGGCGTTTTTCGGAATAAGCGGAGCCAGAAGCGGGCCGAATGGATTCGACATAGCAAAAATGATGAAATATCTGTCGGCATGGAACGATGTTCTTGACGCCGGAGGTCTTGCGGACGAGGCGGCAAAGATCGGTGCGGGCCGATGTGAAGATAAAACCGTTGAAATACCCGCCGGATATGTGGTGGTGGAAAGACCAAAGGGCGGTAAAGCCGACGCGGTGTTCGTGGATTCATTTTGTGTGGACATTTACGAGTTTCCAAATGAAGCAGGACGGATGCCGATGGAGACGCTTTCCCCAAATGAGGCGGAAGAGAAATGCGCGGAAGCCGGAAAGCGGTTGTGTTCCGGCCCGGAGTGGAACCGCGCATGCCGCGGGCCTCGCAAATCACTGTATCCATATGGGGATTTTTACGATGTGTCCGCCTGCAACGTGGCCGGAACTAAGCTTCAGCCTTCGGGCGCTCATCCTCTCTGCTCGAACGAATACGGCGTTTTTGATATGTCCGGCAACCTGTGGGAATACACATCGGAAAACTACAAGCATTATCTTGAAAACAGCGGGCTTAAAGAAAGAAGGGGCGGTTCGTGGCTAACTGGGCCTGAACAGTCAGCTTGCGCGCGACCGGGCGTTTACTCAACAATGGATTTGGGGTTTACCGGCGTAGGATTCAGATGCTGTGACGACGCTCCCAGTGAATGACTATTCAACGCTGCAGATCAAATGTCGCCCCAACACAAATCAATCTAATTAAAATTTTACGATAATATTTGAACGCGCGATATTTATTCCAAACACTCTAAACTTTTAATAAGAATTGCCGATAACAAGAGTGACACAAAATACGAATCCCGCATTGATGGGATTCGGGCGTTAGGTTATGTCGGAATATGCGCATGACCATACGTTGTGCTTACATACTTTCACAAGGATGTGAAAGGCGCTGTGAAATAGGCGAGCGCGATTAGGGCCTGTCGCTTATCCCACGGAGGGGGAAACGAAGTTTGCGTACTTCGTTTCCAGAGCAAGCGATCGGTTCTGTTTCATCATATTCGCGCGACATAGGCAGGGCTTGTCGTGGTTATGCCGCGTATGCGTATGCGCGCGCGGATGCGCGTATAGCAAACAAAAGGAGTTGTCATGAAAATAGACAATGCTATAGGCTCTTTGAACGTCAACAATCTCCGAATGAGATTTTTAGAGATGAAGACAGCGACGGAACGTCTTTCATCCGGGTTGAAAATCAACCGCGCTGCGGATGACCCGTCGGGCCTCGCTATACGAGACGGCATGAACGCGAAGGCCAGATCGCTGTCCACCGCCATCGCGAACGTGGAAGAGTCCATCAGGATGACGCGTATAATGGACTCTTCAATGGCAACAATCGGCGATATTCTCGTCCAGTTGAAAAGCCTCGCGGTGAGAGCGTCCAACGAAGCGGTTTTGAGGGACGATTGCTCTGATCGCACAAAACTAAACAGCGAAGCTAGAGCGCTCGTCAAGGAAATCGACCAGATAGCGTATTCGACGTTGTACAACGCCAAAAAAATACTTCAGGGAGACATTGTCGAGGATATCGTCGCAGACGGGGCGACGCTGCAGACTGTCGTCGCCACCGGGACGGCGCACAGCGCAAGTTGGGCGGCAAACAATCAGATTCTTTACATAGACGAAGTGAGTTCGGACGCGACGCGTCCCGGAGGGGCGGGAACGACTGACAGAGCGTTTATTCAGACGATTGATCCGGCGACAAACGCCGCTATCGGCGCGGCATCCCAATTCACTCACGACCCCTATGTGCTAGTCGATCCCGACGGCGACGGGTACTACGATGTCGGGCCGGTCGGTGTTATCAACGACGTGTTAAACTTCGTGGGCGCATCGGCCCCTAATCAGATCGACGCGGACGGCGACGGATGGGTCGTCGGAATAGACAACAATGACGCGGACGCCACCGAAGTCGGCGCGTCGCTAAGCGCGGCGCTCCCGATATACACTATCGCGTCATTGGGCTCCGTCGATTCGACAGACGTGACGGCAGTGTCTCAGGCCAATACAAGGACTAGAACGTTCACAGGCGGGGCCACGCTGGTCCAAGACCTTACCGTCACAGTGACGGCAGGAATGAATTACACCGTCCAAGTCAGAGATTCCGGGACGAGCGCGTGGGTGTCAGTTTTTAATGGGATAAGCGCGGGCGGGCCGGCGACTCATGCAGTCGGCGGCGCGACCACATACAACGCCGTCCGGGTCGTCCTAGACGAACCGGTAAATTTCGCCACTGCGATAACGATTAACAGCGTTAACGCTCCCGGCCCGATACCGGTAGCTCTCAGCGGCGTGGTGAACAGTTTCGTAGACCTCGGCCCGGTTAACACCAATGTCAGAACATTTACGATGGACACTTCCGCCGGCGCGGTCTCTCGCAGTCTGGACAGAATCAGCGTTTCCATAAAAAACGGCCATCAATACAGATTGCAATGGTCGGATGACGGCGTTTCTTGGGGCACATTGACAAGCAGCACAGGAACAGGCGGCCTTCAGACTTTCAGCTACACCACGGACACGAATATCGACCTGAACTCGAATGGAACGGCTTTCATCCGCGTAGTTATCAGATCAGGCGAAGACGCTTCAACCGCGATATTGGCGAACCCGACTGTTATGAACCGCAGAGACAGGGACGGAGACGGATTCCCTGATGTCATTGAGGTGACCGCAGGCTCTAACCCCAACTTAGTAGGGAACATCCCCGCGTGGTCTCTTTCGCTAGACCCGGACTTGGACGCGGACGGATTCCTCGATCACGCCAGCTACGATTTGATTTACAACAACACTTATTCCTCCACTAATAATCCGTTCGGAGCTGAATGGGACGGATCGGGCGCGCGTCTCGGAAATCCGCTGGATTCCGCCAGCGGGCAATATGCCGGCGGACTCAATATTGATCCAACTCAAGTTCCGTCAAACACAGACACAGACGGCGACACGATTCCCGACCCGTTGGACCCGATACCCGGCACGGCCGAATGGCTCACATGGAACGATTATGGGGCGGCTTACAAGGGCGGGGACATGTGGTTCATCTCAAACCGCTCCACTCCCAACCAGAACATAAGAGATATCTACACGCTCAATGGAACGACATACACGTTGGCGAGCGATTCTCTGACCAATGACGCGTCTGACATAGCGATGTCCAACGGCGGAGACATGGTGGCGTGGATAGAAAACGGCAATATATACTACGCGAACGCATCGACATCATGCACCGGCGTAACCGGCGCGATGAATGTCAACCAACTGACATTCGGCGGGAACAACTACAACAACCCGTCGTGGAAGTATGACAACTCTCAACTCGTAGTGGACGACGGCGGTAGTATCGTCATAATCGATTTCGCCACCGGAGCGGTTTCTTCTGACAGTC
This sequence comes from bacterium ADurb.Bin236, assembly GCA_002069885.1. Lineage (GTDB taxonomy): Bacteria > UBP15 > UBA6099 > UBA6099 > UBA6099 > UBA6099. Next base: position 103,673 of record MWCD01000001.1, on the reverse strand, counting down.
CCGGCGTGGCGGGGACCAACCCCGACTGGTCCTCCGACGGCGACAATATTGTCTATGAAAGCGGCGGAGCCATTAAGGTTTACAATCTCGTAATGGAGCAGGAATTCGATCTGGGCGTATCCGGAACGAATCCCACGTGGTCTCCTGACGGAAGCAAGATTCTCTTTGAATCTGGCGGCAGCGCGATGGTTGTGGATGTGACGATAACCAAGCGTCCGTCTGACGTTCAGGCGAACTCTGACAACATCGATTCGCACAAGTTCGATTTCTCGATGCCGGACGCTCGCGCGTATAACCTCGGTATAAACTCGCTGAATATACAATCGCAGGCCGGCGCATTGAACGGCATTGACCAAGTAGACGCCGCAATCGAGACTCTCAACGGAATGAGGGCGAGCGTAGGACAGATGGAAAACGTGATGGGGCATTTGCTTGAAGACCTACGCATGGAATACATCAACGTGGTGGCGGCAAGGTCCAATATTGAAGACGCGGACTTCGCGCGAGTCGCCGTCGATATGGCCAAAGCAAAAATTCTGACGGACTCGGCTCTCGCCGTGACTTCACAGATGGACTCGGTGAGGAGAGGCGCGTTGGATCTTCTCAGTCAGCACGGTGTCAATCCCGGCTTGAAGACGGCTGAAGAACTCGCCGCTGTCTGAAACCCTGCCGCCTCATACTGTCGCGAATAATAGGCTTTCATGGCCTCATATATAACTGTTGATAAATTGAATTCCTCATTGCGGATGCTATAATGTATCCTGCCTTTATTGCGGCGGGCGCGGCTGTGCGCCTCGCTTTATTTTGATTAGAGGATGGTTTTTTATAGATATGGTGTTCGGATTATTTAAAAAGATGTTTGATGAAAACGCCAAAGTAATCGCGCGTTTGCAGAAAATCGTCGATCAGGTGAATTCTTTCTCGGACGAGATGGAGTCATTGGACGATTCGGCATTGCGCGCGAAAACGGAAGAGTTCAAAGGCAGGCTGGCGAACGGCGAGACTCTGGACGACATTCTGCCGGAGGCCTTCGCGGTTTGCAGAGAGGCTGACGACAGGAGATGCTATCCCGGCGGGCAATGGACCGTTTTTTATTGGGAACCCGAAGAGATAAAGGAAAAGATTAAAGACGCCGAACTGGCCGACACAATCAGGGCCGTCAAAAAAAGGATGTCGGAAGGCGAAAAAGCCCAAGACATAATGCTGCCTGCGGAGTTTTACAAAAAGCTCCGCGCGCTGGACGTTAAGGGTTTGAGGATGCGCCCGTTCGACGTTCAGGTGATGGGCGGCGTCGTCCTCCACGAAGGCAATATCTCCGAGATGAAGACCGGCGAAGGAAAAACACTGGTCGCGACCATGCCGGTGTATCTGAACGCGCTTTCAGGCGACGGCGTTCATGTAGTCACCGTCAACGACTATCTGGCTAAGCGCGACGCCGGATGGATGGAACCGGTTTACAGGTCGCTGGGATTGACTGTAGGGGTGGTGCAACATTCGCTCGACCCGGCTCAGAGGCGCGTCGCTTACGGCTGCGACATCACATACGGAACCAACAACGAGTTCGGTTTCGACTACCTAAGGGACAACATGGCGATGCGGCGCGAGTACATGGTTCAACGAGGCCATAACTTCGCCATCGTTGACGAAGTGGACAACATCCTTATAGACGAGGCGAGAACGCCGCTTATCATCTCCGGGCCGGTGGATCAGGACATCAGCATCTACTACAAAGTGAACAGCGTGATGCGACGCGCCGTTCAGAAGCAGGAATACTTCGAGTTCGACGAAAAGGATCACACCTCCAACCTCACTGAAGCAGGGCAGGATTTCGTCGCGCGCGCTATGGGCATACCCGACCTCTTCCAGCTTGAGGACACCTTCGATTTCGAGACCGGCAAGCAGAAGAACATTGATAAAAAAGAGAAGAATCAGGAAATAGTAGGCATCGTGCAAAGCTCGCTCAAAGCGTACACATTATTCAAGAAAGACAAAGACTACATCGTAAAAGACGGCCAAGTGATAATTGTTGACGAGTTCACAGGCCGTCTGATGCACGGACGACGTTACAGCGAAGGCCTGCATCAGGCGATTGAAGCTAAGGAGTCCACCGAAGGCGCGCGGATACAATCCGAAAGCCAGACCATAGCTTCCATCACGTTCCAGAACTATTTCCGGCTTTATAAAAAACTCGCCGGGATGACAGGCACGGCCAAGACTGAAGAGTCCGAGTTTTCAAAAATATACGGACTTGACGTCGTTGTCGTGCCGACCAACAAGCCGATGGTTCGGGCGGATCACGCGGATGTGGTTTATCGCAACGAAGAGGCGAAGTTCAAAGCCATAGTGGAGGATGTCGCCGAATGTCATAAACGCGGCCAGCCTGTGCTGGTCGGCACTGTTTCCGTCGAAAAATCCGAGCGGCTCAGCCGGCAGTTCCTCAAGCGTGGAATCCCGCACAGCGTGCTTAACGCAAAGCATCACGAGAGGGAGGCGGAAATCGTAGCCAACGCCGGACGGCGCGCGCAGGTTACTATCGCCACCAACATGGCCGGCCGCGGCACGGACATCAAGCTGGGCGACGAGGTTCCGGCTCTTGGCGGGCTGTACATCATAGGCAGCGAGCGCCACGAGGCCCGCAGAATCGACAATCAGTTGAGAGGCCGCTCAGGACGCCAAGGAGACCCCGGCGCGTCCAGATTCTACCTCTCTCTGGAAGACGACCTGATGCGGCTCTTCGGCTCAGACAGAGTCAAAGGCCTTATCGACAGGGTAGGGTTCGACGACTCCGAGCCTCTCGAACATCCTTGGCTCTCCAGAGCCATCGAGGGCGCGCAAAAGAAAATCGAGTCCATGCACTTCGAAACCAGAAAGCACGTGCTTGAATACGACGACGTCATGAACAAACAGCGCGAAACCGTCTACGAGATGCGGCGCGCCGTGCTTTTCGGAAACGACGATGAAATCAGGGAGAAATCCTCGATGTTCCTCGAAGGACACGTGGAATCTCTCATCAAGAAACACTGCAACCCGGATGTGGAAAGCAAGGACTGGGACATCAAGGCTCTGCTGTATGAGCTTGCCGTGACCTGTTATCCGTATTACGAAATCAGGGTGAGGCCTTCCGATCTGGCGGGAAAGAACACGGAACAGATTCGCGACATCGCCGTCGAACTGTTCAACGAATTCTATTCCGACAAGGAAAAGAACATGGGCGCGGAAGCGATGCGCGAGCTGGAGCGCATCGTCATTCTAGTGACGATTGACAACAGATGGAAAGACCACCTCTATCAGATGGACAGGCTGAAAGAAGGCATCGGGCTTAGGGCGTACGGACAGGTCAACCCGATTGTCGCCTACCAGAAAGAAGCTTTCGAACTGTTCGACGAGTTCAAGGATGACATAAGGAGAACGGTCGCGAGAGGCGTTCTGACAGGGATGCTGAAGTCTCAAAGGCGGCGTCCGGTGAATCTTGCGGCGGTCAAACAGGAAACCGCGCGGATGGAACAAGAGGCGTCTTCAGCTTCCGGCGGCGACGCTCCCGAACAGAATTCAACAGCGACTTCCGCCGACAGCAAACCTCGCGCCGCAGCGCAACCGCCTTTGAGCAAAAAGAAAAAGACTAAAAACAAGCTCGGCGTCAACGATCCTTGCCCTTGCGGCAGCGGCAAAAAATATAAACATTGTTGTATGAACAATTAATGGAGAATATCAATGGCTGATCCACAGATAAAAGAAAGCCTCAATCAACTCCGCTTCAAAGTGGAGTCGATGAGGAGGTATCTTTGACGTCGATAACTTAGTCAAAGACATCGAAAAACTCGAAAATGAAATGTCGGCGGATGGCTTCTGGTCCGACCCGGAAAAAGCTCAAACGGTAAACGAAGAGCGCGCCCGTAAAAAAGAAAAAATCGACCGCTGGAACAAAATTAACGGAATGGTCGAAGACGCCGCCGGGATGGTGGAACTGGCCGACGAGGAAAACGACGCGCAGACCATGGCGGAAGTGGCGGGCGACATCGCCTCCATAGAGCGAGACGTCAAAGCTTACGAGCTTGAGACTCTTCTTTCCGGCGAATACGACGACTGCAACGCGATATTCTCCATTCACGCCGGCGCTGGCGGCACTGAGGCTCAGGACTGGTGCGAGATGCTCCTCCGTATGTACACCCGATGGTTCGAGCGCAAAAAATTCAGCGTGGACTTTATCGACGAGCTTCAGGGCGAAGAAGCCGGCCTTAAGAGCGTGGTGCTGGAAGTCAAAGGAACAAACGCTTACGGTCTTCTGAGATCCGAGCGCGGCATCCACAGACTTGTTCGGATTTCCCCTTTCGACGCCAACAGCAGAAGACACACCTCCTTCAGCGCCGTAGAGGTCATTCCGATGATTGAAAAAGACATCGAAATCGACATCAAGGACGATGACATTAGAGTTGACACATACAGGGCGAGCGGGGCGGGCGGCCAGCACGTCAACAAGACCAGCTCAGCCATAAGAATCACTCATATCTCCACCAACATCGTGGTTCAATGCCAGAACGAGCGCTCGCAGCATAAAAACAAAGAACACGCCATGCGCATTCTCAAAGCGCGTCTGTTCGAGTATGAACGAAGAAAACAAAAAGAAAAGATGAACGAGATAAAAGGCGAGTTGAAGGACATCGCGTGGGGCAGCCAGATTCGCAGCTATGTATTCCAGCCTTACACGATGGTCAAGGACCTTAGAACCCGCCACGAAACAGGCAACATCATCGCAATGATGGGCGGAGAGCTTCTGGACGATTTCATCTGGGCGTATCTTAAACACGAGGCTGCGGGCGGCGTCCTCGCTCCGGTTGCTCCAGACGACGACGAATAAAACTGAATGCCAATGTCGGATTCGGGTTCAAAGTTTTTCCCCAATCGCTGAAGACGATAACCTTATTCCGACGGGTTTTCTGCTATATCTAATAATCTGAACATGGTCACTGGCAAATAGGGCATTTGTCAGCGCCTACTGGCTTTGGTTTGCCGCACCGCGAACAAAGTTTTTTGAGCGCCGCCCCGCAGTGCGGGCAAAACGTATAATCTTTCGTCAGACGCTGCATGCACGCCGGACAGTTGCTAGTGCGATGAATCGCGGCATTGATCTCTTCAACAATCGCTTCGGCTTCGAGTTTTCCGCAGTTCTGAAACTCCACCGCAATATCTTCCTCTTCGTTCATTTCGTTCCTGAAATTGATTGTTATGTTGCAACCGTTAAGGAAATGCTTAAACGAAGCCCCGATCACTAACCTGCGCGGATACGCCTTGAATCCGCACTTATCTTTAAGATATCTGCCTTTGACCGAAAGTATTCTTGAGTCCGTGATTAAAAGGTAGTTCCTATCTTGCGGCAGCAACGCTTTCTGTTCGTCGCTCGAAATCCCTCCGTAAGGAATCGCGAACATCAGAGGCTCGCCGGGCGCAAGCAGTCCGGACAGCGTTTTTAAAACATATTCTTTTATTCTAATCACAGGTTCCAGAAGAATCGCCCCCGGAATTCTCCGCGCTTGTTCTGATTTTCTGTTTTTATTATACCCCAAAAAGCGGAAGGTCGAATCTCCGACAAAAAAAGCTTTAGAGGGATTTGATTTCTGTGAAGAACAGTTATGCGTTTGACACTCGCTATGTGAGGCAAATCTCAATCGAAAGGCAGAACATCTTTCTGGAGAGCAAGCATCTCGTCGAACATTTTTTTGCACGAGTTGCGATCGGGAGGAGAAAGAGGATCCTCAAGCAGAGCTTCAAAAGCGGGTTTTGGGTCTCTCGTTAAAACAGATTCGACGATTTTGTCATGAATATCATATTGAAGCCGCATGTGATTGAGCAATTCTTCGGGCAGTCGAGGCGCGGTTTCCGGAATGATTTCGCCGTTCACGGCCTTTGCGGGAGTTTCCACTATCGCCCATTCGGGAAGTCCGGGAACTTGGCCTCTCGTGTTCGGCAGATTCACAGAGCCGAATTCAGCGTTCGCTCCGGAAGCCGCCGCTTCAACCACATCTATGCCGCCCTCAATATTGCGCGGCATCATCCTCAGCGGCAGCCTCAATCTACCTTTTGCGTACATCTCTGTCAGTTTTACTCTCATTCTGCATTCGGTTTCTGAAAACTTATGGTAAGGAAAAAGTTTGGAGTTCGACCTTGTATTTTCGCCTTCGTAAGGAAGGTATTCCCCTATATGGCTGTCCGAGCTTGCCGGGTACAGGCCGTGTTTCCTGAACATGCTTCTCACAAGTTTCCCGTGCGCAAAAGGGAATACCTCCGAATGAAGCTTCAATTTAGGAAACAAGTCCTCGCCGGTTTGAGCGTTTTTCAACTCGTAAATCCAAGTGAAATGGTTCATCCCGGCGGCTTTAGCAGCGATTTTGTTTCTCGGCATCAGCAGATACGAGGAAATCCGGAGCATGCAGAGATTGAATTCCGGACACATCCCTATAGTTTTAATCTTAGTCGCCCTGTTTATCGCCAGATTGACCCGGCTGAGAGGGTTGGTGACATTGATAAGCAGGGCGTCAGGAGCGCTTTTTTCGATTAGGGCGCAAATTCTCATCACGAGATTGATAGTTCTCAACGAGTGAAACAGGCCTCCGGGCCCGCCGTTCTCCGCCATGTCCTGCGGCGATCCGTATTTTCGCGGCACGGCGTAGTCTTCTTTCCATCGCTCCCATCGTCCAGATTCGACGGACATCGCTATGTAATCGGCTCCTTCTATCCCTCGAGCCGTGTTAGTATCGCTCTCAATGGTCAATGGGCTCCCCAACTCCTCATTCATTCTCTGAGCCGCCGAGCGGGCCACTTCCAGTCTTTCTCCGTTGATGTCCACAAGAACCAGTGTCGAGCCGCGCAAACCTTCAGCCAGCGCCGTCTCCAGAGACATCACCGGCCCGAACGAGGCTCCTCCAGCCCCCACAAGCGCGATTCTCGGTCCGCTACTGCTCATATCAGACTCTTTTCCAACGGCAATTCATTGAATGATACCATATATCTTCACCAGCCGCTAATTATCATTCATGGAATTATCAAGATGAATCAAAGCTTTTTTGTCATCGACGACGTTTTATTTCATTTTTAAGGAATCTTTTAGGGAATAAAAAAAAGCCACCGGTTTCGGGTGGCTCTTTTTAGGAGGAGTTGCTGTGGCTAGCAGCAACCATGTCATCTATTTTATTTATCGTCGCTTTTTCAGATTACTTAATAGCTCCTCGAAAAAAAATTTAAGCGTAAATATCCACGACGTTCTGCGGCGTATTGGCCAAATTCGCTAAAGGAGTTGTCTGAGCTGTGGCTGCCTGTTTGACTACTTCGAACAGATTCAGCAACGCAATGTTCTGAGCTCTCAGCGAATTGGTCACTATTCTGGAGGCATAATCAAAACTTCCCATCGATACTGACGACATTTCTCATACCTCCCCTTCTAAAAAATTTATCACTTCTTCCCCTCCGTGGTCAGACAGTGAATTTTGCTTCAAACGACCTCCGTGTCCAATATATATATCGGCGTTCCCGGAAAAATCTTGAGTGGAAGCGGCAATAATTTCCATAGGAGGGAACGCTTGACACTGGCTGACGTTATCCACAACAATAGGGTCGCGGGAAGAGGCGCGGAATGCCGCGCGCGGGGACAGGATGATTTTCGACCTTCACGTCCACACGATAGTCGCATCGACATGCAGCAACATAGACCCTGTCGAGTGCGTGGAAGCCGCCATAGCGCGCGGGCTGGACGGGATATGCGTCACCGAACACGACAGTCTTGAGGGCGGACGCGCTCTCAAACAGATTGCCGCTGACTATCCGCGCCTCACCGTGCTGGAAGGCATGGAGGTGTCCAGCAGGGAAGGGCATCTGCTCGTCTACGGCTTCGACAGGGAGATTAAAGGCTCTCCTCCCGCGAGGGATGTCATTGAAGTCGTCCGCTCGGCAGGTGGAATCGTAATCCCCGCCCACCCTTGGCGCGCGCCTTTCGGCTGGTATTCCGGCTCGCTCGAAAAACCTTTGGAAGACACCGATTTCCCTGAGCTTTTCAGCGTCATCGAAAAATACAACGGCCTTTCATCTCCCGAACAGAACAGGAGCGCGGATGAATACTGCGCTAAGACTTCAGCGTCCGGAACAGGCGGCAGCGACGCCCATGTGGCATCCGACATCGGCTGCTGCGTGACAGTTTTCGAGGACGAAATAACCGACGAGCGCTCTCTTGTGGAAGCCTTGCTTTCCGGCAGGTTCCGCGCCGAGATGCGCGACTCATACCATCAACTCTGGAGCGTGTGATATGGAAGAAAATATCGTTCAAGTTCAAAAAGTCATCCCAACCGCCGTCAACTGCTTGGCTTTGTTTCCGAAACTGGCTAAGTTGACGCTCGGCCTTTTCAGAGACGACCGGATTCCCCGATATCTTAAAATACTCACCGCCGGAGCCATACTTTATGTGGCCTTGCCTCTGGATTTCCTCCCTGATTTTGTTCCGAGCGCGGGATTGCTGGATGACCTCATAGTGATTCTTTTAATTCTGACCCAATATATGCGGTCGGCTCCAGCGGATGTTTTTCAGGAGCATTGGGACGCTCAATTCGGAGACGGATTCGACATAAAGAGCGAACTCGAAGCGGCGCTCAAAGAACTGGAGCCGCAGGTCGGCGAAAGATTTGCTTGGCTAAAGGGGCTTGCGTCTAAACTCATCGCGAAAATCAGCGAATTCAACGCGCGCCGCTCGGATGCGGATTCCGAACAGGACACTTGCGCGCCTTCGACTAAATTGCCTGAGTCCGTGTAACTTCGCCGCAGCGCGATCAATAACATTTATTAAGTGGACATACATTTTAGGCTGTATTTCATTTCACTTTCAGATTGAATGCGCGCGCTCAGTCTCGTATACTGAAAAACGGGTATATTAAAGTTTGAGCGGTTCCAGCCGCAGCGGAGATTTCGATGAAGTGCTCGAAATGCGGTGAAAACAAAGCTGATTACTTCCTGTCTTGGGGAAGACAGGAAAGCCCGCGAGTGGGTTTCTGCGCGGAATGCGCGGAATCCGTGGGGATGCTGGCCGCTCTCAGGCGCGTCGAGTCCCAGATAAGAGGTCTTGGCGGCGCGGACGACCTCTCCCAGACTCTCTCCTGCTACGATTTGCCGGTTGAGTTTGCGGACAGTTGCAGAGCTTGCGGAACCAAACTCCGGGAATTCGAACGCGGTTTCAGGCTCGGTTGCCCGGAATGCGCTTCCGTTTTCGGCTCGATGCTTACCGGTTATCTTTCTTTGCTTGGTTGCTCGCTCGCCGATGGCGTGTCGTTTTACAGAGGGCCGTCCCCGGCGGCTTACTCTGAGCGTTCGAAACTCCTGAAACTGAAAAACAGAATAGAAGAAGAAATCAGGACGGAAGACTATGCGTCCGCTGGGAAACATAAGGAAGCCCTTCTGAAGCTGGAAAAGAAAGTAGAATGCCGCGCGAAATCCCGGATAGATGCGTCGAAAAGGGCCGCGCAGGGGTTCCCGGCTGCGCTGAAGCTCGACGCTTCCGCAAAATCGGCAATTAACTCCGGCGGCGGTTGCTCGCCGTCTTCCAACGATACGGGAATAGTATGGAGCCGCGTCGAACTCAGACGCAATTTCTCCGGTTTCAATTTTCCCGGCAGGCTTTCGCCCTCAAGGCGCGAGCTTGTCGAGCTTCTAGCCGTTTCGCTTCTGCCCAAGGGCTTTATTTCAGCTTCTTCAAGAATAGATATGAAGCTTCTGTCCGCGATTGAGAGGCTCGCCCTCGGCGAACGTTTTTTCATGAGGCGGCCTGAACCTCGTTCTTCTGCCCTCATAAATCGCGACGGCTCAATGTCGGCGCTGATAAACGACATTGATCATCTTTCGGTGAGCGCGTTCCAGTCCGGCGCTGCCGGCGCGGACGCCGCAGCTCTGATGGCAAAGGCTCTTAAGGCTGTCGAGGGAATGGAAAAGAACGCCGAACCGGCGTTCTCTCCGAGGTTCGGTTATCTTGCGGCCTCGCCGAAATATATCGGGTCGGGAGCTTCGGCGTCCATCCTGTTGCATCTGCCTTACAGTTTTCTGAGCGGCGACACATTCTTTTGGCCGGACAGAGCGGAGCGCTATTCCGTGAAAGTCGAACCCTTCAGAGGCTCCAACCTCGAACATCACGGCTTCTATCTTGTGTCGGCTCTCGTCGGATTCGGCCAGACCGCCGAAGAGATAGCCGTTTCGACAGGTGATTTCGCCGCGCGACTTATTCAGAGAGAAGGGGAGTTGCGAGACGCCTTCTCGCCCGACGACGAAAACAGGATGTATCGCGCCATTCCGCGCGTCATACACAACGCCAAACGCGCGCACAGGCTTTCATATCATGACGCCCTCAGGTTTGTTTCGCTCTTTTCCCTCGCTCTGGATAGAGGATTGGTCGAGATGCCCGCGTTCGCCGTTTCCGATGTTTTGCCCGCCATGTCGTCCGCCGGAATAATGCTAGCGGACGGAAAAACGAGCAGCATCAACGAATGCGAGGCCCGCCGCGCGGACCTATTTGCGGAAATCGTGGACGCATGGCTGTATTCGAAAGACTCCGAAATCGCAAACGGAAGGGGCGCGGGGAGGTCGCGCTCCCGCAGATGAGAACCCTAATACTTCTCATGGGCGGGAAAAGCTCCCGCATGGGCGCGGATAAAACCCGCTTGGAACTCAACGGCCGCCCGATTATTGACGACATAATAGAAAAGCTTTCTCCTTACTTCCCGGAAATCATTCTCTCGACCAACGAGCCGGAACGCTACTCCCGGCTAGGGCTTGCCGCCATTGCGGACGATACCCCCGGACAAGGGCCTGCTGGCGGTTTGCTCTCCGTTATGAACGCTTTTCCTAGAGAACAATACCAAGTCGCCCCCTGCGACACACCTTTTATAGATGGAGCCACACTCGCCCGCGTTTTCGACCTTTCGAAAGACTCGGACGCCGGAATTGTTTTTTCTAAAGAAGGACCTCAGCCACTCTTGTCTTCATACTCTATCGCGGCGCGCGACGCGATTGAGCGCGGAATAAGCCGCGGCGTCTTCAAAATAATGGCCTGCATTGAAGAACTGAGAATTCGCTGGATATCCGCCGCCGACCTCGGCCTCGATGAAGATTCGTGGCGCAGATTCGTCTTCAACGTGAACAATCCGGAAGACCTCGAAATTGCTAGGACAATGGCTTCAGACGGCGGCCCCGGCTAGACCTCAAAACAATGACGCAATAAAGATTAAAAAGAAAACTCTTTTTTGACCTCCGGCCTCCGGGGCGCTATATTGAATATTAATAAGGCGCGCGCGCCGCTAGCTTTTCTTCCACAGCGGCCCCGGCTAATATCGGGTCAGGATATCCGCCACATGAACACTCTTTATCATCTGTCCATAGTTAAAACGGCTTTTAGAGACCATCTGTCTCCGGCGGCCATCGACACCGTCGCAAGGTATAACTTCAACACGGACTTCTACGGCGTCATCGGATGGAAGGCTCTAAACTGGAAAGTTTTTCCTCTATATCCGTTCGCCCGCAGATGGTATCAGGAACTCGACCATTTCGACCACTGGCAGGAGCCTGAGAAAATCATCGAAAACTGGCGCATGCACCGCGACCTGATAATGGAAATTGCGGACGACAAAAAACACCCGCCCGGAAAGCTTGAGTCGATGTACAGGATTCTAGGCAGGTCGTCTCACGCCATTTCCGACCTGACAAGCCACACCAACTTCGTGCCGATGCTGTTCGAGTATTACTCCGAGGACGAAGAAGCCAAAGCAAAACTGCTTGAGTCGGGCATGACCGCCGCAGAGTATATTCCGGAAAACGCGCCAACTTTCGGTCACGTCCTGAACCTGCCCGCTTATGCGCGGTTCAGAGAAAAATATCTGCCCAAACTTTTCGCGTTCATCTCAGTGCCCGACGAAGGGCCGCGAAGCCACAGCGAATGCGGCATGGACAGTCCCAACGAGCCTAGAACATACGGCAACCTGCATCCGGGCATCTTCAAATCCGTATACCGCATCTCCGAAAGGGATGTCAGCAATATCGTCAGAGAACTTTTCGATAAACTCAAGATAGAAAACCCCGCCAAGTTTCAGGCGCTTGCCGAAGACAGGCGGGACATACTAATCGGACCTGACGGCGGGCCGCGCGAACGCCGCGCTCGCTTCTGGGCGCAGAAAGTCGGCGGCTGGGATTAACCTTTCCTTTTTTTTGCTCCGCCTCTCCAATCATCTATGGCATCCCGAACGGAAATAGTCGAAAAACGCGACCGCGACGGTCGCGAACTGGCAAAGTTGCTCGCGACCGCATTCTCAGACAAATACAAGGCGATGTGCGACGACATCAGGACAGCGGAGGAAATTATCGCCGCCGAAATGGAATGGAGGGGAGCGGATTCAAACCTCTTTGTCGCTCTTATGGACGGCGAGATAGCCGGCAGCGTTGAAGTCGTCGGACTCGATTTCGGTTGCGCCCCCAGCGACGCCGTCGCAGAGAATTACCTCGACAGGTTAGGGACGGGCAGGGGAATGAAAGCGCTTTACATGTTGTCTCTGCTCGGCCAGTCGCTGGAGCGGGACGAGGCGTGCGTCTCCCAACTCGCCGTCGCCCCCAAATTCCATCGCCGCGGCATCGCCGCGGCCTTGCTCGCGCGCGCGGAAAGATACGCCGGGGAAAAATCCATGAAATCTATCTCTCTGTGGGTGTCCGCCGAAAACGCTCCCGCAATCAGTCTGTACCATAAACTGGGATACAAGATAGAAAAGACCCGCGATTCCGAAAACCTCAAACGCTTCTTCAACTGCGGCCGCTGGCTCAAAATGTCCAAACCCGTTCCCAATAACGAAATCTAAATCGGTTTTACCCTGCTGTTTTACCAACGTTGGATTACAGGCATGAATCAGTATCCTATTGAAAGATTGAGAACTATTCTTTTGCCATATCGAAGGCGAAAAGAGCGGCTCCGAGAGCGCCTATGTGTTGCGGGTGATCGGGGGTCTTGATGCTCTTTCCGGAAGCTGATTCCAGAGCGCGTTTCACGCCTGAATTAAGGGCGACTCCGCCTGTGAAGGCGACTTCGTCCTCGATGCGCAGTCTTTTCGCCATAGCAATGACGCGCGCCGCTATCGCTTTGTGGAGTCCGGCGATGATGTTTTCTTTGGATTCCCGTCTGGCCATAAGGGAGATTACTTCCGATTCGGCGAAGACGGTGCATGTGTTGGAAATATCGACGGAGCGGTCGGCTTTGAGAGAGACGTCTCCGAAATCCACGAGCTGGACTTGAAGGGCCTGAGCCATGACTTCCAAGAAGCGCCCGGTTCCGGCGGCGCATTTGTCGTTCATAACGAAATCTATCACCTTGCCGTTGTCGGAGAGGCTAATCGCTTTGCTGTCCTGCCCGCCGATGTCGATGACCGTCCTTGCGCCCTGCATCGAAAAATAGGCGCCGCGCCCGTGGCAGCTTATCTCGCTGATTTCTTTGTCGGCTATCTTGCAACTCACGCGCCCGTATCCGGTCGCCACGATTTTGTCGGGCTTCTCGCCGGAAGCGGCGGAGTAAACTTCTTCCAAGCACTCGTTCATGACGGTTTCCATGTCGTGCCCGCCTTTGCGCAAAGACCTTGCTATCACTTGAGAGCCGTCGCGCAGAAGGACTGTTTTTACTGTGTTAGAGCCGAGGTCTATTCCGAGAGTAATCAAGCTGTGGCTTTCCTTTCCTTGAGAGTTTCGATGAAAGCCTGAATTCTGGTGGCTATCTGTTCGTCCGAGTACGCGCGCGGATCGCACATGTCAGCCTCTATCATCAGAGCCGGTTTGCCCGTCCTTCTGGAAACCTCGTCTTTGATGTCGAGCTGCCCGAACGAATAAGGTTTGCAACTCCTGTTGGAATGAATGAGGAATCCGTCGGCTTTGAACCTGTTCATCAGGTTCACCATGTTTTTTATCTTTGTTTCGGTGTTTCTGTTCAGGTAGGCGGTGGCGTAAACTCGCGCCATGCTTTCGATAGGTTTTTCCACGCTTATATCGTTGTCCGCCCACGCGTTGGTATAAGTGTCCGCGACCAGCACCGCGCCGTAGTTAGCCAGAGTTTTTGACAGCCGCCGCATCTTGAACCATATCGGCAGGTTGTCCCATATCAGCCTGAACTTTTCTTCCGGTACGGGCGATATTTTTCTGTCCGCAAGACTCTGAAGCTCAACCTTGAGTTGCTTGTAATAATCGACGACTTCCTGCGTTCCTCTGAGGGTGACGATGGGGGCAAGATACATGAACGCGTCGAAGCAGGTCATGGGGGCCGGCACGTTCTCGCAGATGCTGAGGACTTCGTTCCAGAGATTAACTGCTTCGTCGGAAAGTTCGCCGACGCGGATAAATTCTTTTTCGCTGAATCTCTTGCCGGTGGCTTTTTCGATTTGAGTTATCATCTCGCCGAACTGAGCCGTGACGTATTCGATAATCTCGGTGGTTTCGCCGTCATAGTTATACGGCGTGTCCACGATAATGAGCGGGACGTTGAAGAATCTGGCTTGAACTTCGTACCATTTGAGGACGGTTCCGCAGATGTTATTGCAGCAGACAAGCAGGTCGGGCTTCGGGAGTCCGCCGCCGAACACGGCGCGACCGCCGAGGAATTTCGGCCTGATGTCGATAGGGCTTTTCTTGAGGACGGCCGAGCCGACATCGCACCTGAAATACGAGCAGAGGTCGCGCGAGTAGCCGAGGTCTTCGGCGGCGTCGGAGAGTTCGGGCCCCATCTTGCGCGCGCCTATCATCGCTCCGTGGTTCTCGGGATAGATGGGGGTAATGCCCATCGATATTAGAGGCTCCACAGGGCCGCCGCTCGTTATCCACGCTATTTTCTTTCTCGTCAGCCACGAGAACTTCGCCTTCATGTAATAGCCGACCATCAGCTTGCGAAGCCGCTCGTTGCTGGATATCTCGCTTAATTGGTTGAACTGTTCCATGTTCGCGTTCTCCAGAGTGTCAGGAAATCATTTCCACAAACGCCTGCAACTTGGTGCGCAACTGTCCGGACTGCGCGACGGACTGCTCCATCTCGATGAGCTGAGTCGGAACTTTCTTTTCCTCTATGGCTTTTCTGAGGTCCGGGTAGTCGAAGCAATGCGGGTCGCAGAACTTGAGGTAAAGGAAAATTACGCCGTCGATGGAGCGTTTCTCGATAAGTTCGAGCAGCCAGCGCTCGCGGGAGTGCACGTCTCGGTGTTTCGCTGCGCAGTGCGGTCGGCTCAGGTATCTGCGCGTCACTCCTTCGATCGTAGGTTCCGACACCTGCGTCGAGAAATATCTTCTTCCTGTGCACAGATCGTCGTCCGCTATCATCGCCCCGAACTCGTCGGCGAGGTCGTACACTTCCTCGTTGATGTTCACGCTTCCGACCAGCATTATTCTTTTCCGCTTCGAGTCCTCAGGAGTCTTTTCGTCGAAAGAGGAGAGGAATTGTTCCAGCCATTTGTTCGCCTCGCGCTTGTCCACGCATTGAGTCATTATCACCGACTGGAGAAGGAGGCGGCTGGGAATATCGACGGGATACTTAAGATGGAGTCCGTAAAGCTTTTCAAGCAGCGTTCTATTTTTGTTGTACGCGGTCACGCTTTCCTTGAGGCTGTCCGAACTGAGCGGCCTGCCGGTGAACTCTTCAACGGATTTGAGAAAACGTTTCGTCTCTGCGAGCGCGTAGTTGTATGGAATCTCCCCGTCGAGCCGCGAGGGAAAATTTATGTTCTTAACGAACGCCTTGGGGAAGTTCTTTTTATAGATGTCATGGAACTGCTGCATGGTGTCGCATGTGTGAGCGAAGAGCAGGCCGTCGAGAGAGGCGTAAACCCCATCTACGAACTCCTCCATAAGGCTGCGCACCTGAGAACAGCAATAAGACTGAAAATGCCGCTCCGCCGACTGGATCGTCTGAGCGCGGCCCAGCATCCTCACCGGGATTATCCCCATCGCGTCAATCAGTTCTTCCGGCACATAACTGCACGTGTAGCCGAACACCGGCCTTTCCTGCCTCTTGTAACTGTTAATCTGCTCGACAGGATTGCGGCTGACCGATTCGACGAATTTGATGAAATCGGCTCTATCCATGTTGAAAACCTCGCCTGCGTTTGTTAATCATTAAAAAATACGCTATAGGCGCTTCCCGCGCCCATTTCAACGCCATATATAGATAACACATAAATGTGCGGGTATCAACTAATAATTTAATCCGTGTCATTGTTAGAAAGACCCTATACGCGATGAACGAAGCATCATTCGCGCTGATATGCCGGATAGATGGAAATATTTGTTTTGATTCGGCAATATTCGCGATGTTATAATAATTATATGAAAAGAACATACGGACTTAGGTTTGCGGTGGTCGTCTCTGTTTTATCAGGGAGCTTGATGTTGTTCGGAGCAGCCGGGGCAAGGCAGCCGAGGACGTCTTTTCAGACATCCCGGGAATGGCGTCCGGAACTGCATCTTCCGGCTGATATCGCAATCGTGTACGGTACTAATCCCGGCCTGATTGAAACATGGAAATCGAGAGGCTTCATGCCGTTCGCCATGTTCAGCGCGAGTTGGCTCAGCAGGGACGCCGAGATAGTCAAAAAAAACCCCGGAATAGTGCAGATGATGGCCGGGGGACAGCCTTTCGAGATGATACCGGGAAGGGCATGGGTGTCTCCCACGGAGCCGTGGCGGGAATACATGAAATCGCTTGCGGACGCTCACATAGAAGCCGGAGCGAGAGCGATTCTTCCTGAAGAGCCCGAATATTTCGCTTCGACCGGCTATGAAGACGCATTTAAAAAAGAATGGCGGAAGTTTTACGGCGAGCCGTGGCGCGGGCCGTATACCACTCCGGCATCCGTTTTTAAGGCCAACAGACTAAAAGCCTCGTTGTTCGAGGAATTCTACAGAGACCTTTGCGGTCATGTGAAGGAAAAAGCGCCGGATGTCCTCTGCATTGTTCCCATGCACAGCAATTTGAACTACGCCCAGTGGGGCATTGTGTCTCCGCATCACGCGATAAGCGCGCTCGACGCCGTTGACGGGTTTGTCGGGCAGGTCTGGACGGGAACAGCCAGAGGCATGCAGAAGGTCGGCGGAAAAATTGAAAGCGACGTTTTTTCATACGCGCTTCTTGAATATAACTATTTTGAAAATCTCACCGCCGGCACGGGAAAAAGTCTGATACTGCTCGCCGACCCGGTTGACGACAGGGAAGGGGACAGTTGGGCAAAGCTGAGGGATTGGCACGAGGACACGCTCGCTGCGGCGCTGATGCAAATGAGAGCGGCTTACTACGAGGTCGTTCCATGGCCAGAACGGGTATTCCTGTCGACTGACAAATACGGGGCGGCAGGCGGAAGCGCTATCCCGCAGGAGCACGCGTCCGCGCTCATGACAATGTGGTCGGCACAGAGAGCAATGCCCGGAGGCGGGCGGTACGCGGGCGGCACGACTGTTATAGGAGCGTTGACCGCCGACACGCTGATGTGGCAGAAAGGCGCAGGCTCCGACAGGCTAGCCGGACATCTAGCTCCCATGCTTTCGCTCGCGCGCGCTGGCGTGAACATGAAGGTCGTCCCAGCAGAACGAATGGCCGAACCCGGTTACATGCCGCCCGGCATAAGGCTGCTAATCGCTTCTTTTGACGCTTGGAAACCGGAGGATTCTGATATTGTCGACGGCATCGCCTCGTGGGTGAAAAAAGGCGGAATCCTTTTCCTGACGGGCGGAGAGGACGCTTTCAACAACATCGATAGCGCTTGGTGGAAAAAGGTGGGTTATGACACTCCGACCGACGCATTGCTCGAAAAGCTTCTGCCGGGCGTGACGTCCGCTAAAAAAGTCGTTTTGTCCGGAGCGCCGGGCCCGGATGGAAAACCGGCGTCCAAAGAAGTTAAACTGACCGCCGCCCCGCAGGCTCCCGCGAACATATCGTATCTGGGCGATCTGACAGCGCTCGCGCCAGCCGTTCTTTACAACGCGGCTGCTGCGGGAGCCGATGTCTGGATGACTGTCGATGGGCAACCGGCTGTGTGGGCCGCAGGGTGCGGCGAAGGCGTTCTCGTTTACTCCGGCGTTCCCGGCGAATTTGTCGCCGAAAAAAAATCAGGCGAGGATTTTCTCGCAGCGATTTTGGAGGCGGCTCTCGCCAGAGGCGGCAAAAACTCTTTCATCGCCACGGACATTCATCAGGTTTCCAGAGGCCCTTTCCTTATCGTTCATTCCCTGCGCGGGTCTCATAAACTCAAAGGCAGTTTTATAGACGCGATGAAGCCGTATCAGCCGGTGACAGACGAGACAGTGGTTGAGGAGGGCGGCAACGCGATTCTTCTGGATGTGGTCGACGCGTCGATGGATTGGTGCAATCTTGAAGCTTCGGCATGCGTGGTATTCGCGGGCGGAAACGTATCCGGCGCGCGCTCGGCGCCTGATTCGTACGAATTCCTGTTGTCAGGCCCGGAAGGCGTATACGGGGCCGCATGGGTCGTGATGATAGCTTCTCAAAACCCTCCGTCAAAAGCCTTCTACAAGCTTCCCGGCGGCGAAGAAATGTTAATAGACATCGGCAAAGGATGGCATGGACTCACAGGCGTTCAACATCTCATAGCGCCTCTTCATCCCGACGGAACGCTCGTCAGGCTTGAGTTTTGAGTCGCATTGATAAAAAACACGCGGGTTCGATTCGACATGCGTTGTCTCATATTGCGGTTCAAAGATTAAACATTTTATGGAAATTAGCGCCGGTTAGGGTGTATTTTATGTGTTGAAACGGCAATGCATTATCGGAGAGTTCAAATTGGCGACAGTGGCTGAAACAAGGGACGTTTTTGAAGAAGTCTTCGGAGGCGGCGGGGCAATTATAGCCGCCAAAGCTCCCGGCAGAGTCAATCTTATCGGCGAGCACACGGACTACAATGACGGGTTCGTGCTGCCTATGGCCATCAGCCACGGAGTGACAATAGTCGGACGCCTGAGAGAAGACCGGAAGGTTCGCCTCCGCTCGCTGGACTACGGGGAGAGCGCGGAATTCGATCTTGATGAAAGATATGACGCGCGCGGCCCCAGATGGAGCCAGTATGTGGAAGGAGTGGCGAGAACCTTCGACGAGGAGTACGACGGAGAGATTCGCGGTTTAGAAGCTGCTTTGACAGGAGATGTGCCGCAAGGTTCGGGGCTGAGTTCGTCCGCCGCTCTCGAAGTGGCCGCAGGGTTACTCATCGACGAACTGAACGGGCTGGGAACGGGCAGGGTGGAAATCGCGCTTTTCGGTCAGAAGGCCGAGCATTACTATCTCGGTGTGAAATGCGGGATAATGGACCAGTTCGCCTCCTGTCTGTGCCGGGAGGATCACGCGCTTTTCCTTGACTGCCGGAGCTTGGAGCATAAACACGCGCCTCTGAAGCTTAGGGACGAAGTCGCGCTGATTCTCGACTCCGGCAAGTCTCGCGGGCTTGCGGACTCGAAATACAACGAGAGGCGCGCGGCGTGCGAAGAAGGCGTCAGAATTTTGAGCGGGGCACTGCACGGAATCCAAGCGCTCCGGGACGTTTCCGAGAGTCAGTTCGAGGAATTCTCCGGACTGCTGCCGGACGTGGTCAAAAGACGATGCCGGCACGTGGTGACGGAAAACCAGAGGACGCTGGACAGCATGCAGGCTTTGCTGAAAGGGGACATGGAGCGCTTCGGGGCGCTGATGTTCGCCTCGCATGAAAGCCTCCGTTTCGACTATGAAGTGAGTTGCGATGAACTTGACGTTCTGAACGAGTTGGCAAAGGAATCGCCCGCGGTTATCGGCGAGAGGATGACGGGAGCCGGGTTCGGCGGTTGCGCTGTGGCTCTGGCTCGACGGGACGGATTGGATGCTTTGAAAGCTTATCTTTCCGAAGAGTACTTTAAAAAAACCGGCCGCCGGTTGAAAATCTATGAGACATCGCCCGCGCGCGGCGCGGCGATTGTGGATTGACTCGGAGAATGGCGCTTTTGCTTTTTTATCCACGCGGGCGCGACATCGAAATTTTTCGGAGGACGATATAAATGCCGAAGGCGCGGGCAACGGATGACAGTCAGAAGAAATGGCTAGACATGCTCGAAAGCTTCAAGAAACTCAGGATTCTTGTCGTCGGAGACGTGATGCTGGACGAATACGCTTGGGGATCGGCGACTCGGATATCCCCAGAAGCTCCCGTCCCTGTGGTGGTGGTGAAGGAAAGAACTTTTAACGCGGGCGGCGCGGCGAATACTGTGGCCAACATTATGTCGCTTGGCGCGAAAGCCGATCTGATGGGCGTGGCGGGGCGAGACCCCAATGGAAACATCCTCAAGGGCATTCTCGCAAAAAAGGGAATCGACACGAAGAACCTCGCCATAGACCCTTCGAGGCCGACCACTTCCAAAGTCAGGATTATCGCTCAGGGCCAGCAGGTCATGAGGGCGGATCAGGAATTCACCGGGGCGGTGAACGAATGCGTCACTTCCAAGATGCTTCGCAGAATCGAACGGATGATTGCCGAAGTTGACGGGATAGCGATCTCCGACTACGACAAAGGGGTTATCCGCCCGAAGCTGATGAGCGGGCTGATTAACCTTGCCAAACAGCACGGAAAAATCGTGGCCGCCGACCTTAAACCTAAAAACGCGGAGTGGTTCAGGGGCGTAAGCATTCTCACTCCGAATAGAATGGAAGCCACGCAGATATCGGGGATAGAAATCACGGACAAGAAGTCGCTTTTTGACGCCGGACAGGCAATCAGGGACAGGTTGAACGCCGCGTCCGTGCTGATAACGCTCGGCGAGGGCGGCATGGCTCTCGTCACCGACAGCTCCGAAATGCTTATGATCCCGGCTATGAGCACTCAGGTGTACGACGTCACCGGCGCGGGCGACACCGTGCTTTCGGTCGTCGCGCTCGGACTGAGCGGCGGGCATTCGGTCTCAGACTCCGTCAGGCTTGCGAACTACGCCGCTGGCGTGGTGGTGCGCAAACGCGGCACAACGGCTGTCGACGCCGGCGAACTCTCAGATTTCATAAGGAGAAAGGCTTCATCGTGAAAGCTGTGGACAGGGAACAGATAGGCGAGCTTTGCGCCGGATACCGCAGAGACGGAAAACATATCGTTTTCACGAACGGGTGTTTCGATATTATTCATCCCGGCCACATATACAATCTTTACAGCGCGAGGCGGGAGGGCGACATCTTGGTGGTCGGCCTCAACAGCGACGATTCGGTGCGCAGGCTGAAAGGGCCGAGGCGGCCCATCTTCTCTGCAGAAGAGCGCGCCGAGCTTCTTATGTCTTTTTTCTTTGTGGACCATGTTTCGATTTTCGACGAGGACACCCCGCTTGAGCTTGTGTTGCGCGTCAGGCCGCACGTGCTTGTGAAAGGCGGCGACTACGCTCCGGAAAACATCGTCGGGCGCGCCGAGGTCGAAGGGTGGGGCGGCAGGCTTGTCATTATCCCCGAAATACCCGGCTTCTCCAGCAGCGATATCATCGGAAGGGTGGAAGGGGATCGCCCGCCCGGCGGAACGCAACCGCCTGCCTTTTAACGATGTCGCGGCGGTCTTGAATGCTTTTTCTCCGAAACGCCATATCAAACCTGCGCGAGGCGGCCGCAATATTCCTGCCTATAAAGTGTCTGTGCTGCGGCGAATCCTGCGGAAAAATCGTGTGCGATAAATGCGAGAGAAAAACCGTCGCCGTGACGCCCCCTTACTGCGGCCTGTGCGGACGCCCGCTTCCTCCCGGCGTCAGGTTCGCGGACGACTGTTCGGAATGCAGGGATGGAACTCCGCTCGACTCCTGCCGTTCTCCTTTTGTCTACGCTCCTCCGATAGACGAGCTTGTGAAACAATTTAAATTCAACGGCAACTACGCTGCAGGCGATTACCTGCTTAAAGCGGCGCTTGCGCGCGCGGAGGCGGACAGGGAGTTGTTCGCTCTCTTCCCGGAATGCGACGCGATTGTTCCCGTTCCCCTGCATCCGATAAGAAGGATTCGCAGAGGCTTCAACCAGTCGGAGCACATCGCGAGGGGATTCTCGCGGCTCTGGGGAATGCCTGTTTCGAAATCGCTCGCGCGCCTCAGAAACACGCCGCCGCAATCAAAACTGTCGAAACAGGAACGGATGCGAAACGTCAGCGGGGCGTTCGCTGTGAGAAAGAGTTCGGACGCGCGCGGAAAAAGGGTTATACTTGTTGACGATGTCATGACGACAGGCTCTACGATGAAAGAATGCGCGAGGATTCTCAAGGAAGGCGGGATGGCCGAGGTTCACGGGCTGACTCTGGCGAGACGGGTTTGATGACGGACGGCTTTGTTTTCATAGCGATAGACCCCGGACGGCAGAAATGCGGTCTGGCGGCTCTAGACTCTTCCGGGAAAACGCTCCGCCGCGCTGTCTGCTCCGCCGACTCGGTGCTAGAAGCCGCGCTCGATTTTCTCAAGGAGTTCCCGTCCGCGGACAGAATAGTCGTCGGCTCAGGAACAGGCGGCGCTTCGGTTGTGGAGAAGCTTCAGAAATCCGGCTCGATGCCGGGTAGCATACTGTCGGTTGCCGAAAAGAACACGACGCTTGAAGCCGTCAGGTTGTTCGACAAAGATAACCTGCTTCCGTTTCCATTCGGTTTTATTCCGCGCAGTTTGTTATTCAAACCTCGCGAGATTGATTCATACGCCGCCGCCGCGATAGGAATACTTTACTTAAATTCGCTTTCGGAGAAAAAATGACGCTCGATTCTCCCACCGTAAGAATTGGAATAGATGTCGGAGGGACGTTCACCCACGCGGTGGCCGTCGACAACCGCTCCCTGACCATGCTTGCTAAAGTATGCCGACCTACCACTCACAACTCAAAGAACGGCGTCGCCGAAGGCATCTGGCAGTGTCTGGACGACCTTCTGGCCGTCGGCGTCTTCAAGGCCGAGGATGTGGTGTTCGTCGCACACAGCACGACGCAGGCGACGAACGCGCTCCTAGAAGGAGACGTCGCTCCGGTCACTCTGATCGGCATGGTGGAAGGCGTGTCGGGCGCGCAGGCGAAGAGGGAGCTTTCTCTTGGAGACGTGGAGATTGCGGCGGGGAGGAAGATTCCAGTCAAAAATCTTTTTTTCAGCCCGTCCGAGGCCGCGCAGGGAATCCGCGCCCATCTGGATGAGTTGCGCAACAGCAATGCTCATGGCGCGGGCGCATCTTTCGTCGTCGCGGAGCCGTTCTCGGTCGACGACCCCGAAAGAGAAAAGCGCGCGGCGGAAGCGATAGCCGACGCGGGATTCCCTGTGACCGCCAGCAGCGAGGTGTCCGGGCTTTACGGCCTGCGCGCGCGCGCCCGCACATCTGTGGTGAACGCAAGCATTCTGCCTAAAATGACGGATGTCGCGGACAAAACGAAAGAAGCAGCGTCGAAACTCGGTCTCGCGCCCGTCCTCATGATTATGCGCAGCGACGGCGGCGTTATGGCGGTGGACAACATGCGCCGCTCTCCGATTCTTACCATACTCTCAGGGCCTGCGGCGGGCGTTTCTGCCGCCATCCTATATGAAAAAATGGCAAACGGATACTTCGTCGAAGTCGGAGGCACGAGCACGGACATCAGCATAATCATTGATGGAAAACCTCAACGCAAACAGGCGGCTGTCGGCGGCAATATCCTTTATCTAAAAACTCTCGACGTGCGCACAATCGGCGTCGCCGGCGGTTCCATGCTTCGCGTGTCGGGCGGCAAAATAAAAGATGTAGGCCCCAGAAGCGCGCACATAGCCGGGCTGCCTTACGCCTGTTTCGCGGCTCCCGAAGATTTGGCCGGAGCTAAAGCGAAACTGGCCGCGCCCCGCGACGGAGACCCCGGCGACTACGCGGTCATAGAGACCAACGCGGGCGGCTCTTTCGCTATCACAGCCACTTGCGCCGCAAACGCTCTGGGAACATTGGCGGATGGCGACTATTCCTCCGGCTCGAAGGAATCCGCGAAAATCGCTTTCGAGGCGCTTTCTGCCTTGACCGGCAGGCCCGCCGAGGCTCTTGCCCGCGACGCTCTCGATATCGCCGCTCTCCGGATATCCTCCGTCTGTGAAAAACTCGGCGAGGAATACAAACCTGCCGCAGCGATGTCCGTCATAGGCGGCGGGGGCGGCGCTTCGGTCGTCGCTCCTCCGGCGGCGGATAAACTCCGCCTGCCTTACCGCCACGCAAAAGACGCGGAAGTGATTTCTGCCGTAGGCGCGGCTATGGCGATGCTGAAAAACGTCATCGAAAAAAGCGTCGTGGACGCGACGGACGACGATGTCGCCGCCATCAGAGCGGAAATGCACGCCGCTATGATTGGTTCCGGCGCGGACCCTGATTCAATCGAGATCGAAGTCGAAATAGATAAACAGAGAAACACGTTGCGCGCTTCAGGCTCCGGGTCGGCGTCGCTGGTGGCTTCGCGCGGCTCGGATAAGATAAATCTTGAAGAAGCGAAGCGAGCCGCGACGGCGGCGCTAGGCGCTGAGAATAGCGACGTGTCGCTCATTTACGAGGATTCGGCCTCGCGCGTTTTTTCCGCAAAAAACCGGAAAAAAGGCATCTTCGGTCTGGGCGGCAAAACGCTCACTCCGGCGGTGGTCGTCGATATGTACGGCTTGGCCAGACTGACCATTCCGGACGCCTTCATCGTTCTTGGCGCTAGAAGCAATATGGCGCAAGACCTTTCCGACGCCATATCGCGCGCAACGACATTCGGCGACGGCGGGGCGATAGTCAAACAGACATATCTCGTGTTTGCCGGAAAAGTCATCGAACTTTCCAAGCTTGGCGACCCGGAAAAAATGAAATCATTCGCCGAAATGGAAATATCCGCTTTCCCCGGCATCGACACTTTTTGCGTTATTTTTAAAAAGTAGATTGTTATTTGATTTAATTTTTAATATGCACAGCCATCAATGTCCAATTTGTCCATATGTAAAATAACATAATTTTGTGTTTTACTTGTTATGCGCTAATGATTACAAATATCTAACTTGTAACTATATGTTTTAAATAATCCTATGATTTAAGAAGATTTTGGGTAAATAGTATTTGTTAAACGGTGGCTATATGTTTATCGCGCTGAAGAAGCAAAATAATGGCTTAACAAAAAGTATAATTGCTGAAAGAGCGATTTTGGCGAGGTCGTTTTGGGAAAGATTTTCGGGATTGATGCTAAAAAAGAGTTTTGACGGGTTTGACGGGATGATTTTCCCGAGATGCAATTCGATTCATACGTTTTTCATGATGTTTTATATCGATGTGGTGTGTTTAAATGCGTCTGGGGCGATTTGCAATTTGAAGGAAAACATGGTGCCGGGAAGGATTTTTATAGCTGGATCAGAGACAAATACATTAATAGAACTGCCGAAAGGAACAATCGAAAAATTCAAAATCAGCGTCGGAGATCAATTGGAATTTATCGAAATGACATGAGAAACGCATCATAATACTAAAGATGTGCGGAGTAATGCGACAGAGAAACATAATTCATGTAAATATTGAGGAATAAACACTTATTCCAAACTTGTACAAACAAATATCGTTATTAACAAAGGCATAAATGGCTATTTTGCCGCAACGCGCAAAAGCAACATAATATATATTATGCGACGTTGTATAATATTCTTGCACAGCCTCGTTCAGGCTTCTGTCTGTAGCGACGCTGTCTTCCCCTGCTTGTTGGCTATCAAAAATCACTTTCACCGATATCTGTAAAAGTGGATTTGTTAATGAGTTTGTCTGTTGTGTTAATCGATTCCTAATAATTATAATGAAGTCATACAGGCACGCTTATTCGAAGCAGGATTAGGATGAACATAAAGACCGCAATAAAAAAGAATCGCACGGCAATCATTGTTTCATCATTTTCTCTCGCCGTTCTTTTCGTGGTCGCCACAATTCTGGCTCAGTCGCCTGCTGAGAAGCTTAAAAACCACATGCTGAAGGCCGCCTCGGAAAGGATTGGCCGGGACGTCTCCGCCGGAAATCTCGGCGGCAACCCTTTTACCGGGTTCTCAGTCAGGCATATTACTGTGGCGTCGGCGGAACCGGGCAAGCAGGACGCTGTAAAGATTGACGCGATGAGATTCAGGATAAGTTTCAGAGATTTGCTTAGAGGCAGAATAACCGTGTCGAGAGTCAATCTGGTCCGTCCGAGCGTCTCAATAAATATCGACGAGGCAGGTCATAGCGACATTGACGACATAATCGAATCGTTTTCCGATACCGCGCCGAAACCTAAAGGCCCTTCGGTTTTAATAAATAAGATTACTATCCAAGACGGCGATGTCATGGCGACAATAAATAGAGATTCCGCTGACGCGGTCGCCATCAGCGCGACGAACATTAATGCGTTATTGATTTCGAAAGGCAAGGATTCGACTCTTGCGGAAACCTCCGTCAGGATGAACGCCGACATTGAAGGCGTTCAAACAAACGCGAAGGGGAAAGTAAAACAGAGCGCCGGCGGCGCTGCTGTGCGTTTCAACATTGAGACCGACACGATTGAATTGTCTAAGCCTCCGGCGGCTTTGGCGGCGTTTATAGACGCAGAGATAATCAAAAAACTCAAAATCAGCGGCGACGCAAAACTGTCTGCCGCCATTAATGGAGATTTAGTGTCTCCCGATCTCGAATTCAAAGCCGACATGAAGAAGCTTCGCGCGTTGGAACACGATTTAGGAGCGGGCGTCGCGGCAATAAAAATGAATCGAGGCGGCGCGTCGTTCAATGCGTCTGTGGAATCGTCAGAAGCGTCTTTAGACGCGACCGGCACACTCGGAGCGGACGCATCGCGCGCGTTTTCGTCCGAGATTTCATTTGCCGGAATATACCCGGACGCGCTTGCGGCGGCGCTAGCGCCTGACGCTCCGAAGGTTCTTCTCGGAGTGGCGGACGGAACAATCGCGCTCGAAGGCTCAGCAAACGAATGGAGCGCTTTATCCGCCCACGCATCCGCAACAGTGAAAGAAGGCTCAATCAGATACCCCTCCCCCGCCCTGCGCGGCGGACAAGGGACATGGGCGGATATCCCTTTTAAGACATTGACAGTTTCCGCAAGGCACAAACAGCCTGACATTATCATAGATTCCGTCAAACTGGACGGAGCGGCGTTAACCGCTTCGGCGGCAGGCTGGATAAAGTACACGATTGACGCTCTAACAAACACGCCCGCATCTCCCGCGCGCTATGATTTCTCCATCGTTGCCAATTCGAAAAACATCGGAGAAGTTCTCAAACACAACCCAAGTTTTGCGGGGACTCTGTCCGGCGAGTTCGCAGCGTCGGCCCGCGTTAACGGACGCTCCGACTCTCTCCGCAAATTGAATGCGGACGCCGCTATTTCCATCTTTGCCGGTATCGTTGCGAATCCATACGACGTCGATTCCATCTCGATGCCGGCTGACCTTAATCTTTCCAAATTCAGTTTTCATTCTTTCGACGGACAGTTTCATGTCGGCAACGAAACCGTCGGCATCAATCGCGCCGCCTTGAGGTCGCCGATGATAAACGCTGATGTCGCCGGAGCGATAGGTTTCAACGGCGACCTCAATCTCAGGGCCACAGCCTCTCTGCCGCCCGCCGTGCTGAAAACTATTAAAGATTTCAAACCGGTCGCTTCAAAACTCGGAAAACTTTCTGAACTTAAAGATATCGAAACATCTTTCGACGTGACCGGAAACGTAAACGATCCGAAAGTTTATTGGGATGTCGAACGACTGCTTAGAGGCGAGGCTGAAAGACTTATTAACAAAGAAGCGGATAAACTATTGGATAAGGCAAAACAGAAGCTTGCCGGTTCTTCCTCTGAAAACAAGGATGCCGGAGATGGCGAGAAACTGAAGGACGCCGTCAAAAACCGTATCAAAGATATTCTTCGTTAGTTATTCCCGCCGAAATAATCAAAAACATCATAAAGAAGCGTCCATAACGATTTTCGTCTGCTCTTTAGATTTGAGCAGTTCGTCGAAAGCCGCTGGGAGTTGTTCGATTGAAACCATTTTAGTTATAAGTTTGCCCGCCGGAGCGCCTGCTGCCATGATATCCATGCATTCCCTGCATTCGTCCTGAGTGTTGCCGAAGCAGCCGATAATCGTGAGATGCTTCTGGAAGACCAGCATCGGTATGAACGTCGCCGGAGCGGAGGCCATGCCGACAAGCCCTATTCTGCCGCCGAATGGAGCCGTCTGGATAGAAGCCTCGACGGCTTTTGAATTCCCGGAGCATTCCAGAATGCAATCCGGGCCGTCACCGCCGAAATGATCTCTGGCGACTGATTGAATAGAGCCGGCTGATACAGCGGCGTCCGCGCCGAACTCCAGCGCCGTGGAAGCGCGGCTTTCGTCAGGGTCGAACACGACGACTTTGGAAGCGCCTTTATGTTTAAGAAGGATTATGGCGCTCAGACCTATCGGCCCCGCTCCTGTTACAAGAACCTTCTCGCCTTTCCTGAAACCGACCGCATTCATCCCGTGCAACGCTGAACCGAACTGATCCGCCATGCATGCCTGTTCAAGAGGCAGCCCTTCCGGCGTGTGAATAATCATATCCGAATCGGCGACCATGAATTCCGCGAATCCGCCGGGTCTGCCTCCAAGCCCGATTGACCGCCTCTTGGTGCAAATATTCTCTTTGCGTTCGAGACACCACTTGCATTCGCCGCACCCTTGAGGCCGGGCGATTACTTTATCGCCGGGTTTGCAACCGGACGCGCCCTCTCCTAGCTCCTCGACCACTCCGCTTAATTCGTGTCCCATTACCGTTCCGTCTCTGAGAATGCCGTTCTTAAAAAGAAACAAGTCGCTGCCGCAAATTCCGCAATTGCTTATCCGCAATAATACTTGTCCCGGAGCGGGCGCTGGTTTCGGAGTCTCTTCGCAAACCAATCCGAGCTTGCCTCTGTAAACCAATGATTTCATGCCGGGTCGCCTTTCTTTTTCGCCGTTGTTTCATTTCCGCTCAGAGAGCCGGCGCCGGACTTGGCGCGCTTCTCAATCAACGGATGCGCCGCAAAAGCCTCTTTCCTGATAATTGCGGCTCGTATCCTGTCTATCGTTTTCGCAATTTCCGTCTCGATTGAATCATTGTCGTGTTTGGACGGAAACACGATGCCGCCGGCAATCTGTCCGTGTCCGCCTGCGACGCCCCTCGCGCCTACGATTTTTCTTATCACCGACGCCGCGTTTCTTTTTTTCTCGCGTGTTCTGATTGAGATATGAATTCTATCCCGCATCGCTCCGATAGCAACCGCCCATTTTGCCGATTTCAGAGTGTAAAGCCAATCGGCCACTTCGGCGGCGATGTCAGGCGATTCGAGGTTTCTTATCACCGTTGTCACGACATCGTCGGCGACGACCGCGTTCTCCAGAGCCTCGTGCAACTTAGCGAAGTATTCGCGGTCATGCAGAGGCCTTTCGATTCTGCCCAGTTTTGCGCGGCTTATCTTTTCGAGAAGAAACTTGTACGCTTCCGTGTCGTCTTTTATAAAATCCCTTCCGAGGTCGTAAGTGTCGGTCTTGATTCCGTAGAATAGAGCCGTCGCCAGATTTGTGTTTATTTTTATGTCCGCCGCGCGAAGATACCCAAGAACAATCGTCGAAGTGGCTCCCGTAGTGTCTCGCACATCCTTGAACGCCGCTTTGTGAGTTTGTTTTCTAACAGGCAGGTGGTGGTCAATCACAATGTCGGGGATGATTTTCGACGGGAGCTGGTTGTTGCCTGCCGAAGGTTGAGTGTCCACCATCGCGATCGTCCGAAAAATCCGCATATCAAGCTTGTCAAAACTGTTCATGGGGATGCACAACTCGCGAACCATCGCGCGGTTTTCCGCTCTGCCTATAATACCGCCGTAGAAAATCTTTGCTTCGGCCTTGAACTTGCGTTTAATCAACAATGACAATCCGAACGCGGACGCGATTGAATCTGGGTCGGGATTGTTGTGAACGATTATGGCGACGTGTTTGGATTTAATCGCCGCTCCGAGCAGCTCCAGCAAAATGTTGTTGTCCGCCGCGCTCATCTTCCCGCCGTGTGTCATTTGACCGGCCTTTTCTTTCCGGAACGGTACGCTTCCCTAGCCGACAATACGCTGTCGAGGAAACTTCCGCCGATAACATTTCTCATCTCTGAATATACTTTCTTTGAATTCTTTTCGAACACTGCTTTTTCCTTGTCGGATATCTCTCCGACGTTGTATCCTATGGAGGCTAGTTTTTTAAGAGCCTCCGGTTCCGAACGCCGCAACTGGGAGCGAAGAACGCCTGTCATCGAATCAAGTTCCGACATCAATATGTCGCGCGAATCAGAGTCCAGAGAATTGTAGAATTTTTTGTTAATAACGAGAATTCCCGCCTGATATGTGAACGCGGAGCGCGTTATGAATATCTTGTCCCTCTTCAACCCGGTTCCGAACAATTTGTCCCACGCTATGAGCGCGTTGGCGGAGTTCGCTCCGCTGTCCACCATCCCTCTCGCGTAGGCGTTGAAAACCTCCGTTGCCGGGATCGGAATCGGCGAGGCCCCCTGCGACTTCCAGAAAGCGATGTGAACCGGACTTTCCCATGAGCCGATTTTCATTGATTTCAAATCTTCCGGTTTCCTCACAGGGCCGCTCATCACAAAATCCATGAATCCAGTTTCCATGATAGCCGATGTGACTAGCCCCTTTTCATCGAATTTCTTTTTCAAGACTGGCGATATCACATTGTCTAAAAGGTAGTACGCTTCGTCGTGGTTTTCGAACAGGAACGGCAACTCGATGATGTTCACTCCCGGGACTATCGAGGCAAGCGTTGCGGTGTCCACTCCCGCGCCCTGAATCCCTCCTATAATAACCTGATCCAGCATATTTTTTCCGCTGCCGAGCGTTCCCGAATGAAGGTGTGTTATCTTAATCTCTCCGTCCGTTCGTTTTTCTATATTCTTGATTGTTTTTGCGACAGTTTTTCCCCATACGCTTTGCGGCGTCACGAAAGAGCCTATTTTGACCGTAGTCTGTTTCTTTTTAGAAAACGCGGTAGTCGCGTGGAAAAAAAACGCCGCCGAAAAAGCCGCAATAACAGCCGTTATGATTAAAAATTTTTTATTCATCGCAATTCTCACTTCCGTATTATGCCCTTTTCCTTGAGTGTTCGTATTTCTTCAAGAGTAACTCCGGCCTCTGCGAATATCTCCTCGTTGTCCGCTCCGATGGCGGGCGGCGGAGACGGCTTTTCTGTCGAAGAACGAGACAACTTAAAAGGAATGCCGACCTGTCTCATAGTTTTCCCAGAAGCAAGAGGGACTTGCACGATAAGGCCTCTGGAAACTAGCTGAGGGTCTTCGAGCGCCTCTTCCAAATTGTTCACAGGCCCGACGCATACATCCTGAGATTCGAGCAAGGAGAGCCACTCGGCGCGCGTTTTGCTGATAAAAATATTTTCCAACTCCATTCTGAGAAAGTCCTTTTTTTCGCCTTCCGCAAAATGAAGAGGGATCAAATCCGGGCGACCGATTAAGGCGCAGAATTTATTGAAGAATTTCGGCTCGATGGCTCCGATACAGATATATTTTCCGTCGGAAGTTTCGTAAGTGTTATAGACCGGGATGCCGCCTGTAAGATGAGCTTCGCCCCTGCGTTCTGGAGGCGCTCCGGCCTCGATCCCGGACACTGCCATCGGCAACATGCAGAAAGCGGCGTCGGCTAGAGCGACGTCCACGCTCTGCCCGCGCCCGCTAGCGGCGCGTTCGATTAGAGCCGCCTGAATGCCTATCAGCGCGTTCAAAGCGCCCCCGATGTCGCCTATTTGAACGCCCGGAGGAACTGGCTTTCCTTTCTTCAGACCTGTCAAATCCAAGGCTCCGGAATACCCGATGAAATTGATGTCATGCCCGGCGAATGAAGCGTAAGGCCCATTCTGTCCATACCCGGCAAGCGAACAATAAATAATCCTCGGATTGATTTTCTCCGCTGTAGCGTAGTCCACGCCGAGCTTGGACATCACGCCGGGCCTGAAGCTTTCCACCACAACGTCGAATTTCTTAACAAGTTCGAAAAATATCTCTCGTCCGCGATTATCCTTCAAGTCCAACGTCACGCTTTTCTTGTTCCGGTTCAGAGCAAGAAACATAGCGCCCGCGCCGTCGATATAAGGAGGAATCCATCTCAGGTAGTCGCCCTGCTGAGGGTCTTCCACCTTGACGACCTCCGCGCCCATGTCCGCCATCATCATCGTGCAGTACGGTCCGGGCAACAACCTCGACAAGTCCAAAACCCTAACGCCCTTCAAAGCTCCCGCCATTTTTATCTCCGCATATTATGATTGAGACATCTATGTGCAACTTTCACGCCGGGTCGAAATAACCAAAGCTGTCAGTTAAACAATTCGCGGCGAAACCAAGCAGTTGTCAGTCGTCGCTTTTTTCCTCGCCGAGAACGCCTTTCTCAACTTCTTTCCCGGCGTAGATCACGGCGACGATAATCGTTTCCTTATCGTCAACGCATTCGACGCGGTGCGGCATAATCGAGTCGAAATATATGCTGTCGCCGGGTTCGAGAATGTCGGTATGATCCGCAAGTTGGACGCTCATCTTTCCTTCTAGGACGAAAATGAATTCCTCGCCTTCGTGCGAGTACAGGTGCTGGTCTTTGACCGTCGAGGGTTCCAGCGTGACGAGGAAAGGCTCCATGTGCCTGCCCTTTTTGTCGAAAGCTAGGGACTCGTAAGAATATCCATATTTCTTGCCCATCTTAGAGGCGACGCGGGAGATGTTCTTCCTCTCGTTGTGCCTTACAAGCGTATAAGGGGCATCCCGAACATCCTCGAAGAAATAGCCGATTTCCACGCCGAGCGCTTTCGACAGTTTAATGAGAGTGCCTAGCGGCGGCGACACCATGTGATTTTCGATCTGTGAGAGGAGCGCGGACGAGAAGCCGGATTTTTCCGCGAATTCCTGCAGCGAAACGCCCTTTTCCTCTCTAAGTTTCTTTATCTTTTCGCCTACCGGAATTTCTTTCACTTCGTCGTTCATCTCTATGCCTTCTTTCTTAAGTTTTCGATTTAATCGGCGCGAGATTTAAGCGCTTCATTCATATCGCGGCAGTCATTTCTGCGGCTCTATAATCACCTTTATCGACTCCTCCGCGCCCGCCACCAATCTGAACCCTTTTCCCGTGTCGCTCAATGGCAAGCGATGAGTTATCAGGTCTTCGACGGAAATCCTGCGCGCGCGGATCAACTCCGTCGCTTGAGCGATGTCGCAGGCGTTTCCCGCATAACTTGTTGTGAGAGTGATTTCGTTGGGCCAAAGGTCGTTCACCGACACCGGGATAGTTTCTCCCGGAGAGGAGGGAGCGAAAAAGAGAACGGTTCCGCCGCGCCCCACGCAGAGAAGAGCTGCGCGCATGGCGTCTGACGAACCCGCGCACACGATAACGATATCGGCGAGCCGGCCTTCATTGGCGGAACGCAGCCACGCGGGCAAATCCTCCCGCGCATCGATAGCGGCGTCCGCCCCGCATCCGAGCGCGGCGTTTATTCTGAACGGGTTAATGTCTGCGGCAAACACCCTGCCCGCTCCGAGCGCGCAGGCGAGCTTTATGTGCAGCAGCCCTGATATACCGCTGCCGATGACAAAAACGCTGTCTCCGGGATCGAGACCAGCTTGCTTCTGCCCCCTTACGACGCAGGACACAGGCTCGATGAAAGTTCCCTCCTCGTAAGTCATTCCTTCAGGAAGTTTCACCACTCCGCCGTTCTTTATATTGACTTCGGGAACTCTGACATATTCAGCAAAACCGCCGGGATCGAATCTGGTTGAGCGCAACAAGTCGCACGCCGAATGATGCCCTTTCAAGCAATAGTGGCAGATTCCGCATGGCACGTGATGGATGGCGCAGACGCGGTCGCCGACAGCAAACCCAACCACATTTTCTCCGACCGCCACCACCTCGCCCGCGATTTCGTGTCCGAGCACAATGGGCGCTTTCTTGATTCTGTACCACTCCATCGCGTCGCTGCCGCAAACCCCGCTCGCCTCTATGCGGACGAGAAGGTCGCCTGCGCCGATTTCAGGAACGCAGGCTTCCTCGACCCTGACGTCATTGTTGTTGTAGTACATAGCGACGCGCAATTTGCCGCCTCACGATTCAAGTTTTCGCCAACGAGAGTTGCGCCCGCGCGAGATTTAGAGCAAAACTTTATTTCTTTTTCGCCGCAGACTTCTTCAAGTTCTTTTCGCACTCGTACAGCTTGAGCGCTTCCTGCGGTTTCATATTCTCGTGAACGATGGCTCGAATCGCCTTTATCATCGCCACAGGTTTCGGGTTCTGCCAGATGTTTCTGCCCATGTCCACGCCGACAGCGCCCTTCTTGATGGCGTTATAAGTCATCTCGAACGCGTCCAACTCCGTTTCCAGCTTCGGCCCTCCAGCTATAACGCACGGAACCGGACATGTCGAGGCAACCTTCTCGAAACCGTCGCAGTAGTAAGTTTTCACTATCCGCGCGCCTAGTTCGGCGGCTATCCTGCATGAGAGCGACAGGAACCGCTGATCTCTCTTTCCGAGTTCCTTGCCTACGGCGGTTACTGCCAGCACCGGCACGCCCACCCTCTCGCCCTGATTCACCAGTTCCGCCATGTTCAGCAGATTCTGTTTTTCATACTGCGTGCCGACAAAGATGGAAATGGCCACGGCCACGGCGTTCAGCCGTATTGCGTCTTCCATCGAAGTAATCAAGCCCTCATTCGCTAGGCTTTCGCCTATGACGCTTGAGCCGCCCGACACGCGCAGGACAATTGGCGTAGTTGTTTGGCTGTCAACTGACGAGCGCAGCGCGCCGCGCGTCAGCATCAGAGAATCAGCGTATGTGATCAAGGGAGAAATCGTCTTTTTCAAAACTTCCAAGTCGCGCGTAGGCCCGAGAAAATATCCGTGATCCACAGCCAGCATAACCGCTCTGCCGGTTTCCGGCCTGATAATCTTCGATATCCTGTTCTTCATGCCCCAATCCATAGGTGCGCCTCCTTTAAATATACTGAATATTATCAATATATGTGGTCATGGTCAACAATGGACGTGGGACGTTGATTGAGCATTCCCGCATGATTAGAATTGTGACAATATTTCGGGTCGGAGTGGAATCACGTTACGGCACATAAACTGACAGGATTAATAAAATAATGAATATCTATCATATTGTCACTAATTTGTGATAACATACACTAAATCTGAATAGCAACCAAAGCGATATGACACAAGTGGGAATTAAAAACGAAAATATTCGAAAAGCTAGAAAGTTTGTCGTTTTTCACAAAAGCGAGGCAGATCAAAGTCTTTCCGAATATTTAATATTAAATCGAAGAAAAACGGCGATAGCAATGTTTTCTATCGCAATATCCCTATTATCGTCAATGTCGTTGTCCGGCTGCCGAAGGGATAAAAAACCTGCGGAATATGAGATAAAATATGAGGCAGTTCGCCCGGAATGGGCAGTTGAAAAGCCCCTGCCCTCTCCTCCCGATTCAATTGGGAACATGTACGTTGATTCAGTCAAATTCGAAGGAGGATGTGTCTGGTTCGGGCTGAGGGGGTTCGGTCTGGCTCGATTGAAACCTGAGACCGGCAAATGGTCGATATATGATGCGGGGGGCGCGTATAAGAAACTTGAGATACATGACGTCGAGCCGGTCGGCGACATTGTCTACATCGGAACAGGCGGGAACGGTCTTTTAAGGCTGGACACAATATCCAATCGTTGGTCCCATGCCGGCCCGGATATATTCGAAGGTCTTAAAAGCGCAATTGAACTAGTTAGAATCAAAAACGATATTTATATATCCGGCCACAGCGGTTTTTTTGCATATGACACGGCATCGAACAGACTCCAAAAGCTCCTTGACGGAAAATTTTCAGGCCTTACATATGCCGAAGACAGAATCATCGCAAGCTACATAAAGGAAGAGGGACTGAGACTATGCCTCGTCAACCCGAATAAGCGACCTCTAAAACCGGAGTGTTTTACAAAAAAGGAGACCGAGCTTGCGGGTTTTGTTCTAGCGCCGGATGGCTCGGAAACGCTTATTTCCTGCTACGACGGTTATCTGATTTACAACGCAAAGAATGGCTCTTTCAAGCGAGTAAAGCAAAAAACCGGAGTGGAAAGCTTTCAGACGAGCAGAATAATGAAATATCGAGGAGGACGGCTTATCGTCACGACTTCAGGAAGTCTGGTTTTCGAAGATATTGAGAAAGACAAATGGGTTTTTATAGACGTCGAAACCGGATTGCCTGATTTTGCGTTGACTTCTGCGATTACGGATGGCAAAAACCTGTATTTCGGATCCGACCAAGGAATTCGCATCATCGGCCCTGAAAGATTCGAGCTGATGAAAAGCATGGCGGAGAGTAAAGACGGAGCGGACGGCGCGGCGAACGAAAAATCTATTCTTACCGGCGGCGCAAAGGCTTCTTCTCCTTGGAGAAGGTTCACTGTCAGAGACGGACTTTTAAGCGACAAGATATTTTCATTGATAACAGTCTCAGATGAAGTCTGGGTGGGAACCGATTTCAACGGGCTTACTCGAATTTCAATCAAAGATTTTTCCTTAAAGACTTTTCTGCCTGAAGAGAAAGCCGCCGGAGCTAAAAAAACATTTCGAGCGGTAACGAAAATGGCTTCGGACGGGGACGAAATATGGCACGGAGGATATGGATATTTCGCGGTTTTTGACAGAAGGCTTGAGAAATGGACTGATTATTTCATTCTGCGCGACATGCCGGAATCCGCCAACATAGAAGCCATCCTGATCGACCCTGATTCGACATGGATCGGAGTTAGAAAATTCGGTTATATCACAATAGACCGCAACACAAAGAAACAGGAGCCGCATCAAGGCGACTACATGCGATTCTCGCCTCACATGACATTTCTGATCCGCGCAAGAGAATCGGTATGGGCCGGAATGGACACAGGCATAAGAAAATTCAACGCCGCCACAGGAGCGTTCAATCACGTCGGCGTGGACTTATTCGATGTTCAAACAGCGCAGGCGGACGGCGACGCAATGTGGATAGGCTGCCGGGAACGCACTTTTCCTCCGGGACCTAACAATTCCGGCGTATATAGATTTGACACGCGCACGAGACATCTTGTCTCTTACAACGACGCCGGAGCCGTCTGCGGAACGCACGTGAACGATTTGTTCGTAGACGGCCCGAACGTGTGGGTCGCCACAAAACAAGGCATTTATAAACACAGCAGGCTGACCGGCAGATGGGAGCGTTTCGGCAAGGACTGCGGTCTCGAAGCAAACAATATCACAGCGGTTGCGGTAAATTCGGACATGCTGTTTTTAGGCTCGAATCAAGGCGTTTACGCAATGCCGACAATTCAGTTCAGTTCGCAAAAAGGACGCGACGCTTACTCTAAGGCATGGAAACTCTACAATGCCGGGAGGTGGCCGCAGGCCGCTCAATCCTTCAAAAAAGCCCTCGACTTCGCTGACGACAATAAGAAAGAAGACTTACTATACAGACTCGCAAGAAGTCATGAAATGAACGGCGATAAAGAAACCGCATATAATATATACGAATCACTGTTGAAGAAAAGGCCCCTTCTGCTTCTTGACATGCAGAGCATTTACACTGATTTATTTGGCTACGGCAATTATATTGATGAAGTCAGAAAGATTTGTGAGGAAACCAAAGAGGGAGCATACGACAGGAAATACTGCAATGCTTTCCTTGCGCGATCCGAACCTTCTCTGAAAAGATACGCGTTGAATCTTGAGCGCGGCGGGAACGTCGAAGAAGCCGTCAGGCGCTGGAAAATCGTCGCGGATATCACAGCCGACAAAACGTGGCGCGCCGAAGCAAAGGAAAATATCTCCAGACTATCTGATGTCGCAAAAAAACGTTAGTTTCGAAAGGACAGGCGGATGAAAAACCGCGATCAGAACTCCGAAAGGCCGCCTATCAGGCTTCAGTCCAAGATAATCGCTTTCGTCGTTGCGTTGTTGTTTGTCAGCATGGCGGTTTTTTCCTATATAAGCCTTTCATCCGGTTTAAAAATGAGAGAGAGACAGGCGCGCGACGAAATGGCGCGCATGGCGTCTCTTATCGCTTCGGCTCACACGCTGAGCCCTCAGCCGGATTGGGAGCGCACCGACAACTATGTTAAAAACGTCCTGACGCTATACACAAAAGACGAAGGCCCTGAAATACTCCAGCTTTTGTACGTGATAGTTTTTAATGAAGAAGGCTGCCCTTCGGCTTTTGCCTTTAACTACGAACTGGCTAGAAAACGCGGCCTCGAAATTCCCGACATCGAGCATTTTTCAGACGCCGCAGAAAACACGTCAATAGATTTAATAGCCCCTCAATCTCCATTGTTCGGCAAAATATCCATGCCGATGACTATGAACGGCAAAAACTGGGGGCGAATAGAGACAGGCTATTTCGTCAGCCGATTCATTGAGGAAGAGAGAGCGAATTTTGCGCGCAATATGGCTTCTCTTGCGTTGCTGTGCATGATCGGAGCTATAGTTGCCGTTTTTCTCGCGCGTTTCACTGTCCGCCCCATTCTTGATGTGGTATCGGCGATGCGGGGGATTTCGAGGGGCGATTTGGACACCCGAGTTAGAGTGTCGTCGCTGGATGAAGCAATGCTTCTGGCAAATGGTTTCAACCGAATGGCCGCCGAGCTTAAAAACTTCAAACTCGAAATTGACGATAAAACCGCAAAACTGCTGGAGTCGGAAGAGAAATACCGACTGCTTGCCGAATCTTCAAGCGATTTTATCTGCCTTATCGGCGTTGACGGAGTGGTCAAATATGTGAACGCTTCCATCCTAAAGATGATTAATTTGCCTGCCAATGCCATTTTAGGACAGAGAGTTTCTACAATTTCGCCTGAATTTTCATACAGGCTGATCAAGGATATTTTTGACTGCGCGGTGGCGAAAGGCGAACCCATCAGACGCGAGATCAATATCATGGAATTCACGGGCATGGAGTGGTTCGACTGCGTGGCAGTTCCGGTTAAATCAAACGGATGCGTTAAATCAGTTCTATTCGTGGCTAGAGACATTACAGACAAGAAAAACGCCGAAACTGAACTGATGAAGTTCAAAGCTCTCGTGGAAAACAGCGTTGATTTGATCGGCATGGCTGACATCGAAGGCAAACTGCTCTTTATGAACAAAAACGGGAAAAAGCTCATCGGACTTAACGAGGATTCCGACATATCGGATTTGTCGGTCTTTGACATAGCCGTGAAAGAAGAGCATGCCTCAATCAGAAATGACATTATGCCAGCGCTGATTTCAAAAGGAACATGGTCGGGCCAAGCCAAGATAAGAAACCTGAAAACAGGCGAAATCATCGAGGCTCTGATAACGAAGTTCGCAGTGAGGAATAACGAAGACGGCAGCGACGTGTGCATGGCGACCGTGATACGCGACATCACCGATCTTATAAGCAAGCAGCGAGAAAATGAAATGTTGCAGCAGCAGTTGTTCCAATCAAAAAAGCTTGAAGCGATCGGCACAATGACTGGAGGCGTGGCTCACGATTTTAACAACATGCTGGCTGTGATTATGGGTACGTGCGACGTCGCGCTCGCGCAGCATCCTGACTCGCCCGGCGCCGACCGGTTTCATAAAATCAAAGATGTCACTAAACGCGCAAAAGAACTCACAATGAAGCTTCTCACTTTCTCTCGAAAAGAGAAACTCAACGTTCGGCCTGTTTCTGCGGACACGTTAATCAACGACCTTGTCGACATTCTATCCAGAACCATTCCGATAAGCGTAAAGGTGAAAACCGACACGCAAATCCCGTCTCCGGTGGTGAGCGTAGATTCAAATCAAATCAATCAAGCCCTGCTGAATGTCTGCATAAACGCCTCGGACGCCATGATGGGAGCGGGCGAGATCCTGATATCATGTTGCGTGATCAACATTGATGTCAAGGAATTAGGAGCAGTCGAACCTGTTCTTCCTCCCGGCAATTACTGCCGCATTTCAATAACTGACTCCGGCCACGGCATGGACGAAGAAACGCTTTTAAAAGTTTTCGAGCCT
Source organism: bacterium ADurb.Bin236 (assembly GCA_002069885.1). Taxonomy (GTDB): domain Bacteria; phylum UBP15; class UBA6099; order UBA6099; family UBA6099; genus UBA6099. The sequence continues at coordinate 63,584 of MWCD01000001.1, read as the reverse complement.
TTTTTCACAACCAAAGAAGTCGGAATCGGGACCGGGCTGGGATTATATATAGCTCACGGCATAATCACGAACCACAACGGGCATATAAGAGTCGAAAGCAGACCCGGCAAGGGAACCACAGTTACCATGCTGCTTCCTGTGGCCGGGGCGGAAGAAGCGTTCATCGCCGACACTTTCCAGCCTGTCTATGATAACAAAAGCTGTTCTATACTCTTGATTGACGACAACACAGACTTCCTTTCTATGACATCTCGCCTTTTGCGAGTTTCGGGCTGTTCAGTGGTTACCGCGTCATCCGGCGCCGAAGGCGTGGATTATTTTAGAATGAATCATTCTGAACTGGATGTCGTTATCTTGGATATGATAATGCCTGAAATGGACGGTTCTGAAGTTTTTGAAGAACTGAAAAAAATCGACCCGCGAGCAAAAATTGTCATTTGCTCAGGATACAGCAAAGACGGGGCGGCGGCAGCTTTGCTCGAAAAAGGCGCTATCTCGTTTCTGCAAAAACCTTTCGACCTTCAGGAATTAAAACAGATATTGTCTCAGGCTCTAAATATCGCGACATGAATTCCGTTCGACTTTAATCATAACCGTCGGGCGTCCATCATATATGGCCTTATTCAAAACAAGGTTGTATAATACTGAATGCTTATGAAAATGAGAGCCGTATTTTCTGCGATTGTGACGCTTGCGGCGGTTTTTATTACCGCGCGCGCATCAGCTCAGAATTATATATTCAGCGTGGTTCCATGGGGTTCAGAGGCCGAAATGAAGGCCATGTTTGAGCCGCTTTTAGACTACATTGATTTGCAGACAGGCGAAACATTCGACATAGTGCTTTATCAGTCATACGACGAATTAGTCAGGGAGATATCGCTGGGAAGGGTTCATTTCGCCTGTCTCAACGCGATTTCATACCTAAAAGCGCGTCGCGCAAACGCCAATATACGCTACATCGCCACTTCCATCCGCGATTATGAAGGCAAAGACAGCGACCATTATCTGGGCTATGTGATAACGCACAAAGACTCTGGCATCAAGGATTTTTCAGGGCTTAAGAACAAGGTTTTCGCTTTCGTGGATCAGACTTCGAGTTCGGGATATAAAATGCCTGTGGCCTATATGAGGGAACAAGGACTGGAGCCAAAGACATTTTTCAAAAAATACTTTTATCTGGGCGACCACGACGAGGTGGCAAAGGCCGTGAAGAACAGGGTCGTGGACGGCGGAGCCACATGGGAGACCAGCTACAGGATAAATAAGAAGCGGTATGGAGATGTCTATAGGATAATTCACACTACGCCGCCGATTCCTAACGACGCTTGGGTGGTGTCCAACAGGCTCCCGAAAAGGATTTCGGACAAGTTGAAAGAAGTGCTGTTGTCGTTGGACAGGAACGCCACGACGCCGCTCGGCGCGCCGGTGCTGAATCCATCCACAGGCATCCCGGAAGTCGGATTTGCCGAACGCGATCCGGGTTTTTACGAGCAGGCCGCGTCAGTGCTTCTTTTTAAAGAATGACATATTGAATATGGTCGTCCGGCGCATGGCCGGATGATAGAGCGGCAAGAGCCGTTAAATAAAATTGCTCCGGCAGAGGTGCCAGCCAGATGAATATCAGCGCCAGAGTGTTCAGATCCTCGATTATCCCGCCGGTGGCCATCGCGGCCGCCTCGCTGTTCATCGTCATTGTTTTTTTCTGGATGAATCAGAGCACGATTCAGCGGGAGAACAGGATAAAGGCGTCGAGCGCCAAGTCGAACTATGAGGATTTGAAGCGCGGCTCCATGGCGTTCGCGACGATGATATCTTCTTACAACGATGTGCGTCTAGGCGTGGACGACAGCCGCCGGCACCTCGTTTTGGGCGTTATAACCCCGCTATTCAAGAATATGAACGTGGACATAATAACCGTGCACGAGCGGGACGGATTTGTGATAGCAAAGGGCCACGCGCCGGACGTGTTCGCCGAACAGGAAGGCGGAGTCGATTATGTGGCCGCGGCGCTTTCCGGCGAGTCGTCTCAATCTATAACGGCGGTTGACGGGAAACCGGCTCTGATTAGCACGTCTCCTGTCGTCTTCAACAACAATAACGTCGGCGCGGTCACGGTCGGCTATTTTTTAGACAATAACTTCGCCCAAAGGCTGTCTTCTCTCATAGGCGCTGAAATAATGATAACGCGTAACGGCGAAGTAATAGCGTCTTCTCTTGCGGATAAGGTAGTCAAAAGAAAAAAGAAAGCCGGAGTCCCGGAAAAGATAGAAAAAGCCAGAAAAAAGATTCGATTCATCGGCAAACGGCTGGACCTCTCGCATGTCGAGTTGCAAAAAACGGACGAGGAAACCATTTCGCTGATAATAGCGACGGACAACAACGCTGTGCGCCGGGCGCTGGTTCTGATATTTTTCGCGTGTGTCGGATTCACGGGTCTGATGCTGGCGGCGGTGTACACGCGCGCGAAGAAGTTCACGGAGGAATTGACCGCTCCGATAATCAAAATGGCGCAAAGCGCCGACCGTGTGGCGACGGGGCACTTGGATGTCGAGCCTTTGCCGGTGGATTCCAAGGATGAAGTGGGCCGCCTGACTCACGCCTTCAACGTTATGGTGTCCAACTTGCGCCTGATGGTGGACAAAGACAAGAAACAGCGCGCATACCTTGAGTCTCAAGTGGCTAAGCTTACGACCACCATAGACGCCGCCGCCAAAGGGGATTTCACTGCGCGTTTTGAATGCTCGGATGACGACGCTGAGTTCACCGCCATCGCCAACTCGCTCAACCAGATGATTTCCGACCTCGACGCGATGATAGCCCGCGATAACTCCCAAAGATTGTATCTGGAACAGAAAGTCACCGAACTGCTTGAAATTATCAACGCGGCGGCTCAGGGCGATTTCACGAAGGTTTATTCCGGGGACGACAAAGACGAAATCGGCAGGCTGGGCGTCGCCCTCTCTGAAATGATAGTCGACCTGCAAAGCATGATAGAGATGAACAAATCGAGGAGAAGCTATCTCGAAGGAGAAGTCTCCCAGCTTTTGAAAGTTATCGAAGCCGCGTCCGAAGGGGATTTCACGGTGGTGTTCGAGACGCGCAGATCGGACGAAATCAGCAGGGTCGGACGCGCGTTGAATCAGATGACATCCGACCTCAAGGTGAAGATAGAACAGATAGAGGCGATGAAGCAGACCGACTCCGAGCAGAAGGAGACGCTCGAAAGGCAGGTTCGCGAGATTCTCGTCACGGTGGCGCAGGCGACGGACGGCGACCTTTCGGTTCAACTGCCTGTCAGGAGCGACGAACAGGGCATAATCGCCGACCTCAAGAAGAATCTCAACCACATGTTCAAGAGGTTGAGACTTCTGGTATCGAAGGTTCGCGAAAGCTCCGCCTCCGTCGACAGCACGTGCGCGAACATCAGGGTCATTACCGAGCAACTTCAGGAAGGCGCTTTGAGACAGGCGGAATCCATAAGAAAGACTTCGCGTTTCGTGGACGATATGGCGGCTTCTGTGGTGGCGGTGGTGACCCGTTCCAAAGATATGCTGAGCCTCTCGGAACGGACCAACGAGGACGCCGCCTCCGGAGGCGACACCACGCGCAAGGCCGTTGCCGGTATGCGGCAGGTCGGCGAGGCGATGGAGGAAATCAATTCGGTCATGCAGGACCTAGAAGTGAGCGCGGACGAAATCGATGAGATAGTTAAAGCTATCGACGAGATTTCCGACCAGACCAACCTGCTCTCTCTTAACGCTTCCATCGAGGCCGCGCGCGCGGGAGATTACGGACGAGGCTTCTCGGTGGTCGCAAAGGAAATCAGTTCGCTGGCGGTGAAAAGCGTCGAGTCCACGCGGGAAATCACCACTATCGTCAGGCGAATACAGGAGCGCGTCAAGAAAGCGAACGAATCGACCGACCGGGCCAGAAACAGGGTTGTCGAAGGAAGCGCATTGTCCGACAGAGCCGGATTGGCGCTCGATAAAATCCTCGAATCCATCAACGGGGTCACTGTTCTTATAAAGCAGACCACTGAATCAATCGAACAGCGCAGAGGCGAGATAAAGCAAGTTGAATCTTCGATGAAAGACATACTGACGTTCTCGGAGGAGACTTCCAACTTGGCGGCCAACGCGGCGGACGCCGTGCAAACCCTCAAAAACCTTTCCGCCGAACTCGACAACTTGGTGAAGAAACTCCAAACCGGAAACTAAAGCTATCTTGATTTGTTTGCGATTTTATTAGACGACACCCGGAATCATTCAACCGTCGCCTTTGTAGGCTTCGCCGGGTTTCTTGATTGAGAAAGCGCATGCGGCCATGCACACAAGCATGGCGGATGCGAAGAGCAAGCCGATTCTGATACTGCCTGTTCTCTGGGCCACTTCCCCTACCCCATAGTTAAAGAGCACATTTCCAAGTCCTGAGAAACCTATGACGATGCCGCTTATCATGCCGAGCCTGTCGGGGAACCTGTTGCCGCCGATAGCCACGGAGGTGGCGAATATGCCGGAGAAGAAAAGACCTGTAAGGCCGATGAAAAAACCGGCGGCGAGTGGGCTTCTCACTAAGAATGCGGTCACTGCCGACGCTGCGGACAGCGCGGTCACTACTCTCAACAAAATGTAGTCGGGAACCACCTTTCCCGCGAAGGTCGCAACGAGTCTGCCGACGGTCATGGTGAACCAGAAGAACGAGAGAACGAAGCTGGGGGTCACCAGTATTCCTATGACGGGCGCTGCTGCGGATTTGAATTGAAGCTCCTGTTCGAAATATCTGACGACCCACGTGTTGATGCCCATCTCGCCGCCGACGTAAAAAGCGACGACGCCTCCGACGAGCAGCACGGTCGGTTTTTTTATCATGCCGAACACGTCGCCGAGTTTCACCGCCTGCCCCGCTTCGGCTTCGGGGTACTTCTGAGCTGCGACGATAAGAGCCATCGCGAATGAGAAAGCGCCGATCATGTGGTAAAGGGGCCGCCACGACATGCCTGTTTCAAGCAGATAGCCCGCTATCATCGGCCATGTGAACGCTCCCACGCCGAAAAAAACGTGCAACAGATTGAGAGAGTACACTCGCGTGTCTTTGTGAATGGCGGAAACAAGCGCGTTGACTGAGCTTTCCACCGCGCCGCCGCCGACTCCCATGATAAACATCACAATAAATAGAGCCGTGAGCGACCGGGACAAACCAAACGCGACCAGCATCGCGCCGAGCAAAGATACTCCGGCGACCATAACCGGCTTAAGCCCTATGCGGTCGATGAGATACCCCGCATAGAGGGTTGTGACGATGAATCCTATGAAATGAACTGAAACGAGCGCCCCCATAGCGCGCTCGCCCGCATGGAAATCCGCGTCTATCCCGGCGTTGCACGGACCGATTATGGTGACGGCGAACGCGTATGACATCAGGTAAAAATAACTGGTAAAAGTGAGGGCCTTGATATTCAAATATCCTCCGGCGGCGCCGCGAGCCGCGCCGCCTTTATGCGCCTTCGTCGGATTTCAGTCTTCGGCTTTCATCTGGTCAGGCACACAATAACAGGAATAAGTTTGGCTATGCGCGAGTAAATTCGCAACTTTTTCTTTTCGGGATGGTAAAACCTGTACGCGTCCAGAGCGGCGGGCGCGGCGACCATCGCGTTTACCTGCCATCTGTCCAGCCCCGAACTCTTCTGCAACAACAGCAAATCGCTGTTAGGGTCCGAGTAGCCGTGCGCTATATAGAACACTGGGAGAACTACATTAATAAAGAAAATGCCTTTGGCAAACGGATCGTCATGCTCTATCAGATCGGGCCGCCGCGTAAGGATTATCTCGTTGGCGAAAGTCTGGAACATCACGCCGGAATACGAGAGCAGAGAGTGATCCCGCGCGCCGTTCGATATAGGAGCGCCGTTCTCGTCCGCGTATTCAAGCCCAGCCGAAGTCTCGAACACGTCAAAGTCGTAAACGACGTCCGGAAGCAGCGGCAGAAGCATGTCTTTGCCTGTCCTGTGCGAGAACAGAAGAGATGCGAAAAGCGAAAGCTCAGGGCCTGCGGTGAATGTGCGGGAGTCGTTTCCCTTGAACCGCGCGTTATGTCCGGTCAACGCGGCGCCTGCGAAATGCCCCGCTTCATGAATCGCGATTCCAGCGAACCCTCCCGCCACAAACGACCAGACATCGCTGTCTTTCGTGAGAAGATCGCTTGGCGGAGACGCGGGCCTGCTTATGTTTTTTCTATTTTCGATCCAGTCTGATTCGACGATGAAATCCGAAGCCAATTCGTAAGCCGCAAACTCGGAGGCTCGTTTTTTTGTTCCTTCCGCGCGCCGCCATGCCGAATATATCTCGCTCGGATTGTTTTCGTATTCCGCTTCTTTGTTGAAAAAAGCTTGTCCGCCTGAGACAGCTTCAAGACGGGCTGAAACTGTCACGGAGTTGACGTAAGCGGATGAAATGCCTCCAGCCAGCAAAGCTCCCTTCGTGTTGATTTTCTTCTTGGTCTTAAAGTTTTCGATGGTATAAATGAATTCAATGACATCGCGTTCAGAGAGCGGCGCGGAGTCAGAGGCGTCGACAGTTTCGCAACCGTTCAGTCTCAGGATTTCAGATAGGGCGGCTTGAGCGGCGGACCCGAAACCGGAGCCGGCCTCGTCATTGACCCTAACGACGCAGGTTCTTTTATCTTGAGCCGCTGAACCTTCGATGTCGTTTTGAGCGCATACGGCGAAACTCGCGGCGAACACGGCAAATGACACTGAGAAGAAAATTGAAGTTAAGGCGCGGCGCGCGGTTTTCAAAGCGATAGTTCCAGTTTTTCCCTGATGACCCGCGCTATTGTTTCAACAAGTTTGATTTCGTTTATAAGGTTTTCTTTGGGAGTGGAATCATCGTTGACGTCGCGCTCGAAGCGGTCTAGAGCAGCGCGCAGCCTTTCGAGCGTGTCGATGCCGATCTCAATCTCAATCTCGTCGGCGTTCTTGAGTTTGTCGATTTCGTGCTCATCGACGCGTTTCTGGCGGGAGAAGACGATTATCTCATCGGCGACGCATGCGGGAATGGTTTTGAATTCGCATTTGGAATCGATTTCATCGGGAGCGATCATGGGCGTGTCGCCATGATCCAGAAAGAAGACTTCGATGAGGCGCATCTTCATGCGGATTCTGTCGTCGTCGACGCCGGCAAGAGTGTAGGTGGAATAGCATTCGCCCATGCACTCGAACACTTTGTCGCGGGTAGGGTAAGGCGTTTCATAATTGCAGAACGGGCATTTGACACTTTCGGGCATCAGCCGCCACCTCCGAGAATAGAGAGAGTCGCTCCCGCGACAGAGGCGCGTTGCTCGCCGCGCGCTCGGTCGTCAGCGTCATTATACATTAATGCGGGTCTCTTTGACAAAAAGATTGGCTCCGGCCATAATTTTCGCATGTTATGGGAATATCTGGTCAGATCGATCGACGAAATGTCCTATATGTATATGGGCAAGCAGAAGAACGCCGCCGAGGTGGCGGCTGCTATCGGCAGCCTTGAAGAATACGTCGAGAACGAGAACGCGCGGGAACCTCTCGAATACTTTAAGAATCCCGGTTATGTGCCGGATATGAAGATATCCTCGCCTTCGGCGCGTCGCAACTATAACATTATGCGTTTTCAGTTCGACAGCCCGGTGTACACGAGGCATCGAGCGAACAACATCGTTCACGGGCGGTATTACGAGCGTCATGGTCGGCCCGACCTCCCGATGGTGATACTTCTTCACGGTTGGCGGATGGAGTCTTACCTGCTGTTCGACAGGTATTGCAGATTGCTGGTGCGCGACGGTATCAACTGCGCGATGCCCGACCTGCCCTATCACATGAATCGGACGCCGAGGGACTCTTTCGCTGGCGAACACACGTTCAAAGAAGACGCCATTCACACGATGGAGACGATGCGGCAGTCGCTGTTCGACGTGATGTCGGTGGCAAACTGGGCGAAGAAGAAAAAAGGCGCGCGGCTGGTCGGCGTGATGGGCGTGTCTTTCGGAGGCCTGTTAAGCGGCCTTATGGCGTGCGTAGAGCCGCTTGTGGACTTCGCGGTGCTGGTATGCCCCGCCTCCGACCTCGGCGAGATTTTCAAAACAAGCAGGCTCGGAAGGCTGTTCGAAAAAGAGAATCCGAGGGCCGCCCGCCTCATCACTAAATATAAGGACACTTTGGCGGGCATGTCTTTGCCGAATCTGAAACCTTTGTTGCCGCCCGAAAGAATTTTTATCGCTCACGGAATCTACGACGCTATGGTTCCGGAGGAAGTGACGGAAAATCTCTGGCATTCTTGGGACAAACCTGTTCTGAAGAGATACCCTCACGGCCACCTCAGCATCATTCTTCTAAATCCTCAACTCGAATCTGATCTAAAAGAATGGCTTAAATCCGTGTACAACCTTCCTCCGGCCAGCGAATTACGCTAGCTATCAGATCGGAACGACATTGTAGGTTTCATAACTTTACGGATGCACGAATAAGTCAATTCAAATCCGTTAAACAATTCGGGAAATGTTTGTGATAAGACCCGCGCATGGCGATTGCCCGCATTAACGCTAAGGCGCAGCTACTGTCTGTCGGTTTCGACCCAGACGTTGCTCTCGCCGAAAATTCTTCTGGCGATACGCAACAGTTCAGGGCTGTAACGCGCGCCGCTATTGCCGGAGAGAAGGAACTTGCGGGCTTTTTTTCCTTCGTCGATATGAATCACGACGTCGTTGTCGCCGCTGTTCGCGTTAAGGAGGCGCTTGAGTTCGCGCACCAACTCCGCCGACTTCTCGTCGCCTGTCGAACCTGCGATTCTAAAATGGACTCTTCGTTTCACTGGCTCGGATTTTTTGCCGGCTTCGGGAGTTTCAAGATAAGGCTCTATTTCATTGCACATGACTCTGTATTCAAGAGTTTCCTCGTCGTCTTCGCCGCCGCCGTTGTCCCTTGATTTTGCCCAGACGCGGCCCTTCACCGCCACCACGTTGTCCTCTCGAACATGATTTGAATATTTTACCCATTCCCTCGGACCGATAGAGACGAGGATTTTGCCGGTGTAGTCCTCCAGATCGACGAATGCCATCTGGTCGCCTGACTTCAAGTTGAAAGTTTTTACCCGCGATATTGATCCCGCCACCACGACTTCTCTTCGCTCGGAAGGGTCTATCTCGACCACTTCTACGGCGGAAATATTCGCCTTCTGAGTCAACCACGCTCTGTACGGATCAAGCGGATTGTGGGATAGATAGAGTCCGATAAGCTCTTTTTCGTCCTGAAGCAGAGTCCTCATGCCGAACTCCTCGATTTGAGGCAGTTCAGGCTCGTAGCATTTGGAGGTCTCTTCGTCGCCGAAGAGACATGTCTGGCCGGAATCCCTGTCTCGCTGCACTTTCTTGCCGTATTCCATCGCCTCTTCGACCGCCGCCATTTTCTGCGCGCGGTTTCCGTCGATGCCGTCCATTCCTCCGGAGCGTATAAGAGATTCGATAGCTTTGGAGTTGACCGCCCGGAGGTCTACTCTCGCGCAAAACTCGAAAAGGGATTTGTAATGCCCGTTCTCATCCCGCTCTTTGATAATCGCCTCGATTGCGCCGCCTCCCACGTTTTTCACGGCGGCTAGTCCAAAAACGATTCTGTCCTCCACCGGAGCGAAAATCGCCTGTCCGACGTTGATGTCCGGCGGGGTGACTTCAATTTTCATTCTGCGGCATTCGTCTATGTACTTTGCTATCTTTTCGCTGTCGTCCATGACGCTTGTCAGCAGAGCAGCCATGAATTCCACCGGATAGTTCGCCTTGAGGTAGGCGGTCTGATAAGCGATATATGCGTAAACGGCGCTGTGGCTTTTGTTGAAACCGTATCCGGAAAAACTGTCTATCTGGTTGAAAAGAGTTTCCGCCGCCGCTTTGCTTCCAAGCGTTTCTTCCGCGCCGGCGATGAATTTCACGCCGAGCCTGTCCATGTCTTCTTGTTTCTTTTTCGCCATCGCTTTTCTTAGTTCGTCGGCCTGAGCAAGAGTGAAGCCGGCAACAAAGTGGGCGATCTGCATCGCCTGTTCCTGATAAAGGAGAACTCCCGAAGTTTCTCTTAAAACCACTTCGAGCTTCGGGTGAGGATATTCGACTTTCTTGGGGTCTTTCTTGCGATTTTCGAAAAATTTATCGACGTCGCCGCCCCTAAGCGGGCCGGGCCTGTTCAGCGCGTTCAGCGCGATAAGATCTTCGATGCATGTTGGCTGAAGCCGCGCGCACAGCCGTTTCACGGTGTTTCCCTCGAACTGGAACACGCCGTCCGTTTCTCCGCTGCGGAAGACTTCATACGACTTGTCGTCGTCGAGGGGCAGATGATCCAAATCAATTTTTTTGCCAGTTCTTTTTTCAACGTAGCGCGCGGCGTCCGCGAGAACGGTCAGGTTGCGCAGCCCCAGAAAGTCCATCTTGAGCAGCCCCAAGCTCTCAAGGTCTTCATGGACGAACTGTGTCATCGGAACTTCGTCTTTTGTGGACTGATAAATCGGAATCAAATCCGTCACGGGCTGGTCGGTGATAACGACACCCGCCGCGTGCGTCGATATGTTTCTAGGCAGCCCTTCTATCTGCTTGGATATCCTCAGAAGCTTTCCGATATCGGGATCGTTGTCGTAGAGATATTTAAGTTCGGGAGTGAAGTTTATCGCGTTTTCGATCGTCACTTTCTGGTCTGGAATCACGAACGGAACCAGCTTGGCGACTTTGTCCACTACAGGCAGTGGCATACCGAGCACCCGTCCCACATCCCTTATAGCTGCCCTCGCCTTTTCGCGCCCGAACGTGATTATCATCGCCACTTTGTCTTCGCCGTATTTGCGTTTGGCGTAGTCGATGACCTCTCCGCGCCGCTCATAGCAGAAGTCCATGTCGATGTCAGGCATGGTGCGCCTGTCGGGATTCAGGAAACGCTCGAATAGCAGCCCGTATTTAAGAGGCTCGATTTGAGTGATGTCCAGAGCGTAAGCCACGATGCTGCCGGCGACCGAGCCTCTTCCGGGGCCGACTGGTATGCCGTTTTCCCTCGCGTATCTCAACAAGTCCCACACGATGAGAAAATACTCCGCGAAGCCCATGTCGTTGATGACTTTCAACTCGAACTCAGCGCGTTCTCTGATGCTTTTCGTCACCGCCGGATATTTCTTCTCTATGCCTTTGAAAGCGAGTTCGCTTAGATATTCCTTGTCCGTTTTCCCGCCTTCCACCTCGAAATGGGGAAGTATCGGACGGTTTGATTCAAACGAGAACTCGCAGCGTTCCGCTATCTCCGCTGTTATCGCCAATGCCTCGGGCCTGTCGGCGAAAACATCCATCATTTCGCGAGCCGATTTCAGATAGAACTCTTTCGACTCGAAACTGAGCCTGTTGGCGTCATCGAGAGTTTTTCCCTCCTGAACGCACATCATCACGTCCTGAACCAGCGCGTCTTCAGGCTGAAGGTAGTGAGAGTCGTTCGTCGCCACAAGCGGGATGGACAACTCCCTCGAAAGATCGATAAGGCCTGCGTTCGCCTTCGACTGCTCCTCAAGGCCGTGATCCATTATTTCGAGAAAGTAATTTTCCTCGCCGAACACGTCCCTGTGCCACTGCGCGCGTTTTCGGGCCTCGTCCGTCTGACCTCGAAGGATAAAAGACGGAACCTCCCCGCCGAGGCACGCCGACATCGCGATCAGTCCCTCGCTGTGCTTTTCGAGCAACTCTTTGTCCACTCGCGGCTTGTAATAGAAACCTTCCGTGTGAGCCAGCGACACCATCTTGATAAGATTTTGGTATCCTGTCTTGTTCTTTATCAGCAACAGCAGATGGAATATGTCCCTGTCCAGAGGGTGCTCTTTGTCGAATCTTCTTCTAGGAGCCACGTATATTTCGCAGCCTAAAAGAGGTTTGATCCCTTTTTTCTTCGCCGCCGCAATGAACTTCACGGCTCCGAACATGTTTCCGTGGTCCGTCATCGCGATGGATTTCATGCCTAACTCGGCGGCGCGGTCCACAATCGCCGAAACCCTACTCGCTCCGTCCAGCATGCTGTATTCAGTATGAACGTGAAGGTGAACGAAATCTTCCCACACTATATAACCCTCCGAAAGACGCTGTCCTCGCGGGATGCGCGGCGACGCATGCCGCGCCGCGAGCGCGTCTGTGAATTTTCATTTCAATCAATGCCGCTGGAACTTCACAGGCCCATTCTTCTGCCGATGATTTCCTTCATTATCTCTGTCGTCCCGGCGAAGATAGTCTGCACCCGGATGTCCATGTAGTCTTTGCATATCGGATATTCGAGCATGTATCCGTACCCGCCGTACAGTTGAAGAGCAGTGTCCGCCGTCCTTTTGGCCATCTCGGTTACCCACCACTTGGCCATGCAGGTTTCGGTCACGACGTCTTTGCCGGCCACATGGCTCTCGATGAGCCTGTCTACGAAAGCGCGGCCAATCTCTATCTCCGTCGCCATCTCGGCCAGCTTGAATCTGGTGTTCTGGAATTTCGATATCGGCCTGCCGAAGGCGACGCGCTCTTTGGTGTACTTGACCGCGTCTTTGAGCATCTGCTCTGCGGCGGCCTGAGAGCCGATGGCGCATACAAGCCGCTCCTGCTGGAGCTTTTGCATCATATAAATAAAGCCGAGACCCTCGCTGCCCAGCAGGTTCGAGCACGGAACGCGGCAGTCCTCGAAATACATCTCCGCCGTGTCCTGCGCTTTCATCCCCATTTTATCAAGCCTGCGACCGCGAACGAAACCCGGCGCGCCCTCCTCCACCACTATGAGCGATATCCCCGTGTGCGGCGGATCGGCTTTCGTGTTCGTCTTCGCGGCCACTATGACCAGATTCGATATCAGTCCGTTGGAAATAAATGTCTTCTGTCCGTTGATCACATAGTGGTCGCCGTCTTTTACAGCCGTCGTGGTTATAGAGGCGAGGTCAGATCCCGCTCCCGGCTCCGTCATGGCCACCGCCGTAATCGTTTCGCCGGTCACGCAGCCCGGCAGCCATCTCTTCTTCTGCTCCGCGTTCCCAAATGCCCCAATGTAGGGAACCACGACATCCGAGTGAAGGCCGAGCAGGAACCCCGACACTCTGGCGTAAGAGCACTCTTCGATGATTATCGCCGAATACAGGAAGTCCACCCCGGAACCGCCCAGTTCTTCCGAAACCCACGGGCATAGAAAACCATTCTCGCCCGCCTTGCGCCATGCCTCAGCAGGAACCTGTCCCGCCTTTTCCCATTCTTCGTGATAAGGAACAACTTCTTTCTCCAGAAATTTCCTGAAGGCGTCCCTGAAAATCTTGTGTTCCTCGCTAAAAAGCTTCCTCGGTATCATTCACCACCTCACGAATAATAGTATAAGGAACCTGAGACGGCAGTTCCTCGCGGACGGCGATTCGGCCATTTTCCGCGTGTTCTGTAGTACGATACCAGAATTGGGAACAGTTGTCTATTAAACGAATTGAGGGCGGAAGTATATTTTCAGAGCCGCCAAATCCAGCAAAATACCGAATACTTTCAAATCACTTAACAAGACCGGCTCTGACAATCGGCCAATATCTCATAAAAATTATCGAATCGACATTTTTTTTCTGTAAAAAACCCCATGCATGGCTGTCGTAGCTGTTGTTTCGATTGTCTCCGAGAACAAACAGCATCCCCTCCGGAACCTTGACGGCGGGCATATCGTACATCGGCGGCTCTGCTATATACGGCTCTCTCATCTTTACCCCGTTCACATACACCGCGCCTTGCTTCACATACACCTCGTCGCCTTCGACCGCTATTATCCTCTTCATCAGCGGGATAGGTTTGCCGAATCTGTCTCTTTCCGGATTGGGGATCGCCTCAGGCGGCTTGAACGTTATTACTTCCCCTCTCACTGGCTCTCTGAATTTTAAAGTTATCCTGCTCCCGAAAAACCTGTCGTTCGGCATCACCGTCGGTATCATCGACCCCGTCGGTACTGCGTAAGACTGCATTATCGTCGCTTTGAAAACCAAGGCTATCACAAGCGCTATAGCTATGGATTTTACCCAGTCGTACAGTTCCTTCGCTACAGCCGAATACTTTTTAGGAGGTTCAACAGAGGCGCTCTCTGCGCTCGCTTGCATCCCCTCCGCCGAAAGCCCTTCCGGTTCTTCGATTCCGCGTTCTTCGTTGTCCATTTTTTTACCTCTAATATATTATCCACCATTTTTTAGACATTTCCAGTCATTATTAGTTCAATTTTTAATGACATTCATGTCGGAACATTTTTCCCTTCTATTCTGTTTATTCATCGATAAAAAAAAGTTAGGGTTTTTAATCTTGACAAAGTCGATAGAGATTGTTAATATTGGGTAGGCTTTGACGTTTTTTCTCTGTCGACGCCTGAATCTAAATGGTCGAAATGACCGATTCGGGAGGAATAAAAATGCCGGGAATTTATGATGACATCACGAAAATTATAGGTAAAACGCCGTTGGTGAGACTGAACAAGGTGACAGCCGGCCTGAACGCAGAAGTTGTCGCCAAGCTTGAATCTATGAATCCGATGGCGAGTGTCAAAGACAGGATCGGGCTGAGCATGATTGAAGAAGCGGAGGCTGCTGGAGCTATAAAGACCGGCTCGGTAATTGTCGAACCGACAAGCGGCAACACCGGCATCGCCTTAGCCTTCGTGGCCGCCGTCAAAGGTTACAGATGCATTCTGACCATGCCGGAGACGATGAGCGTAGAGCGACGCAAGCTTCTAAGATTCCTCGGCGCCGAACTAGTCCTGACTCCCGGCCCGAAAGGAATGAAAGGCGCTATAGAAAAAGCCGAGGAGATATTATCCCAGACTCCCGACGCTTACATGCCCCAGCAGTTCAAGAACTCGGCGAACCCGAAAATTCATCGCGAGACCACCGCTCTTGAGATATGGGAAGACACTGAAGGCCGAGCGGACATTCTTGTCAGCGGCGTCGGAACCGGGGGAACTCTAACCGGCATATCCGAAGTCATCAAGTCCAAGAAACCTTCATTCCGCACTGTCGCCGTCGAGCCGGAGGCCTCCCCTGTTTTGTCAGGCGGGCAGCCCGGACCTCACAAAATACAGGGCATCGGAGCAGGCTTCATTCCGGATGTGCTCAAAACAGGTCTCATTGACGAAATCGTCAAGGTGTCAAATGACAGCGCGATGGCTATGTCGAGACGGCTGGCGCGCGAGGAAGGCATTTTCGTGGGGATATCCGCAGGCGCGGCGGCGACCGCCGCCTTGGAAGTGGCGTCAAAACCCGAAAACGCGGGCAAACTTATTGTTGTAATTTTCCCCAGTTTCGGAGAAAGATATATGTCGACGGATCTTTTCGCCGGTATCGAAGCATGAGGGCGGGCGTTCGACTCTTCTCGCCCTCGGGAGGAAACATTGTTTAAGAGGCTCAGAGAAGATGTCAAAGCAATATTTGAAAAGGATCCCGCCGCGCGCGGAACGCTGGAAGTCCTGTTGTGCTATCCCGGACTTCACGCGTTGGTAGCGCACAGAGTCGCCCATTTCCTGCACGGAATGAATGTGCCCCTGCTACCGCGTCTCATCTCCCACATCGCCAGATTCTTCACAGGAGTGGAAATACATCCCGGCGCGAAGCTGGGCCGGGGAGTCGTAATCGACCACGGCATGGGCGTCGTCATCGGCGAAACCGCTGAAATCGGCGACGGCGTTCTTATATATCAGGGGGTAAGCCTAGGAGGAGTGTCCCTCGAACGAGGCAAGCGCCACCCGACCATCGAGAAAAACGTGGTGATAGGAGCGGGAGCCAAAGTGCTTGGCCCCATAACAATCGGCGAAGGCTCCCTCGTCGGCTCCGGCGCGGTTGTCGTAAAACCCGTTCCGCCCGGCAGCACCGTAGTCGGCATCCCCGGCAGAATTATCGCCAGCGAAAGACTTCGCGCCGTCGGCCCCGCCGGTGAAATCCTTCCCGACCCTGACACGATGGTGCTTCAGTGCGTGTTGCGAAGACTCGAACAACTCGAAAAACACGCCGGATACGACTGCGAGCAGAAAGCTGAAGACAGGCATAAGGAATGCGTCTTCCATCAGGACGGCGTCTCAGACCTCGGTCAATGCCTTTCTTCCAGATGAAACCCGGCTCCGTCAGGATTCGGGATTAAAAACACAAGAAGACCTTGAAAAGCGGCGCAAAAGAAGTAAAATTCATACGCGAGCCGAAGTGGCGGAACAGGTAGACGCAGCAGACTCAAAATCTGCCGAGGATCACTCCTCGTGGGGGTTCGATTCCCTTCTTCGGCATAGAAAACGCCCAGTAAATAAGAGCGATTTTGGATTTTAGCCAATTTTAATTGCTTCTGCAAATTCATAAAAACCCTAGCACAAATCTTGCGCACATTTAAGGATTTTCGGCTCACATGGAATTGGCTTCTTAATCTTTTTTAAAACATTTATCTCTGCAATGCCAAGCTCCTTTAATACCACCTTCAGCATCGCAAAGCCAGCCCCTTGACTCACTACCCGAATCTATTATTTGTTTTCTATCGCCTAGGATTCTCATTTGCGCTGACTTTGAACAAGGCGCATGGTCATCTCCAACTGCTCACTGTTCGCCGCGCCCCTCAAACCATTTGAGATAGTCATCTTCGAATTATTATCCTGCGCGGGTGAAAACTTCAATTATTAATTATTAAGATATTTTTTTAACAAGCTTGTCATAATGAGATTGTTTTGTGATATATATATTAAAATGAGAGGAATTTAATATTTCAAAAAAACATACAATACAAATTTTTTTTATTTCAATTATAGCCTTGTCGGCTTTGCTGCAGGCAACGAAGGTTGAGGCATGGCCGACGACTGCGCAGTGGATTCCGGTATTCAAAAATGGCGACCTGCTTCAGGATTCCCTCACTGATGCTAACGGTTCGAGAAATATAGTATCCTCGCCCGCGCACGATGCGGCTTTCATTTACAACGACGGCAATTATATGTATTTCCGGCTCAGGTTAGACTCCAACCCTGCAGGCTCCGGCGGACAAGGGCTGCTTGCTTCATTCGGCTGGGGAGTGCTGATCGATTCAAACAACAACGCGGGAGATTATGAATGGTCTATAATGGTTGACGGAATCGGAAATCCCGAAACCATAGTCCTGTGGCAGAATTCGACGCAGGGAACGATGGGAAGCCCAAACGATGGCCCGGAGACCAGCGTTTCGACCATTACGGTTTCAGGTAATATCGTAATCACCGCCGCTGATACGACAATAAACGGAAATCAGGATTACTTCGTCGATTGGAGATTCCCATACAGCACATTCAAAACGGCGACCGGGATTAATGACAATTCTCCCATAAGGCTGTGGTTCGGGTCCTCGAGCAACGGAGTAGTTCTTTCTGCGGACCTCGTGGCCGGATCGGATCTATACACGGCGGTTTCCGACCCTGTTAAGCTGGTCGGCACAACGCCGACCACAGGCGCCGTGATGTTTGTGGCGGACGCTGCGGGGAACGGCGATGTTACTATGGCAGACTCCGGCGCTTCGCTATACGTTCGCGTGAACGACTCGGACATTAATGTTGACACCGCAACAACGCAGACGGTAACCGTCACCCTGACGACCCAGACGGGAGATACGCTGGCTATTACTCTCACGGAAACAGGAGCGAACACCGGAATATTCACCGGGTCGGCCACTACTTCCTCCTCCATACCGATACTTGGGAACAATATCCTCGAGGTCATGCCTTCCGAGACGGTTACAGTGACATACCACGATCAAATAAGCGCCGGCGGGCTTATGAATCAGACGCGAACCGATACGCTTCAGATATACGGCCCTACGATAACGATCGCAAAAGTAGTCGATGTCGGATCAGCGGTTTCGGGCGCAACCGCCACATACACAATCACAGTCACCAACAGCGGGCCGGGCGACGGCTGGATTTCCAATATCACTGATACTCTTCCGAACGGATTCACTTACATAACGGGAAACACATCCGGACTGACTACTTCAAATCCGACGATAAACGGGCAGAACCAGACTTGGAGCGGTAGCTGGACAGTTCCGAAAAAAGTAGGGATCGTGAATGGAACAGTGACGCTTATATTCAAGGCGAAAGTCGGCGGGCCGAACACGACGGCCTACAATACCGCGACGGTGTCCGGCGCAAACTTCACCACGGCAACCACGGGCCACACCGCGCCTGTTGTTGTCACCGCGCCCCAGATCACACTGACCAAAACGACGTCAACAGCCACCGTGCTGCCCGGGGCGACGATAACATACACGGTCAGGTATCAAAATATTGGAGGCGCGGCGGCGAGCGTGGTTCAGATCACCGACTCAATACCGACGGGAGCAATATATAGCGTAAACAGCCTCAAGATCGGCGGCGCCGCCGCCACTTGCGCTACGGCTACTGCTAAAACAGACGCCGTGGACGGCGACGAAGCTGAACTCAGCGGCTCCAACATCATTTTCAAAATCGGCAACGTTTCCGCTAACGACTCCGTTCCTAATTCAGGGACGGACGAGGGGATTGTCTGCTTCACGGTGTCCGTGAATTGAAAGGAAACATATCATGAAAAATTACAAGATCAGAACAGCTTGCATTGTCGTGGTTCTTCTGATGGCGGCGTTCGCGGCGCGGTCCGCGGTGGCGCAGGAAAAAGGCAAATCGCTAAAACAGCCTCTGAAGCTCGAAATCAAAGCAAACCTTGTATCCATTGTCGAGAAGAACGGAAAGAAAGTTACGGAACTGAAGCCTGCGGACAACGCTGAACGCGGCGACGTTCTGGTTTATGCCATAACCTACACCAATGAAGGAAAAGCGCCGTTGAAGGACATCTCCGTGGTGGACCCAGTCCCGAAGGGTACGGTTTACATAATCGGCAGCGCTGATGGAAAAGACACGGAGATTGGATTCAGTATAGACGGAGGGCGGGTGTTCCAGAAACCTCCGATTAAATATATAGAGGAAAAACCCGATGGAAAAAGCGAAGAGAAAGAAGCCCCGGCGGATATGTACACCCACATCAAGTGGCTGATTGCCAAAACGGTGGAGCCGGGAAAGTCGGGCAAGGTCAGTTTTAAAGTAAAAGTAAAGTAAGTCCTTGAAAGGGGGCTCTGTAATGAGAAATGCAACGAAAATAAGAAACGGAAAAAAGAAACGGTTTTTAGAGGCGCTGCTGTTCCTGCTCGCGGCGGCGGGGATAGTCGCGGCCGCGGCGAAACTGTACGCGGTCGGGACGGCATCCGGCACCATCATCTCGAATCAAGCGTACGTTGACTACAAGGACGCCAACAACAACTCGATGACGCGCGTTTACTCGAACACCGTCACAACTACGGTAAGTCAGGTGGCAGCAGTCTCGTTAGTCCCTCCGTCCGGGACCATGGCAGGCGCCAACAACACTACGATCATGCATTTTTTTCAGATATTCAATGACGGAAACGGAAGCGACAAGTTCGACTTCACGTATGCAGTCGGGGGCGCGTGGACACCGTCTTCGATCACATTCTATTACGATATTAACAATAACCATACTTACGATGCCGGGACGGACACGCTGATGACCGCCGTCGCCGGAAAATACACAACCGGAACAGTCGTTGCGGACGACGATTACGACGTTTTTATGTTTGTGACGATTCCGGCGTCCGGCGCCGCCACGGACGGCACGAGCAACACCATTACCATAACGGCGACTTCGCAGTTCGACCCCGGGCAGACAACCACGGGTCTGTACACCACGACAGTCGCCGCGGCGGTGATTAATGCCGCTAAGACCCACTCGCCTGAATCCCCCGCGCCCGGCGACACCGTGACATACACGATCACCATGTCGAACACCGGGTCGTCGGCGGGAACTTCGGTTGTAATGACCGACGTCGTCCCGACGGGCGTCACGTACGTGCCGGGCAGCATAACATTAGACGGAACCACGAAAACGGACGCCACCGGCGACGACGGCTCGGATTACAACGGGACAACCGGAGGCGCGGTGACGGTAACTGTGGGAACAATCAATGCCGGTTCAACCAAGGCGGTGACATTTCAGGCCACGGTGAACAGCGGCGTGGCATATAACTCGACCATCACGAATCAGGCGTCCGTCGCATACGTTTCCGGGCCGAACAATGTAACCACATACTCGAACGGCAGAACGTTATTCGTGGGCGCGCTCGCTTCGGTTGACCTGACCGTCACCATAACAGCGCTTTCAGGCGATCCGAGCGACAAAATCACCTACCCTTTCACAGTCCACAACTACACAAACTCCAACGACGTGATCGACTTGACTTACACGTCCAGCCAAGGCTGGACATGGGTGTTCTGGGCGGATATGAACAACGACGGCATATCCGGCAACGACGGAGATTATCTGCTGACGGACACGGATGCCGACGGCAAAGTCGATACCGGCACGCTGGCGCAGAATGGGACCATCTCTGTGCTGGCAGTAGTTACGATACCCGCCGGCGCCTCGGACCAGAGCATCGATACCCTTGCCGTGACCGGGAAGTCTTCGGTTGACACCTCGAAGAGCGACATCCTTACCTTCACCACCACGGTCACAGCGCCGGTTGTCACGCTTACCAAATCGGTCAGCCCTACCGGAACTCAGCCTCCCGGAACGACTCTCACCTACACGATAACTGCAACCAATTCCGGCACAGGAGTGGCCACGGTAGTAGTTATAACCGATCACATCCCGCTGCACACGACATACGTGCCGGGCAGTCTGTACACGGGCGCCACTACGGGAACGCTTGTTTCCCGGACGGATGCAAGCGACGGCGACGGCGCGACTTACGACTCGGGTTCCAACAACGCTCTCGGTGAAACGCCGAGTCTCGGCGCAGGCGGCACGTATGTCCTGCGGTTTTCTGTGACTATAAATTGACGAATTGGAATGAAAGGGTTCTGAGCTGTTTATGGGATCGGTAAAGCGCAAAATCACCGGTATTGCAGCGCGAGCGGCGCTTATATGCCTGATGGCGCTTGCCGCAGCATGCCCGCCGGCGCGCGCATCTAGCCCTCCGATCGGAACCCTGATTGTCAACCGCGCTCTCGTTTCGTATCGTGACGCGGGCGGAAATCCCATGCCCGGAGTCGAAGCTCAGGCGGAGGTCACAGTTTCCGGAGCCCCCGTTCTGTTCCTCCGGGTCACTGAAAGCTCCGACCCGACGGCTATGGGGTCACTGCTCGTTTATACGATCTACTACGAGAACTCGGGCAATTCTGATGCATCGAATGTAGTTCTCACGAACTCGATTTCTGATTATGTGATATTCTCGTCGGCGACCGGCGGCGGAGTTTACGCCGCCGGTCCGGCCGGCGGGACCGTTTCATGGAATCTCGGATCGCTGGCAGTAGGTCAGAGCGGCACGCTCACACTCACCGGCGTCGTCAAAACTGCGGCCGATTATCCTCCCGCCGACCCAAGCGCAATTTCAGTCGGCGATGTCATCGAGAATTCCATCACGATGGTTTCGGATGAAACACAAACCAATTATACCAATAGCATAATGGTCGGCGCGGGACCGAATCTTAAACTGTCGCTATCGGCCTCGTCCGCCGTGGTCGGCCCCGGCGGCACAATCACCTACGCTCTTCATTACAAGAACATCGGCAATGCGGATGCGTCTCTGGCGAGAGTCATCAATGAATTGCCGTCCGAAACCTCGCTCGTGGAAAATTCGATCACGGGCGGCGGTGTTCTCTCGGGCCGCATTGTTTCATGGGATCTCGGAGCTATCGTTCCCGGCGCTGAAGGCGATCTGGAATTCTCCGTTTCCGTTTCATCCATCTCCGCGCTCGAAACCACCATCACCAATATCGCCTCGATAACCTGCGCCGAACTTGCTCCGGCGGTTTCTAATTCGGTCGAAACTTATATCCGCAAGGCATCGCTTTCAGTTACAAAGACCGGCCTTCCCGCGTTCGCGGGAAACGACATCTATTACACCATACTGATTTCCAACGACGGATACATACAGCTTTCAAACGTGTTCGCTACAGACCCCATCCCGGAGAAAACGAGTTTCGTCAGCGCGGACAACGGGGGGACTTTCTCCAACGGCTCGGTTTCATGGAACATCGGCGATCTGTCCGCCGGAGAAAGCAAAACTCTCAAGTTGCTTCTCAACGTGCCGGACAGCGAACTCGATGGCGATACGATTAAAAATGTGGCGACCGTAACAGCGGACGACTCAGACCCGGTGTCAGCGACTGCGACCACCGTGGTTTCGGCTCGCGACGTCGATAATTACCTAGAAATCTACAATAAAACATATACGACTATTAAACGCACGCTAATGACTTATGAGGACATATATCTGCAAGTCAACGACGCGGATAGAAATATCAATCCCAACACAAAAGACACATTGGAAGTCACAATTGTTGATAAGTTGAGCGGCGATACGGAAACCGTCGTGCTTACCGAGGTCGGGACGAACTCCGAAATGTTCCGCGGCTGCGTGCCGAACATCTTGAACAGCGGTCAGTGCGAAATGGCCGCCACGCGCGCGGCAAGGTCATCGGCGACCGCCGCAACGTCCGGAAACGGTCATATAACATTAACTGCGGGAGGAGAACTCGAAGGGATATATATCGATCCGTTTGATCCGAACGGCACCCCGCTTTCACGTCAGTTCGCGTTAGTGGAGCCGCAGCGCCGTGTATTCAACTCGATGACCGGCGAACCGGTCGCGGGCGCCGTGGTGACCCTTACCCAAATAGATCAGTCCGTGGAAACTTCTGTCGCGCTTCCTTATAACCAACCCAATCCCAGCCCCTCGGTTGCGGGAACCAGCGCGGACGGTGTTTTTACTTTTTACTATGTTCCCAAGACACCCGACGGCGCTCACTACCGGGTAAGCGTTGCAGTCGGAGGAAATTTTACTTTCCCATCACTGATTCCCAATTCGGAGATGCCGAAGCAGTACAGGGTGGATGAAAGGTCTAAGGGCAATCCTTTCGTAACCCCGCTCCCGGGCGAATTTGAGGACGCGGGCGTTGTCGAAAGCGGAGACTTGGTTTATTATCCGTTGAACTTCGACATCCCGGTGGACCCGCCGGTGATCGAACTTCTCGCAGTGACCAAGACCGCAGATAAAAAAAATGCCACTATCGGAGATATCGTAAGGTACACGGTGCGTGTTTCCAACTCGGGAAGCTGGCCGGTGAACGACATCACGGTGACCGACATACTGCCGCATGGGATGCAGTATATCGACGGCTCGACAACACTCAGCGGCGCGGCGGCTGACCCCGCAAGGCCCGCTTCCATGACTCTCGCGTGGAGCGTCACTTCCCTTGCAGCCGGCGGTTACTTCGAAATTTCCTACAGCACGGTCGTCGGAGTGGACAGCAAGCGTGGCGATGGCAAAAACACCGCTTACGCTCAGGGAACTCTCGGCGCAAAAACAGTTTCTTCCAACACCGCATATTACACTGTAACCATTAAAGAAGGCGTGTTCACCTCGAACGGCACCATCGTCGGCAAAGTTTTTGTGGATTCTGACGGCGACGGAATGCAGAGCCGCGGAGAGCCGGGTGTGTCCGGAGTCGCAATTTACATGGAAGACGGCGCGAGGATCGTAACCGGAACGGACGGCAAGTATTCGGTGATCGGCGTAACGCCCGGACTGCATGTGCTTAAGATCGAAGCAAAGACCCTTCCCGCCGGAATATCGATCTCCTCGCTATCCACCAACAGGTTCGCCGGCGATCCGGATTCGCAGTTCATAGACATGGTTTCCGGCGGCATCATGAACGCGGACTTCACTGTATCCGGCGATAAGGAATCAGCGGATAGAAGAAATATGGAAACCCGCGAAAAAGCCGCAACCTCCGGACAGGCCGCGGCCGCCGGCAGGACAGAGTTCGTTTACGTTCCTCTCGAAGAAGAGATTTCATCGATGACTCCCGACCTCGACATCCTCTATCCCGAGGACGGATCGGTCTCCTCGGCGGCAAACACTAATATCACGGTCAAAGCTCCGCTTGCCGCGAAGGTTTACCTCTTCCTCAACGACGAACCGGTTAGCAGCAAAAGGGTCGGTAAAAAGATAACGGAATCCGAGCTTGAAATAGCTATCTACCAATACATAGGAATCCAACTCGCGCCCGGAGCGGAAAACGCGATACGCGCGGAAACCCGGGACGAAGACGGAAATATAACAAGCGAAAAGGAAATCAGGATTACCGCCGCCGGGCTACCCGCCAAGATTGAGGTGAAACCCGAAAAAACGGAAATCATCGCGGACGGCGCTTCGAAGGCGCGCGTCTCCGCTTCGGTGTACGACGATAAAGGGCTTCCCGTGGCATATGAAGGTATCGCGACCGTCGAAACAACCTCCGGGGAAATAGACACGAAAGACGCGGACGCGAGCATGGACGGCGTGCAGGTTCTCTACAGCGGCGGCGCTGCGCGGTTCGATGTAAAAGCGCCGAGACAGGCAGGCGAGGCGGTGATAACCGTCGCGTTCGGCGAACTACAGGGTTCCGCGAAGGTGCACTTCACGCCCGACCTCGGCGACAACCTCTCGGTGGGCCTCGTGGAATTCAGGTTCGGCAGCGGGAAAGCGGGCGGAGACACGGAACTGATCCGCAGCAGCGATGGCTGGTTCGACCGGGGCGGCTACGCTGGCGCCCGCGGCGCTCTGTTCACAAAAAGAAAAATCGGCGACGATTCGCTTCTTACTCTCTCATACGACTCACACAAGAGCAAACGCCCCGACCTTTTCTTTAACTCGTTGCGCAATCCTGACGCCGAAGACCAGTACCCGATCTACGGCGACGACAGCGTGACGAGCTTCGAAGCTCAGTCCCGCGAGAAACTTTATCTGCGTCTCGACCGCCGCAAGTCCCATTTGCTGTTCGGAGACTTTGAGACGGGATTCAACGAGACGAAACTGAGCGCGTACTCGCGCTCCTTCAACGGCCTGAAGATCGGCATGAACACGGATAAGTACCGCCTGTCCGCATTCGAGACTCACACCGACCAGTCGCAGGTGGTGGACGCGATACCCGGCCGCGGCGTATCCGGCTACTATTATCTGTCCGCCGCCCCGATTATGGACGGCAGCGAAACCGTGGCCGTCGAAATCCGCGACAGGCTCCGGCCAGAGGCGGCGCTGAACAGAGACACACTGTCAAGGTGGTCCGAATACTCCATCGATTACGAAACCGGCGCAATCCTGCTAAAGGATCCGTTGCCAAGCTACGACGAAGACCTGAATCCCGTTTACCTGATTGTCAGCTATGAGACAGAGGGCGGCGGAAACACGTATTACATCTACGGCGCCCGGCTGAGGTTCAAACTGAACGACCGCCTCGGTGTCGGGTTCACGGGAGTCACTCAGGAAGCCGAAACCTCCGACTATCATCTCTGGGGCATGGACTTCGACTACAAACTCCACAAGCTCACCACCCTGAAATACGAGTTTGCCGAAACGAAGTCGCTGTTCAACATCGACAATATCCTCGCGCTTAAAAACGGCGGCGGGTGGTCGTTCGAACTTAAGAGCGACGCGCTGGAGAGAACGAAAATTACCGCCTACTGGAGAAACACGAGGAGTTACTTCGGGAATATGTCTGCGGTGGATGCGCAGCGCGGCATGGAGAAAAAAGGACTCGAATTCTCATTCCTCAAAAATCGAAACACGACCCTCGCGGGCAAGTTCTTCACGGAGAGAGACAGCGTCAACTACATGGATCACCGCCTGAGCTCGATTCTCCTGAAACGGACGATTCGGAACATGAAATTCGAGTCGGAGCTGCTGCGCGAAAGTTCCAATGATAACTTTATCATCACGAACACCGACCGGACACGGTATCCTTTCGACATCTCCGAGCGCACGCCGAGTAAGACGACCGCCGCGCGGTTTTCGCTCACCGGGAACATCAGGCCGAGGCTCGCGCTCACTCTGGAACACCAGCAGGACATTCAGGATAACAACTTCAACGTCAGCAGCGCCAAACTGGACTACAAACTGAAGGGCGCCGGACATCTTTATGCAAGGAGAGAGTTCTGGCGGCTCGACGGCAGCCGGAGCTGGCGCAATGTCCTCGGCGTTGAGACTCCGATTGCGCGGGACACGTCCGCGTTTAACGAATACCGGCTCGAAGGCGGCGCGGACGGCCGCAGGGTCCAGCGGGCTATCGGCGTCCGAAACAAGTTTGCTCTCAACGACCGGGTTTCCGGATCTGTCTCCCTCGAAAAACTAAACACCGTAAAGGGCGCGGAGATGCAGCGCGACCCCGATGCTTTCGCGGTTACGGCGGGAACTGAATTTGTGTTCATGAGAGATGTTAAAATGACCGCAAGAGCCGAATACCGCGACTCGACTCTCGATACTTCCCGCCTCGCCGAACTCGGTCTGGCTGCCAAGATGGGAACAGATTACTCCCTGCTCCTTCGCCAACGGTGGTCCAATACCGGATACTCGACCGGAGCACAGCGCACCACCACCGGCAGCATGGTCGGTGTCGCCTACAGACCAGCCCACAACAACCGCTTCAATGCTTTCGCTCGTATAGAATTCAAGCGCGACAGAAGCTCTCCCGTCGTTTCGGACTCCACTCCGTCGGCGAGGATCTATTCCATAGAGGGCGTTTACCACCCGTCGAAAAGCTTTTCGTTAACCGGAAAATACGCGGCAAAAATTTCAAAAACAGACTTGTTCAGGTCTTACACTGATATGGTTGCCGGGCGGTTTACTTATGATCTGACCAGCAGGTTCGACATCGGGCTGGAAGCAAGGACGTTGAGAAGCAGAAGCATCAATTCACAGAGCATCGGCGGTTCCGCCGAACTCGGCTACAAATGCTTGAAAAACATCTGGTTGACAACAGGCTACAGCTTCGACGACTTCGACTCCGACCTCGCCGGCGACTCTTATTGGGGCAAAGGCCCTTACATTTCCATTAAATTCAAATTCGACTAAAACCTAATTCCCAAATCCGAAGATAATTGATTGCTGTTTCTCCGAATTTATATAGAATCTGGCAAATTATAGTTGTTCTTAATAGATTTCACCTATCTTTTTGTGCGCCGGCGCAAAAATCATTCTTTTGTGCATGAGCGAAAACAGCAACAATTCATGTATAATTCCAAATAATAAATCGTATGACATCATTTCCTACAGCAACGCGTAAAAATATAATCTCATTGTATGACTTTCAGAGAAACAAGGAACTTGAGTATGAAGTCGAAACCTCTGCCGTTAAGGAGTATCGGGAAAAAAACGAAAACAGGTGGGATAAGGCGCGGATGTCGCGGAGTTCTGCGATAAAGGCAAAATCATCGTGCGTGGAGTGGTTTACCCACAGCGCACGATGCAACTTCGTGCATAGACGTTATTTCAATAATCACGGTTTTGAAGTGTAGTTGAATTTCTGTTTCTATAGGCGTCTGTTACTTTAACATAAAGGTTGTTCCAGCGTCTGACTGCGTTGTTCATCTTAATCGATAATGAGAATCGGAAATCAGCAAGAGAGGCAGATGTTCCGAACGCAAGTTTTAAGTTTTCAAGCCTCCTATTAGCAATGGTCGCTATTGTTAAAGATTCTCTAAGGACAAGCAAATGTCTCTTTAACCCGAATATACATCACGAGGAGTACATTGTCACATTATTGGCATGAATAATTTACCACACCCTTTTCAATCCAAGAATTTAATGAATGTATCCTGAATCTCTATAACACACGCGTAACACAGGTTGTTTGAATGTAATAAAAGCCTTGTATGAAAATAAATTTTGAGATTCTCAATTCTCTCAAAATCTGCCGAGGATCACTCCTCGTGGGGGTTCGATTCCCTTCTTCGGCATAGAAAACGCCCAGTAAATAAGAGCGATTTTGGATTTTAGCCAATTTTAATTGCTTCTGCAAATTCATAAAAACCCTAGCACAAATCTTGCGCACATTTAAGGATTTTCGGCTCACATGGAATTGGCTTCTTAATCTTTTTTAAAACATTTATCTCTGCAATGCCAAGCTCCTTTAATACCACCTTCAGCATCGCAAAGCCAGCCCCTTGACTCACTACCCGCATCTATTATTTGTTTCTATCGCCTAGGATTCTCATTTGCGCTGACTTTGAACAACAGTAATCACCAGCGCAGTCAACTGAAACTTTCCATTGCCTTGCATAACAAAGAGAGAGCTTTAAGAGAAGATTTTTAAGTTTTCAAAGTTTCAAGGCCAAGTCAGCGATAAATCTTTTATCATCTTTACGATTCTACCCGGGATTTTCATAATTGAGTTGTCCGAACGTTTCTTCTTCAGACACGCGGATCACATGACAACAGCGTCTTTGCCACTATCAAATAGTTTGCATATCCTAGGTTTGAGGCGATCCCACATTACAGGTTTGACCAGAAAGTCATCGGCTCCGGCGCGCAGGGCGTCCACTACCGTCTTCCGGTCTTTGTCAGTGGAAACTGCGACGCATTTCGAGCCGCTGCATTTGCTTTTTATGTCCCTAATCGCTTCTATACCGGTCATGCCGGGAAGATGGATATCGACTATCACGAGGTCCGGCCGGTATTTTCTCGCGTGGCACACGCCTTCCTCTGCGGTTTCCACTTCTTCCATCACGAATATGCCCATCTTGTAGAGCATCTTGGAGAACATGTGCCTGAAGAAAAGAGCGTCGTCGATAACCACAGCTCGCTTCCCGCGCATTGCGTCGGACTCCCGGAGAACTGTCTCTTCCTCGACATATATCGAGAAAATATCAAACTCTTTCAACCTCTCGATGTTGGTCATTGATAGGATGGAGTCCGCCGGAAGAATTACTCCGCCCGCTGCGGTTTTAATGTCCTCTGCGAGCGTCATCCCCGGCTCCACGTTCTCAACAAGGATTTTTTTTGATCTGATAAATTTTCTGGCTGTGTTTTCCATATCTCCATTATCCCGGATTGCCTAGTTGTCGGCGTCGTCCGGCCTTTCGTTAGTTAAGCTGACGCGCTGTGAGCGATTATTCCGCGTCCGTCCTCGAAAGAGCGGTATTCAAAAATGGCTGCGCGCTGCGCTTTTGCTCTGGCTGAATCGACAAGGCTCAGGTTGGATTTGAGCGCGCGCGTGATATCGCCGTCAAGAGAGCCGTCTGAAGCCATCTCGTCGATAGTTTTGATTGTGTCATCCAATGCTAAGGCTTTTCTGAACGGACGGTCTTCTGAGAGGGCTGTGAACACGTCTGCGACCGCCACGATTCTGGCTCCCGTCGGTATCTCGCCGCCTTTGAGTTTGAAAGGATAGCCGTTCCCGTTTATTTTTTCGTGGTGCATGGCGGCGTAATCCCTGACGACGGAAAAACAGGGTAGTTTGTCCAGAAGGTGATAAGTATAAAACGCGTGAGACTTCACTATGTTGAACTCTTCGTCGGCAAGCCCGCCTCTTTTTTCAATAAGGGATGAAGGAACCGCCATTTTGCCGATATCGTGCATATAGCCCGCAGTTTCCAGCCGCGCTTTTTCATGGTTCGGCAAACCTAGGCAGCCGCCGATAGCGCTGGCGCAGGCCGCCACTCCCGCTGAATGCGCGGCGGTGAAACTGCTCCGGTAGTCTATTATCCGGCAGAAGAGCTTAGCCACATCGAGCATGTCAGCCGTTGACAGGTCAACGTCCCCGTTTTCAGACACGAACCTTGCGATGGCCGAGTCTCTGAATTCCGGCAATGTGCCGAACCAGAACGCTTCGCGGCGCGATTCTTCGATGAATGCGGCCGCGACCCGCGGGTTGAACATTCCGCCTGCCCTTTTGGATATTTTTTCGATTATTTTCTTGCGTTGCGACAACGGCTCGGAGCTGTCGTTCAGCAGAATGGACACCCTGTCGGCGAGATGGACTATCGAGGCGCTCAACGCAATGTCGGCGTCCACCCCTGATTTTACGAATGAGTCGTGCCATTCATGATGCCGGGCCACAATGTCCGCCACGCCGGAAAGCGGAGCGCACGCTGCGATCAGCCTGCTTCCGGCTCGCGCGTGGCTGTCGGCGTCGACGAACTCGAAATCCAGCGCCTCCATCCTGTCGGCAACGGAAAGCGCGCCTATGTCGTGTGTTAGAGACGCCAGTATTATGTCTTCTTTGCTCTCGGACGGCAGGCCCAGCCTTTCCGCCACGGACATTGCGATATACGCAACTGACCTGTGATGCCCGGACAGTTTCGGGTTCACCAAATCTAAAAAATCCGACATCACAAGAGCCACGCCAGACAAGTTGCAAGATGATTCGCTCATCGATGATTAACCTTACCGCAGCCGCTTCACGCTCGGATGAACCGGATTCAGTATATTCCTTTCCCGTTGAGATATGCGCCGTACCTGCTGTCCGTTCCGAGAATGTGGTCGGTCAGCCAGTTCGTAAGGAAATTCATAGTATCTATGGTGACAGAAATGCTTCCCGCTTGAAACTCAGCGTTGAGGCTTGTGGCTTGGGCCGTCAACTTGTCGTGAAGAGCCTTGTGCGCCTCAATGTCTGCGAAACCATGCCGCTCCATCAGAGATTCCTCATCTCGGAAGTGAGTCGCCGCGTAATCGACCAGACCCGATAGAATCCTTCCGACGATGGTTCTTCCTTTGCCCTGACTCATGGCCTCGTCAAGCTCGTTAAGAAGCCCCACTAGTTTTTTATGTTGCGCGTCCATCTCGGCCACATTTACCGAATATTTATCGCTCCAGTTAAAAGCCGCCATAATAACCTCAATTAAACTTTCAGTATTTCAAATCGCCCCTGCGGCGGCAGTTTCGGATGCCGCGCGCGCGGAGCCTTGCAACCCTTTTATAAAAGATGTCTCGGCCACTGAAATATTCACGTCGATGCTGCCTACGCTGAGCGTAAGCGGAATAACGATAGTTTTTACTTCCGGCCTGAAGGAAATCTCGATGTTGGAGCCGGTAATCACCGTCGGAGTGGTGATGTCGCATTCATATCCGTCGTCGCATAGGCTGGCGGCGGCGTTGGCGGCCACCATGTTCGCCATCTCGGCGAGCGCGCTCTGGGCGCATTCGTCCAATTCCTCAAGTCCATCCTCCATCATCATTTTTGCCGCGATGGAGATTGCCGACTTGCGGCTCATGGTCAGCGTCACCTGCCCCGTAAGCTTTCCGGTTATGCCAACCATCGCCGAGACGGTCTCCATGTTGCACGGATACCGTTCCCGGATGAATATGTCGCCTTTTTCGGGAGTCTCATAAACCACGCTTTCGAGTATCTCAAAAACAGACTTCACAAAAGGATTCAGAAAAACCGCTTTCATCGCCGTATCCGCCTCAGTTGGTTTTTTCAAGAACTTTAGTCATGGTGTCGATGACTTTCTCAGGGATGAAAGGTTTTATAATAAAGTCCCTCGCGCCGGCAACAAGACTGTCGCGGACTTTCTCTTTCTGTCCGAGCGCCGATATCATAACGACTCTTGCGTCCGGATGAATTTTCTTTATCGCCCGCAAAGAGCTGATGCCGTCGACATCTGGCATCGTTATGTCCATGGTCACGACATCTGGCTTGAGTTTCTGGAACAACATCACCGCCTGTCTGCCGTCCTCGGCTTCGCCAACCACTCTGAAGTTGCCGTTTTCGAGGATGTTCTTGAGTTTGTTTCTCATGAATCTGGCGTCGTCCACTATCATGACAGTTTTCTTTTTTTCTTTCGAGCCGACTCTAACCGTTTTGATGCTTCCGCTGGTTTCGTCGTAAGACGACAACGCCACGCCCCCGTCAGCGTCCGCCATAAGAGTGGCGAACTTGAGGGGGTTCGCTATCCTTTCCCTTGAACCGCCGATGTAAACCACGCAGCCGGGATGTATGTATTCCTCGCCTTTCACCGTCGCAAACGGGTTCACCTGAACCCGGAGGCGAAGCGAAGCGATTCTCTGCTGAAGGCCTAACTTTTCGGTCTCAAGAGACTGGATTTTCTGTTTCACCTCGGCGACCAGTTCCGGTTTGGCGTTTTTTGCGAGGAGGTTTTTCTGAAGACCGGCGGCTTCCTCGATTATTTCCTCAAGTTTTTTTTCCATTTCAGACATTTTTATGTATATGTCGTGCTTGAAACCCGCGCGGAGCGTGGTCTTGGACTCTTTGTCCGAACCGAGATGTTTTGCGCGGATTTCGTTATAGGCCATGATTTCGCCGCCCATGATTTTTCCCTCGCCGTCCGAGCAAATCACGGTCCCATTGCATTTGACGAGACTATTGATGACGGCTCGCTCAGCCACCACGTCTCCCTCGGCCTCGACTTCGGAATTTTCGATAAACTTCGCGCTTACGCTACCGGCCGCCGCGACGACGCCCTCATGCCGCGTGATTATGCCGCCTTTCACAACGACATCGCCACCGGAAACCACTTCCGCAGCCTGAACATTCCCCCCGATCGTAATGTTTCCCTCTGCCCTGACAACGAAACCGTCCTGCACGTTTCCTCTTATATCGAGCGCCCCGGCGAAGTTGATATTTCCGGTGGAGTAATCCACGTCGCCATCCACGACAAACACCGGATCGACATTGAGGATTCCGCCCGCGTAATTCGGGGAGCCGCTGATTGCGGCCCTGAACTCCAACCCGTCGTCAGAAACGATTACATTGCGGCCCGCCTTGAATGAAACGTCGGAACCCCACTCGCCGGGAATTTCAACGCCTTTAACGGTCATCCCGGTCTCGCCGCGAGTGGGCGGCGTTTTCACCGCGATGGTTTCACCCTGAGACACGGATTTCACGACATTAAGCTCGCGCAGGTTGATCCTGCCTTTTTCGTCGATTCTGGCGGGAGCGTCTTTTTTAAGCCAGACGTTTTCAATAGAAGCGTCCGCGCCATGCCCGGGACGGGTTCCAGCCGCCGCGAGAAAATCAATTGGGATCAGCCGCCCCTCGTCAACGAACGATTTAATTCGCTCATTGTTCACTATGCCGTGAACGACGCCGGCTTCTTCGAGCGACTTTTTCACATCCGCCACTTCCACCGGTTTGCCTGTCAGGCCGGGAGGAGTTATGAAGGCCACCGCCGTCATCTCGTCTCCTGATATCTCGATATTCACTTTTCCGTTTTCGCTCATTTTTATCATCCTTTCCGCTGTTCGCTCTTATCTCTTTCGTCCGCCTCATCTTCAAAATGGGAGCCGCAAGCGATCACACACGTTCTCCCGCTCCGGATTCGTCGTTAATCAATAACGACATCACGACTTCACATCCTTCAACCGACATGGCAACCAAGCTTCCGTTTGAGCGGGCAATATCCGCTGACTGACGCTTAGTCTCGTCAAACGACACGGCGCGAGGCGCGCCAATTTTGAATTCAGGAGAAGTCCCCGCTATTTCCGGCAGCAGGTTTCCGCAAACCATGTTAAGCAGCTCTCCGATAGCGTCGGTCTTTTTGCTTTCAGCTTCAGGGTCGAGATCGTCCGCGCCAAGGAGATTTGCCGCCATTGTTTTCGCCAATGAATAAGAAGCGGACATGGACATCGAGCCTGAGAACTCGCCGTCGAATTCCAGCGTCGCCGACAACGCGTTTTCTCCGTTAAGAAGCTCGATAGCGTCTTCTGCCCCCCCGTCCACAAAAACGAACGCCGCGTCCTCTAATATCCTTTGAGCAACCTGCCGAAGCTTCTCGTCAAGCATTTGCAGCCTCCTGAATTCTCTCCGACAGCGCCGCTTCAACGGCGTCTCGGAGATTCTCCGGAGCGAAAGGCTTTCTTATGAACGCTTTCACGTTGTCCATTCGCGTCAAGCGGTCGATTTTCGTTTCGCTTCCTTCAGTCGAGACAACTATCACTGGAGTGTCGCTGATTCTTTCTTCGCGGCTGATTCTTTCCAGCATCTCAACCCCATCCATCACCGGCATGTTGATATCCGTAAAAATCAGGTCGATCCAGTTTTCGCCGAGGGAAACTAACGCCTCCGCCCCGTTTTGCGCTTCGACGATTATGCCCGTTGGAATTCCGGCCAGAGTTATCGTTCTTTTAATCATCGTGCGGATAATGGTTGAGTCGTCGACTATCATGATGTTGAAAGACATGGCCGAACCTCCTATATGTCAAATTCGCCGTCGCCGCTTTTTATTGAAACGCGGCCGCTTCCCAATTCGAGTTTGAGGTTGCGCCAAGTTTCGCCGCCCACATCCTCGCCGGTGATTAAAAGGCCGTTCTTCCAGAGGAATTTCTTTGCGATGATGAGATTCCTTTTTCCTATGTTGAAGAAGCCGTTTTTATCGGCGACGTTTGAGCCGCCCGCCAGTTTCACCACGAGCCGGCGCTTGTCCGCGCCCCGTTCAAACACTTCCTTCATCAGTTCTGTGATTCCCGTATCTCCGAACATGTATGGATTCGTCGCGGCTTTTTCCGAGTGTTCCCGCGCCGACGGCAGTTGATAATGCAGCATTCCGCCCACTGAAACCGCAGGGTCGTACATCGTAACCCCGACGCAAGAGCCGAGCGAATGAGTCTTGATGTCGTCTCCGGGATCGTTTGAAACCTTCAGGTCTGATATTCCCACGTTGTGTGTCATAACGCGACTCTCTCCTCTCCTGCGGGCCGTTTGTATATTGACGGGCGCACGAATGTGTAATCATGGTTTATTCCCACTAGACTTTCGGAATGTCCTACGATGAAAATCCCGCCGGGCTTCAGAAGGTTGTAAAAACGCGCCACAAGCTCCTGCTGCGTCGGCTTGTCGAAATATATCATCACGTTCCTGCAAAGTATCGCGTCGAACTTCGCGTCCATCGGCCACGGCCCGATCAAATTTAAGTACCTGAACCGTATAAGCGATTTGAGCGCCGCGCCCGCCTCGAAGAATGTCTCTTCCGCTCTTCCGGTTTTCCTGAAATACTTTTCAAGCATGTCTTCAGGCACGTTTTCCATTCGCTTTGCGGTGTAAACGCCTCGCTTTGCGGCTTCGAGCATTCTCGTTGAAATGTCTGTGGCAAGAATCAGGCAATCCATCAGATTTATCTTCGGCAAGTTCTCCCTCAACAACATCGCCAGCGTGTACGCTTCCTCTCCCGACGAGCATCCCGCGCTCCATATCCTTCCAGTGGAACTCTCGCTTATCCGCGGAAAAACTTCTTCTGCAAGGTAGTTGAAATGTCCCCTCTCGCGAAAAAACATCGTCAGGTTCGTCGAAAGATAATCGATCATTATCGTGTGTTCGCAGGCGTCTTTCTCGATAAGGTCGAGATAGTCGCCGTAACTGTCCATGCCTAGCGCCCGGAGCCTTTTTGCCAGCCTTGCCTGCACTAGCTCCTTTTTCGCGTCTCTCAAATTTATCCGGCATGCGTCATATACTATGGAACTGATTTTCCTGAATTCTCTGTCTTTCAGTTCGTAGTGTTGCGTTGCAGTCATCTTCCGTTTTCCCTCTTTTGTTTTAATAAGTAATGCAATTGCTATGCCGACATCTCCGTGAACGTTAGCGAAACGCGCAATATGTGGATATATCAGCATTATTAAAGGCTTATTTATTTTTTTCTGCGCTTCACTTACGCGAAGCAATAGACATCTTTTTTGAAAACAACAGTAATCACAAACTATCTGGCTCACCCATGCGCGAAAACACAAATTCCTTTTGCAAATGTAATATTTAAGCTTTTTGTAATGACAACAGCCGTTTTTTCTATAATTGCGCAGTTTTCATTAATCAGCCTGCTAAAAGACAAGAAACACGCGCCCGAAAGGCGTTGGCAACGTTTTCGAGAGCCGCTTGCCGACAGCCGAATCAACCCGAATCCTTCATAGGATTCGGTAGCGATCAATGAAAAACAGACAAAAGCAAGACGGAGCCGGTTTCCCGGCTCCGTCGCAAGACTATCTTTTGAAAGGTTGCGTTTACGACATTAGCTTGTTCTTAAATTCCCTGAAATCTTCGTCATCAAGAGGGATAATCTCGTTGGCGGAGCCTCTTGACCTGCCTGACTCATCAAAGCGTGACGATACGCCCGCCGAGGCGAAAACCTTTTTCCCATTGCCGGAAACCGATTGCGCCGTCTGCCGCGCGGGAGCCTGCTCAATCCTTCTCGAACCGCCGCTTCCTTTGATTCTGAAGTTTGAAACCATAGAAGCGAGAGTTTTTGACTGAGAAGAGAGTTCTTCTGCGGCGCTTGCGGACTCTTCGGCGCTGGACGCGTTCTGCTGCGTGACTTTGTCCATCTGCCCCATCGCAATGTTCACCTGCTCTATTCCCAGCGCCTGTTCCTTGCTTGCGGCGGCG
Organism: bacterium ADurb.Bin236; assembly: GCA_002069885.1. GTDB lineage: Bacteria > UBP15 > UBA6099 > UBA6099 > UBA6099 > UBA6099. The sequence continues at coordinate 27,376 of MWCD01000001.1, read as the reverse complement.
ATCTCGGCAACGAGGTTGTTCACCTTCTCCGAGCCGAGCGCTATTTCCTTCAGAGTCTGACTTACCTCTTCGGCAATCTTGACGCCTTTCTCGCTGTTGCCGACGGACGCCTCTATCATGTTGGCGGTGTTCTTTGCGGCCTCCGCGCTTCGCATCGCCAGATTCCTGACTTCCTCGGCCACGACCGCGAAACCCTTTCCTGCCTCGCCCGCGCGGGCGGCTTCAACAGCCGCGTTCAGCGCCAGCAGGTTCGTCTGGAATGCTATCTCGTCGATTGTCTTGATTATCTTCGCAGTTGCGTCCGACGACTTCTTGATGTCCTCAATCGCTCTATTCATCCGGGAAACGGCCTCGCCGCCTTTATCCGTGCTGTTTTTTGACTCGTTGCTCAGCGCCTGAGCCTGAGCCGCGTTGTCAGCGTTCTGCTTCGTCATGCTGGACATCTCTTCGAGGCTGCTTGAAATCTCCTCGAGCGAGCTTGCCTGTTCCGAAGTTCCCTCGGCCACTCCCTGCGCGCTCGCGCTTATCTGTCCGCTAGCGGTGTTCACTTGATCCACCGCTTCGGCCACTTGGCTGACAACCTCGTGCAGGCCGCCTATGGCTTCGTTCAGGTTGTTAACTATTGCCAGATAGTCGCCTTTGAAGTCTCCGCTGGCGGCAGTCGTGAGGTCCCCTTTCGCCAAATCAGAGCAGACAGCCGTAATCTCCTTCATCACTCCCTGCAGGTTCTGCATCGAGGTGTTTAGGTAGTTGGCTATCATCTCGTAGTCGCCCTGATAACTGCCGTTCAGCCTCCGTGAAAGGTCTCCATCCGCCAGCCCCTCGGCCACGCCCACGATGTCTTTGAGGACGTTCTTGCGCTCTGTTATGTCGATGACGAATTCCATTGCTCCGATGATGTTGCCGGACTTGTCTTTAATCGGGGCTCCCGTGTATTCGATGTCTATCTTCCGTCCGTTCTGGGTCGTGCTTGTTTCGCCTGTGAACACGCCGTCCCTTTCAATCGCCTGCCTGACCCTGCATTCGCCCGTGTTGCAATGGTGCGTCTTGAACAGGTCGTAGCACTTTACTCCGAGCGTGTCGCCCTGACTTCTTCCGAGGACGGACGCCGCCGCAAGATTGGCATATTTGACAGTGTAATCTTTGTCGACAGCGATTATCGGGGTAGGAAGGTTCTGGAGATATTCGACCTTCTCGTCAGCCGCCGCAAGAACTTTCTCAAACGAAGCGGTTATGCTGCGAGTAAATAAGACGCCGAGAATAATTATCAAAAACGCGGCTAATGCGCTCACCGCAAGAATCGATGTTCTAAGGATTTTTATGGACGCTATCGTGTTAGCCAGCGAATCGTCGGCTTCCTTCTGCTGCTCATCAACGAAAGCGTCAATTTTCTTGGAGATGTCATTCACGGATTCGTCGAAGTTCGCCATCATCTTGTTGCCTGCCGCCGGCCCTCCATCTATATACGCCTTCGCCATCTCTTTTCCTTTTATATAAAAATTATTATAAGCCTCTTTTAAGGTTTCCATTTCCTCTATTTGCGCGGCATTATTCTCGGCTTCGTACATTTCAATGAACTTGTCCACGCCCTCTTTAAACGATACGGCGTTCATCTCCGCATGGTCGAAACCGTCGTTGAGGCCGTCCTGCCCTCGGGTCGCGGATATGTCCGTAAGCCATTGCTGGGTTTGAACGACAGCCAGCTTCATGTCCCGCGCCACGCCCGAATATACAACGCTTTCGTTCTTCACCAGAAGCGCGTTCGACAAAACCTTTCCGGACACCGAAAACCCGATAATGACGATGCACCCTATCAGCAGGATCGGCAACCCGAAACTAAGTATCATTCTTGAAGTCACATTCATGTTTTTAAGCATCTTTCCGCCTCCGCCTGTTCTTAAATTTCGCTTCGGGCTTTCAAGCCGAAGCCTGTTTTGTGTTTCTTATTTCTGAAATCGCGATTATTTCCTCGGCGCTGAGCGCCTTTACTATATTGAGCAAAATAACGACTCTTCCCGGCGCTTTGCCTATGCCGAGTATGAACTCCGTGTTGACTCGCGCGCCGAACTCGGGAGTCTCTTCGATATCCTCTTCGGATATGTTCATCACCTCCGACACCTCGTCGACCACGACGCCCATCAGGGTCGATTCGATATCGACCACGATGATGCACGTCTGGTCGGTGTCCTCGGCCTTGTCCATGTTGAACTTCATCCGCAGGTCAAGAACGGGAATCACTTTGCCGCGCAGGTTGATAACGCCCCGCACGAACTCCGGCATCCTCGGCACCCGAGTTATGTCCATAAGTCCAATAATCTCGCGCACCTTCATTATCTCCAGACCGTATTCCTCTTCGCCGAGCGCGAAAGTCAAATACTTTCGAGTCGCGCCCGCGCCTTTTTCATTCGTCTGTCTTTCTATCGCCGTCGCCATCTCATGCCTCCTTTCCATAGTTGTCAATATTTTCGCGAGGCCGAAACACGCCTCGCTTTCCGCCTTTGTCAAGAATTCTTTGCCAGCCTTGCCAGCCCGGCCGCGTCCACAATCAATGCGACCCGCCCGTCTCCCATAACCGCGCCTCCGGACAATCCTTCGAGACTGCCGAAAGACTTGCCGAGAGATTTGATGACCACCTGTTGCTGCCCCACAAGGTCGTCCACCATGAGCGCGCAACTCGAACCGTTGTTTCCCAGCACCAGAGCCAGCGCGTCGCACGGGTCTTCTTTCGCGTTTTCCACCTCGAACAACCTGTTCAGCCTGAACAATGGCATGAGGTCTCCGCGAACCGAAAGCATCTCGCCCTTGCCGGCCACTGTGGTCAATTGCTCCCGCGCCGGCCTCAGCGATTCTCTTATGGCTATCGTCGGAACTATGTAGTTCTCATCCGCTATCCTCACCACCATGCCGTCTATTATCGCAAGCGTCAGCGGCAACCTTATGGTGAAAACAGAGCCTTTCCCCTTCGAGGAATCTATCTCGACTCTGCCTCTTAAACTCTCAATGTTGCGCCTCACAACGTCCATCCCCACGCCTCTGCCCGATATGTCTGTTACTTTTTCGGCAGTGGAAAATCCGGCGTTGAATATCAGAGAATACGCCTCGCGGTCGCTCAGTTCGGCGTCCGGCCTGACCATCCCAAGCCTGCGCGCCTTCTCTATTATTCTTTCCCTGTCCAGTCCTCGTCCGTCATCTTCGATTCTGATTATCACGCCGCCGCCCTCATGGAATGCCGACAGCTTTATCTTCCCTATCGGCGGCTTGCCCAAGCGCATCCGCTCCTCGCTCGGCTCTATCCCGTGGTCAACCGCGTTCCTCACCATGTGCACCAGCGGGCTGCTTATCTCTTCGACAACATTTCGATCCAGTTCGGTGTCTTCTCCTGAAAACGAGAATTCCATCGGAACCCCCGCCTTTATAGAGGTGTCTCTCGCCACGCGCGCCATCTTTTGAAACACGCTCTTCAACGAAACCATTCTCATGCTCATCGCAAGCTCCTGAAGCTCGCGGGTTATCTTGTTCAACTGGTTGACGTTGCGGGCGAGGTCGGCGTCTATCGTATTTTTCAACTCTAGCCTTTGAGTGACCATCGCGTTGGCTATCACAAGCTCCCCCACCGCGTCGATCAGGCTGTCCAGCCGTTTCGTGCTGACTTTGACCATGCCCGCGTTCTGATTTGAAGCTCCATTTGCTGACAAGTCAGCGGGGCCTACTGACGCAACTACATTTTCCCCTGCGGAGTCCTCTTGCGCTGCCGTTTCAGCGGCTGGTCGCGGCTTGGTTTCCGCCGGAATCGCGCGCTGAGCCTCCGGCGGCGTCTGCCCGGCAGCTATCATCTCCAACCTGTTTATGAGTTCCGCCCATCTTTCCGGCGAATTGTATGCCCCTCCGCCCAGCGCTCTCTCGACCCGCTCCAGCATCTCTTTTAGCATGTCCAGCGCTTCGAACGACGCTGCGGCGCACTCGGAAGTGAATTCCATTGCCCCTTTTCTGGCCTTGTCTAACAATGTTTCCGCGTTGTGAGACAACTCGTTGACATCCGTCAAACTGAAAAAACCCGATATGCCTTTCACATTATGGAAACACCTGAATATCTCATTCAGGCATTCTTTGTCGTCCGGGTTTTTCTCAAGAGAAATCATCGCGGCTTCCGCCGCTTGGATGTAGTCGCGGGTTTCGGCGATAAACTCCGGAAAATCCGGGTTGGAAGCGTCCACAACCACCTTCGGCGCGATTCTTTTCGCAGAGCCGTGTTCGGTTCTTACAACCGGGCGCGCCTGCCCGGTTCGGAACGCAACAGCGACCGATTCGGCGCGCGCCGCGTCGATTTTTCCTTCGCGCCCCTCGGACAACGCGTCGAAATGTTCCTGCAGTATGTCCTTCAAAACAAGCAACGCGTCTATCTTCTTCTTTTCAGCCGACGGCGGCTCTGTGCCCATAAGCCCCGAAAGCCTCTCAAGGAAAACCGCCGCCTCTTTCATCCCAAGGGCGGATGTTTCCTCCGCGAGCCGTCCCACAGTCGTCGCCACATCCAGCGCCGCGACCGCGTCGCCTTTTTCAACTTTCAATATATCCGATTCAAACTCATTGAGAGCCGCCTGTTGGCGCTCCAGAAAAACCGAGGTCAAATCCTCGTCGTCAACAAATTTGGATTCGGCGTCAATCGTCCTTTTCGCTTCTTTCAGCGTCCTCCCCACCTCCGCGACCGCTTCTTCCATTCGGGCCGCAAGAGCCTCAAACGGGCCGCTTTCATAGGAGCGAGAACTTATCGTTTCAACTATGTAGCCTATCTTTTTTCTCAAGCTGCCGGGCAGCGTCTTCACCGCCGCTATCTTCTCGAAAAGGTCTCCGCACACGCCGGTGACGTGGTCGTTCGAAGGGCCGGCCTGTTCAATCAGCCCTGAAAGCACATCGTGTTGAATCTCAACCTCAAATAAGTCTTCCGCAGGCATTGCGGGCTTGTCTTCGGCATTTCCTCCGCATTCCTGCTCCTTCTGAACCGCGCCGACCGCCGAGACCAACGCCTCATAAGCGGCGGCAAAATCCGTTTCGCCCGCGCAGATGTCGACCACCGCTCCTTCAACCTTGTCCAGCAGCGCCGCCATCTTATCCGTCGCCGAATCCCGAATCTCCTCAATTGCTTCAAGTATCAAACGGCTTATCGCCGCGTCATCCGCATCGAACTCCGCCACCAACGCCGAGAGATTTTCTATCGCCGTCTTAACTCTATCTTCCATTTTTAGCGCTCTCCCGTCGGCGCGCTTATAGACCGTCTCAGCGCGTCCACCAGTTCTTCCTCGCTGAACGGCTTCTTTATATAATGGCAATTTGATCCTATAGTCCGCGCGGTTATCTCCATCAGGAGCGACTCGCCCGTTCCCATCATCACTATCGGCAACGCGCCCTTCAACTTCTTAATCATGCGCGCTGTGTCCACTCCGCTTATCCCGCCCATGTGCATATCAAGCAGCACGCAGTCGAAACCTTTTTTGTTATGTATCAATTCTTTTATTGCGTCGGCGCCGCCCTCTTTGGACACGTGTTGAATCGATGACCTGTCTAGAATTTCCTCAATGTTCTCCCTGAAACCGGCGTCGTCGTCCACAAGCAGCAGCCTAGGTTGCGAGAAACTTGTTTCTACGGCTATGTTTTCCATCAGCGTTTCGTTTCCCCCTGTCACGTCCTGCTTGCGGTTCTAATATATCAATTAGCCTGCCAACACGAGCCATAGGCGCGGCGCGCAATCGAAACGATAAAAATATCGTTTGTGTTAAAGGTTTATTTATTTTGGATAAGAACCGCCGCGCGCGGCGCGTGATAGGTAGCGAATGCCAACAACAGTTGACGTCTTCAACTGCCGCTCACGTGCGCTAGTAATAAATATTCCTTTTTCGATGCGGGATTATTTTCTCGACTTAATATGATAACTACTGTTTTTTTGATGCTTCGGCAAGATCAGCCGCTCGAAAAAGAGGCGCGATACGACATTCGGCAGCATAGCCGCCAAACCGATTATGTTATTAATACGAAAATAAAAAAGAGTTTTATTTGCCGGGAGAATCTCCGGAGCTTTGCTTTTCTTCTTTGGCGTCTATCCCGTATTCTTTAAGCTTTTTTGCAAGATACACCCGGCTCAGGTTTGCCAGATCAGCCGCCTTTGAAATATTTCCGCCCGCTTCTTTAATAATGGAAGCAAAGTATTTCCTTTCGAAGTTTTCCAGCAGACGGGATTTCATCTCTGAGAAATCGCCGGAAAGCTCGTTGTCGTCGAGAAGCCGCATCCTTTCAGGAAGGTCTTCAGGCCGTATGATTTCTCCGCGGCACATAAGAACGACGCTCTCCATGCAGTGCTTAAGCTCCCTTATGTTGCCCGGCCAAGGATAGCTTTTAAGAACGCTTAAAGCGTCCGCCGACATGCTCACGCTTCTGCCCATCTCCGCGTTATAGATTTCGAGAAAACGCCTCGCCAGCGGTTCGATGTCCTCTATCCTGTCCCTCAGAGGCGGAAGTTCGATTTGAACCACTTTGAGCCTGTGATAAAGGTCTATCCTGAAATTGCCCTTCTCGATTTCGCCGGGGATGTCCTTGTTTGTTGCGGCGACAACCCGCGCGTCAACCTTCCTTGTCGCGGTGTCGCCCACCCTTAAATATTCGCCGCAGTCGAGTATGCGAAGCAGTTTTGTTTGGAGAGCTGGAGATGCGCTTGTAAGTTCATCCAGAAAGATTGTTCCCCCGTCTGCGACCTCAAATAAGCCCTGCTTGTCCATAACCGCTCCTGAAAACGCGCCTTTTACATGCCCGAACAGTTCGCTTTCTATAAGCGGCTCCGGCACCGCTCCGCAGTTTATCGTCAGAAACGCCTTCTCTTTCCTCGGATTCATCGTGTTGTGGTGTATCGCGGACGCTATCACTTCTTTCCCCGTCCCCGTCTCGCCCGTTATCAGCACCGGCGTTGAATGCTTAGACACTCTGTCTACTATCTCCATTATCTCTTTCATCTTTTCATTTCTCGTCACAATGCCTGAAAAACTGTTTCTGCTATTCTTCTTCAGCTCTTTTATCTCTGTTTCCAGCAAATGCAGTTTCAGCGTCTTGAAAATCCTGAACGAAAGATTTTTAAGGTTGAACGGTTTGTGCATGTATTCGGTCGCGCCAAGCTCCAAACTTCTGATGGCAAGCTCCTGATCCCCGTGCGCGGTGATAAAAATGACGCTGACGTCACCGAATCTCTCCCTGATTTGGCGCAAGGTTTCCAGCCCGTCCATGCCGGTCATCTTATAATCGAGAATAATCAGGTCGAAGCTTTTCTCCTGAAGAACCTCGACAGCCTCTTCACCGGAAAAAACTGATTCTACGTGATAACCGTCTCTTTTCAGAGCTATCTCCACGCCTTTGCAAAGGTCCGCCTCGTCGTCCACAACCAGAATTCTCGCCTTCATGCCTTCTCTCCGTTCCGCTTAGTCGCGCTCTGGCTCGCTGGGAGAGTCAACCTGAAGGTCGCGCCTTCGCCCTCCGCGCTTTCCACGCTTATCGAGCCGCCGTGGTCCTCCGCCATGCCCGCGCAAATCGCCAGCCCCATTCCCGTTCCTCCCGATTTCGTAGTGAAGAACGGGTCGAACACCTTCTTAATGTTGTCTTTAGAAATGCCGCGACCTGTGTCCGACACCGATATCTGAACGAGTCTGCCGGATTCCAGAGAGTCAAGGGACAACGTCAACTTGCCGCCTCTCTCGGACATGCTTTCCATGGCGTTAAACACCAGATTCGTCAGCATTTGCATCAGCTTCGTCTCGTCCGCTTCTATTATCGAAGGAGCGTCCTCGGCGTAAGACTGCCTCGCCGTTATGCCCGCTTTCCTTAAAGCCGGATAGAACATCTTGATGACTTCGCCTATCATACTCTTGATTTCGATGTTTTTAAATTCGGAAGCTTTTTCTCTTGATAGAATCCTCAGATTATCCAGAGTAGTCGATATCCGGTCGATCTGTTTCAATAAAACCGACAGAGAATAGCTAATCTCTTCGTCGCCGATATTAGCCACCGCCTCATTGGTTTCAAGAAGCTCGGCGTGCGTTTTCATAATCGCCAACGGGTTCTTTATCTCGTGAGACAAACCCATTGATAGACGCGCCACCATCTGGTATTTCATCGTTTGAAACACCGCTTGGTTCGCCTTTTCTAGTTCGACGGTTTTTTCTGCGACAATTTCTTCCAGCCTGTCCCTGTGTCTCTTAAGCTGCTCTTCGGCTCCAAGCCTTTCTATCTCGGCTTGCGCCCGCGCCGCGAACACTTTCAAGATTCTTCTCGTGTCTGGATCGAATGCCATTTGCTTGTCGTCAAGAACCGCCACGTGCCCAATGCGTTTTCCGGCAGAGTCCATCATCAACGTTCCCAAATAGCTTTCCGCCCCCATTTTCGCCAGATCCACGTCATCTGGAAAAAGTTCTCTGACGCTTTTGGGGAAATAGCAGATGTCTTTGCCGCTTTCTAACACTTCCGCGCACGGCGTTCCGGTCAGATCGTATTCGAAATCGTCTGCGAATCCGTTCCCCGCCCAGAAGGACAGCGAACGCGCTTTGCCGGGAGCGTCCGCAGGATATTCGGCGATGAGCGCGTATTTCACGGAAAGCGCCTGCGCGAGGTTCTTTGCCAGCGACCTGAAAAAGTCTTTGCCCGTCGTCGCCGCCGTGCCCTCTATGATCGAACGTATCGCTGTTTCCGCTTTCCTCCTGTCGCGCTCTTCGCGTTCGGCGGTCAACTTGAAATGAAGGATCGGCGCTATGTATTCGGTTATCGAGTCGATCAACCTTATGTCGTTATCCGTATAATCGTCTTTTTTGTTTGCCAGCGCCAACTGCCCTATAAGCTTTCCCGAATAGACAATCGGCGCCGCTACTGCCCTGTCCAGCGGAACATGGCCTTGCGGAACCTTCAACGGCTCGTTTGAAAAAATCGTCCTTTTTCCTATCAGCGAACGTCCCCAAAGCCCGTTCCAGCAGTCTTTCGGAAACACATTTGTCTTTTCCGGAATTTGGCAGACATCCCACACTTCACGCGTCATAGATGCGGAAACAAAATCCCCTTTTTCGTCTATGTAGCCGAAGTATCCGTATTCGCTGCCAAGCTCTTTACGCACCACTTCCAGCGTTTCCGCGAACATGTCGTCGCCTGAAGAGCGCGCAAGGAACACATCCGCTATCCTGTTTCTTATGGCAAGGTCCCGCTCCGATTTCCTCAGAGCCTCCTCTGCCTTCCTGATTTCCGAGATATCAACCGCGTAATGCAGATATGTGTTTTCATCGACGGGAACCCAATGTGTGTCCCATATCCCGCCCTTTAACCCGACGTTGGAGTCCTGTTTTGACTCCATATCCGCGAAAGCCTTTTCAGCGAGACAGAAGTCGCAGTGATGAGAACAGGCGGATAGAGCGGCTACTCCTTTTCCCGCGTCCCCGTTTCCCGGCGCGCGGGCCATTCCCGCGAAACTGCTCCAACAGCTTTCTCCCTGCGCCGCGCCCATCTTCTTCGCTATCCTGTTTGCAGCGAGTATTTTTTTGTTTTTGTCTATGAGCATCGCCGGATGAGGGAACGAATCAAGGAGCAACTCGTTAAGCGACGCGGTCCGGGCCGCTTCTTCTTCCGCCCTTTTCTTCTCGGTTATGTCCCTTGCCACCAGCACGATCTGGGTCACATTTCCAACCTCGTCGGAGATCGGATGCGCCGAATAGTCGAACCACCTGCCTCCCAGATACTCTTCCTTCATCTGGACGCGCCTTGATTCTTTAGTGTCCGAAACCGAAAGCGCCGGACACCACGGCCGCGGAGAATCCTGCCCGTGGAACAACTCGTGACATTTCGCGCCGACAATTCTATCGGAGCCGAACATGTCCTCGGCTATCCTGTTGGCTTTCAATATCTTGAATTCTCTGTCTATCACCAACACAACGTCGGTTATCGCGTTGAACGTGTCTTCCCAAAGCTTGCGAGACATCTTAAGGCTTTCTTCGTATACCTGTTGCTCGGTGATGTCGTGGACAGTGCCTACTATCCTCGCGCCTCCCCCGACCGCGTCCGCCATGAATGCTTTCTGCCTTACCGTCCTCGTTCGTTTAGCCGGAGTGATTATCCTGTGGACGATCTCCGTCAGTTCATGGCTTTTTATCGCTTTTTCATACGCTTCTGAAATCTGTCCCCTGTCTTCTGGATGAACCAGTTCGAGGAAAGCGTCAAACGTTGGGGCTATGTTGCCCGGCTCAAGTCCGAATATCCTGAAAACCTCGTCCGACCAAGTTATCGAATTGTCAGACAGGTCGAGCGACCAGCTACCCACATGGGCTATCTCCTGAGATTTCTTCAAAAACTCCTCGCTGGCTTTCAAAGCCGCCTCGTCTTTCAACCGTTGCTTTGTTTCTCTTCGGATAGTCCTTGCGCCGGACGCTATGGCGACAATTCCGAACAGCCAGAGCGCGGAGTGCCCGGCCGCTATCGCAGTCAAGTGGCTCCTTACCGATTCCTTTAGCGGCTTGAGCGGAACCATCACGCTTATGCCGCCTCTTATCTCTCCCAGCTTGTAACCTTGAGACGCGTGGCATTTCAAACATCCGGCCTCTACTGTCAGCGGCCTCATAAATCTCAGAGCGCCGCCGTCGCCGGTTTTTACCGCAGTCACCGCTTCCTTTTCGCCTATTTCGAACAGTTTCAAAGCTTCCGTTTCCCATTCGTCCGGAGCGTTCTCGGGCCTTATCGGATTCAGGCTCGTAATGTGTCCGAACACTCCGTTTTCATCCGTTCCCATCTCGTGAACCTGCCGCGTCATATATGCCGGATTCACAAGCGTCAGCTTCTCCCCGCCGGACGTCTCAATCTCCCTCGCGTTTTCAGGAATATACGGGTTCGGAGGCGTGGCCTCGTTTGCCCTGATGTAGACCCCGCCTCGGTCCGCGCTCCACTTCCGGTAAAGAATATCTTTCTGAAAAGCCGCGCGGGCTTGGCTCTTCGCAAGCGTTATTATCCCGTTGCGCTGAAGCTGAAAACCCCATAACATCGACGCGCACGCGGCAAAAGTCCAGAACGCCGCAATCACAGCAGCGTATTGGTTTATCCGAGATAATTCCGACATTTTTCTCTGCGTCTGATTTTTTGCTTTGTCTGTCATCCCAATAAGCTATGCCTCAATCCCTTCTATAAAAACGGAGAACATCGCCTTTACACCGACACAACCTTGCCAGCTCCGCAAGTAAACCGACAACTCCTCTTGATTTCACATGTTAAGGATAAGCCCTTATATTTTCAAACTAAATATTACTTTGTCCGCCCCCTTGTTTCTCGCCTCAATAAACGCAACAAAGCTTGTGATAACGGAAATGCCCTGTAGCTTAGCACAACACTATTCACAAACTGGCGGCACAATTTGCTTATGAATCGATACGGCGCAAATATGATTAACATTGTCACATTATCGGCATGAATAATTTACACCATCATTTTCAATCCGAGTATTCAACGAAAACTCCCTTAATCTTGATAACACACGCATAACACAGGTTATATGAATACAATAAAAACCTTATATAATAATAATTCTTGGATTTTTCAATTTTCTCAAAATCTGCCGAGGATCACTCCTCGTGGGGGTTCGATTCCCTTCTTCGGCAAAACAAAAAAGCCTCCTCATCGGAGGCTTTTTGTTTGCTCACTTTTAGTAAATACTACAATAAATCCGAATGCGCGAGCTAACCGTTATTTCATCATCTCATTGGCTGCGGCCTGCCCTGCTGCAGCGGCTTGACTGCTATAGCAAGCTATCCAGTCTTGCCCGCTTTTGCCGTCGCATGCGTCCATGATGTAGCCCACGAAAACGCTGATAGCTGCGTCTGCTTTGGGAGATGATTTGTAAGCGTCCGCTGCCGCCAAACATGAAGTTCGAGTCTGGTTTTCCAACTCGCTCGTATAAGCGGCTCCCACCGTGTTCTTCGTCTCAAGCGTCAGCTTGTTGCAAAGCGATTCCAGTGTTTGCCCTTTGCCTGCGGAGGTTTTTTTGCCTTCCGCCGCTGCGGGGACTTCTTTCTGCGCGGCAGCTTCAGGATCATACTTGAAAGATTCGAAGAAGCGCTTTGCGTCGGCTCCCTCAAGCTTTTTCTGATCTGTCGAGCCGAACAAGACTTGGAATTGAGTGCCTTCGACATAAGCGAAAACGCCGCTGTAATAAACATCCATGCCCTGCGACTGTGTTTTGTAGACCAATGTCAGAGCCGGTTGTCCCGCAAGCGTGGATTCTCCCTTGCTTATCACTTCTCCGTTATTCGCCACCGCGTCTCGACCTTTTTCCAGCGATTCCTTAACGTTGTCGCTCACTATGTTGACCGGCGTGGCGGCCACCATGAACATTATGTCTTTCAATGACGAAGAATACAGAGTTGTCGTCACAGAATTGCCGCCTGATGTGACCGCATCTCTTGTTTCAACTTCAAAATTCTCAGCCCCTTTGGGAACCTCAACGCTGAATTTGTGAGCAATGCTCGAATACTTTTCATATTGCGTTCCTTTGCCCGCCCCTCCTGAGCATCCAGAAACAAGAGCTGCCACCGCAAAACATACGACTACTGAAAAAATTCTTTTCATGTTCTATTCTCCTCTCAATCCTTGGCCGAATTTATTCGATATATAAATGAGCTTTGTTGTCTGCCGCACACTTCATGACAGACCTGCTCAAAGTATTTAAACGATAACCATATTTCTTGTTGAATATTAACCAATAGGTATAGACTATGTCAATCAAGAATTTTGGTCTTTCTAAACCTTAAAAAGTGCAAATATTTGGCCCTGAATCCTTCCCAAGGATACCGGATAAAAAAAAGATTGAAGCAAATTTTAAGTCAGCGCGGTTTCTTTTTTGATGGTTTTGAACATCGTTTTGATGTTCTGTTCAGGTATATCTTCCTGAAGGTAGTGTGTGCAACTCAGGACGAATCCGCCGCCTTTTCTTCCGACCTCGGCGTTCTCCCGAATGGAGCCGGCCACTTGGGCGGGAGTCATCATTGACATGCTCTGAGCGTCTATCCCTGTTACGAAACAGAGTTCGCCGCCGTATTTCTGCTTGGCTAGAGCAAGGTTATTGCCTGCAGTGGGCTGAAACGGGTGAAGCATATCGGCTCCGGATTCGACAATTTTGTCCAGCAGAGGCTCTACGTGGCCGCATGAATGCAGCATCGCCAGCGCGCCCAGCCTGTGTATCTCGTCAACCTGCATTTTCAGGAACGGGAACGTGAACCGCTCCCACATCCTTTTAGACATCAGGAGGTTTTTCTGCGAGCCGTAGTCGTCCATGATGATGATGACATCCGCGCCGGCGGCGACCGCCCCCCTGATGACATCCAGAGAATGCCGCGCCATGGCGGCAAAGAAATTCATTATGACATCCGGCCGCTCTATCATCCATGTGTATAGGTTCTGCAATCCCATCCAGTGCTGAGACGAGTCCTGAACGCCGGGAACCCAGCACGCGATGGATGCTCCGGGCCTCAGCGCTCGGTACATCCTTATCTGGGCGTACAGCGCGGGATGCGTCAGGTCGGGAAACTCGTATGACGCGACGTCTTCTATAGTTTTGCAGGGCGGCTCCACCGTCTCAAGATAAAGCCCGACCACGCTCCGTTTTATTCCATATCTGTCCGTAATATTGAGATTGCCGTCTTTGATGTTCACGGATTTGATGATGGACGGCCCGAAGAACCAATGGAAATCTACGATGTCGGAACCGAGTTGTCGCAGATAGTCATGCTGGGCGGTGTAAGCGAAAAGCGCGGCGGCGTTTGCCAACTGTTCGGAGGGGGCGTTCCTGCGGATAAGCTCGAATCCGCCTAACACCGCCTTGTCGAGCAGGCTGCGCGGAGGCTCGATTTCAGACGCGCATTTCAACAGCATCTGAGGCTCGAACCACAACATGACTGGAAGCCTGTCGAGAGGTTTTCTCTCTACGGCGGCCCTCACTCTTTGTTTGGATGTCATTTTCATATTCGCGCGCCTTTCATTTGTTTCACATCAGCCTGCGGCTCGTCGGCATTTCTCCAATGAAAGTTTATTATACCAAAAACCAATCGGTTCCGCCCTCTTGCAGCGACATACAACAAGAAACAGCGCTCAAAAACTCGCATTGCGCGTTATTCCCCCGGCGTCTCTTGAGAAAAAGCATCCTGAGCACAGGTAAAATATTAGGAGTGATAGATAGCGTTGGAGAGAAAAAAACAGAATTCTAATAAAGGATTTGGAATGAAAGTTCCGGGTTAGCCGTTCTGGGGAGGCGTTTCGTTTTGACGCTCCGCGAGTTCCTCGTCGTGCTGTTTGAGCACCGATTCGAGTTTGTTGCGGAGAGTTTCTTCTTTGAACGGTTTTAAAAGGTAGCCGGACGCGCCGTCGCGGAAAGCCGTTATCACTTTTTCCTTCTTTCCTACGGCGGTCAGCATGATGACCGGTATGTCTCTTGTGTCGGGGCTTTCTTTCAGAAGCATAAGAGTGGAGAAACCGTCGAAACCCGGCATCATAATATCAAGAAGGATGATGTCGATTCTGTGCTGGTTCGCAATCTCGATGGCCTCATGGCCGTCTCTAGCGGTAAGCACATTGTAGTCGCCAGAAAACACTTCGCTTATCGCCGCGAGCACCACCGGATCGTCGTCGACCGTCAAAAGGGTTTTGCGTCCCATGCCACCCACCCGGAACTGAATATGCTTAATTATATATCCGCGAAAGACGATTGTACAAGATAATTTTCAGCTCTTCAAAAACGGCTTGCATAAAAACAACGCCGGACGGCTAAGCAACGGCTGACCTTTCCAGCCGCGCGGCGCGGCGCGCGTCAGGCGTCCGCTCTTTTGATGACCTTCTGAGCCTTCATCACATCGGCCATATTGCCTTCGATCCTGATTTTGCCCGTCATGAACGCCGTAGTTGGCTCCACAGAGCCTTCCGCTATACCCACCCATGTTTCGCAGTCGGTGATTATCGTCGCTGTTGCGTCGTCCACTTCGCCCTGAGCGACCGAGCAAGAGCCGTTCGATACTGTCATCGCCCAGTTCCCGCCGCCTTCTCCCTCAATCTTGTACGCCACTTTGGCGTCCCAGTCGCCCGCCACTTCAGCGTCGAACTGCTCCGGCATCCTTGCAAAGATTTCAGCGCATGTGACCGCCATCTTTCACACCCCTTTTAAGTTTAATGGTTGCTTGCGGCAGATATCTTAAATCATTTTCGAAAGCGAAATCATCATATCAAACGAGCTTAAAACATGTCAAGTGAAATAATTCACCAGCAGCAAAAAACTATAGAGAAGTCACGCGCGAAATATTTGGGGGTGTGTCCGGGTCAAGCCCTTTTGCGAGCGCCGCCTTGGCTCCCAGATACTGCATGAACGGAGCGTAGAGCATGCCTCTGTAAAGCTCGGGCATTCCGCGCCCTGTCAGTATCGCATAGTCCGCAGAGTCGTCGAAATCCTTTTCTTTTCTGTCAGACATAACCAGAGTTTTGGCGCCCAGCCGTTTTGCCGCTTTGAGGATTTTCAGTTCAGCGTCCCGGCCCGAGTCCGACATCATGAGAGCGATAAGACTTGACGCGTCCGCCGCTGCGCGAGGGCCGTGCAGAAATTCCATCGGCGGCATCGCTTCAGTCCTCGCAAGCGCCATCTCCTCAAGCTTCAGCGCGCACTCTCTGGCCACTCCGAGGAACGGCCCTCCGCCAAGCACGGTCGTCCTCTCCACCGGGCATTCATCCAGCAGCCTGTCCGCCACTCTTCGTTGCATCTCGAACGCCGCTCTGCCCTCTTGCGGCAACTGTTCCAGATGATTCACCGAAGCGTACCTCTCTCCTAGAGCCGCCGCGAACATGTGCGTCACCATCAACATTGACGTGAACGACTTGGTCATCGTCACGCTTTCCTCGACGCAGTTCTTCACCGGGAACGCCATGTCGCATTCGGCGCATAACGGGCTTGCGGGGTCGCAGCTTATAGCCACGGTGGACGCGCGGTAATTCTTGCGCGCGACGTCAAGCGCCTGCTCGGTCTCAGGCGTCCGACCGGACCGCGACATGAAAACGAATATGTATTTTCTTTCCTTTTTCAGGTTGTTCCTGTGAAAATAGCACACTTCCGAAGAAGGCAGCGAAAACGCCATCTCCCCGGTCACCGACCGGAAAGACGACGCTGCGGCGGTGGCGGCGTGCCATGACGACCCGGCCCCGACGAACACCACGTCGTCGTATTCTTTCGCCTGAAAATTCAGTTCCACATCCTTTATCAGCAGGTCGATGTCGTCGACAAGCCCTTTCCAGACGTCGAACTGTTCGGCAATTTCGTTCAGGGTGGCTGTTCCCGGCATGGGCGTCTCCCTTTTATTTGGTTTCAGGCGTTCGGACTAGAGGAGCGTCGCTTCGCTCTGGTCTCCCAACATAAAACTCAGAGCTCGGGGCGTTCCCGCCGAGCGGGTCACTTTCGCCGCGCGCCCGATAAGACTGTCTGTGATTCTTCCCGCGATATCGGACACCTCGCTGTCGTCGAGCAGGATGCTGTGCTCGATCTCGCTGTTCACGACCTTCGCGCCCGGCCCGACGGACGTGAACGGCCCGATGTACGAGTTCGACACATTCGCTCCGGCCCCTATCACCGCCGGGCCTCTCACCACGCTGTTCTCGATGACCGCGCCCTCTTCCACCGCCACTTTCCCCTCAAGCCTCGAGCCGCCTTCCAGTTTCACCTTGCATTCGCAGTCTATCATATCCAGAATGATGCGGTTGGCCTCCAGCAGGTCTTCCAGCTTGCCGGTGTCTTTCCACCAGCCTTTGATTATGTACGGCTCCACCGCATAACCCTTTTCTATGAGCCACGATATCGCGTCCGTTATCTCAAGCTCGCCGCGCCATGATGGTTTAATCGAATGGACGGCCTTGAACACGTTGGAATCGAACATGTAAACGCCCACCAGAGCTAGGTCCGAGCGCGGTTTCTTTGGTTTTTCCTCGAGCCTTACTATCAGGTTGCCGTTCAGCTCCGCAACGCCGAACTGCGACGGGTTTGAAACGCGGGCTAGAAGTATCTGCGAATTCGGCTTGTTCTCGATAAACTGCCCGACCAGTTCGTTTATGCCGTCCCGGATGATGTTGTCGCCCAGATACATGACGAAGCGGTCGTCTTTTAGGAAAGGTTCGGCGACCATCACCGCGTGCGCCAGCCCCAGAGGCTCGTCCTGTTCGATGTATGTGATTTTGCAGCCGAAACGGGAGCCGTCCCCCGCCGCCGCTTTGACCTCTTCTTTCGTGTCGCCGACGATGATTCCTATCTCGTTTATTCCGGCTTTGACGATCGCCTCGATTCCGTAGAAGAGAATCGGTTTGTTCGCGACGGGGATAAGCTGCTTCGCCCTCGTGTAAGTCAAGGGCCTTAGCCTAGTTCCTCTGCCGCCGCTCAATATAAGACCTTTCATCTTTCGCGCCTCATTTCCAGATTATATTGTGCATTATCCAGTCGCCCGCCATGAATAGCTTCTTCGTGGCCTCCCGGTCGACAATCGTCAAATCGTAGCTGTTGCGCGACAACGCTTTGCCCGCGTGGCTCACCGCGCATTCTATCCGCCAGCCGCCTTCGCCTCTCAACGCCAGTTCCACCGGTTCGACTTCTATTATACCGTCCCCCGGCATTCTGTCGACATGTCTCTCGACCCGGTCGACCTCAACGCCTCCCTTTCCGGTCGCGCTAACTGTTATGTCCAGCCCGGAATACTCGACCCGCCTGTCGTTTATCAGGAAAGCCCTCGCTCTCAGCGTCTGGTCCGCCTCGTACGGCCCCAGCGGATACTCCATCGAAAACAACAGCGGCGAATATATCTCCTTCAATTTCTGATATGCCAGCTTCGGACGCAGATAGTAGTCGATCACGCTCCAGCAGACAGACGGCCACGGCTCGTTCAACTGCCAGAACATCACCCCTCCGGCCTCGAACCTCCTTCGCCTCATGTGCTCCACCGCCACCTGCAACCCGTGCGCCTGCATCCTCTGCGTCGCGTCTATGAACGATTCGCAGTCGTAAAAACCTATCTGCTTGGCGTACCTGAATATCTTCATCAATTGCGCGTCGTGGTACGCCCACAGTTCGGCGTTCCGCCTTTTGACGGAATTCGACAGTATCATCCTGTTTATCGGGTCGTACTCTTCCGCCCTCATCCTGCCGCTAAGCGGGAACTCGTTCAGAGTGTAAGGGAACTTCGGCTCCACCGGCCACTGGCTCTCCCTCGGAATGAACTCGTCGAGCGATTCCCTGACCGGGACGGACTGCATGCCGAACTCGCTGAGGAAAGAGGACTGTTCCATCCTGTAGTCGGCGACGTTCGCAAGCCCGTGGAACACCCTCCAGTTGTGGCTTTCGCCCACCGCCGGAGAGCCGCCCCTGAACGGCCTGCCCCCGCCCCGCTCCCTGACAAGCTTCTCCATCATGCTTATCAGCCGCCTGTTGAACGTCTGGTTTATCTCGTTGCCCCCGCTGTAATAAACGACGCTGGGATGATTGTGCAGCGAGCCGAGTATCCCCGTCGCCTCTTTCCTTAGCAGCCTCCTGAACGCCGCGTCAGCGGGATACGGCTTTCTTCCGCAGGATAGCGGGAACTCCTGCCACACGAGGATTCCGTGTTCGTCGCACAAATCATAGAAGGCCTTCTTCTCACGCAACCCGCCGCCCCACACTCTCAGCATGTTCACGTTTGCCTGACGGGCCATCTTGATTAGCTTCTCATAACGTTCGCGGCCCGCCCTGCCCGGCATCGAGTCGCACGGAACCCAGTTGGCTCCCCTTATATATTTGCGCGCGTCGTTGATCGAGAACGTCCATCTCTCGTCCGGCCTGTTCTGGTTGGGAAGAAGAGTCACGGAGCGCATCCCGAACCTTGTGGCGGTGTCGTCCAGAACCGAGCGCCCCGACTTGCCGCCGCGCAGAGTCGCGGTCAGCCTGTACAAATTAGGTTTCCCTTCCTCCCACGGCTGCCACAATTCAGGCTCTTTCATCGGAAGCGATATGATATGCTCCGAGATTCCCGCCGAAGCCTGAATCTTGCGCTCGGTGGTTTTTGTCTCGGATTTGAAGTTGGCCCCTTCGACGGCGAACTCCGCCGTGATGGCGGTCTCCCGCCTCGAATCCAGCGTCATCCTTACTTGCGCTTCCCAGTAGTCGTCCGTCACCCTGATCGGCTCAACGTCCAACTGGCGGATGAAAACATCCCCGGTTCGGATAAGCGTCACCGAGTCCCACAACCCGCAGGTCCTCATGGCCGGGGCGAAATCCCAGCCGAAACCCATCTGGCATTTCAGCGTTTTCTCCCTGTCCGTGAACTGTCCGGCGTACTCGATGTTCACCGCCAGAGAGTTGCGCTTCGCCAACATCTCCGATATCTCGACCACCACGGGGGCGAACATCCCCTCGTTTTCCTTTATCTTCCTTCCGTTGAAAAAGATGTGCGATTTGTAGTCTATCCCGTCGAACCTCACGAACGTCCTTCCCGGCCCCGGCGCGGCGTCGATCTCACGCCTGTGCCACCAGTTCCAGTCGTCCACCCACAACGAAAGCTCGTTCTGTTTGCCTATGAACGGGTCCTCTATGAGGCCGTGCCTGAGCAGGTCCGCCCTGACGTCTCCCGGAACGAACGCAGGCAGCCATCTCGACACCTCGTCCATACCCTGCCCCTGCATGCACTGCCCGATCCGCCATTCGTCTCCGTCCAGCGATATCTCTTTTCTAGCCATATCCTGTGTTCTCCCGGCGAATCTTCCGCGCATCTTTCCTCGCGGGCTCCTCGATTCGCTATTGTTTTACTCCGCCGTCCGGGTCGGTATCCGCCTCAACTTCAACCACCCGCCGCAATGAATTCCCGACCGCGCCAATTATATTTTCCGCGCTCTTGCTGTGTCAAACGCCGCTGATTCCGCTAAAGACCAATTTTCCCTCTCTTTTAACCCTATACTGCCTGTTCTGCTATAATTTTCATTTGACGAGCGCAACGGAGAGACATCACTCCATCAGCGCGAAACACGAAAGGCCGCAACCGATGACAACGAAAATCACCGATTTATTCGACCTCGACGGATTCAGGTTCAAAGACGTTTTTTCAGAAATTGAAGCCCCGTGGAATGCCCTATCCTCTATCGGTTCATATATAGCTTCTGCGGGGACTGCGCGAATCCTCGGAAAAGTGTCTCCCGGCGCATGGCTCGAAGGCGACATGATATCCATCGGCGCCGGCAGCGTCGTAGAACCCGGAGCTATGATTATCGGCCCCGCCCTCATCGGCGAAAATTGCGCAATACGTCAAGGCGCTTATCTTCGCGGCAACGTCATCGCGGGCGACGGCTCGGTCATCGGACACACCACCGAAGTCAAAAATTCCATCTTTCTCAACGGCGCCAAAGCTTCCCACTTCGCTTATGTCGGCGACAGCATTCTCGGTTCAAACGTCAACCTCGGCGCCGGAACCAAGCTCGCAAATTTCAAAGTCGACACTGGCGAACGCTCCGTCTCAGTGAGTTTAGCAGACGGCTCCGCTCTACCCACCGGAAGAAGGAAGCTCGGAGCCTTAATTGGCGACGGTTCCGAACTCGGTTGCAACTCTGTCACCATGCCCGGCGCGATTATCGGCAAACGCTGCCTCATCTATCCATGTTCTGTTGTTCGCGGTTATGTGCCTCCAGATTCCATTATCAAGCTCCGTCAGGAATTCATCGCGACCTCCCGAAAACAACCCGGTTGATTTGTCTCAAAAGCCTTTTAATAATCACAAGTTTTCCATAATTATTGTTGTTGTGGTTATTTCAAACGACAAATCAGACACCTGAATATTGATTTAAATCACACAAATATTCCTTTTTTTACTAGCATTTCTTAATTGACACATTACGATATACTAGCTATATTTCTATTTATAGTGGCGTATGCGGCGTTTTATGGGAAATTTTACTAGTGAGGTGCAGGATGGAGGAGACGACAATCTTCAGCAAGAAAATCATCACAAGGAACAAGGCCTTTTTTCTTGACCTTAAAGAGAATCCCAACGGCAAATTCCTGAAAGTGACTGAAAGCAACGGCGAAAAACGCAGTTTCATTTTCATCCCCGAAGAAGGACTCAAGGAATTCGGCGAATCCATCGGGGAAATCATTAGCGAACACGTCGGCTGAAACAGCGCAAGCGCAATATCACATTTTCTAAAACCTTCGTCGGTCTTTGTTTATCCAACTCAAAAACACTTCGTTCATGGAATTATACTTTTTTCACTCTACTTTTGACTTATCTCGGCTCTGCAAAATTTCATGACCTTCTATTCCATCCAATGACCGCTTGCTATTGAGGAGCCATATATGTTCCATTACAATGATTGAGAGGCGCGGCGTATTATTAAATCGCAAAATACGCCGCGCCCGACCGCGGACACTGGAGACAAGTCTGAACAATGCCGAATGGCGATAAAAACAGAACACTATCCCCGGAGTTGATCGATAAAATCGCTCGCATGGAGTTGACGGCGCGGACTGCCGCCGACGGGCTTCTGGCCGGCATGCACAGATCGAACGCAAAAGGATTCAACGTCGAGTTCCTCGAACACCGGCCTTACAGTCCGGGCGACGACATCCGGCACATCGACTGGAAAGCGCGCGCAAAAAGCGGAAAGTATTTCATCAAGCTGCGCGAGGAAGAACGCAACATCCAAGCGCACATCGTCGCGGACGCCAGCGCCTCTATGGACTTCGGAGCCGGAGACTCTTCAAACAAATGGGACCGTTGCGCACTTCTGGCGTCGTCAGTCGCGTATCTTTTGCTCAAACAGGGGGACGCCGTAGGGCTGTCGCTAGCCGGAGGGCAAGCGCCTGTGTCCCGCGCGGAGCATCGGGCCTCGCGCGGACAGTTGCACAGGCTGATATCCATCCTCGCCGCCGCCCGGCCCGCCGGAGCCGCCTCGCTCGCCGCAGAGCTTGCCGCTTCCGCCGACCTGCTCAAACGTCGCTCTTTCGTCATCGTCTTCTCCGACCTTCTTGAGCCTCCCGAACCTGTAATGGAAAGCCTCAGAGCGCTTCGCGGGCGCGGCAACGACGCCACAATCTTCCACATACTCTCTCCGGAAGAAACTGATTTCCCTTTCGCAAAGGCCGCGAAATTCATTGATCCGGAATCCGGCGCATTCATATCGGCGGACCCCTCGGCGGTCAGGGCCGCATACATCAAGGCTCTCTCGTCATTCACTCGAGGTTACCGAGAATTCTGCGCTAGGATGGACATCGACTACGTCAGCGCTCCCACCTCGGCATCCCCGGAAGAAACTCTCCTTAAATATCTCGAATCCAGAGGAAGAAGGGCGGGACGGTAGAAATGGCGTTCCTTCAATCCGCCTTTTTGTTCGGATTGGCCATCGTGGCCATACCGCTTGCTCTGCATCTTTTTATGAGGCGACGCCTGAAGAGTCTGCCGTTCCCTGCTCTGATGTTGCTGACAGGCTCCAGCCGAAAAAGCATGCGGACCCTCACCCCTCGCCAATGGCTCGTGATGCTGTTGAGGATGGCCGCGCTCGCCTCTATCGTCGCCGCCGCCTCTCAACCCGTCATCAGGGGCTTATCGCTCCCGCTCCCCGGCGCGGCTTCCTCTACGACCGTCCATGTAATTCTCGACAACTCTCCGGGCATGAACGCAAAGCACAACGGCGTCTCCCTCTTCGAGCTTGCCAAGGCGGCCGCTGAAAAGATTGTCGCTGTCTCGTCCCGCGAAGACGATGTCAGCCTCGAACTTGCCTGCGAAACCCCGTCCGGCCCCCTGCCCCGCGATCCAGCCGCCCTTTCCGACTCGATACGAAAATCGTCGACATCTTATTGCTCTCCTGACTTGGGGCTTATTATCAACCGAGCCGTCCGCTCCATGAGAGATGTTCGCTCTGTAGAAAAAAAAATAGTCGTTCTCTCCGATTTGCGGAGAAACGTTTTTATCGCTCCGCCGCTTGATCCCGCAAAAAGCGACCCTGACATCATTTTTGTCAATTTATCGCAGGGACTGAAGGTTAACGACCTTTCTATAGCCGAAATCGAAACTCCTCTCTATCCCTCTCCCGGCGAGGAAATGGAAATCTGTTACCGCTTGAAAGGCGACGCCCAGGCCGGCGCGGCCCTGAACGTCGAGATGTTCATAGACGCGGATAAAAGAGGCGAGCAATCCGTTCTCATGGACGAAGACGGCGACGCCGCTGGTTGCTTCTCCGTCACTCTCGGCGAGTCAGGACACGCCGCCGGCAGAATCGCGGCGCGAGGCGACGGGCTTCCGGACGACATTTCTAAAAGGTTCATAATCTCAGCCCGCGAAAAAATGAAGCTCGCTCTGGTCGCTTCAAAAGAATCGATGAGGGACCCTGAAAGCGGGGCATTCTATCTTTTTCGCGGTCTTCGCGCGGCCACAGGAGCGGGAGGCGGAGCGCGCTCTATCGAACTTTCCACGCTCTCCCCGGATGGAGTCGACGCCCGCGCTCTGTCCGACTTCGACGCCGTCATCGTTTTCGACCCCTCCGGCTTGAATCCTAAAGGCCTCGCGGCTTTGGCGGACTTCGTTTCCTCAGGCGGCGGCGCTATCTTGACGTCTTCTAAATCAATCTCAGCCAACCAAGCTGTGGCTCGCGCTTTATTCTCAAATTCGATTTCAATCTCCGAACGAGCGGGCGCTTCCGGCTCCGAAAACGCTTTTCTCACTGTCGGCGATGTCGATTCCGCTCATCCCATTTTCTCCGCGCTGTCCGGAAACGTCTTCGCAGCTTTCAGAGAGACCCGCTTCAATCCTCATTGCGCCGTCGATGCGGTCAATCCTGAAACGTCCTCTCCGGCGGCCTTTTCAGACGGTTCTCCGCTTATCGTCGAAAGAGCCGCGCAAGGCGGCGGTGGCGCGGTGTTTTTTGCCACAGACCTCTCCCCGGCTTCGACTAACTTTCCTCTAAAAACGGCGTTCGTTCCCATTCTTCTCCTTGCCGCAAAACATCTTACCGACTCTTCGCAGGCCTCCGAATATGAGTTTATCTATGGACGTCGCGCGAGAATTAGAGCGGATGCCGCGGGCGCGTCCGAACTTACCGTCTTGAATTTGGAATCCGGCGGCAAATTCACATTCACAGAAATAGAGCGAGGCGGCGGCATATACTCTCCTGAGAGCGGCGCTCCTCTCCCTCCCGGCTCCTATAAGGCGCTCCATCCTGATGACGACCTCGCCCTCGCCGTGTTCGTAATCAATCCGGACGATTTTTACAAAGCCTCTCGCCCACTGCCTCTTGATGATTTGTTAAAAACATACAAAAGCTGGAAGGCAAAATCTTTGCACGCTTCAAGTTTTTCAGGGTCGAACTTCCCCGGCGACATATTCTCAGACAAAGGCGCCGCTCTCTGGTTTCCTTTGCTGTTCCTGTCCGCCGGGTTCCTGTTGATCGAGACATTTGTTGTCAATAAAAGATAGCGCGCAAACGGCGAGTCAAGAACGCTATCGACATATCGGAGGGCAATAATGCATTATCAAACAATGTTCCTCAAAAAAAATGCGACAAGCCCAAGCGCAGCGCGGGCGATAAGAAAGGTTTTCGCGTTAATCCCCGCGCTGCTTCTGCTCGCAAGCGTCTCCGCCGCGGCAGAGGCGTCGGACGCGCGTCGCGTCGTTTTTGACAACGGCCTGACTGTCATAACGAAAGAAATCAGGACCGCTCCGATAGTCGATTTCGCCGTCTGGCAAAAAGTTGGAGCCAGAAACGAGCCGGAAGGCCAAACTGGCATATCTCACATGCTTGAGCACATGGCGTTCAAAGGCTCCGAGAAATTCCCGCAACCGGGAGACGCGGACGCCTTAATCCGCAGGCTGGGCGGCAGCGCCAACGCGGGCACAAGCTCCGATTACACCGTTTATTATTCGACAATGCCCTCCGAAAGCTATGAGGCCGCTATCGAAATAGAGGCGGACAGGATGCGCGGGCTTTTCCTGCGCGAGGTGGACTTCGCGACCGAGCGGGATGTCGTCGTCGAAGAGCGCAAGATGAGGTACGAGGACAGCGCCACAGGGCTGTTCTGGGAAGAAATCGACTCGGCGGCTTTTAAGAATCATCCCTATCGCAACCCCGTCATCGGCTGGATGGCCGACATAAAAGCATACGACATCAATAAGATAAGAGATTATTACCGCGCAATGTACGCGCCTGACAACGCGGTGGTCGTGGCCGTCGGCGACTTCGACACAGAGGCGATGCTGAAGAAAATCAGGGACGAGTTCGGCTCCATACCGCGCGTCGAACGAGCGCCTCGCGCTGTCAGGGTCGAACCGGCCAGAAACGCGGACAAACGCGTCGTGGTCGAAAGCGATAAAACAAATCTCGCTTACGTCGTATGGGCGTACAACGCTCCGTCCATAACCGGCGATGACAGCCCGGCTCTCGAAGTCGCGGCGGCGGCTCTCGGCAGCGGCAGACAATCCCGCCTCTACCGCGCTTTCGTGGAAACCGGTCTCGCCAGTTCCGCCGATGCCGTTCACGCCACTTACACCGACCCCTATCTTTTCTACATCGAGATCGAGGCTCAGCCCGGAACCGACACAGCAGTCATCGAATCCGAACTTGAAAAAATCATCTCCGACATCAGTTCCAATCCCATTTCCGAATACGAGTTGCAAAAGGCGAAAAACAGATTCGCCGCAGATGAAATATTCTCCAACGAAAGCATCCCCATGTACGGAAGGAAACTCGGCTGGTTCGAGGTTGCATCCGGCGATTTCGCGAACCTAGACGCATATATGGCAAGAATCAACAAAGTGAGCGCGGAAGACGTTTTGAGCGCCGTTCGCAAATATTTCGTCAAATCGTCGCGGACCACTGGCGTTCTTCTTCCTATTAAAGAGAACTCCGGCTCCGTCGAAACATCGAAACGCCCTGTTCGAGGCTCAAGCCCCGGCAGGACGGATGTGTTCGCTTACGGCGGCGGAAACGCTCCTGAGATAAAGGCCGAACCCGCGCAAAGCTCTATCGTGTCCGGCCGCGTCAATTTCTCTTCGTCAATAAAAAAACGGACGCTTCCGAACGGAATGACAATCATCGCCAGAGAGAACCCGGCGTTTCCGACCGCGCACATCCGAATGGTCGTCAAAGGCGCCGGCTCCGTCGGAGACATTCCCGGAAAGAGCGGCTTGGCAAAACTGACAGCGCGAAGCCTCAGAAGAGGAACCTCTTCCCGCACATACGAGGAGATAACCTCCGCGTTCGAATTCACAGGAGCCGAACTCGAAATCATGGCTGGCGTCGAAACAGCCGTAGCCGTAGGCAAATTCCTCAAGGCCGACCTCGACACGGGCATGTCGCTTCTAGCTGACATGATGATTTCCCCCGCGTTTCCGTCCGACGGCGTTGAAATCGAGCGCGCCGTCGCAATATCCGAAGCGGAAGCGGCTGACAACAGCACAAGAGACAGAGCGTGGAGAGCTTTCAATGAAATTCTGTTTGCCGGGCATCCGTACGGCAATCCCCCGGAAGGTTCGCCGGACGGTCTTGCCGCCGCTTCCATCGACGACATCAGGTCGTTCCACTCCGCCGCGTACAGGCCGGACGCCGCGATGCTGGTCGTTTCAGGCGACGTGACGATTGAAGAAATCGAAGCTCTCGCCATGGAGAAGTTCGGTTCATGGACCGCTCCCGTCTCGCCTATCTGGCGCGCCCCCGCTCCGGCCCCTTTAGCTTCGCCGAACCGCAAACTCTCCGAAATGCCCGAAAAAGTCCAGAATGTCTTCTTTATGGGGTTTCCCACTATGGTCCCCTCCCATCCGGACTATCCGGCGTATCAACTCATGACGAACATCCTCGCGGGCGGCGACCTGACATCCCGCCTCTATCAGTCCATCCGCGAAAAGGAAGGGCTTGTCTATTACGTGTACGGCTACGACGCTCCTCGCGCTTACGGCTCGACTTTCCAGATAACGGGCGGCGTCGCGCCGGACAAATTGGAAAGAGCCGTCGAGCTTGCCGCTCTGGAGATAAAACGAATCCAGACTGAGCCTGTGTCAGAAATCGAACTCGAAGACGCAAAAAGCCACGCGGCGGGCCAGCTTCCTCTCGCAATTGAAACCAATGACAAGGCCGCGCGGTTAATAGCCGACTTGGAATATCACGGCAAGCCATTTGACACGATTGATAATTACGCGTCGATTATAGATAAAATCACTCCCGATGATATAATGAGAGTTGCGCACGAAGGGCTTAACTCCGAGGCGGCGGCGATAGGCGTCGCTGGGCCGGCCATAAGCGGCGCGCGTTTCTAAAAGGACGGAACGGAACATGCGAGACATCTATTCCGTGGTCATGGCGGGCGGGC